>NZ_JBNAGF010000004.1:27500-127500 GCF_049801055.1 Primorskyibacter sp. S87 | reverse complement strand
CCCGCGAGGATGACGGAGAACCGAATTGACATCGTATAGAGAGAAATATCAACACTGTTTGATTGCGCCGGGTAAGGCGTTGATCTCAGTTGGTTCCACTTCGGTGGAAGGTCCTGGACCGAGTGCTTCCTCGCTCGTTCATGGATATCCCGGCTGAAACGAACAGAGTTGTCCAAGTCAAGTACACTAACCAAATGCGGTCCGCGAGGATCGCGAATGTTCTCGATCACCGACATGATCGAGAGCGGGATAGTATGCTTTTGGTTCAGAAAAAGAGGTTGCCTTTAGTTACCAGCTGGGTGGCCGCGAAAGTTAAGTCTTTCTCTTTCTGGATCAAATCAAGCGCGAGAAGGGCGTTTGGTGAATGCCTTGGCAGTAAGAGGCGATGAAAGACGTGATACTCTGCGATAAGCCATGGGGAGCTGAGAATAAGCTTTGATCCATGGATCTCTGAATGGGGCAACCCACCTGACAGTTTGTTATTGTTACCTTTGGTGATCAATAACGGGCTGAAACAGGTACTTAAGACCTGAATACATAGGGTTTTAAGAGCAAACCCGGGGAACTGAAACATCTAAGTACCCGGAGGAAAGGAAATCAATTGATACTCCCCTAGTAGCGGCGAGCGAACGGGGACCAGCCGAGCTGGATGTGTGAGAAGAACATGTTGGGAAACATGGCCATAGCGGGTGACAGCCCCGTATTCGAAGCACTGACGGACGTATTAAGTAGGGCGGGACACGTGAAATCCTGTCTGAAGATCGGAGGACCACCTTCGAAGGCTAAGTACTCCTTACTGACCGATAGTGAACCAGTACCGTGAGGGAAAGGTGAAAAGCACCCCGACGAGGGGAGTGAAACAGTACCTGAAACCGAACGCCTACAATCAGTTGGAGGGCCCTTGCGGCCTGACAGCGTACCTTTTGTATAATGGGTCATCGACTTGGTCTCACGTGCAAGCTTAAGCCGTTAGGTGTAGGCGCAGCGAAAGCGAGTCTTAATAGGGCGAATGAGTACGTGGGATCAGACCCGAAACCGAGTGATCTAGGCATGACCAGGCTGAAGGTAAGGTAACACTTACTGGAGGGCCGAACCCACACCTGTTGAAAAAGGTCGGGATGAGTTGTGCCTAGGGGTGAAAGGCCAATCAAACTCGGAGATAGCTGGTTCTCTGCGAAATCTATTTAGGTAGAGCGTCATCCGAATACCCCGGGGGGTAGAGCACTGGATGGGTAATGGGGCCCCACAGGCTTACTGATCCTAACCAAACTCCGAATACCCGGGAGTACTAGATGGCAGACACACTGCGGATGCTAACGTCCGTAGTGGAGAGGGAAACAACCCTGACCTACAGCTAAGGCCCCCAATTCATGGCTAAGTGGGAAAGCAGGTGGGACGACCAAAACAACCAGGAGGTTGGCTTAGAAGCAGCCATCCTTTAAAGATAGCGTAACAGCTCACTGGTCTAAATAAGTTGTCCTGCGGCGAAGATGTAACGGGGCTCAAGCCATGAGCCGAAGCTTAGGATGCCGTAAGGCATGGTAGCAGAGCGTAGTGTGACATAGTCTCATTCCTCCTTAACGCCTTCGGGCGTATTGGAGGAGAGAGGCTTTCGATGAAGCCGGGGCGTGAGCCATCCGGTGGAGAGATCACTAGTGAGAATGATGACATGAGTAGCGACAAAGAGTGTGAGAGACACTCTCGCCGAAAGTCCAAGGGTTCCTGCTTAAAGCTAATCTGAGCAGGGTAAGCCGACCCCTAAGGCGAGGCCGAAAGGCGTAGTCGATGGGAACCAGGTTAATATTCCTGGGCCATGGAGTGGTGACGGATCTCGAAGGTAGTTCATCCTTATCGGATTGAATGGGCTGCTGAGAGGTTCCTGGAAATAGCCCTCCTATAAGATCGTACCCTAAACCGACACAGGTGGACTGGTAGAGCATACCAAGGCGCTTGAGAGAACGATGTTGAAGGAACTCGGCAAAATACCTCCGTAAGTTCGCGAGAAGGAGGCCCGGTTCCTAGGCAACTAGGGGCTGGGGGCACAAACCAGGGGGTGGCGACTGTTTATTAAAAACACAGGGCTCTGCGAAGTCGCAAGACGACGTATAGGGTCTGACGCCTGCCCGGTGCCTGAAGGTTAAAAGGAGGGGTGAGAGCTCTGAATTGAAGCCCAGGTAAACGGCGGCCGTAACTATAACGGTCCTAAGGTAGCGAAATTCCTTGTCGGGTAAGTTCCGACCTGCACGAATGGCGTAACGACTTCCCCGCTGTCTCCAACATCGACTCAGCGAAATTGAATTGCCTGTCAAGATGCAGGCTTCCCGCGGTTAGACGGAAAGACCCCGTGCACCTTTACTACAGCTTCGCACTGGCATCAGGCACAACATGTGCAGAATAGGTGGTGGGCTTTGAAGCAGGGACGCCAGTTCCTGTGGAGCCACCTTTGAGATACCACCCTTGTTCTGCTTGATGTCTAACCGCGGTCCGTTATCCGGATCCGGGACCCTGCGTGGCGGGTAGTTTGACTGGGGCGGTCGCCTCCTAAAGCGTAACGGAGGCGCGCGAAGGTTGGCTCAGAGCGGTCGGAAATCGCTCGTTGAGTGCAATGGCAGAAGCCAGCCTGACTGCAAGACTGACAAGTCGAGCAGAGTCGAAAGACGGCCATAGTGATCCGGTGGTCCCGAGTGGAAGGGCCATCGCTCAACGGATAAAAGGTACGCCGGGGATAACAGGCTGATACTGCCCAAGAGTCCATATCGACGGCAGTGTTTGGCACCTCGATGTCGGCTCATCTCATCCTGGGGCTGGAGCAGGTCCCAAGGGTACGGCTGTTCGCCGTTTAAAGAGGTACGTGAGCTGGGTTTAGAACGTCGTGAGACAGTTCGGTCCCTATCTGCCGTGGGTGTAGGATACTTGAGAGGAGTTGCCCCTAGTACGAGAGGACCGGGGTGAACGATCCACTGGTGGACCTGTTGTTGCGCCAGCAGCAGTGCAGGGTAGCTATGATCGGACAGGATAACCGCTGAAGGCATCTAAGCGGGAAGCCCCCCTCAAAACAAGGTATCCCTGAGGACCGAGGTAGACCACCTCGTCGATAGGCCGGAGATGTAAGTGCAGCAATGCATTCAGTTGACCGGTACTAATTGTCCGATAGGCTTGATTTGATCCAGTAACAGAAAGACTGGTCAAAAGCATACAACCCCAAAAAACAATGACTTAAAAATATCAGGAAGGCCTTATTCGGTTTGGTGGTCATAGCGCAAGTGAAACACCCGGTCCCATCCCGAACCCGGAAGTTAAGCACTGTAGCGCCGATGGTACTGCGGCTTAAGTCGTGGGAGAGTAGGTCACCGCCAAACCTAATAAGGCCTTCCAATCTCTCTAAACGATGAAATCCCAAGCCTCGCCAAACACAAACGAGGCTAAACTCGGCCATACGCAAAAAAGCGAAAGCGCCCAAAACAAAGTGTCGCGGGATGGAGCAGCCCGGTAGCTCGTCAGGCTCATAACCTGAAGGTCGCAGGTTCAAATCCTGCTCCCGCAACCATTGTTACAGAACGGCCCGGAGCATTTGTTTCCGAGGCCGTTTTTGTTTGCCCCAATGCCAACAAACCAGCCAACTCACCCACGAGTTCAATAGCCAGCGTACCGCGCTCAGGGATGAGCCTGATCTCTGACAACAGAGACCGGATGATAGCCGTGGCTTCGATCTTGGTCTCTGGAACATTGAGCGAAGCGCTCAGATTCGCGACCTTGTCCCGGTAGAGGCCGACAAGGCCGGGATGCAGGAGTACAGGTTGCTCTGGCTTTGTGTTGGCAAGTTCGGTTTCCAGTGCCGCCTTGCGGCCTTCCAGGTCATCCATCTTCGCCTTCATACTTGGATGGAACATACCTTCCGTGATGGCGTCGATGATCTTGTCAATCTGCTTGGTGACCTTTGCAAGTTCGCGTTCGCAATTGGCCTTGCCCTTGGACGCTTCAGCAGTCAGGCGATTGTATTCTGTCTGATAGGCGGCCACGAACTCGGCGATCAGGTCAGGATGCAAGAGTTGGTCTTTGAGGCCGGTCAGGATGCGGGCCTCCAAATCCTCCCGTTTGATGGTCAGGCGGTTGTCACACGTCCCTTTGTTGCGAGCGTTGGCGCAGCCATAATGGGTTTTTCCAACGATGGTGTAACCGCCGCCACAGCATCCGCACTTCAACAGCCCAGAAAACAGGTGTTTAGCCCGGTGGGCGCGTTCGGGGCGGTTAATACCTTCGCGGATCACATCGCTGCGGGTTGCCTCTTGGCGGGCTTTGACGCGCGACCACAGGTCTACAGGGACGATCCGAAGGTCCGTGACCTCTTCAATGATCCAGTTCTCTGGCGGGTTGAGGCGGGCTTGCCGTTTGCCGGTGCTCGGATCTTTGATGAACCGCTGACGGTTCCAGACCAGCCGTCCGGCATAGAGTTCGTTGTTGAGAATGCCTGTGCCGCGTCGCCAGTTTCCGTAGATCGTAGACGCCCCCCAGCCTTTGGTGCGAGGCCCCTCAATACCTTCGTCATTCAGTCTACCAGCGATTACGCGGGGGCTAAGACCCGCGGCATAATCTTCAAATATGCGTCGGACGACGGTGGCCTGTTCCTCGTTGACCACTCGTTCGCCGGTGGACACCTCGCCATCGGCCATGAAGGTGCGTACGACATCATATCCATAGGTTACGCCACCTGCGGACTTGCCTTTGCGGACACGCCCCTCAAGGCCGCGATGGGTCTTCTGGGCCAGATCCTTGAGGAACAGGCTGCTCATCGTCCCCTTGAGGCCAATGTGCAGTTCGGAAATCTCGCCTTCAGCAACGGTGACAATCGGGATGCCTTGAAATCGCATCTGCTTGAAGAAGGCCGCGATATGTTCCTGGTCCCGGCTGATCCGGTCGAGACCTTCGGCAACGACGACATCGAACAGGTTGTTCCGCGCGTCTTCCAGCAATCGTTGGTAACCGGGGCGCAAGTGGGAAGACCCGCTGAGGCCACGGTCCGAATAGGTTTCCGTTTCCGTCCAGCCGTTGCCCTGCATCAAGCGGAGGCACAGCCGACGCTGGTCCTCGATCGAGGCGTCGCTTTGCATGTCGGTAGAATAACGGGCGTAGATCGCAGCACGCATGGTTCGGGCCTTTCCTCATCAGGATCGCTTTGGCCCTGCCTATTATAGGCACGAAATCAACCTTGTCTGCTACTTTTGATTGCAGCCGGGTTGCAATTTATTATCAAGTAAAATCAACGTATTAAGATTGCAAAAAACGGTCACGGGCAGCGCTTCCAAGTGACATTGAAGAATGTGAGAGGGCGAGAGCAGACCTTCGATCGAAGATAGGCAAACGGCTGCAACGCGGACTTAGCCGTCGTTCGATTTTGACCCTTCGCCGACGCAGCATCCTTTCGCATCTGCAGCAACACTATCGCTGCTTCGCCGCGCATGTCTCCAGACCGGTCATTCGCGGGTGACATTCCCCTCCGAACCAAAACCGCACTTTCGCTGCGGCCAGATTAGACAAGCGAGACGCGGACAGTCCCGACCTTGGATTCAGCGGCCTCCACTTTCGCACCACCCATTGCCAACCTTGCGCGTTGGCGCTGGATCGTTGCGGCAAGGTCAGTCAAAGCGGACATATGTCGCCTTGCACAGAAAATCTGATCAGTATTGGGCGCTCACGGAACCTAGTGGCTCATCTACACCGTCCAAGTTTGTGCCGGATAATAGGCTTTTAGGAAGGCAGAAAATTCGCTGCAGGTGTCCGAAAGCGACCACAGACAGCAACGCATCTAACGCTCAGATTCCGCTTAGTTCGCTCAACTTACCGATTGTGGTAAAATGCCGTATGAAATGGAGCTGGTATGAGGTCATTCGCAACCCTGTTCGCGTTCTTCTTGACGTTGGTTGGCCCGACTGCCGCACCATCCCTTGCAGGCGAAAGCGTGTTGGATGCTGTGCGCGAGCGCGGTTATGTCAGGTGTTCCATCGGAAACCGGCTGGTCGGCGATACCCGCATCGGCGAGGATGGCTATGAGGGTTTCTTCCCCGAATTCTGCAAGGTGGTCGCGCTCGCAGTGTTCGGTGATCGGAACGCAGTGCAAATGTCACCAACCCTGATACGCGCCGGTTTGAAGAGCATTGCGGATGGTGAGGTCGACATATACGTCTCGAATGTAACCTGGACTTTTTCCCGGGATATCTCGCTTCACCTGACGCCTGCAGCGGTGCTCTATTACGACGGCCAAGGTTTCATGTCCCATCGCGGAACCTTTGATGGTCCGCTGGCCGATGTGCCAAGGGCAACTGTCTGTGTTTCGCGCGCGACGACAACGATCGGAAACCTACAGGATTTCGTCCAGCGACACGGGTTGGATTGGGAAATCCTGCCATTTGAATCGTCCCAGGGACGCAATGACGCCTTTCTTTCGCGTCGCTGCGACCTGCTGACGACCGATCGGTTTGCTTTGGCAACCATGCGGACTTCTGCTCTCGACGATCCCGGCAATTATGTTCTTCATGATGAGGTTATTTCAAAGGAACCGTTGGTCGCATATGTGGCAACCCGTGACATGCGATGGGCAAACATCGTTCGCTGGTCCATTTTTGCGACCATCCTGGCCGAGGAAAAGGGGATTACGCGATCAAATGTCGAAGCCTTTCTTGACAGCCCCGATCCTGAAGTGCGTCGCCTGCTTGGTGTCGACGAAATGGAAAGTTCCAATGACGCAGGGCTGGCAACCGACTGGGCGCGCAACGTAATTGCCGGAGCAGGCAATTATGGGGAGATATTCGACCGGTATCTGGGTCCGGGCAGTCAGATGAAAATCGAGCGTGGCCTCAACCGGCTCTGGAGCGATGGCGGTTTGATGATCAGCCCACCCTTCCGATAGGCTAGGTCGATGGAGGATACCCACAGAGACTGGATCAATGCGCGTCAGCGTATTTCCACAATGCTGTTCGCTATCCTCGCCGGAATCGCGGCGCTGCTAGTGCTGGGTCTTGTTCTGATCACGATCCGGCTGTTCGAAATTCGAGGCGAACTCGATCTGCTCCGCAGCCAGTCGCTGCCACGATTGATTAAGCTTTCTCAACTGTCTCAGGATGCTTCTGCAACCAGCTCGATTGCCCCTGCGCTTAGCCAGACGTCAGCAAGGTCGGAATATGACACGTTGCTCGCACGCATCCAGGACAAAGAAGTATCGCTGAACGCTCTGATCGGGGAATTGGCCGGGCTGTTCGAAACTCCCGACCGCATTGATGCGCTGCGGCGCAATGCCGATTTGCTCATCGCCAATTTCACGCAACTGACAGGAGCGGTGGACAACCAGATCATGGTCGATCAGCAGGTTGTGACTTTTGCCGATGCCTTTGCACAAAACCTTGGAGTGTTGCGCAATACGGAGGAGACGACGGATGCGGAATTGCGCGCACTTGCGTCTCAGGCTGTGTTTCAGATCAACAACATGCTGCTGGATATGAACAGGGCGCGGTTTCCGAAGAACAAGCAGGCCACAGAAACCAGCTTCGATGCTCTGACGCGACATATCATGCATGCTGACACGAACGTTCAACCCAACTCCCCGGAACTCATGGCGGTGCACGACATCGCCGAGCTTTGGGCTTCGTCCCATCAGGAGATCTTGTCGGAGAAATCTACTCAGCTTACCAACGCGTTTCAAATCAAGGCCCTGGTCGAAGAAAACTCGTTGATCGCGAACCGGCTTCTCAGTAGCGCCAGCAATGAGTTCTGGCGCGCGGAAACTGAGTTGGCGACCCAGGTCCGACTGGTGAATGAAACAACGCGGTTCACGCTGATGGTCATCCTCGGCCTGGTCCTGATGCTTGTTCTGGGGGCATTCCTAGTTCAGAGGGTTCTCAACAGGCGAGTTTTCCAACGGCTCGAACAGATGCGGCAATCGCTGGCGCGATATGCCGACGACCGCGAACACAGGCTCTCGGACACCCGCCCGGATGAGATTGGCCAAATCTCTGGCGCGATGGCGCATTACATGGGTGTCATCGATCAGAGGGAAAAGGAACTGTCCGCCAAAACGACCGCGTTGGAGCGACTGTCAAATCAATTGGCGAAATACCTCTCGCCTCAGGTCTATGACTCGATTTTTAGTGGCAAGCAGGAAGTCAAACTCGTCAGCAGCCGGAAAAAGCTGACCATCTTCTTTTCCGATATCGTCGACTTTACCGAAACCGCCGATCGGCTGGAATCCGAGGAGCTGACGCAGCATCTGAATCACTATCTCACCGAAATGTCGCAGATCGCTTTCCGTCACGGCGCCACCATCGACAAATATGTCGGTGACGCCATTCTGATCTTCTTTGGAGACCCCGAGACGCGTGGTGTGCAGGCTGACGCGCTTGCCTGTGTGAGGATGGCACTGGAGATGCGGCAACGGTTGGATCAGCTTCAGGACCAGTGGCGGAGGTCCGGTATCGAAAGGCCGATGACCGCCCGCATGGGTATCCATACCGGCTACTGCACTGTGGGCAATTTCGGAAGCGAAGACAGGCTGGACTATACGATTATCGGCGGCGCTGTGAATATTGCGTCCCGTTTGGAGACCATGGCCGCACCCGGTGAAATCCTTATTTCTTACGAAACCTTCGCACATGTAGAAGATCAGGTTGTCTGTGAACAGCGTGGCGAAATCGAGGTCAAAGGCATCGCCTACCCTATCGCCACCTATCGTGTTCTCGATGCCTGCGCGACTCTCGAATACAATCAGTATGAGATGCACGAGCGGGACGCCCATCTACGTCTGGACCTGAATGTCGCTTCGATGGCAGCCGAAGATCGTGCGGTTGCTGCCAAAAGTTTGAAAAAGGCATTGCGGCTCTTGGAGCAAGGCTCCGGCGCCCCGCTAACGCCGCAGAATGACGGCCACCAAGGTGATCGTACTGAAGAGGCTGCTTCGGCGCGGTCGCGAAGCGACGATCCGAACACTGCAAAGTGATCTCCGCGTATGAAGCCGAGAGCGGTCAAGAACAAGCTTCGGTTGCTTTGAACCGCACCGGGTTTGCCGGAGGCTCCAACTCTTGAGTAGGGTGGAGCATCATGAGCAAGACGACGAACAAGTATTCCCCGGAAGTGCGCGAGCGTGCGGTTCGCCTGGTTCTGGACAATCCCGGACAGCATGAGAGCCGTTGGGCGGCGATCGTGTCGGTATCGGCGAAGATCGGCTGTGCGGCGAACACGCTGAACGACTGGGTCAAGAAGGCCGAGGTGGATCGCGGTGACCGCTTCTGATTGCCGAAGGTCGGCAGACAAGGCCATCCGCTTGAACGCAGAGAAGAACGTGGGCCATGCGAACGGCTGCTTCCGGAGAGCGCCTCAAGCTGGCGCGGCTGCATCGCCGCAAGACTGCTTCGAGCCCATCTTGCAGAATGCTGCGATCCGCACGACCGGCGGCTTTGCCGACTGAGCGGGCCTTAGCCGCAAGTGCAGCATTCCTTGCTGTCCGTTTCCGGCATCTGGTCAGCGAAGTAGGAACCGGACGTTCGAGGCACCCTGCACCAAGGTCGTTTAGATGGACTTGGACGAAGCGGGCATCCAACCATTCAAGAGATCTGCCGGTTAACGCAAAGTAAATGCCTCCGATTTTGAAACTCGTATCGGAATGATGCATGGTAAGTCAGGGAGCCAAGTATCGAGAGGGTCATTCAGCAATGGAATTGTCTATTCTTCCAGCGAAGGCCGATCATCCGCCGGAACCAGTCGCCGATCTGATCTGGACCGTTGACCCTCCTCTGATGAAGTTTCTGTTTGGATCTCAGGAGCGTTGGAGGCGAGTCTTCGCCTACGATTGGCCGGAGACCGAGGGCATAGTTTGCCACAAACAAACCACGCTTGCCATGCAGGGAGAGGATATCCTTGGTGTCCTCGTGACCCACACGCTTGAAGAATTTGACGAGCACTTCGTCCATACCCGTGGACGACAAGGGCAAAACGAAAGCCCTGCGTTCCGAAAGCACCTTGACCACGCCTTCGACCTCATGGCGCAGCTTTTTCCGCACGGGCTGGATGGGTCCTACTTCGTCTTCGATCTGGCGGTTTCCAAAGACGCACGACGCATGGGGGTCGGGCGACGACTGGTTGATGTCGCCAAGGCAAAGGCACGGGACGCCGGGTGCAAGCGAGTTTGCCTGGACGTTGCCGCGGAGAATGACGCTGTTCAGTTTTACAAGAGGATCGGAATGCAGGTTTCCGTGGAAACTCGTGTTCCAGAACTTGAGAAGGACCACGGCGTGGGCACTCACTATCACATGGTCTTGCCCGTCTAACTTCCGGGCTTTGGGTCGGCGATGGTCGGTTCTGGCTCCCTCCTGGCACTAGCTGCATCGGCGTCGGATGGTCGCTTTTGGGTGCGTCGTGTGTCCCAATGAACTGCTGCACCTGCGAGACAACCGGACTGGATGACCGGCAGCTTTGCGCAGGTTGCCGTTGTTTGGGGCATTCGCTCGAAGGACCGCAAAGTCCGCGACTCGATCCTTGAGCGTTTCGTTCTCGCTGCGCGTTGTATGAATGGCAGGTCTTCACGCTGCGTTGCGACATCGAGTTCTTAGCCGTTGCAGCATAATCTGCGCTGCGAGCGCACGCAGCGAAGGATCTGTTGGTCTCCTGTGGGCTCGAAGCCGTCACTCCGTCGCATTTCGTTTAACGACCGCTTCAAACAGCCGAATGCCCGAGAATTGGACCACGCCGCTGAAATGTTGAAGTATATGCTTTTCGGCAATGGCTGCTTCCAGAGCGTAGCCCTAGCTTGCTCCGCTGCGCCACCGCAAGTCTGCTCTGAGCCCAACCTGTGAATTTGAATTGCTCGCTGCGTGCGCTCGCAGCATGAAAATCGCCGCAGTTGCTCGGTCTTCGACGCTGCGCGGCGGCAGGGATAGTCGCCATTCGTTCATGGCGCAGCAGAGTATTGGACCGCAATTCACAGGTCGCGGACACTGCGGCCGGTCGACCTCCGTTTGACCAAGCGTGCGGCAGGCGCGGCGCTCGGACACGCCAAGCTCCCGCCGCACATGGTTGATGCACTTGCGACGACGCGAAGGGCTTAGAAGTTTCCCCGTGCGGCCTCGCTCAGAATGCGCTTGTCCAACGTCAGGTCCGACACAGCGCGACGCAGCCGCTGGTTCTCTTTCTCAAGCTCTTTCAGACGAGCAAGCTGCGACCGCTGCATCCCGCCATAAAGCTTCCGCCATCTATATAAAACGTCTGCTGCGTAACGCCAATCTGGCGCACCGCCTCGGCAATCGTCGCGCCTTGTCCTTGCAGAACTTCAACCTGTCGAAGCTTCGATACAATCTCTTCCGGCTTCTCTCGCTTTCCAGCCATCGCTGATCCTCCAATTTGCGGGACAATCTATCCCAGATGGTGGACCACTTTCAGGGGGCTACTCCACTGAGCCCGGAGCTGCCGCTGCGATCTCCGCAGCGGTCTCGTACGCTAATGTTTGCTCGTTATGACTTTTTGCCTTGGGCCAACCTGAACACCTCGACCGGTTCTCGTATGCCTTTGAGTGTGACCTTACCGGCAGAGGTAGAAGGAAAATCGTCATCGACGGCGATTGCGGCGCGGGTACTGAGAAGGATTTCACCATCCTTTGCCATGTCGCATAAACGCGAAGCGACGTTGATGGCAGTGCCCGATGCGGTGTATTCGGAACGCCCTTCAAAACCTACCATGCCGACGGTGGCGTAGCCCAGCGACACTCCAACCCCAAAGCCGAGACGGAAACCCATACGCTTCCAGTCGCTGCAAAGCTCGCCCATACGAGTGCGCATCGCGATAGCAAGACGAACGGCATCACCTGCGGGATCGTCGCAAGGTAACGGGTCGTTGAAAAGAACCATGATCCCGTCGCCCATACGGTGATCAACCCCAGCGCCATGGGCGTTAATCAGTCGGCCCATTTCCTCGTGATAGGTTTGCAGCACCTCAATGGTTTCCTCCGGTTCAGCGGTTTCGCAGAAAGCGGTGAAACCACGGATGTCACAGAAAAGAACGCCCAATAGTGCGCGGTGGCTCGCCAACAGCTTCTCCGAACCAGAAGAGATCACGGTGTCGGCTACAGCGGCGGGTAGGAATCGCTTGAGCTTGCCCATGCGTTCGATTTCGCTCACTTGTTCTTTGACTCTGTCCTCGAGTTCGGCGTTGAGGGTTTCCAACGCCCGGAACTGGCGAGAGTTCTCAATTGCAATGACAGCCTGCGCCGCGAAGCTCTCCACCAGTTGAATTTCAGTTTCTACGAATGGTTTAACCTCTTTGCGGCTAAGAGCTATTGCGCCAATCGCCTGCTGTCCGTTCATTAGAGGTACAATCACCCATGAGCGCACACCTTCAACGTCTACTACATGGCTGACAACTGGGTCATTTTCACGATAGAAATCGGTGTCTCTCAGGTCGGTAATGTTGACCGTGTGCCCGGTTCGAATGGCCTCTGGGATCGGCCTGCCGCTGTCCAATGGCGCTGAACCTCCCACACTGAAGGCGGTTGCCTTGAACCCCCAGTAAGACGCAATTTCGAATTGTGTCCGTTCTGCATTAGCAAGCTGCAAAGACGCTTGGCTTGCCGCACACAATTCTGCAGCTTGATTAAGTATGGCTTCGAAAACAGGGCCTTCGTCATCGCGCGAGTTTTGAATGACATCGAGAATGATCCGAGTTGCTTCTTCCCGCCGACGCCCACTACGAAGCTCAGCTAAAAGGTCTTGCGGGTACGTGTCTTCCACCATGTCCAAATACCCCACCACAAATCCCTGTAGGACCATGGCTACAGGCTATACACGGAAGATATGTCTGACCAGTCGGATGCGCCATTGATGTTGCACCAGAGTCTGCTTCGTCCGCAACTCGGTCATCGGCATCGGGAAACTCGCTGCACTCTGCATGAACGACCGCTTTTCTTTCTGCGGCGTGGCTGACGACCCGACTAATTGTGTTGCTGCATCTGCGAGCAACGGAGTTGAAGCACTTCCGGTATGGGCTCACAGCGTGAATTCGCCGCGCTCTTGTCGAATGGCGGCTTCGGCAACAACATCAAACTGCACTGCAGTGTGCAAGACCCACCAACAATGTGTTGGAGGGCCTCTGCGTTATCATCGCGACTTACAGATGCCTTCTACGATAGCCTGAAACTCGTTGCATGCGGAGATTCCGGTGGCGCGATTGTAGTGCTTCTCGGCCATATCCAATGTGCTGTGGCCGAGTATGTCACGAATGATATTCACATGCTCTGGGTCGGTTTCCGCGATTGTGGTCGCAGCGATATGCCGGAAGGCGTGCGGTCCCAGTCCAACACCAAGGAGGCGTTTGGTCACCTTTGGTAGCTCCCGGGAAAGCCCATCAGCCGTAATGGAATCACCGTACTGATTGATCCAGAGACTATCGGTGATTTTGCCCTGCAGCAGTACCGGGCGGTGAACATCCAGATAGTGCCGCATGGGGGCGATGAGCATCTTGGGCATGCTGAAATCTCGGGCGCGTCTGTCCTTCATGTCGCTGGCGGCAAAGTGCAGGTGAAATCCCTCGGGCGTAACCTTCAGATGCTGATTTTTGGTCATGCCCAGAAGAGCGCGTCGGCGGACGGGACGGCAAATCAGAAACGCAATCATCAATGCTTGGCGGTAACGAATGGATCGCGTCAATGGAGCCAAGTGGTCAGAGCGTTCAACCTTCTGCATGTGATCGAGGCACCGGCTGAGAATTTCCCCGGCCCCAACAGGGTGCGGCGGAGGCAAGTTTTTGCGGTTTGCCTTGCCATGAAACCGCTTGGACGCTGTTGCCAACCAATTCCAGTCCGCATCCGGCGACATGGCACGGACAACCACAAAAAGATCAGATATGAGCCCGTTCGTGGAGGCAGGACGCAGGCGGGCTTCGCATTCTTCGACGAACGCACTTGCGCGAACTTCGGTAACCCGAATTGCCGGGGTTTCGTTGAACGCTTTGGGATCGGTGCGACGAACGAAAGACAGCCACTGACCGTAGCCTTGCTCCCGTTTTTTTCGGCTGCCTTCGGACCAATGCGCACAAGGTCCAAGATCGTCGAAGATGTCGCCCGGTGCAAACAGTGCATCCCAAGCGATCTTATCCGCCTGGGGCCAATCGTTGAACTTGAGAACGAGGGGAATGCGCTCAGCCATGGCTTCCTCCCCACTTGGACATGACGACTTCATCATAGTGATCGTGCGCCCACTGGTTGGACAGGCCCGCATAGAAATCCATCGTTGTCTGTTGCTTCTTGTGCTTCAGCAAACGGCGGACCGTTTCGAAGTCGCCAGGGCGCTCCTTCAGGTACAGCTTGGCGGCGATATGCCGAAAGAGGTGGGTGTGCACCTCCAATCCGGTTTCACGGTAGATTAGGGCTTTGAGGTCGGAGCTGAAGTTATCCGGGCCGCGCGGTTTGCCATCGCTCCGCCGGGGGAACAATGCTGTCCCGGGCACGTCCGACAGTTGCGGGCGAAACTGCGTGATGTAACGGTGGAGGGTTTTGGAGGTGCGGTTGTTCAGCGCTACCTCAATCGGCTCATCATTCTTCACTTCCGTTCCCTCGATCCGGATCGTGTAAAGCGTATGAGTTCCATTCAGCCGGGCGGAGATATGGCGATCAAGGTCCAGGCCCGCCAGATTCTTTGCCCGCATCGGACAGGACAGAAGGACGGCCAGCGCAACCGCATGCATGGCCAAGAGGGCGCTGTTGCGCGACACGGGGGTGGTGTTGGCCCGTTCCATGAGCACCTCGCTCAACGAGACGAGCCGCGCGACGTTGTTCCAGTCATTGAACTGGGACAGACGTTCAGCGTTCTTGGTGCTCATCCCTACCGGGTCCGACGACACCTTTTTCTTGATCGAAAGAATTTTTTCCAAATTTTCTTCGGGCATTTTCAGATGATGGCGTGCGATTGCCGTGAGCGTTGCGGCGATGTTGCTGAGGCCAGAAGGTATCGAGTTGGAGCCCGCCCGTTTCGCGATTGCTCGGAAGGCCTTCTTCATGTTGGCCGCCGTGACAACATCAGCCAGATGCAAGAAGTCATCAGGTTTTGCCCCGTCGGACACCAGAGCATCGAGAAACTGACGAAGATGGGCCTCGATGTTCCGCAGGGACGTCTCACGCAGAGGTTTGTCAGGCCCGTTCTCGTCAAAGATGTCGGCGTGAGACAGACGGTCGAGATAGGTCCTGATCTCCGCTTGCAAACTTTCCGGATACGACGTCAGGGGGCGGGCAATGTATCGTTGCGGACGGTCCAGTTTCAAAACCGGCAGCTTCAACTCGTTGCGCTTGACGAGATGGTTCCAGGTCTCGACCATCGCCTTGCAGTGCGCAGCCGGTTCGTTCTTCAGGAGGACGTCGTCGAGAAAGTTCCGATAGTTGGATACGATGTCATCCGTGACATCTTGGGGATTGATCCCGCGATTGCAGCAGTAGTTTACAAACCGGCTCAGCCCCCAGACCTGATGCCCTGCCGCTGCGTGGCCCAAGAAGGCCTCCCAGTCAGCACTGCGCTCTGCAGTCGGCTCGTTGGAGGGCAGAGCACCGGCCACACGCAGGGCATCGGCCAAGTTGCTTTTGATGCTGCTCAAGCTCTTCGGCGTAACGCCGCACTGAGCGGGGTGAAGACCGCTCAAATCCCGGCGCAGGGAGCGAACGTTCGCGGGAATGTCGGACGGGGCGCGATGCAGAAAGTGCGCGATGCGTCGCACGGCAGACAGGCGGGCCTTGTGACGCCGATCCTTCTCGAAATCTCCGTTGGTCAGGATGCCAAGAACGTCGGCAAGAGTGATGGTGTTGGTGTTTTCGTAAGACATGGTGTCATCTCCAAAATTGAGTAGATTGAGGACAGTGAGGGACGCAGGGGGACTAGGAGGCCCACGGGCGTACATTCGGGAAAACAAGGCAGCGAATTTATATCCGAAGTCCGTGGGGGTGTTTTCCCGACAGCGGGAAAACACGTGACTTTTTGGCACATTAGAGGACATGGCCTGCAACCCGGTTGGAACGGCTTGCGGCGAGGGTTTTCAAGTCACTGCGGGCGACCCGCCAGTCGCGACCAATCTTGGTCGCAGGCAAATCGCCGGAGGCGATCCATCGGCGAACCGTCTTAGTGTGGTAGCCAAACAGTTCAGATATTTGGCGAACGGAAAGGTACTCGGCCTTGTCAGAGAAGGGGAGGTTAGGCATTGGCCGCCCTTCCGATCTCGGAAGTGCAACGGGTTGCAAAGTCCGCGAGCGCCACCTCACGCGCCAGGAGGCGCACGAGAGCGAGCAGGGAGTCGGGAATTTGAGAAAGGGTCAGAGTGCCCGTGGGAGCAGACGAAGACGTCATCGGCATGTTCCTTCATAAGGAACCGCACGTGACAATAATCGCGATGGCCTGACTTAGGAGTGCGCTCCAGATAGCAGACCACTGACCTCAACCGAGATCAGGATCATTGCCATCGAGTGCGTCCCGGACGATATGCCGTCCGTTTCAATCCCAATAAGGCGGTTAGGTTTACAGTGCCACACGTGTAGCACCGCTTAACCAATTGAACAACAACATTTTTTGGTTACTTTTCGGTTACTTCCCTTTCAGTTGCAAAATCGGCAATTCGCAGGCCAGGCAAGGGAATTGCCGGACACCGCCTCTCGTCATTTCCTCGCCGCTAAGGAGTGGCTCATCAATATGGCCGACTTCCGAACATTGACTGCGTTTGCGAGCAATTCCTGCGGACGGGTTGATAGCTGACATTCACGCGGTGCTCAAAGAAGGATTTGTTCTGCAATGCCGCAAGTCGGTTCCGAGCCCTAAGTGTCGATTGCTGCGGTCCGCTCGAACTAGCGTTATGCGCAAAAACCGGACGCGGCGGACGGCACGGAGCACCAACATATTCATGGGTGGATATTCAGGCACTGCGCAACTGATTTTCCATGCGGATGCCTTCTGTTTTCGGCACGAATTAAGGCGTGGCATCGATCGGGTCGCCAAGCCGAAATGTCGATTGCAGCCATTTCAGAATGTTACTTTTCGCGGCATTCGCGGTCAGCAGATATTAATCCGCTCAACCCAGTTCCATTCTTAATTGAGACAATCTAGTGAACTGCCGATCATTCGTGCGAAGGTTTGATGAAATAAACCCCGATGGGCGAAGAGAACCCCTTGAAATGCTCATGACCAAGGGGCTGGGCCAAACCACTGTCGTCCAAGGCACTCCTCGTGTCCTCATCGATCAATATTTCACATCGTGCAGTTTTCGTGTGCGCTTCAAGTCGGGCGGCGAGGTTTACGGTGTTTCCGATGCAGGTATAGGTCGCGCGTTGGTCGGTGCCGGCATAGCCGGCGACGACTTCACCCGTCGCGATGCCAACCCCAAGCTGAATACCGGCTTCGCCCATGGCGGCGCGTTCCGCTCTAAAATCCGACATCATGGCCAGCATGTCCTGGGCAGCCGTCACGGCGCATTGGGCTGGGTTTTCTAGCGGTTGTGGTGCGCCGAAGACGGCCATGAGCCCATCGCCGATCATCAGCGTCACGATCCCGCCATTGCTGCCGATCGCCTCGAACGCAAGGGTGTAGTAAGAATTGAGCAACTCGATCACCGCTTCGGGGGGCTGATCCTCGCTAAGCGCGGTGAAGCCGCGGATGTCGCAGAACAGAACCGATGCGTAGACGCGTTGGCCGCCGATGGAAAAGCCGGACTCCTCAAGGTCCTGCGCCACCTCGCTGGTCGCGAACCGCCTCAGAAGCTCCTTTTGTTCGTCGCGAAGCCGCTTTTTTTCCATGCCGGACGCGAGTCGTGCCCTCAGGAGCACTTTGTTTACGGGTTTGGGCAGGTAGTCCTCGGCGCCAAGCTCGATGCAGCGGACGATGTTGTCGAGACCCTCCACCGACGAAGTGACGATTACCGGTAGGTTCCGCAGCGCCGTGTCTGCCTTTAGAGCTTCGAGCACCTCGAAGCCATCCATCTCGGGCATTTCAATGTCGAGCAGAAGAAGGTCGAATGTCTCTGTGGCCAGCATCTCCATCGCGATCCGGCCATTCTCTGCGACAGAAACCCGGTGGCCCAAAAGCTCGACATTGCGCGACAATAGCAGCCGGTTCACCTTATTGTCGTCGACGATCAGGATATGGCCGCTGTCGTCAGCCATCCAGCAGAACCTTTAGCGCGGCAGACATCCGGGCGTATTCCGCGTCGAGGTCGCTCAGACTGTTCCCGCCGAGCCCTTCCAATTCGATCGCACGCGCAATCTCCGCCAGATACGTGGCGCCAAAAACGTTCGCGTTCGACTTGATCGAATGTGCGGCGCGACGCAGTCGATCCTCGTCGCCCTGCGTCGCTGCGTCGCGAAGATCGGCGATCATCCCAGGCGCTTCGTCTAGGAATGTCGTCACCAACTCGGCGGCGAATTCGGGGCCGGTGGCGTCTTGAAGTTCAGCGAATACGGCCTGGTCAATCGGGGTATCGGTCATCTCTGCAATCTCATCGTTTCGGTACGTTCATCAGGGCCTCTACAAGGCGATCGACGCGGATCGGTTTGGCGATGTAGTCGTCCATCCCGGCCTCAAGGCACATTTCGCGGTCCCCCTGCATCGCGTTGGCGGTCATCGCGATTATCCTCGGCCGGTTGCCATCGGGGTGATCAGTGTTGATCCGGCGCGACGCCTCAAGCCCGTCCATTTCGGGCATCTGCACATCCATTAACACGACGTCGTAGGTTTGGCGTGCGACACTTTCCAGGGCCTCCACGCCGTTGCTGGCCACGTCGGCCCGGTAGCCCATCTGCTCCAAGAGGCGCGTGGCAAGCTTCTGGTTCACGAGGTTGTCCTCGGCCAACAGGATCCGCAGCGGATGGCGCTTGGCCATGTCCAGGTCAGTATTGGGTTTCTCCGTGGGTTGAGAAACGATCTTCGTCTTCTCGAGAGGAGCGAAAAGCGTAACCAGCGTGTCGAAGAGCTGCGACTGCCGCAGGGGCTTTGCGAGGTAGGCGGCAAACAATCCGTCTTCAGCATTCACATCCCGGACCCCGAGCGAGCTGAACAGGATCAACGGCAACTCGGGCCGAAGCTTTCGAATGGCGCGCGCGAGGCCGATGCCGTCCAAGTCGGGCATGTGCATGTCGAGGATCGCGAGATCGAAGGCCGCGCCCTCCTCCAAGGCACTGATCGCGTCTTGGGGTTGCGAGAAGGCTTGCGGGTCCGCGCCCCATTTCCCGGTTTGCAGCGAAAGGATCTTCAGGTTGGTCGCGTTGTCATCCACGAATAGAAGGCGCTTGCCAACCAGTTCGGATTGCTCTCCGATCAGGCTGCGCGCAGCCGCCTGGGGAAGCTTCGCGGGCTTGGTCCGAATGGTGAAATGAAACGTCGATCCCTTGCCGGCACCATCGCTGGTGACCCACATCGCACCACCCATGAGTTCCGCCAGCCGTTTCGAAATCGCAAGCCCCAGACCGGTACCGCCATATTTCCGTGTGGTCGAGCTGTCGGCTTGGCTGAAAGACTGAAAGAGGCGTTTCATCCCGGCTTTGGTAAGGCCGATGCCGGTGTCGCGCACGGCGAAATCCAGGGCAACTTTTCCACCGTCGGCCGGGCTGGCTGATAGCGAAAGCACGACCTCGCCTTCATCGGTGAACTTCACGGCATTGGACAGCAGATTCAACAGGATCTGACGAAGCCGCGTCAAGTCGGTGCTGATCGCGGCCGGCACGTCGTCATCCATGATATAGGCGATATCGAGCTGCTTTTCCGCGGCCCGCCCCGCGATCAGGTCGAGCGCGGACTCGACGCAGTCGCGAAGGTCGAAGGGATGGCTTTCGATGTCCATCTGCCCTGCCTCGATCTTCGAGAAGTCGAGGATTTCGTTGATGATCCCCAAGAGCGCATCGCCGCTGTCGCGGATGGTGCGGGCATAGTCGTGCTGCTCGGCATCCATTTCGGTGTCCATCAGCAGCCCGCTCATCCCGATCACGGCGTTCATCGGGGTGCGAATCTCGTGGCTCATGGTGGCTAGGAAGGCGCTTTTGGCCTCGTTGGCTTTTTCGGCCTCTTCCCGGGCCTCCTGCGCCTCGCGGAAAAGCCGCACGTTTTCGATGGCGATGATGGCCTGATCGCTTAACGATTGCGCGATGTCCATTTCTTCCTGGGTGAACGGACGATGGTCCTTGCGGACAAAATAAAGAATCCCTGCGCGTTCGTCGCCGCGAAACAGCGGCACCGCCAAACTGGAGCGAATGCCGACACGCTTCTGCATGACGCTCTCATGCTCTGGCAATTCGGTGTCCAGCCAGTCGGGGATGTGGAGCATGCGCTTTTCCACCAGCGCTCGAGAAGGAAAGTTGTGATCCGGATCGATCCTGACGCCGATTTTGGCCGGGTCTTTCTGCAGACCGTTTGGCGTTGCCACCGCCACCTGGTTGAGCGCGTCGCCTTCCTTCATCATCGTGATAACGGTATCGCATTTGACGAGCTGGACAGCGACCTGAACGATTTCCTCAAACACCGGGATCACGTCGTTGGGCGACGCGCTAATCACCCGCAGAATGTTGGCGCTGGCAGTCTGCCGGGCCAGCGCGGTCTCGGTTTCGTTGAAGAGCCGCACATTTTCGATGGCGATCACGGCCTGGTCGCAGAAGGTCTGCGCCAGTTCGATTTCTTCTTTGCTGAAGGCGCGGGCGGTTTTGCGCGCAAAGGCCAACACGCCGATGCAGACCCCACGCCGCAGGAGCGGCGTTATTAGCGAGGCACGCACACCGTGGGTGTCGTATGCCGAGCGCTCGAAATCCGGAAGCGTGATCTCGTCCCAGTTTGGCAGATGCAGCATTTCCCGGTTGACCAGTACCTGGGCGGGAAAGTTGCTGGCCGGATCGGTCGGAAAACCGGGATCGCCCTCCAGAGGAACAAGACCGTCAGACGTGGCGCGGGCCACAATGTCGAACTGCCCGTCACCCACGATCATTGCGCCGACCATGTCCGCCGAAACCAGCCGCACACCGGCTTGAGCGATCTCTTCGAAGACCGGTGTGACATTGGTGGGCGACTGGCTGATCACCCTCAGCACATCCGCGCTGGCCGTCTGACGCGCGAGCGAGGTTTGCGTCTCATTGAAGAGCCGCGCGTTCTGGATCGCGATGACGGCCTGGTCGGCAAAGCTTTGCAAAACGTGGACTTCTTTTTTTGTGAACGGAGAGTCCTTGAATTCGATCAGGCTGCGCGTGACGAACAAGGCGCCGATGGCCTTGCCCCGCCAAAGCATTGGCGCAACAAGGACCGAGAAGTTGTCGTATTTCGCCGCCAGCCTGGACAAGACGTCAAACGTTTCCGGCCCGTTCAGCGCATCCGGGTAGTGCATCAGGCGGTTCTTCTGCACCGCCTCAGCGATGATGGTTTTCTCCAATGGAACCGGCTGAAACCCCTGCGTTGCCGCCAGTGCACTTTCTTCACCGTGAACGGCGTTCAGATGTACCTGACTATCGTCGTCGAGGGTCAGGACGGACAGGCTGGTGCACCGGATCAGCCCACGACAACTGGCGAGGATTTTCTCGAAGACGGGCTGTGCATCCTCGACCGAGTTGCTGATGACCTCCAGGACCTCCGCCGTAGCTGTTTGCTGCTCAAGCGCCTCGGTGACTTCAGCGGTGCGCTGCTGCAGTTCGTCGAAAAGGCGCGCGTTGTTGATGGCGATGACGGCCTGTGCGGCGAAGGTCTCCAGAAGTTCGATCTGCTTTTGCGTGAAGGCCGAGACCTCGCTTTGGGCCATCACGATCACTCCGACGGTAATCCCTTCGCTGACCAGAGGCACACCAAGGGTGGTCAGGAAATCGCCGATCTCGGCGGCCTCCTTCCAGGTGTAGGTCGGGTCGTTGCGCGTATCCTCGATATAGACCGTCTTTCCATGCAGCGCGGTGCGCCCGATGCAGGACCCTTCGTTGGGCGAGACGGGGTTGTCATCGAGGTATTTCAGGAACTTCTGCGTGACGTTGTGCGACTCGGCCACACGGTAAAGGCCGTCCTCGCCGCGCATGGCCATAAACGCGTATTCCGGGGAGCAAATCCGCGAGGCGACCCGCAGGATCGTGTCGAGCACCGGCTGCAACTCGTTGGGCGAGCGCGAAATAACTCCCAGCACCTCGGATGTGGCGGTCTGATATTCCAGCGCCTCGGTCACCTCGGCGGTTCGTTGCTGCACCTCGTCGAAGAGGCTGGCGTTATTGAGCGCAATCACGGCTTGCGCGGCGAAGGTTTCAAACAGCGCGATCTGTTTTTCTGAAAACACATGCGTCTCGGTATGGGCGACCGTGATGACTCCCACCGTGCGGCCCTTGTTGTTCAGAGGAACTCCGACAGTCGAGGCATAATCTCCTATGCTTGCGTTTTGGGACCAGCCGTATTGCGGATCATTCGCCAGATCGGGAATGTGGATCGTTTTGCCGGTCATGGCGACGCGGCCCGTCGTGGTTGTGTCGTCCGGCGCAAATTGCGAGCTTTCAACGATCTTGACCATTTCCGGCGATGCATGGCTGACGGCGCGGGGCTCAAAAAAACCGCTTTCTTCGTTCAGCAGCGCGATGTAGCCGCCTTTGTGCCCCATGATGCGCTCGACCACCTCAAGAATGGCATCCAGCACCGGCTGCACCGCGTCAGGCGAGCGCGAGATCACCTCGAGCACGTCCGACGTGGCAGTCTGGTATTCGAGTGCCTCTTCGACTTCAGCGGTGCGCTGTTGCAGTTCGTCAAAAAGGCGCGCGTTGCTGAGCGCGATTACGGCCTGGGCCGCGAAAGTTTCCAACAGATTGATCTGCTTCTTCGAAAAGGCGCCCCGGTCGGCATGGCCCAGGGTTATGACCCCGACCGCCACCCCGTCCTTGATCAGCGGGACGCCGAGGGCCGAGAGGAAATTGCCCCGCTTCGCGGCATCCTTCCATTCGAAATGCGGGTCGGTGTCGGTGTCTTCGATATAGACCGTTTCCTTAAGATAGGCCGTGCGGCCCGTGCAGCTTTTGAGGTCCGGTTCGAACGCAACCTCGGTCAGGAACGCCCGGAAATCCTCGGTCATGCCGTGAGTGGCGACCACGTGATAGGCGCCGTCTTCGGGGTTCAAGAGAGAGGCATAGGCGGTTTGCGGCAGGCAGATCCGTGAAGCGACTTGCAGGATAGAGTCCAGCACCGGCTGCAATTCGTTGGGCGAGCGCGAGATGACGCCCAGCACCTCGGTTGTGGCGGTCTGATACTCCAGCGCTTCGCTGACTTCAGCGGTGCGTTGCTGTACCTCGTCGAAGAGGTTGGCGTTGTTGATTGCAATAACCGCTTGATCTGCAAAGCTTTCCATCACTTCGATCTGGCGGTCCGAGAAACCTTCGGCTTTTGGCCGGGCAAGGGCCAAGACCGAAAACACTTCGCCGTCGCGGATCAGCGGCACGGCGATGATGGACCGCCACCCGCCCAGTTCAACGGATCTCTTAAGCTTGTAATCGGGGTCTTTTGAAATGTCGGGGACGTGGATGGTCGCTTTGTCCAGTGTCGCTCGCCCGGCAATGTTCGAGCGGTCGATCGGATTGGGATTGGCGCGGTGGAAATCCACCATTTCCGGCGTGCATCCATAGTTCGCTCCCATGTGCAACGCGCCATCGACCCGTTCGAACAGGATGCAAATCGACGCGTCACAGAGCCGCGCGGCTGACTCCAGAACCGCCTGTAGCACCTTCGGCAGATCAAAAGTCGACCGGCTGATGACTTTCAACAAATCCGCCATCGCGGTTTGCTGTTCGAGAGATTCTTTCGTTTGCTTGAACCGGCTGACATTTTCGATAGCGATTGCGGCCTGGGCGGCAAATACCTCGATCAGGCGCACGTCGTCATCCGAAAACAGAGCCACTTCTCGCCGGTAAAGGACAATTACGCCGATACCCTCGTCGCCGATCACCAGCGGAACGGTCAGGACAGTCCTGATGCCTTCGACCTCGACGGCATGCACCCGGTGTTTCTGACCGGACCGATAGATGTCGCTGTCGCGGAAATCGGCAACCTGAAGCGAGCGTTTTTCGAGCACGCATTGTGCGGTCTGCGCCTGCGACGGATCCAGTGGCAGGGGGTCCTCGTTGATGAGATCGACGAACCGGGAGCGCGATCCGTAGGATGCCGGAATTGTCATATGCGTCCGCTCTGGGTTGACCTGGAACAGGCACGCGAAAGGCGCATTGCAAAGTCGCGCGGCGGTTTCAAGGATGGCATCAAAGACAGGTCCGACATCGGACGTCGCCTCGCCGATGATCTCCAGGATGCGTCGCGTGGCCGCCTCGCGCTCGCGCAGCCGTTCCAATTCGGCACGCAGTTCGACAGCTTCATCTTCTGGCGGTTGGTCTTGCATACGCGACGCTCCAAAACCGGTTCAAATCAAAGCATAAACGGAAGAGCGCCTTGTGGCTATCTTGCCTCCAAGAAACAACAGCATCAAAGTACGCCGGTCTGCCGCAGCACCATCGTCGCAGATATGAAATGCAGCGACTGGCCCCGGTGTCACAAACACGGATTGTTCACGGCTGATTCGGGCGAACAAGTTAGTGCATGCCCGGGTCCGCGCTGAAACACCTGGCTATCGATATCATAGCTCCGCAAAGGGTTCGAAAAACCGAGTCCGTGATCGGACTTCTCGAGTGAGTCAATTCGCGGTCGAACGGAGGAAACCTGCAGCAACGGGGCTTATTTCACTCAGGTGTTAACGTCCTAATTTAGCCCCAAGATCCTGTCGTCAATGTCGTGAATCGCAGATACCAGCCATTCGGTCACAAAAATCTTGCGGCAGCAAAGTCCGCATAGCGGTAGTCCGTCGGGCCGGAATGCTGCATCATGCACGAAGGTCTGGTTTGGAGAAAGAACCAAGTTAGTTTCTGGAAGTCGAGAACGCCAGCGTAACGTCGTTTGTATCCAAACTTTCCTATTTTTAGGGTGTTAGAAGACACCTGAGCTCCGTTCTGCAACGGCGGTTGCGCCCTCCCGCAACCAAATTATCCTGCGAAGCGCCCTCTGGGGCGCTTTCGTGCGTTTGGTCACCATGAGCAACCCGATCTGACTGGTCCAAGTTGATTGTTAGTGCATCATCGGCCTGTGATCCATCGGGATGGCGGTTTCAGGTGCTGGGGGGCGGTAGCCCAGAGCAGTGTGGGGGCGTTTTGTGTTGTAGTGTTTCCCGCTGACCGGCGGGCGAATGCAGCGCATTCTGCCGAGAGGTTCCATTGTTCGATCAGAATTTGAGCTTCGCGCAGGCTGTAGAAGATTTCGCCGTTGAGCAGCTCGTCCCGCATGCGCCCGTTGACGCTTTCGCAGTAGCCGTTCTCCCAGGGTGACCCGGGCTCGATGTAGACAGTCTTGGCACCGACAGCGGCAATCCAGTCGCGGACGGCCTGGGCGATAAATTCCGGGCCTTTGTCTGAGCGTATGAAGCCGGGCGTCCCTCGAAGTATGAACAGGTCCGTCAGGGCGTCGATCACGTTGGTCGAATTCAGCTTCCGCTCCACTCTGATGGACAGGCATTCCCGGCTGAACTCATCGATTATGTTATGGTTCCGGAAGGCTTTGCCATCATCCGTCCGGCAATGAACGAAGTCGTAGCTCCACACGTGGTTACGATACTCCGGCCTCAGCCGAACGCATGACCCGTCGTTAAACCAGAGCCGGCTCTTCTTCGGCTGTTTTGTTGGCACTTTCAGCCCCTCTTGTCGCCACAGCCGTTCGATCCGTCCATCGCTGACAGACCACCCGGCGTCTCTCAGCAACACTGCTATCCGACGGTAGCCGTATCGGCCGTACTGCCTGGCCAGTTCGATCATGTCGGCCACCAGTTGGTCCTCATCTGCCCGGCCTTGCGGGATACACCGCTGGGTGGATCGATGTTGTCCAAGCACTCGACAGGCTCTGCGTTCAGAAACGTTGAATTGGTTACGGACGTGATCGATGCAAGCCCGGCGGCGAGCGGGGCTCAGAAGTTTCCCTTTGCAGCTTCCGCCAGGATCAGCTTGTCCAGCGTCAGGTCGACACACCTCGTCTCAGCGGTTCATTCTCCTTCTGAAGCCGCTTCAGTTCCTTAAATTGATCCACGCCCATTCCGTCATATTGCTTGCGCCAGCGATGAGAGGGAGGTCGAACCAAAAGCGGTATGAACCCTTGACCGGCAGGTGATTGGAACAATCAACGAGAGGGGCCAAGCTGCATGCCATCTGCAATAGCCAAGGGCGACGGCTTGATCTGTTCGCGACCGCCAGACAAGTGAGCGATTACATCGGGGCACGGGCTTTGCTCAGCAGCCTCCCAAAGGTCGATTGGCTACTCGGGGATCGCGGCTACGATGCCGATTGGTTCAGAGAAGCGCTACAAGACAAAGGGATACACGCATGCATTACCAGGCGAAAACTACGCAAGAAGACCCAAAAATACGACAAGCGCCGCTACAAACGGTGGTATCGGATCGAGATCATGTGCGGCAGGCTCAAGGACTGGCGGCGTGTGGCGGCACGTTACGACAGGTGCCCGAAGGTATTCCTGTCAGCAATCGCGCTCGCGGCCATCGTCATCTACTGGCTTCGAGACTCAATGAGCCCAGACCCTAGGGTTGTGACAGGTTGAGGCGATGGTGGTAGTCCGCCAATTTAGGGACAAATATTGCCCTACAGAGGCGGTTCAAAACCCACAGAATGGCGATCAAGAAGACGGAAAGGTGCCTGTGGCCCCGCCGTTTCAGACCAGCTTGGCGGAAAGGCGATCAAGCATATCGAGGCATTGTCTTATCTGATCGATGGCGACATGTTCATCCGGCTTGTGCGCCTGATCTATGGAGCCGGGTCCGCAGACGACCACCGACATGCCAAGACCCTGAAAAATGCCGGCTTCGGTTCCAAAGGGCACCACGTCAGCGCCATTGGCGCCCGTAAGGTCCATTATCAGATCTCGCGCTTCATTTTCCGCCATGGGCTCAAGCCCATCAACCTCGCCGATCACTTCGGTCTCGATCCCGGCTTTGGGATGCACGGCCTGCATTGCGGGGATAAGCGTATGCACGCAGAACTGTTGCAGCTCGTCCTTTACGTAGTCGGCATCGAATTTCTGAACCGGTCGCATCTCCCATTCCACCCGGGCTTTGCCGGGTATAACGTTGTGGGCCATGCCCCCCACCAATGCACCGGTGTTGATTGTAGTCCAAGGCGGCTCGAACCGGCTGCCCTTAGGTGCGCGGCCCCGCAAATCCGCCTTTAGCTCCAGCAGTTTCGAAACATAGCGCACCGCAAATTCCACTGCGTTCACGCCCCGATCGGGACCGGACCCATGCCCTTCGAGGCCGGTGAAATGGGTTGTATATTCGTAACAGCCCTTGTGCCCTTCAATGATCCGCATCGAGGTCGGTTCACCAATGATCGCCACCGCAGGTTTGATGCCTTTTTCGCGCAGGGTCTCAGCCAGCGCGCGCGCGCCGAAACAGCCGACCTCCTCGTCATAGGTGAAGGCAAAATGTACCGGGCGCTGCAGATTCAGAGTTGCATAGTGCGGTGCCATTGCGACAGCTGCGGCGATGAAACCTTTCATGTCGCACGCGCCGCGCCCAAACCATTTGCCGTTGTGTTCCTCCATCACAAATGGATCTGAGGACCAGTCCTGATCGGTCACCGGCACCACGTCGGAATGGCCCGACAACACGATGCCCCCGTCGCGTTTCGGTCCTAATGTAGCGAACAGGTTTGCCTTGGTCCCAGTTTCGTCCTGCCAGATTTCAACCTCGGCTCCGCAGACCGACAACCGCTCGGCAAGGTGCCGGATCATGTCCAGATTGCTGTCAGAGGACACCGTGGGGAAGCTGATCAACTCCTCCAATAGGGTCTTTGTGTCCGCAAGAGTGCTCACGTTCAGCCCTTCACAAAGAGTTTTCGGTCCATCTTGCACAGGGCCTCGGCCGGCCCGTTTTCAGTGATCAGAATGGTTTCGGTTGTTTCCAACCCCCAGCTCTCCATCCAGAGTGCAGGCATGAAGTGAAATACCATACCCGGCTCAAGAACGGTGTCATCTTCGGTTCGGATCGAGGCGGTGCGCTCACCCCAGTCCGGCGGATAGCTGAGCCCGATGGGGTAACCCATACGCCCTTCACGCTGAATGCCGTGCTTTGCCAACACATCGAGGAACGCATTGGCGATGTCGCAGGTCCGGTTACCCGCGCGGGCGGCTTCCAACCCGGCCACAATCCCTTCGATCTGGGCCTGCTCGGCCGACAGCATCTCTTGCGGTGGAGTACCAAGGTAAACGGTCCGGCACAGCGGCGCATGATACCGCCTATAGCAGCCCGATAGCT
This sequence comes from Primorskyibacter sp. S87, assembly GCF_049801055.1. Lineage (NCBI taxonomy): Bacteria > Pseudomonadati > Pseudomonadota > Alphaproteobacteria > Rhodobacterales > Roseobacteraceae > Primorskyibacter > Primorskyibacter sp. S87. Next base: position 99,168 of record NZ_JBNAGF010000004.1, on the reverse strand, counting down.
CGAAAAATGTGGCCTCTCCCGCTTTCATCGGGGTCCCGTTCCATGTCAGGTGGGCGGCTGTGGCGTCCAGACCAGATGGGGTCAGGGGCACGATCGCGGGATAGTCGCCCCAATCGTCACCGACCCCGGTGATTCCGGCATGGAGAATATCGGCCACCAGATCGTTTTTGCGCACACCGGGTGCGGCGCGGTCAATGGCAGTCTGGATCACCTTTTCGGAGATGCGGGCGGCTTTTCGGATGAACCCGATTTCCTCGTCAGACTTGACCAGCCGCTGCCAGTTCACCAAAGCCGTTGCGTCCTGCAGGGAGGCATTTGGCAACTCCTCGACCAGCACGGCATGTGCCTTGGCCGAATAATAGTAGTTCTCCATCTCCACCCCGATCCGGGCAGCATCCAGCCCTAGTGCGCAGATATGTCTGGCCAGATCCTGCATGGGGTGCCACACGGTGGATTGCACAAATTTGTCTGCGTATCCGTGGATGTTTTCGTCGACCATCCAACAGGTACGCCGCCCACCCAAGGCATCCATATTGCGACCCCACCAGATTGGTTCCCCTTCGAGCCCCAGAAGCACACCCTGATGGACATAGAAAGACCAGCCATCATAACCAGTCAACCAGGCCTGGTTCGACGGGTCGGTGACAAATAGCAGGTCCAACCCTGCCTTTTCCATTGCCCTTCGTGTCTTGGCAATTCGGCGGTCATATTCCTCCTGACTGAATGGCGCATGTTCGATGGGCATCGCAACCTCATGAATGAAAAGAATAGATATACATCACGTGAGCCAATTCGTTGATTGGCCAGTGCCTTTTCACCCAAAATACCTGTCAGTAGCGGGATGGTAGTTGTAAGAAACCGGCACTCGGGAGTCGTTTTTCCCGATTGCCGAAAGGAATATCTCTGTAGTTTTGTGTATAGGCGCTGGTGACCGATGCACTTTGCATAACTTTGAAAGGCTTCCCAAAGTAGCGACTGCACCACGACACATATGAAAAACGACACCCGCGGACGCACGGAATGACAGTTAACCTTCACCACATACTTAACGCTCGACATCGAATTCGCGGTGTGGCGGACAATACGCCACTGATCCCGTCCCCGTACATGACGAAGGTGGCAGGCCATGACTTTCTGATGAAAATGGAGACCATGCAGCCAACGGGCGCGTTCAAGCTGCGTGGCGCGATGTCGGCGGTGATGGCTCTGCCTGACGATGTCAGGGGTGTTACCTGTTGCTCGACGGGAAACCACGGGCGCGGTGTGGCCTTTGCCGCCAACCGGCGCGGGGTAAAGGCGGTGATCTGCATGTCCGAACTGGTGCCGCAGGCCAAGGTAGATGGGATCAAGGCGCTCGGCGCTGATGTGCGCATCATCGGCACCACTCAGGATGAGGCGATGCGGGAAAGCCTGCGCCTGTGCGAGACCGAGGGGCTGGTGGAGATTTCGCCCTTCGACGATGTTCACGTGATCAGCGGTCAGGGCACCATCGGGTCGGAAATGCTGGAGGCGCGGCCAGATCTGGACATGCTGCTGGTGCCGCTGTCCGGCGGCGGGCTTGCCGCTGGCATTGCCATGGCGGCCAAGGCGATCAAACCCGACATCAAGGTGATCGGCATATCCATGGATCGCGGCGCGGCCATGCATGCGTCGATCCGTGCGGGCGAACCGGTCGAGGTGCCGGAGTTCTCATCTCTTGCGGACAGCCTAGGCGGAGGGATTGGATTGCAAAACCGTTTGTCTTATCCCATCTGCCGCGATCTTCTGGATGACACCATTCTGGTAACCGAAGGGGAAATCCTGCACGCCATGCAGGTGATGTTTTATGAGGATCGCATGGTGGCTGAGGGGGCTTCAGTCGTCGGTCAGGCGGCAATGCTGGCTGACAAGTTGCCCAAACCGTGCGGCCCCGTTGGTACGGTGATTACAGGGCGTAACCTGGACATGCCAACATTTGCGAAACTTATGATCGGGCAGGACGTGATGATCGGAGACCTTGAAGTAACAGGCAAAACCTATGGCGCATGACATTCAGGTCGTCACCGAGGCGGAATTGAAAGAAGCAGTCAAGCTCGACCTCACCGCAGTTGACGTTGTGGAGCGGGCCTTCGCGGCGCTGGCCTCGGGCAAGGTGGTAATGCCGCCGATCCTTTCGATGGATCTGCACGAGGTAAATGGCGAAGTTGATGTGAAAACCGCCTATATTCCCGGGTTTGACGGGTTCGCAATCAAGGTTAGCCCCGGCTTTTTTGACAACCCGAAACTGGGTCTGCCCAGTCTCAATGGGCTCATGATCTTGTTTTCAGCGAATACCGGTTTGGTGGAAAGCCTGTTCCTCGACAATGGGTATTTGACCGACGTACGCACTGCCGCAGCGGGTGCCGTTGCCGCACGTCATCTGGCGCCCGAGACGGTGGATACTGCTGGAGTGATTGGCACGGGTGTACAGTCCCGCCTGCAAATGATCGCCGCCCGTTTGGTGCGACCGTTCAATCGGGTTCTGGTGTATGGCCGTGACCCGGAGAAAGCCGATGCCTGCGCTGCGGATCTGAGCGAGGTGTTGAGGATCGAGGCCGAGGTGGTGACGGAACCGGCGGATCTGGTTGCCCGGTCGCAGCTGGTGGTCACCACCACCCCCGCGCGTGAACCGGTGCTCAAGGCGGAATGGTTGCATCCCGGTCTGCACATTACCGCCATGGGCTCGGACCAGACCGGCAAGAACGAGATTGACCCCGCCGCACTTATGGTCGCAAACGCGTATATCTGCGATAGCGCCAGCCAGTGCGCGGTCTCCGGCGAGCTTGAGGCCGCCAAGGCAGCCGGTCTCTGGGATAAAGGCACGCCAGTCGAGCTGGGCGAGGTAATCACAGGCGCTAAACCCGGCCGTGCATCGCCCGATGCCATCACCATCTGCGATCTCACAGGAACCGGCGCACAGGACACGGCAATTGCCACCCATGTGCGCAAGCATTTTCGGACTGCCGGTCAGATACTGCGGACGTAAAGGTTCTGGCCAATAATCCGTTAGGACCCGCAGGGACATTGCGGTCGTTGAATTTCTAGGCTCTCAGGTCTGCTTTTTTGAACTGGCGGCAGCGTGGAGGCCGAGGCCGAGCAGATCAACGCGCTTTGGACACCAGCCAGTAGGTTTGCATTGGTCCTTTCCCCTTCAGGTCGTAACTCGGTATTTCTTAAAAAACGAAGTCGGCCCTAATCTTTCTTTTGTCGCCTGCGAAACCTGAATCCGACCTTCTGCCACTTCGCGGCCATTCATCCAGGGTGCAGCAATTGGGAGATATGAGCTCTGAGCTGCCATCTCCTCCTAGTATCCCCAATCCATCCACGCTAAACTCCCATAATCTCGGCAATAAAGGCATTGCGCGCTGCTGTCGGGGAGTGGAGTCGGTCCCACTTTCTTGTGCGCGGCTCCCAAACATCCACCGGCGGCGCGCCCGCCCCAAAGATACGAGGTGAGCCATGCTCAAAAACGACCAACTCGACCAGTGGGATCGCGAGAACTTTTTCCACCCCTCGACCCATCTGGCCCAACACGCTCGCGGCGAAAGCCCGAACCGAGTGATCAAGACTGCATCGGGCGTCTTTATTGAGGATCGCGACGGAAACAAGCTTCTGGATGCATTTGCCGGACTCTATTGCGTGAACGTAGGCTATGGCCGACAGGACATTGCCGAAGCCATTGGAGAGCAGGCCAAGGAGTTGGCCTATTATCACTCCTATGTCGGACACGGCACTGAGGCATCGATCACGCTCTCCAAAATGATCTTGGATCGCGCACCGAAGAATATGTCGAAGGTTTACTTTGGTCTCGGAGGCTCGGACGCAAATGAGACCAACGTCAAGCTGATCTGGTATTACAACAACATTCTTGGTCGCCCTGAAAAGAAGAAGATCATCTCGCGCTGGCGCGGCTATCATGGTTCGGGCCTGGTGACCGGTTCGCTGACCGGGTTGGAGTTGTTCCACAAGAAGTTCGACCTGCCGGTCGAGCAGGTGATCCATACCGAAGCACCGTACTACTACCGCCGGGACAGTCTGGACCAGACAGAAGAGCAGTTCGTGGCTCATTGCGCAGCCGAACTGGAAGCGCTGATCGAACGTGAAGGCGCCGACACCATTGCCGCCTTCATTGGCGAGCCGGTTTTGGGCACGGGCGGCATCGTTCCCCCGCCCGCAGGCTATTGGGATGCCATTCAAGCTGTCTTAAGAAAGCACGACATCCTGCTGGTTGCTGACGAGGTTGTCACCGGCTTTGGCCGCCTCGGCACCATGTTTGGCTCGGACCATTACGGAATGGAGCCCGACATGATCACCATCGCCAAAGGGTTGACCTCGGCATATGCGCCGCTGTCCGGGTCGATTGTGTCGGATAAGGTCTGGAAGGTGCTGGAGCAAGGCACCGATGAAAACGGTCCCATTGGTCATGGCTGGACCTATTCCGCGCACCCGATCGGAGCGGCGGCGGGTGTCGCCAACCTGAAACTGATCGATGAATTGAACCTCGTGCAAAACGCGGGCGAGGTTGGTGCCTATTTGAACGAAGCCATGCGTGCCGCACTGACAGATCATCCCCATGTCGGCGACGTGCGCGGCGAAGGAATGTTATGCGCGGTCGAATTCGTGAAAGACAAGGACAGCCGCATCTTCTTTGACGCTGCTGACAAGATCGGTCCGCAGATCTCGGCCAAGCTACTGGAGCAATCCAAAATCATCGCCCGCGCCATGCCGCAAGGCGACATCCTTGGCTTTGCGCCACCGTTCTGCCTGACCCGCGAAGAGGCCGATCAGGTGGTGGCCGGGACAGTTGCTGCGGTGAAGGCCGTTCTGGGGTAAGCCGCACAGAAATCTCAGCCACACTGGTCGATACGTCCAACCGTCTGCGGTCATTGGCAAACAGGGCTTGGACGCGGGGCTCTCGGCTTTCTTCTGTTCTGGAAGCAGGTGAATGAGGCTGCCAACTGGCTAGACCAAAAATCGCTATTGTAACGGGTGTCCGCGGCGCAGTCGCAAACACGGGCTCGGACCGGTTGCCCTTTGCAATCTGGGAATTCAAGAGTTGGGGTAATGAGATGTCCGGGGTGAAGCCATTCTGAAACAGCGAGAAAGTATCACTTAATCATCGAAACCCGTCGCTGGGTTCACCGTGAACCCGTAGCACAGTCCAACTCGCCAGATGTGTCAGGTGACAGCATCAATACCCATTTGTGGGTGTATCATTTGGGCCGAAATGTATCACAAAATCCCGCAGTGTATGAAAAAGACGAAAGCCGCCAAGCGATTGCTCGGCGGCTTTTCGTTTCCGATTAATCGGTTAAAGTGGTGAGCCGTGCAGGATTCGAACCTGCGACCCACTGATTAAAAGTCAGTTGCTCTACCAACTGAGCTAACGGCCCACTATCTGAGAGATCCTGTTAGATCCCGGTGCATCCATATGCAGTTCGCGCGATTGGCGCAAGTGCTCAGGCTGCTTATCGAGCAGGCGCGCAGGGGTCTTTGTGCCGTCCCGATAGGCGGGCTATCTATGTAAGCTCTCGGGGGGGGTCAAGCCCTTTTTTGCAGAATAGCAGTGTCAGTCTGGATTCATGTCGAAACCGGGGTTATATGCCCGACATGCAACGCCAATTCGATACATCTTTACCATTCATGAAAATGCATGGTCTCGGGAATGACTTTGTCGTTTTCGATAACCGTGCTCAGTCTCTTGTGGTGACTCCTGATCTTGCCCGCGCGATTGCCCATCGCCATTTTGGACTCGGGTTTGATCAGTTGGCCGTCATCGAAAATGGCAAAGGGGATGCCCATCTGACCTTTTACAATGCCGATGGGTCCAAATCGGCTGCGTGCGGCAATGCCACCCGATGCATCGCGCGCTTCCTGATGCGAGAGACCGGGCGTTCGGAGCTGCAGCTGACCACCGAACGCGGAGACCTGATGGCCCGTGATGCCGGCGATGAGCTGACCTCGGTGAACATGGGGCAGCCGCAGCTTCTTTGGAATGAGATCCCTCTGTCAGAGGCGATGGACACGCTCGAGCTCCCGATTGAAGGGTCTCCGACGGCAACAGGAATGGGCAATCCCCATTGCACGTTCTTTGTCGAAGATGCCGAAGCTATACCGCTGGAAGAGTTCGGAGCGCGCTACGAGTATCATCCGCTTTACCCCGAACGCACAAACGTTCAGATCGCGCAAATCGTTGGCCGGGATCATATCCGTATGCGTGTATGGGAGCGCGGAGTTGGTATCACACTGGCTTCCGGGTCCTCATCTTGCGCAACGGCCGTTGCGGCCGCTAGACGCGGGTTCACAGGGCGCAACGTTCGGATTGACCTAGATGGCGGGACCCTGTGGATCGACTGGGCCGATGATGGGGTTTGGATGACAGGTCCGACGATGCATGTGTGTTCCGGTCTGCTGACACCAGAGTTTTTGGAGACAGTGGGATGAACGCTCCACAATTCACAACGCTTGGCTGCCGCCTCAACGCCTACGAGACGGAAGCAATGAAGGAGCTGTCGAAAAAGGCGGGTCTTCGGGACGCAGTTATCATCAATACCTGCGCTGTCACGGCCGAAGCCGTTCGTAAGGCGCGGCAGGAAATTCGCAAGCTGCGGCGCGAAAACCCGCAGGCCCGGCTGATCGTGACCGGATGTGCGGCACAGACCGAGCCGGAAACGTTTTCTTCGATGGATGAGGTGGATGCCGTCATCGGGAACTCCGAGAAGATGAAGCCGGAAACCTGGATTGGCATGGCCGCAGACTTCATTGGTGATACCGAAGCGGTCCAGGTCGATGATATCATGTCCGTGACGGAAACCGCCGGGCACCTCATAGACGGGTTCGGAACCCGATCCCGTGCCTACGTTCAGGTCCAGAATGGATGCGATCACCGCTGCACATTCTGTATCATCCCTTATGGCCGTGGAAATTCGCGAAGTGTTCCCGCAGGGGTGGTGGTCGATCAAATCAAGAGGCTGGTGGACAAAGGCTTCAACGAAGTTGTTTTGACTGGTGTTGACCTAACCTCCTGGGGGGCGGACCTGCCGGCGCAACCGAAGCTCGGTGATCTGGTCATGCGGATCCTGAAGCTGATTCCCGACCTTCGCCGTCTTCGCATCAGTTCAATCGACTCGATAGAAGTAGACGAGAACTTGATGCAGGCCATTGCAACTGAGCCTCGCCTGATGCCCCACCTGCACCTGTCATTGCAGCACGGTGATGACCTGATCCTCAAACGGATGAAACGCCGGCACCTGCGCGATGATGCAATCCGGTTTGTCGAAGAAGCACGCATGTTGCGTCCAGATATGACCTTTGGCGCAGACATTATCGCCGGTTTTCCCACCGAGACAGACGCGCATTTCGAGAATTCAATGAAGCTGGTCCAAGACTGCGACCTGACTTGGCTGCATGTATTTCCCTACTCGCGGCGCGAAGGGACCCCGGCCGCGCGCATTCCGCAACAGATCAACGGAAAGATCATCCGCGAGCGTGCTGGTCGGCTACGAGAGGCAGGAGAAGAGCAGGTGCAACGGCACCTGGCAGCCCAGATCGGCCGGAAACACGACATTCTGATGGAAAGCCCCACAATGGGACGGACCGAACAGTTTGCCGAAGTCGCATTCTCGACGCCCCAGACAGAAGGGGAGATCGTGTCCGCCTCGATTTCAGGGCGGACCGACACGCAGCTAGTGGTGTAAGGCCCGTATGGATTTCAGCCGCTGTCAGATTGTTGCGGCAGCGAAGGACGCGGTGTCGTAATACTCGCTGAACTCACAGACCTTTCCGTCTCTGAACCTGCACACAATGACCACAGGCGTTTCAACCGGGATTCCCCGCGCGCGATGTTTCCACGCGGTTTTACCGATTCCGACGACCTTGTCGCCCTGAGAAATCGTCTCTTCCATGGTCCAGTGCTGCAACTCGAAGGCGTCGGTCAGATCTTTCAGATATTCGTGCATCTGGGCGCGGCCTTCACGGGGGCAACTGAAATCAAGACCATGATTTCCGCTGCCTAGCGAGCGAAGGCAGAGATCTTCGGTCGTGTATTCATCCCACAAATTCAGATCGGTGCCCTTGCAAGCATTCCATCTGGCATAGGCTTCGCGGACAAGCTGGGCGTTGGAATGCGTATTCATGGTAAACCTCAAAAAACAAATAACTGGAATTCATAAAGACTGCCGGTCAAACCGGTTTCGGTCAAGTAGGGTGGTTCCCGTGAACTTGGCTTGAAGTCTACTGAGTTGCCCTTTTGGATAAGAAAAGCCCCGCAGCGGCTGCTGCGGGGCTCCAATTTGGTCAGACAGGTGTGTTTCCTATCAAGAGGTCTTTTTGCCTTTCACAGGCGCCCAGAGGCGCTTGTTGGTCAGGTAAAGCATGACCGACAGTACCGTCAGGAACAGCACACCGACGAAACCAGCCTGCTTGCGGGCCATCATTTTTGGCTCGGCGGTCCACATAAGGAATGCGGTTACATCCTCGGAAAGGTGATGCAGGTCGTTTGCGTGCCCGTCTCTGAATTCCACCTGTTCGTCAGCCAACGGCGGTGCCATCGAGATCCAACCGCCAGGGAAGGCCGTGTTCTCATAAAGAACCGCTCCGGCCTCTTCCTTTTCCTTACCGGTATAGCCGGTCAGGAGCGAAGCAATGTACTCTGGTCCACCAATGCCTTTGAACAGCTGGTTGATACCCAGACCCGCCGGGCCGTGAAAGCCGGCACGCGCCTTGGCCATCAGGCTAAGGTCAGGAGCACTTTCCAGGCCAGAGCCTGGGAAATGATCGGTAGGGCGTGCCTCCCGGTCATCGTCCAGTTCCGGATCGAACACGGTGAAGTTTTCGGCCGCGTATGCGCGGACCTGCGCTTCGTCCATGCCGACACCACCTTCGTCAGACAGGGTGCGGATCGGCACCTGCTTCAGTCCGTGGCAGGCTGCGCAAACCTCAGTATAGATTTGCAGGCCGCGTTGCAGCTGGTTTTGGTCGTAGGTGCCGAAAGGGCCTTCGAACGAAAACGCGAAGTCCTCGATATGCTGGTCGCCGCCACCGGCCGCGAAAGACGCGGCAGGTGTCAGGGCCAGGGCAAAAGCGGCACCGATTGCAAGTTTCTTGAACATGGGTTCCGGTCCCTCTTCTTACTCGGCCGGCGTGGCGTCAGACGCCTTGCCGTAATGCGCGTTGAAGTCTTCTTCGATGGTCTCAGGCGCTGCTTCGGGCTTTTCGATGACGCCCAGCAGGGGCAGGATCACGAAGAAGTAGCCGAACCAGTAGGCCGAAGCGATCAGCGAGAAGGTTGCATAGGGCTCTTCCGCCGGCATCGCTCCCAGCCACATCAGGGCCATGAAGTCGACGATCAGCAAGTAGAACCACCATTTGAACATCGGGCGATAGCGACCCGAACGGACAGTCGAAGTGTCCAGCCAAGGTGCAAGAGCCATTGCGATGATTGCGCCGAACATGGCGATCACACCAAAGAACTTCGCATCGATGATGCCGCCGGTGATGAAGCTGGCGATTTGAACAACCCAGACTTCACCAGTGAAGGCACGCAGGATTGCGTAGAAGGGCAGGAAGTACCATTCCGGCACGATATGCGCGGGCGTCACCAGTGGGTTGGCTTCAATGTAGTTGTCGGGGTGACCCAGATAGTTCGGCATGAAGCCGACGATCGCCCAGAAAATCACAAGGATAACGGCCAGAGCAAACAGGTCCTTGATGACGAAGTAAGGCCAGAAAGGAAGCGTGTCTTTCTCAGCTTCTTCTTTCGAGCCCTTGCGGACATCAACACCGGTCGGGTTGTTGTTGCCTGTGTGGTGGAAAGCCCAGATGTGGACAACCACCAGAGCGGCAATAACGAACGGCAGCAGGTAGTGCAGCGAGAAGAAACGGTTAAGCGTGGCGTTGTCCACCGCCGGTCCGCCCAGCAGCCAAGTCTGGATCGGTTCGCCAATGAACGGGATGGCGCCAAACAGGCCGGTGATCACGGTTGCACCCCAGAACGACATCTGACCCCATGGCAGAACGTAACCCATAAAGGCCGTTCCCATCATGCAGAGATAGATCAGCATGCCGATGATCCACGTAATTTCGCGCGGCGCCTTGTAGGAGCCGTAGAACAGCCCGCGGAAAATGTGGATGTAAACTGCAACAAAGAACAGCGATGCACCGTTAGCGTGCAGATATCTCAGCATGTATCCGCCGTTCACGTTCCGCATGATGTGCTCGACGCTGGCAAAGGCCAGATCAACATGCGGGGTGTAGTGCATAACGAGGACGATGCCTGTAACGATCTGCAATACAAGGCAGAACGCCAGAACGATGCCCCAGATCCACCACCAGTTCAGGTTCTTTGGGGTGGGGATCATGATAGTGTCATAGATCAGGCCGACGATGGGCAGGCGGCTGTGCACCCACTTTTCGGCGCCCGTCTTCGGTTCATAATGGTCGTGCGGAATTCCGGACATGAGCGCGTCTCCTTATCCCAGCTTGATGACGGTAGGTTCAACGAACTCGGCAACCGGAACCGGCAGGTTCTCGGGCGCGGGCCCTTTGCGGATGCGGCCGGAGGTGTCGTAGTGCGACCCGTGGCAGGGGCAGAACCAGCCATGATACTCGCCAGCACCGTCACCAAGGGGAACACAGCCGAGATGGGTGCAGACACCCATCATCACCAACCATTCACCGGCTTCGTCAAGCGAACGGTTCTCGTCAGATGCGTCCAGACCCGGCTTGTTGGCGTTGCGGTCGTCCTTGTCCGGCAGGTCGGACAGGTCGACAGAACGTGCTTCGTCGATTTCTTCCTGACTGCGGCGGCGAATGAAAACCGGCTTACCCAGCCACTTTACGGTGATTTGGGTGCCAACTTCGACATCGGCGATGTCCACGCGAATCGAGGACAGCGCCTGAACGTCGGCTGACGGGTTCATTTGATTGACCAGGGGCCAGACGGCCGCCCCTGTGGCAACAGCACCGGCGCCAGCGGTGGCGTAGTAGAGGAAGTCCCTCCGGGTGCCTTCGTGATCTTCTGCGTGGGACACGAGGTTTTCTCCGATTCAAGCGCCCGGGTCCGGGCAAACATGCATATGCACCGTAACAATGCGGTGACTCAACGCGGGTATCTATCCGGGAGAGACCGGTTCGTCCAGCGGTCATAGGCGCGCAGGACGTCGCAGATAAGCATACATGTCGCGACAAGGACACAGAAATTCAAGATGTAGCCCCTGAAACTCAAGGGATCACCCGCGATCAGGTTTCCGGTGGACGCGTCTTGACCAGGCTGGGCCTTGATTCGAACCCTTTGAGCCAAGTAGCCAGATCGCTGTTTCCCTGGCGCCAGTTTCGGGCATCGTGGCGGAAATCGACATATCCCAGAGCGCAGGCAACAGCGATCTGCCCCATGCCCATAGGGCCGGCCAGATGACTCATCCAGCGCTGATTCAGAGCGGCGCAGGCCCGTTCAATTTTTGACCATTGTGCGTCTGTCCAGCTGTCCCACTGTTTGTCGGTCGGCCTCAGGCGGGCCTCATAGGTCATCAGCAATGCGGCGTCGAGGATGCCGTCAGCCAACGCCTCGAGCGTCAAAACTTCCCAACGCCGGTCCCCCTCGGGGTAGAAGGTCGCACCGGCCTTGTTGTTCAGAAAAGCGCAGATGACCCGGCTATCGAACAGGGTCGGACCGTCCGGGCGCTCGAGGGCCGGAACCTTGGTCAACGGGTTCTTTCCCATCAACGGATCCGCCGGTAAAAGAGGAGTGCCAGAGGCAGAAACCAACTCTATATCGTTCAGTTGCCCGGTTTCATGCAGCAGCACCATGACCTTGCGGACATAGGGCGAGGTCGGGCTGAAATAGAGTTTCATCGATCCGGCTCCCAGTGATGCGTTCCACTCACTTCGTAACCCTTATGTCCGATTCCGCATAGCCCCGGGCCGGGGTGAAATTTGGAAATTCCCTTGAGACCCAAAGCGGACACCGCTAATCACGCCGGAAAGGAGACCACCCATGTCGATGAACAGCTTTGGCCACCTCTTTCGCGTCACCACTTGGGGTGAAAGCCATGGCCCGGCACTTGGTGCCACAGTGGATGGGTGTCCTCCGGGCGTTCCCGTTGACGAGGCGATGATCCAGCATTGGCTTGATCGCCGCAAACCGGGGCAGAACAAGTTCACCACCCAGCGCCGAGAACCTGATGCGGTAAAAATCCTCTCAGGTGTGTTCGAGGGACAGACCACCGGCACCCCGGTTCAGTTGATGATCGAGAATACGGATCAGCGGTCCAAGGACTATTCTGAGATCATGGACAAGTTCCGGCCCGGCCATGCCGATATCACCTATTGGCAGAAATATGGAATTCGCGATTACCGGGGTGGCGGGCGCAGTTCCGCTCGGGAAACCGCCGCGCGGGTGGCTGCGGGTGGTTTGGCCCGCGCGGCGATCCGTGCCATTGCCCCCGATGTGCAGATCACCGGTTACATGGTGCAGATGGGACCGCATAAGATCGACCGCGCACGGTTCGACTGGGCGCAGATCGAGCAGAACCCGTTCTGGGTTCCGGATGCGCAGTCCGTAGCAGAATGGGAAGTCTATCTTGATGGCCTTCGAAAGTCCGGCAGCTCCGTCGGAGCGGTGGTCGAAGTTGTGGCCCGCGGAGTTCCGGCGGGGCTGGGCGCTCCGGTTTACGGCAAGCTCGACACGGATCTTGCGTCGGCGATGATGTCGATCAACGCCGTAAAGGGCGTAGAAATCGGCGAAGGCATGGCCGCTGCGGAACTGACCGGTGAAGCCAACGCCGATGAAATCTTCATGGGGCAGAACGGACCTCAGTACAGCTCCAATCACGCCGGAGGCATACTGGGTGGCATTTCGACCGGGCAGGATATTGTCGTTCGGTTTGCTGTCAAACCCACCTCATCGATTCTCACCACCCGTAAGACGATTACCAAGTCAGGTGAGGAAACCGAAATCATCACGAAGGGCCGCCATGACCCCTGTGTCGGGATCCGCGCCGTCCCAGTCGGTGAGGCAATGATGGCCTGTGTCATTCTGGATCACATGCTGCTTCACCGTGGTCAGGTCGGTGAAAACCGGGGCAAGATTGGCTGATCTGCGGTCCGAACTCCGCCGAGTTGCGCAAGATCGGATGAGCAGAGATCCCGCCCACGATCTTGCACATTTGGATCGGGTCTGGACAAACGCGCAGGCGATCGCGGACAACTCGGCGAATATGCTGGTGCTTCTGGCGGCATGTTACCTCCATGATCTTGAAAACCTGCCCAAGGATGATCCCGACCGCCATCTTGCGTCGCGACGTTCTGCAGATGCCGCCAAACCTATTCTGTCTGCGCTTGGCTACTCGGAAGCCGACATTGGTGCAGTGGGTCATGCGATCGAGGCGCACAGCTTTTCCGCCGGTATCCCGCCGGAATCGATCGAGGCGCAGATTCTTCGAGACGCCGATCGGCTTGACGCGCTGGGCGCTGTCGGTATCGCGCGCACCTTTGTAGTTGCCGGAGGGCTGGGGCGTGCGATTTACGATCCCGCTGATCCGTTTGCCGAAAGCCGGCCATTAAATGAGCTTCAGTTCTCGATCGACCATTGGAAGGTCAAGCTTCTGAAGCTGCCGAACGACATGCTGACCGACCGGGGCCGGGTCTTGGCGCAGGCCAGAACTACCCGCATGCTGCAATTTCTGGATGATCTCGGAGAAGAGATTGGCGCTGTCCGTCCCGCGGACTGGCGTTAAGTCCAAGCCGGCGGGGCGCTGCCAAGATCGGCTGCGGGCCTGTCCCATTTCATCGGATTTCCATCGATCCGGATCGCAGGCCGCAGCCGCAGCGCCGGTCCCCACGGGGTTTTCTCCTGCCAATCATCCAGATCATCTTTGTCAGAGCCGGTTATCTGGTCGTCCTCGATCGCAGGCATTGCCGCCAGAGTTTCGGCCGTGCGGGCAAGCGAAAGGCGTGCCGAAAAAATGCCTTCGCCGCGAACCGCGCGCGCCAGCCCGACCAGGACTGCGGTCGCTACAAAATACCCTGTGGCGTGGTCCAAGGCCTGAACAGGAAGCGGGTGGGGGCGCTCAGACCCCGACCAGCGCCTGCCGGCTTCGGCGATCCCGCTGCTCATTTGAACAAGCGAGTCGAACCCGCGCCTGCCGGCCATGGGTCCGTTCCATCCATAGGCATCGTGGCAAACTTCGATCATGCCCGGCGACAGGCTTGCCCGACGTGACCGGGAAATCAGTCTGTCGAGAGCGCCTGGTCGGTATCCATGAACCAGAACGTCAGCTTTCTCCAGCAGACTTTCGAAGATCTCCAACCCTTCAGAAGTCTTGAGGTTCAGCCGACAGCACCGCTTACCAAGGTTCACGTCCGGTACGACGCCTGGTTCGCTCCAATCCTTGGGATCGACCCTGAGAACATCTGCACCAAAACCTGCCAGCGTCCGGGTCGCAACCGGACCTGCAATGACACGCGTCAGGTCCAGCACTCTCAGCCCGGACAGGGGCTGGCCGACTACTGGCGCCCAATCCCGCATTGAACCGGAACGCTTCTCCCAATGAACGAGCGGCTCGGATGCGACCGCTGCCCCCTGCGGGTGTTTCAGCCATTCGCTGCGTGATCGCATTGCAGCGGCTGCACCGCCCGCCGCGACGATTTCGCGCTCGAGCAATTCAATTTCCCATTCCCGTACAATTGCAACAACGCGATCTCGATCCGCAGAACATCCAAGCACTGAGAGCGCGGCGGTTAAATGGTGACGCGCGTTGGTGTGGAGCCTGATCCACCCGTCTTTTCCTTCATAGTCGCCCGCAACGGCGTCCCACAGCGGAGGCAGCCGCCAGCCCTGCGGATGGATAGATTGCGAAAACCAAAGTGAGGCGAGCCGCCGATCAATAGTGACAGCGGGGGCCGACCCTGCCCCGCAAGCTTCAATCAGGGCCGCCAACGCGCTGCCGACCGCTCCCATTGACTGGACCGCCAAATCGCTGACAGCGAAACAGGATTGCCATGATCCGTGGCCTGTCTCTTCCACGAAACCGGTCCCGAATGCCGTGGTGATGTCGGTTGAGAATGCCTGCATACGGTACAGCCTTTGACGCGAATTGATCCCGGGTATGCACAGTGAGGGCAGCAGCTATCGGAAATCAAGCAATTGCCATTTGCTGCCCAAAGGCGCAGTTTCGCGGCTATGCCCGCCTCGTTAACATCGCATCGACCTCTAACGGCAATCGCGCTGAAACTTGGCGCGCTTTTTCTGTTCACATCCATGTCTGGTCTGGTCAAGGCGCTGTCCGACGACATCCCCCCGGGTGAATTGGTGTTCTTCCGGTCCTTTTTCGCGATTCCCGTCATCGTAGTTTGGCTGCTATGGCGCGGCGAATTGAACGAAGGTTTGCGGGTCAAAAAGCCAATGGGACATTTCTGGCGCGGTGTCCTTGGCACCACTGCAATGGGGCTTACCTTTACTGGCCTTGGTCTGCTTCCGTTGCCCGAGGTAACCGCCATAGGCTATGCCACTCCGATTTTCACAGTGGTTCTGGCGACAGTCATGCTGGGTGAGAAGATCCGATTGATCCGCTTGGGGGCGGTTGCGATCGGGCTCTTTGGTGTTCTTGTCATGCTCTGGCCGCGGCTCGGAAGCGGAAGCTCTGTTGGGGACATGGCGACCATCGGGGCGCTTTGTGTTCTTGCCGCAACCGTTGCACGGTCCTTTGTCCAGATACATATCCGGCAACTGGTGGCGGTGGATCATCCGGCCGCCGTGGTATTCTATTTTTCGCTGACCGCTTCTCTGTTGTCGGCCCTGACGGCGTTTTGGGGATGGGTTGTCCCGACATGGGAACAGGCCCTGATCATGATTTCGATGGGTTTCATCGGCGGGGTGGCGCAGATACTCGTGACCTCCTCGTACCGTTTCGGACAGGCCTCGATGCTGGCGCCCTATGATTACACGACGATGCTGTTTGCCATTGTCATTGGGTACGTCTGGTTCGATGAACTACCGACAGCAATCATGCTGGTTGGTGCGCTTCTGGTCATTGCGGGCAATGTCGTTGTGATCTGGCGCGAGCGTCAGTTGGGTCTGGAACGCGCAAAGGCCCGTTCCGCGACAGATCCGAAAGGCTGATCTTGCCCTTTATCGCTGAGGTCTTAGGGTGGCGCGGACAGACAGGAAAGGCTGCCCGATGAGTGACGCACAAGACCACAAGCAGAAGATGAAGAAGGTGCAGGCCGAGCACCGTGAAAAGGTTTCGCAGCTCAAGGACCCGGAGCGCGGTCTGGTTCTTATTCATACCGGTAAGGGCAAGGGAAAATCCTCGTCAGCGTTCGGCGTGGTCGTGCGTGCTCTTGGGTGGGGGCAGAAAGTGGCCGTGGTCCAGTTCATCAAGGGCAAGTGGAAGACCGGTGAACGTCGGTTCTTCGAGGAACATGGCGGTGTGACATGGCACACTATGGGCGAAGGGTTCACATGGGACACACAGGACCGAGATCGTGACATAGCCGCAGCGACGGCGGCCTTTGACAAGGCATGTGATCTTATGAGCAACGGCGAATATGACTTGGTCGTTCTGGACGAGATCAACATTGCGTTGCGGTATGAATACCTGACAGTTCAAAGAGTGATCGAAGGCCTTGACGAACGCGCGGCAAAAACCGGGGTCATTCTGACCGGGCGTGACGCCCCAGAAGAGCTGTGTGCATATGCCAACCTCGTCACGGAAATGACCGAGGTGAAACACCCCTTTCAGGCCGGGATCAAGGCGCAGCGCGGCGTGGACTTCTGAGACGTCAGAAGGCAAACGCTGCTGAATCATCCAAGCCACTACATTTCTAAGGTAGATGCGCGCGACTCCCGCGCATACAGTGATCAACAGGCCGAGCCGGAGGAATGAGGCGCATGCGCTGGATAAAGAGAATTGCCCTTTTTTTTCTGGCTTTCGCCGGGATTCTTCTGATCGGCGCATGGTTGTTGCTCTCCTCTTCTCTGTTGGCAGGTCCCAGAGGTGATCTGACGGCGCGGTTCCTGTCCGGGAAGCTCGGACAGACCGTGCAGATCAACGGGGGTGTCAGTGTCGAGCTAGGGGAAATGCTGCACGTGTCAGCCGCGGGCCTGGTTCTGCCCAGCCGTTCCATGACCGATGTGACGCTTGCCGAAATCAAGCAATTGGATTTTGATCTATCCCTGCGAGAACTCAGGCAGGGCCGTGTCGATCTGGCCAATCTGACGGGGGACGGGGTTCGACTGTCCCTGCTCGCCGATGAAGAAGGCAATACGTCCTGGTCGACCGGTCCGAAAGCCAAGAGCGACGGGCAATCGGGCTCGAGCGGCGACATGGAAGGCTTCTTTGCCGGTAAGACCGTGGTTTTGCGGAACTCCGGTGTTCTCTACCGCGATGAACGCAACGGGTTGGATCTCGACCTGAATTTGACTGAGCTGGATCTGAGGCGGGACGATTTAGCTTCCCCGTTCGAAATCAGTGGTTCAGGGGCGCTCAATGGTGAAGAGTTGAAGCTGAACGGGATGTTCCCGCCAGCACAGCCGTTTAATCTGGCTGCGGATTTTGAACGGATCTCACTCAAGGTGGATGGAGGTCCGGCCGAGGGCGGATACGGGGCAGGCATGTCCGCGGGCCTGGCGTTGGATATATCCGAGTTGGGCCAGCTTTTGGATGTCTTGAAGCTAGAGAAAGTGTTGTCGGGAACAGGTCAGGTCAGCGCCCGGTTTTCCTCATCCAAAGGTGTAAGCCGAATAGAGGACCTGTCGGTTCAGGTGAACCTTGATGGTGGGCAAAGCGTCGAAGTGACAGGTGAATTGGGAGAGCTTGGAAACCCGGCAGATGTAACTCTGGACACCAAAATCCGTCTTTATGCTCCCGACAATCTGCCCGCGCCCACGAAGAGCCGCCGCAATTTGAAGCTGACCGGCGTTGACATGCTATTGGCTGCGCAACCCAACGGGGTTCCGAAACGCGGTATGGTCATTGCAACAAACGGCTTTGTTCTGGATACAAGCGGTGAGGGTCCGCCGCCAATTGATGTTTCGCAGGTTTCACGCACGGCTGATGGAAAGCTTCGGCTAGGCAAGGTAACTCTGCGGATTGGGCCGCCCGAGGCGCATTTCATGGTACTCGAAGGATCAATTTCTGATGCTTTGCGCCTCGAGGGCATCCAAGCAGAGGCCGCACTGTCCTTGCCCGCTGCCAGCTTGTTTGCTCCGGAACTGTTTCAGACTTCCGACGTTTTGGGTGTTGTCAGCGGAGGCTTCAGAGTGAGCGGATCCGGCACCGAATTGGCATTGACCGATTTGAATGCGGAAACGACAGGCACTGACCTTTGGAACTTGAAAGTCTTGGGTTCCGTCGGCAATGCGCTGAATTTCGGCGACGTAGCGCTGAATGTCGCGGCCGATGTTCCGTCCGGAGCGGACCTTCTTTCAGCGCTACGGCTGGAGCCCGTGGCCACCGGTCCCGCTAAACTGACTGCCAAACTTTCCAGCGAAGGCAAGGACTGGGAAACCGAAATGACGATCTCGGTAGATCAGTCTAACTTGGGCTTGACACTTGATGTCGATCTCGATGACCCACACCCGATTATCAAAGGGCAGATCGAAAGTGATCTCATCCGCATCGTTCACCTGCGTGACATCATCGCCGCGTCAATTCAGTTCGGAAAGTTGAACCAAAAGGAAAAGGCGAAGGAAAGCGTTGAACCCGAAGATGAGATCAAGGTTCAGCCGCTGGTTCTGTCAGATCCCGCACCGAGCGAGGACGCAGAACCGGGGCCGATAAGGAACGTGACGCTGGACCCGCTAGGACGGGCAATCCTGTTGTCGGGTATGGATCTCGATGTTGGGATCGATCTGCGCAAAGTCGAAGGGGAAAAGGGGACCAGTAGTCTGTCGAGCGAACTTGTGATGGTGGATGAAAAAGCCAAGCTCGGTCCGTTGCGGTTCGAATATGGCGGCGGGCATTTCGATGTAAGCGGGGCGATCGACCTGGCGGAGCATCCGGATGTCCTGAACCTGTCTGGTTCGACGAGCGGGTGGGATTTCGGAAAGATCATGCACGCAATCAAGTTCAAGAAGGGTGCCAATGGTATTCTCAACGCCAATTTCGACGTGACCGGCAGCCACGCTTCGGTTGGGGATTTCCTGTCCTCCATGTCTGGCGCCGCCACCGTGTCCATGAACAGCGGAAGTATCGACACCCAACTGCTTGACCTTGCCGGGCTCGGCGTCATTCCGTGGCTTTTTTCGAAGGACAAAGGGTCGGCCGCACCGATTGTCTGTCTGCGGGCGCCGCTTCATGTTTCAAATGGGCGAATTTCGACCAAGCAGTCAGTGGTTGAAACGGATGAGGTTCAGGTCGTGGTTTTTGGATATGTGGATCTGCGTCAAAAGTCGCTTGATGTCTCCGGTCAGCCCCGCAAGATTGGAAAACCTCTCTCGCGCAGCCCATGGCCGTTCACGGCGGTTGGTTCCCTCAACAAGCCCAAGGTTAAGGTCAAGGATGGCCCGAGTCGCCTGAAGCGATCAGACGGTGCGTCCACGATGCCGGCGCGTCGCAAACTCTGTGTGCCGGACATCCTGCAACTGCAATAGCCTCAGAATACGCCAAGATTTAAGGAATTTTGGGTTTGTGAACGGCTTCACAGACTGGCGGCTCGGTATTATGCAAATTGTATCCAGGCTGTTGATGCCACTGGGAGGAAAAGAAGATGACCACCATAAGGACCTTCGAAACCCGCATCGTAAAGATCGCTCGGATTTTCACCCGTAATGTAATCGGATCTGCGCAGAGCTGCCATTCCATGCAGAACCGAGTAAACGAATTCCACTGAGATTTCATTCGGCGGGGGACCGCTTCGCCGAACTGCTGACCAATGAAAGGCCACGCTATGAAACGCCCAGCAATCTATTCGGTTAGTCTGGATTTAGCCAGCATCCGAGATCAGATCGCGGTCGGCGTGGCTGTATTGCACGACCCCGATTGCAGTTGCTTCTGTCACCAATCGTTAATCGTTAATGCCGGAAAGCAACTAATGACCTCGTGACGCTTTTGGCTTTGCGCCGAAGGCTCTGGATGACTTCACAAAAACTTGCAGAAGGATCGGTGTTCGGTAACTGGAATGTCGCTGCGCAATTTGCGCGCACCGTTTCAGAACTTCCACCTCGCGCCGGTAAAGAACGCGAGCGAGTCTTTGTAGTCAGCAAAATCGTCGTCATATGAATAACCGCGAAGCAGTGCAAAGATCTCGGTGTTGTTGGCGTCAAAATGCTGTACAGCAGCCAGCCCGATCGAACGAGACTCCGAGCCGGATCCCACCAGATCGAAACCGTGGTAGAAATCGAGCGAGATGGCTGTGTCGCCGACAGGAAACAGGTTCCAGATCTTGCCAACCTTGATGTAGCGGTACTTTCCAGATTCGTTGCTATGCGCGCCGGCAAGGGTGAGGGTGAGATTGTTTGAGTGAAGCACCACCGAACCTGACGCCGCAACGACCCGTTCGCTGCCTTTGAAGGTCAGTCCAAGACCGCCGCCGAACCGATACGTGTCGGTGTCGATCCGGTATCGCAATGCACCATCCGCATAGGTGTCCAGAGTGCCGTTGATAACGTCCTTGCCGACCGCGAGCGACAGCTTCAGGTTTTCCGTAATTTGCCGGTCATAGCGGGTTCTCAGAACCCGGTTGCCGTCAATGTCCCTGCCCCTCACGCGATCTCCGTCGAAATTGTCGAACACGTCTTTGATCCTCAGCGCGGAAAGCCGGTTGTCGGTGCGCCGGATAAATTGTCCGCCAGCAGAGGGTGACGGGTCAGAAAATGCGGTAACAGTGGTTCTGGAGAAATCGATCTCGGAGATACCGTCAGTTGCCATGCTTCCCTGGCCAATTGTGATGGTGCCAAGGACGGGGTGATCCAGGATCAGCTCGAGTTTTCTGAGGTTCGAACCGTCAAGCTCGAAACCGGCACCGTTCGAATCCAGTTGGCTTACATCCTTTGACGATCTCGGGGTTAAGCCCCCTTCAAACCGAACACGCGCTGAGAATTTTCCGATCGACCGCAATGCCCACAGGAACCCCAACCGGGTTGATGCATTGTCATTGTCGACGGGGAAATAGGCTCTGGTTGAAAGCCCATCGTTGTAACCGAGAAAAGCCTGGCTGATCTGGCCATACAGCGTGATCGTACGTCCCAGCGGAGTGTCCAGCGTGCGCCAATCATCTGCCGGATCTTCCGCGAGCGTGAAGGCATCCGCAACGGTGCGGTCGCGGGCGACCAATGGGCCAGCCAATGACACCAGAAAGAGCATCGCTGTGATCAGTACTACCGCGGCGTTTTTCATGTTGCGTCGCTCGTGGCGTCCCCGTCCCGAAAATGTCTGTTTCAATACCTCGGCAGTATCAGCATTCGGAACGGGCGATGCAAAAACTTTCACCAAACGCGCCTGGCCTAGATTTGGCGCTGCTTGTTGAAACCAGGGCGCCAAAGCCGACAATTGATTGTTCTCTAAGAGCGCTGTTGCCCGGCCCGGTGAAGGGCCAGGGCACGCAGGTGTTTATCCCTGAAGAACCTGAGCCATCTGTCCGTCATCGATAACCGGGATGATTTCGAATGACATCAGATCGGTCCAGGCACGGCACCATTTGGCAACCGCAACCGGATCATCTGAATCGGCAACAGCAAAACCGCGCCCACCGGCTACGTCAAACCAACGCGCTTCCATGGTTACCCCCTCGGGAGGGAGACCGCCTGTTTTCATGAACCGCTCAATGATTGCGTCAACATTGTCGGGTTCAAATACCCATGCAGCAATATACTTCATATCTACCTCCTTTGTTAAAGGCGGCAGTATAGCACGACTCTCGGTTTTCTGTTCAGCCCGATCTAATCGGCAGGCCGAACGGTCTGGGTCTGATTTCCGAGCCCTTGGATGTGAAGACGCATCACCTGACCGGGGCCCAGATAGACGGGCGGCTTTTGCCCCATCCCCACACCCGGAGGTGTTCCCGTCGAGATGATGTCGCCGGGCTGTAGGCTCATGAAGCGGCTGCAATAGCTGATCAGGTGAGGGACCTTGAAAACCATCGTCGACGTGCTGCCTTCCTGATACCGATGCCCGTCCACGTCCAGCCACATTGCGAGATTGTCGAAATCTCCCACTTCGTCCGGTGTGACCAGCCAAGGACCGACCGGCCCGAAGGTGTCGCAACCCTTGCCTTTGTCCCAGGTGCCGGCGCGTTCCAGCTGAAATTCGCGCTCGGATACGTCGTTTGCGATACAAAATCCGGCTACGTGATCCAGCGCATCCGCTTCGTCGATGTAACGTCCGCCTTTCCCGATGACGACCGCCAGTTCAAGCTCCCAGTCAACCTTTCGGGATTCTCGTGGCAGTTCGACATCGTCATCCGGGCCGCTAATGCTCGACGTCCATTTGCTGAAAATCACGGGTTCCGGGGGGATCGGCATTCCTGCTTCCTCGGCGTGATCGGCATAGTTCAGACCGATGCAGATGAACTTTCCGACCCGGCCCACACAGGGTCCAAGGCGCAAGTCGTGCTGCGGTGTTCCTGGAACAGCAGGAAGTGAATTCGGGTCCAGTCCTTGCAGCGCCTTGAGGCCGTCGGGCAGCAAGGTCGAACCAGCGATATCGTCAACATGCCCGGACAAATCCCGCACCTGATTGTTGTCGTCCAGCAGTCCGGGCCGTTCGTTGCCAGCCGGCCCATACCTAAGAAGCTTCATATCTGAGATCCTTTGTTCTGCAGTGGATGGTCAAGGGCCAAAACGGCCTGATCCACGTGAAGCCACGGCAAGATTGGCCCTGATCTGGAGCGCTGATTATCTTTTGATCTTGTTCTGATCGGATACATGCCGGGCGATCAAATTTTTGTAGAGAGACTGAATTCTCTGGGTGACAGGCCCGGCCCCGGAGAGATCCCCGATCCGCTTCCCGTCGATTTCGGCCACGGGTGTCTGTGCACCGAACGTCCCGGTCAAAAAAGCTTCGTCGGCACCATATGCTTCGTAGAGCGAGTAGTTCTTTTCGAACACCGGGATTCCGTTCGCACGGCAGAGATCAATAACCTTCTGCCGGGTGACCCCGTTCATGCAATAGTCGCCGGTTGATGTCCAAACCTCTCCGCGTCGAACAATGAAGAAGTTGCACGCATTGGTCGTATTCACGAAGCCATGCGGATCAAGCATCAAACCTTCATCGGCTCCGGCTTGCTCGGCTTGCAGACAGGCAATTACACAGTTCAGTTTGGAGTGGCTGTTGAATTTCGCATCTTGACTCATCGGCAGTCCGCGCACCTGCGGAACCGTCGCCAGCCGAATGCCGGCTGATTGCAGGCTCGATTTCGGTGTTGAATGCTCCATGATGATTACGAGCGTTGGCCCTGATCGGCTGAGAGACGGGTGCTGGAAGGGTTTGACCTTTGTTCCGCGCGTCAACATGAGGCGGCAATGAACATCCGTTTGCATTGCGTTGGCCGCGGCTGTTTGCTCCAGCGCCTCAAGAATGCCCGCCTTGTCCATTCCAACGTCTAACGAGACCGCTTTGCAGGAGTTCAAAAAGCGGTCCATATGCTCGTCGAAAAAGGCCCAGACCCCATCATAGAGCCGCATCCCTTCCCACATGCCGTCGCCCAGCATGAATCCAGAATCATAGACCGACACCTTGGCGTCGTCTCGATGAACAATGTCGCCATTCACATAGATCTGTATGTCCCGATTGCGGATGTCCTCTTCGGAATCATGGGTTGTGTGCGAAGCGTCGGTTTGGGTCATGGACTGCATTTCCAGATTTGTCTGTCTGAACCGATGTTTCACATCCGCAGCCACCCTTGCAAGATCACCCGTGGCCGGGCGGCGCAATGATCGTTAGTTTTGAAGGATCGCGCGTTCCCATTCGGTCTGAAAGATGCGCTTTTTGTATTGATCCAGATAGACCAAGAGGCCGGGCCCCATCCGGATCCGCCTGAGATGTGCGTCTTGCGGCGTTGCATTCGGGTTGAATTGCGAAAAGGGAAATCCGTCAAATGCAGTTGTATTCCATGTGAATTGCAGAAGGTGGTCAATAAATGAGCCGGCCAACTCAGGATCACGGGCGTTTTGCGGAACAAGCGCCGTGCGCAGCATGACTGTAGTGAAATCTTGAGGCAGCAGGATTTCGAATGCCCCTTCATCGCGGCGGGCAAGGGCATAGCTGCCAAGGACGTTGTAGGCCACGGCAAGCTCTTCGCTGGCCACTGCGTCAATCATGTCGGACGAACAGCAAAACAGTTTGGGATCAAGCCCACCCATTACCTCCGTCAATCGCCAGAACGTTTCCGAAGTCCGGGCATCCTGAGTGGCAAACAGATAACCTAGTCCCGACGTGCGGAGGTCGTAGGTTCCTATCCTACCACGGAATCTGTCTGGGTGGTCGCGCAGGACAGTGATGAGTTCCTGCCGCGTCCGGGGAAGCGGAAGCCCGTCAAAAGCCTTGCGGGAAACCACGATCGCAGCTGGCTCCTGAGTAAAGGCAAACAAGTGATCGCGCCACTTGGCCCATTCCGGAAGTTCCTGAGTTGCCGAAGACCGGTGCGCCCGGCTGAACCCGTCATTTGCCAGCTTCGTCTGAAGATCCATCGCACTGGAGATCACGATGTCGAACGAAGCGTTTTCGACCGTTAGAGCCTGCATGATCTGTGCCGAGGACGCGACTGTATATTCGATCGAGACACGGGGATTTTCCTCGAGAAACCTTTCGACGATTGGTTCGAAGACATCGATATCGGCCGTTGATATGATGCGCAGTTCATGGATGGCCTCGTCCGCCCCAAAGCCCCTGTGGTCTTCGATTTCGAAGGCATGGGAGATTGTCGCGAATGCAATCAGAGCAAGGGAAAGAACATGGTGACGCATGCGCCGGGCCCTTCCGAGTTATTGTGGATTGAAAGCGAACCGCCGTGCGCGCCAACGACTTCGTCTGCGATGGTGAGGCCAAGACCTGATCCTACGACGGTTTCGACATTGGAACCGCGGATAAAGCGCCCTGTCAGTGCCTCGGCGCCTTTTTCGGGAAACCCGATTCCCTGATCCCGCACCTCGACGCAAGCCAAACCGTTCTTTGCCCGAACCGAAACGGCGACTTCGCCTTCTGCCTGAGAATACTTGATAGCATTGTCCAGCAGGTTGCGCAGAGCATTTTGAATCAGGATCGGGTCGCCTGTGCTTCGGACCGGGTCTGGCGCATCCAGAAACATCGAAATGTCGCGCAAATCAGCTAATGGCCCCAGCCGGTGCACCATGTCCGCCGCAAGTTGCGACAGATCGATCTCTTCGGCTTCGAGGTGATCGGCGCGAAACGAAACCATTGCGTGATCCAGCAATTGGCCGGCGGCGCGGCTGCTTTCGTCGATGGCCCGGATCATCTCGCGCAGGCTGGTTCTGTTCTCGTCCCGGTCGACGCGCATGAGCGTAGTTTCCGCCTGCGTGCGAACCGTGGCCAGCGGGGTACGGACCCGGTGTGCGGCCTCGGCGATGAAATCTTCGGATCTGGCCAAGGATGTCTTGAGGCGCTCCATGAACCCGTTAAGTGCGGACACCAAAGGGGCCATTTCCCGTGGCACAGGGGCAGCGACTGGTCGCAAGTCCTGCGGACCGCGGCGTGTGACAGATGCGGTCAGTCGCTCCAAAGGCGCTATCGCAGCCCGGCCGGCAAAATAGGCCAGAAGCGCGGTGGATAGAAAAAAACCTATTCCCAGCGCGCCCGCATTGCGGGAAATTCTTTTCAAAGTGATCGCCTGCGCCTGACGAGTCTGCCCGACCGAAGCGCTCAACATGACAAGCCGCCCGTCTACGAACAATTGCCGGGCTGCGGACACTACGCGAACCTCTTCGTTTTGGTATTGGGCGGTTATGAACCGGGCTTCTTCCGGCGAGGGGTTTGAGACTTCTGGAAGATCCTCGTAGCCAGTGAGAAAGGTGCCATTTTCCCGAATTGCATAGAATACGCGGTCGTCGCTCAAGTTGCCGAGCATTGAAAAAGCAGAGTATGGCAGATCGAGCACCAATTCGCCCTCTTGCACCGAAACCGCATCAAGAATGGATGTGACAGAGGCTGCCAGTATGTTGTCTTGGCTTTCCTCTGAAAGACGAAGGGCAAAACTCTGGACAAGTAGAAACAGAATGACAGCGAGCAGAGCCGCACCAGCCAGAAGAACGACCAGCAGCTGGCGAAGGATAGAGCCACGTCTGTTGATCTGTTCCCTCATGTCAGGGTTAGCCGGTAGCCAAGGCCGCGTTCAGTAGCAATCTGAACCTGACTGCCGCGTAGGTGTCGGCGGAGGCGACCGACATAAACCTCGATCGCGTTTTCCGAGACTTCTTCGTCGTAGGAAAATAGCCTATCCACCAGTTTTGATTTCGAAAAGATCTGCTCGGGCGCACCCGCAAAAACCTCGAACAGTCGCAATTCCCGATTTCTCAGGTGGATCACCTTCCCGTCAATTTCCAAAGTTCCAGCCAGCGAATCGAACCGCACATCACCAAGGGTTTGCAGGTTGCGCGCGGTCCCACCTTGTCGTCGCAGGACGGCGCGGCAACGGGCTTCGAGCTCGGAAAAGTCGAAAGGTTTGGTGATGTAATCGTCCGCGCCGAGGTCGAGAACACCCACCCGGTCAGAGACTTCTGAACGTGCAGTCAGCACGATGACAGGCGTCGCATCCGAGGCAGCTCTGTGGCGCTCCAGAAAGTCCCGACCGTCCCCGTCCGGAAGCATTATATCCAGCAAAATCAGATCATAAGATCCAACGGCCATGTAGTCTGCGGCTTGTTCCAGCGTGTCGGCGTGATCGACCACATGGCCCGCCATGGTCAGCCGCCCGAGCACCGCATTGGCCAGGCTGGGGTTATCTTCGATCAGCAGGTACCGCATACTTCCTGTTCCCGGAGATCCTGTCAGTTCGTGTCAGGTCCGTGTCAGCTTGGTGAGGTTGTCTTCCCAGATGGGCGGCCCGCGTGGTCGCTGTCAACAGGGAGAAATCGCAATGACACAACTCACTCTGGGCCGTCGCGCCCTCATGCTGGCGGCTGCCGCAACCCTGAGCCTGGGCTCGGCCACGCTGGCCACGGCAGAACAGGTCGTGGATAGCATCCACTTTCTGATTCCCGGCGGCGCCGGCGGCGGCTGGGATGGCACGGCCCGCGGCACGGGTGAGGCACTGACCAAGTCCGGGCTGGTGGGCAATGCCAGCTATGAAAACATGTCCGGTGGCGGTGGCGGCAAGGCGATCGGCTATCTGATCGAGAATGCCGACAGCCTGCACAACACGATGATGGTAAATTCCACACCCATCGTGATCCGTTCGCTGACCGGGGTGTTTCCCCATAATTTCCGCGACCTGACTCTGGTTTCCGGAACCATAGGTGACTATGCCGCGATTGTCGTACACAAAGACAGTGCATTGAGTTCAATGGGCGATCTGATGGCCGCGTTTGACGCTGACCCGAACGGCACAGCGATTGGCGGAGGTTCTGTTCCGGGTGGCATGGATCATCTTGTGGCCGCGATGGTCATGGAGGCCGCTGGCAAAGATGCGCTGGCTGTAAAGTACATCCCCTATGACGCGGGCGGTAAAGCCATGGCGGCACTGCTGTCGGGTGAGATTGCAGCGCTTTCCACTGGGTTCTCCGAGGCTGTTGCACTTGCAGAGGCTGGAGAAGTCAAAATTTTGGGTGTGACCTCGGATGACCGCGTGGCGGCCTATGGCGATGCGCCGACTATGAAAGAGCAGGGGATCGACACGACCTTTGTGAACTGGCGTGGGTTCTTCGCAGCACCCGGTCTCCCCGAGGACAAGCTGGCCATGTATCAGGACGCCATCTCCAAGATGTACGACACGCCTGAATGGGAAGAAGTCCGTGCCCGTAACGGCTGGGTCAACATCCACAACTCTGGTGATGACTTCAAAACCTTCCTCGAAGGTCAGGAACAGGTCATCGGCGACCTGATGAAGAAGCTCGGCTTCCTCTGATCTGAAAAGTGTCTGTCCCGGCGCTGCCACGCGCCGGGACATGCAACGGATCCAAACAGGGATGGGGAACCGACAGATGGCACTCGACCGCTGGATCGCTTTGATCCTCCTTGGTGTATCGCTGATCTATGGATACGCCGCTTTTTTTACCATGGATCATTTGCTGCCGCCGTTCATGCAGCGCAACCCGATTTGGCCCAGCACATTCCCAAAGGTTCTTGCGATCATGGCCATGCTGGCTTCGCTCGTTATCCTGCTGGGGCTTGAGAAATCGGACGGAGAGGAAAAAACTCCGGACATCGATTACCGCAAACTGGGTGAATACAACCTCGGTCAGGCGCTGTCATTGCTAGGGCTGATGGTTGCCTATGCACTTCTGCTGCGACCTGCCGGTTTCCTGCTGTCCACGTTCTTGTTCCTCTTCCTCGGCGCGCTGATCCTCGGTGAACGCCGCTGTTCGGTGTTGGTCGTCGTCGCGGGTCTGGCCTCTTTCCTCGTCTGGTACCTGGTTGAGGGTGTGCTGGGCATATTCCTGCGGCCGTGGCCCATATTCATCTGATGGGAGGCTGACATGATCGAAGGATTTCTCATTGGAATCGGAGCCGCGTTTTCCATAACCAACCTGATTATGGTTATCGCAGGCTGCCTGATCGGCACGTTCATCGGGATGCTGCCGGGGCTTGGCCCGATGTCCATCATTGCAATCATGATCCCGGTGGCGATCACCATCGGCGATCCCTCGGCCGCGCTGATCCTCTTGGCCGGTGTCTATTATGGCGCGATTTTTGGCGGCTCGACCTCGTCAATTCTGCTGAACGCACCGGGCGTGGCAGGGACGGTTGCCACCAGTTTCGACGGCTATCCGATGGCGCGTGCCGGCAAGGCCGGCAAGGCGTTAACCGTTGCAGCAATCGCCAGTTTCTGCGGGGGCACCATTGGTGCGCTGCTTCTGATGGTCTTTGCCCCGATGCTGTCCACTGTAGCCCTGCTGTTTCATTCGGCGGAGTATTTTGCGCTGATGGTGGTCGGCCTGTCTGCAATTGCGGCTTTTGCCGGAACAGGAAATGTGGCCAAGGCAATCCTAATGACCGTTCTGGGCCTGATCATGGCGACGGTCGGAGAGGGCGCTCTGTTCAATTTGCCTCGGTTCACGATGGGGTTGATGGATCTGCAATCGGGATTCAGCTTCATAACGCTGGCAATGGCCATGTTTGCATTGCCCGAAGCCCTGTTTCTGGTCCTCAACCCGGCACGGGCGGCGCAAGGGGATGACGGCGGCAAAATTTCTGGGCTGCGCATCACAGGGAAAGAGGCGCGCAAGATTGCACCGGTCATCGGGCGCCAATCCGTGCAGGGTTTCTTTATCGGGGTACTGCCGGGGGCGGGCGCTACGATTGCGTCGTTCCTTGGCTATGCAGTTGAACGAAACATAGCCAATGAAGATGAGCGCAAGGAGTTCGGTCACGGGTCCATAAAGGGGTTGGCCGCACCGGAAACCGCAAACAACGCGGCATGCACCGGGTCTTTCGTGCCTCTCCTTACGTTGGGTATCCCCGGCTCGGGCACCACCGCCATTCTGTTGGGTGCTTTGATCGCGCTGAATGTGACACCGGGACCGCGCCTGATGGTCGACAACCCGCAGATTTTCTGGGCTGTGATCATCTCGATGTATATCGGCAATCTTGTTCTTCTTGTGCTGAACTTGCCGCTGATTCCGTACATTGCCAAGGTGCTGACGATCCCCCGGACTTTCCTGATCCCGTTCATCCTCTTCTTTACACTGATGGGCAGTTACATCGGGCAGAACAACGCGACCGAGCTGCTGATCCTCGTGGGGTTCGGGATCTGCGCGACGGTACTGCGCTTTGCCGACTATCCGCTGGCACCGCTGCTGATCGGGTTCATTCTAGGTCGAATGCTTGAGGACAACTTTGCCCGCTCGATGCAGTTGTATGACGGGATCGGTTTCATCATCGACCGCCCCATGACGCTTGGGTTGTTGGTGATCGCTGCCTTGCTCGTGGTCGTACCAAGTTATCGCGCCCGCCGCGCCCGTGCCCGTCAGGAGGGGATTGCTGACGGCGATTGATGCCAAACACCACTCCGGAGAATCAGGAATGGCGGCGGTTTCTAGGTGAAACCGTCGCTATTCATTTTTGAGTATCAGTCGGCGTAGAGATAATCTGTTTTGGCGATCCGCAGCGCCTGATCCTGAGTGACAGTCAGAAATTCTGCGATCTTGCCTGCGTTTTCTTCCGGCGCTGCCACCTCGTGAATACGACTATACCGGCTGAAACCGGCGTCGCGGATCCGATCGGCTTCATATGTCATGTCATTTCGGATCGTCGGCAGCAACCGTTCGAGAGTTGCCTGATTGGTGCGTTCGCCTGCCAAGCCAACGCGACGAGCGTGCCCGATGAGATAGTCATCAGTGAACTGGCATTCGACTTCCAGCATCCGCGTTACCGAGCGGTCAGAAAAGAAGTCGTGCATCAGATCCAGATTTGACGGATCCATGCAAACAATAAGCCGGTCGGTATCATAGTACTCGAACAGCATCCGCATGAGGGCACGCCGGTGGCGGGTTCGTTTCTCCAGAGTGGCCTGAATTCCCCCCAGATCGGGCAGCGGCGTGTTCTCTTCGTTGAAGAGATATTCGATTGCCGGAACGTTCGTTACCTGCCTGATCTGCTCGAGCAGACGTTTGGCGACATGCCATTTTTTGCAGACTACGATCATCAGCTCGCGCTCTCGGCCAAGCGTGCTCTCGGTTTCCCAGAAACGCATGCCGAACCGGCGACCGATCCGACCACGGCCCGTGAGAAACTTGTAGAGACTTCGACCCTCGTTTGAGATCTGAAACTCGACCCCATGGGCGGCGTAAAGCCTGCCGAGCCGGACCTTCAACTGCTTTGCTTCGGGGCTGATCTTGCGGGCAAACAGAAAATCCTGCCCTAGCAACAGGTCATAGTGATCGTTGTAGAAGTTCACCGGCATTCCGTAGTCCGAGAACATCAGGAAAGTCAGGGTCCGGGTTTCGATCTCGTCTTCGGGAACAAGGTGGCGCACAAGCGTCTGGAAAAAGGTTTCGTCCGGGATCCATGTCGACCGGAAAAAGCGCATCACGTCCTTGCGCGTCCGCGTGAAGTCAAGGATCCATTCGACTGTGCGCCGTCGCAGGCACCACCACTGGCTGCCAATCTGAACCTGAATATCCTGTGGTATCTCGCGTTGCAGCTTGAGCCTTTTCTGCAGCTCCAGAGATTTGTAGAACAACCACTTGTTGTTTCGCTCGTTCAGGAAGTGGCGATAGATCAGCCGTTCTTCCTTCATGCCGGTTTTGATCCAGTCGCTTTCAAAGAAGTCGAAGCTTTCGATGAAGTCCTTGTCTCGGGAATCAAGGAACTCATGCGCGTATTCTGCCGTCTTGATTGCCATGCAATCGCCAGAAAGCATGTAGAAATGGGTGGCGCGTGGAAAGTCCTCGACTGCGGCCTGGATCGCATAGAGGGTCGCTTGAACCAGAGACCACTCTCCCCACCCGCATTTGATACGCTTTCGGGCATAGGTAACATTCGGGTTGTCAGCCAAGGCGGTCTGAATTCGGTCGAAATGTTCGGGTTTGGCGCGCGAGTCGAAATGGATCGACATGTAGTCCCCAGCGGCCGTTAGCCGTTCGGCCTGCATGATGATCGCATCGGGATCCTTATGGCACAGCAGTATGTATGCAATTTTTGCCATTACCGATACGTATCGCCCCTTTGCCTGCTCTTATTTGTCTTGATAAAGATGAAGGCGAATTGAATAAACGGGTTTGTTTGGTTTTTGTGCACAAACCCCACAAAGAAATCGGCAGGCAGGCCGGTTCAGGAGGTGAGCAGATGGGTTTTCCCGGAACATGGATGACCGAGAGTGAAAGTTTGGTCTACCGGGTTGTGCCGAAATGCGCATGCTCGACAATTGGTCAGATCATGTACTTTTCTGACCACGGTGAGTTCTTTGACGGTGATATTCACGATGCCAAGAGCGGCCTGCACAAATGGTCTATCGAAGATAGTCAGGGACCGATCACACGCAATGTGCAGTCACACAAATCCTACGCATTCACTTGCGTTCGCAATCCTTACACCCGGATCCTGAGCTCGTTTTTTGACAAGATCTGCGGCATCCAGCGCAACGGCAGGCGTTATCGCGGCAATCTGGTGCCGACCCTGATCTACAAGTACGGGATCGAGGTCGGTGGCGATGACGGCAAGCAGGAGTTCGATCAGATCGAAAGCTTCCGCCGCTTTTTGCTGTTTGCACGCGACACCATTCGCTGGCGCCGTCCGATGGACCCGGATATTCACTGGTCCGCCATGTCGGGACACATCTCGACCTACATCGTGAATGGCGGGTCCTATGATCAGATCTTCTGGACCGAAGCTTTCAATGATGGGATGCAGCGTGTTCTGGACGAGGTCGCAACGCCTAAAAAGGTAAAGCTGAAAGATATCCCCCGTTTCAACGAATCCGAAGGCCATGGCCCCAAGCGAGCCCATCCGGTCGAAGATTACTTCGACGACCTGTCGATGCATCTTGTCTACGAGATCTACAAACGCGATTTCGACCTGTTCAAATACGATTTCGAGAACCCGGGAAACAAAATGCCCGTGGGCGAGATCGACCTTGATGAAGTGCATGCCAAGCTGGGCGACTGATGTCGGGGTCGCAGTTCGACCTGCGGGGAACGAGCCTGTTCAATCTTTCGGCGGAACGTATGGGTCAGGCGTGCCCGGCGGAATTGGTGGATACTGCTTGAAGGTCTCGGCGTGTTCCAGCAGTTCGGGCTGAGCTTTCTCCACAGCCCATGTGTGCGGGAACAAGACGCTCTCCCTTTCATTCGGATCGTTAAGCAGGTTGTAGACGCGCGGCGTGTCGAAGCTCAGGGTCTCATCAAAGATCGAGGCATTTTCCTTGAACATGACTTTTCCGTCCTGCCATTTCACGCCATTTCCAGTGATCCCGTCAAATTCGGGGTGTGCGATGTTGGGGTAATGCGTCTGGGTATAGGCGAAGTAAATGAAGAACGGATTCACGACATTTCTCCGTGGGGGAATGGCTCCTATAGAAACGCAAATCTTGCCAATTTCCCAAAGAAATGCCGGCCAACGCATAGGCTAAGGCGACGCACTCTTGCCCTTGCCCGGATGACCCAGCTGATGCAGACTTCTACGCGGAGGAAGACCGTCTGTTTCGCACCCGGGGTCTGATAGGAACTGCGCCAAGGAAGTGCCATGCGTTGGGAGGAGTGTGCCATGACATCCAAAACCACGGAGTCCACACCCGCGGACAATCTGACACCACAGCATCCGGCCGTTCCTGAGGTCAACAAGGTGGCCTGGGCTGATATCAGCGCATCACTGAAAGCTGGTTTTTCCGACTTTCTGGCCCGCCCGTTCATGAGCGGTTTCTTTGGCTTGTTCTATGCGATATTCGGGATCTTGTTTGTTTGGAGTCTGGTTTGGCTCGGTAAGATCTGGATGATCATTCCTGCGGTAGTCGGCTTTCCTCTGGTGGCTCCATTTGCAGCTGCCGGGCTTTATGAGATGTCGCGCCGGTTGCAGAAGGGAGAGAGTTTCGGCTGGTCTGAAATCCTCACCGTCATGGCCAATCAGCGCAAACGCGAAATGGGCTGGATGGCTTTTGTTACCTTGTTCATTTTCTGGGTGTGGATGTACCAGATACGTCTTTGGCTGGCGATCATCTTGCAGGACGCATCCTTTTCTGACTTTGACGGGTTTCTGAATGCGGTGTTCTTCACCCCTCAGGGGTGGGCCTTTCTTTTTGTTGGCACCGGCATAGGAGCATTTCTGTCGGCAGTCCTTTTTTCGGTGACCGTCGTCGCAATGCCCATGCTGCTCGATCGGGAAACAAATTTCGTTTCGGCCATGTTAACGTCAATTCGCGTCGTTACGGAGAGCCCGGTGGTCATGCTGACTTGGGCGGCGATCATCGTTGTGACAATGCTGTTGTCGATGGCCCCGGCATTTCTGGGCTTGGTCTTCACCCTGCCGATTCTTGGCCACACCACATGGCATCTTTATCAGCGCGCTGTTCCGCCGGCGGAGGGGTGACGGATCATCTCTTTGCGAACGCGATGAGAATGTTGCCTTGCAAGGCCTGCTTAACTCACATTCGCCAATAGACCGCCATGTCCGCTTCAGGTTCAAAGCATGGATCTGCTGCTTCAACTTCCGCAGGTGTCTTGAACCTCGGTGGCGCAGCCTCTAGATCTGCCAACCATGTCCAAGAAACCCGCGAACCCAAATTCCAAGACAATCGCTGACAATCGGCGAGCCCGCTTCGATTACGCAATCGAAGAGGATCTGGAGTGTGGCATCGTTCTCGAAGGGTCCGAGGTCAAGGCACTCAGGGCGGGGGGCACCAACATTGCCGACAGCTATGCCGCTGTCGAGGATGGAGAGCTGTGGCTCGTTAACTCGTATATCCCGCCCTATGCGCAGGCCAAGATGTTCAAGCATGAGGAGCGACGGCGGCGCAAGCTGCTGGTTTCGCGCAAGCAGATGTCGGACCTGTGGAATGCAACCCAACGCAAGGGCATGACGCTGGTTCCCCTGTCTCTCTACTTTAACGGCAAGGGTATCGCCAAACTCAAGTTGGGTATTGCCAAGGGCAAGAAAACTCATGACAAGCGCGAGACCCAGGCCAAACGTGATTGGGGCCGACAGAAGCAACGTCTGATGAAGGAAAACCGCTGACCTGCGGCCATTCGCAACCCAACGGTGCCTGTTCCCGCCTTGCACGCTCAGACCTGCGCATGTAGGGCTTTTCCAGCGTAACTGGAGGGGCTCTCATGCAGGATGATCCGACAACACTGGTTTCAACCGACTGGCTGGCGGCGCATCTGAAGGATCCGGATCTGCGGATACTCGACGGGTCTTGGTACCTGCCTCAGCAAAAGCGGGATGCAAAGGCGGAATATGACGCCACGCATATTCCGGGCGCCCGCTTTTTCGATATCGATGACATCTCCGATCACCGGTCCGAGGTGCCGCACATGGCGCCGCCGGTTGAAAAGTTCGTCTCGCGACTGCGGGCCCTTGGGGTCGGTGATGGCCATCAGGTCGTGGTCTATGACGGTGCCGGGTTGATGTCGGCTGCGCGGGTCTGGTGGCTGTTCAAGCTGATGGGACAAAAGAACATCGCCGTGCTGGACGGCGGATTACCCAAATGGTTGGCCGAAGAGCGTGAAACCGAAGATCTTCCACCAGTGGTTCGGGATCGCCACATGACGGTTCGGGTTCAGAACCATCTGGTGCGGGACGTCACTCAGGTATCCGCCGCCACCAAGCTGGGGGATCACGAGATTATCGACGCCCGGTCCGCAGGCCGGTTTCAGGGCAAGGACGCCGAACCCCGTGAAGGATTGCGGAGTGGTCATATTCCGGGATCGAAAAATGTCCCGTTTACCGAGCTTCTTGATGCGGACGGAACGATGAAATCGCCCAAGGATATCCGTGCGGTCTTCGAAGCTGCCGGTGTAGATCTGAAGAAGCCGGCAATCACCTCATGCGGATCGGGTGTCACGGCTGCTGTTCTGAGCCTTGCGCTCGAACGTATCGGAAAGTCCGACCATTCGCTCTACGACGGCTCGTGGGCCGAATGGGGCGCCTTCCCGACACTGCCCGTTGCAACCGGAGAATAAGATGTTCGAGAACCTCAGAGAACAACCTGCTGACAAAATTCTGGCGCTGATGCAGATGTATCGGGATGACCCTCGCACAGACAAAATCGATCTGGGTGTTGGGGTTTACAAGAACGCCGAGGGCATCACGCCGGTGATGCGTGCGGTCAAAGCCGCAGAACAGCGTATCTGGGAAACGCAGGAAACAAAGGCCTATACGGGGCTGGCTGGAGACCCGGCCTATGCCGATGCGATGATCGGGTTGATTCTTGGCGACAGCGTGGCCCGAGGCAACGTTGCTGCGGTGGCCACGCCGGGTGGAACGGGGGCATGCCGGCAGGCTTTCGAACTGATCCGGATGGCCAACCCCGCGGCACGTGTTTTTGTTTCTGATCCGACATGGCCTAATCACCTGTCGATTCTGAAGTATCTCGGCATTGAGACTGTTCCCTACCGCTATTTCGACAGTGAAACCCGCGGCGTGAATTTCGACGGAATGATAGAAGATCTCAAAACGGCAAGGGCAGGGGATGTGGTGCTGCTGCATGGGTGTTGCCACAACCCGACCGGGGCAAATCTGAATTCTGTTGAATGGCAGGCGGTCATCGACCTGATCAACGAAAATGGCTTGGTCGCGATGATCGACATCGCATATCAGGGGTTCGGTGACGGTCTCGAAGAAGACGCCAAGGCAACCCGGCTCGTCGCCGCGTCTGTCAAAGAGTGCATGATTGCGGCCTCGTGTTCGAAGAACTTTGGTGTTTATCGGGAACGGACCGGCCTGCTGATGGCGATCAGTGCGGACGCTGGCCAAACCGGTCTGAACCAGCAGACATTGGCATTTCTGAACCGTCAGAACTATTCGTTCCCGCCCGATCACGGTGCTCGGGTCGTGACCGAGATTCTCACCGATGACGCGTTGCGCGCTGACTGGGCTGCGGAGCTGGAAAATGTTCGCCTGTCGATGCTGGGCCTGCGCCAGAATCTTGCCGATGAACTGCAGCGGCTGACCGGGTCGGATCGCTTTGCTTTCATTGCGCAGCACCGGGGTATGTTCTCTAGAATCGGCACGTCACCTGAACTCGTTGAGCGGCTTCGGACCGAGCACGGCATCTACATGGTGGGCGACAGTCGCATGAATATTGCCGGGCTGAACGATGTGACCGTGCCGATCCTCGCAAAGGCGATTGTTGATGTGGGCGTCTGACAACCGACTGTTCTGACACGACCAGTCAAAGTCGGTCCTTCTCTGAACGGCCAAAACAGATAAGCCCCGGGCGCATCAACGCCCGGGGCTTTCTGCTTTGTGGCGTCGGGCTTACCCCTTCGAGAACTCAGGGTACGCTTCCATTCCCAGCTCTGCCATGTCCAGACCGTTGATCTCCTCTTCTTCGCTCACGCGCAGCCCGATGGTGGACTTGATCACCGTGAAGAAGACATAGGAGACTACGAAGACGAAGATCCCGATGGAGAGGAAGCCGATAATCTGGGTGCCGAATGACGCGTCGCTGTTTGTCCAGGCCACGATGAATGTCCCCCAGAACCCGGCAATCAGGTGCACAGGAATGGCGCCAACCACGTCGTCGATTCTCATCCGGTCCAGCATCGGCACGGCGAACACTACGATTACACCGCCGATGCCGCCGATAATCAGGGACTGGAACAGGGTCGGTGCCAACGGTTCCGCCGTGATCGAAACCAACCCGGCCAACGCACCGTTGAGCGTCATCGTCAGGTCGACCTTGCCAAACATGACCTGAGTCA
Source organism: Primorskyibacter sp. S87 (assembly GCF_049801055.1). NCBI lineage: Bacteria > Pseudomonadati > Pseudomonadota > Alphaproteobacteria > Rhodobacterales > Roseobacteraceae > Primorskyibacter > Primorskyibacter sp. S87. The sequence goes on along the minus strand of NZ_JBNAGF010000004.1, from coordinate 61,685 downwards.
GGCCCAGAGCGGCGGCGGCGCCGGCGGCAGCAGCCATGTTGGTGTTGGCAAAGATTCTGGAGACATCGGCAACGTCACCGATGGTGCCCATGGCCAACTGTGAACCGCCGTTGAATCCGAACCATCCAAGCCACAGGATGAACGTTCCCAGCGTGGCCAAGGCTAGGTTTGACCCCGGAATAGGTACGACCTTGCCATCCTTGTTGTACTTACCGATCCGTGGCCCCAGCACCATGGCACCTGCCAGCGCAGCAAATCCCCCTGCGGCGTGAACAAGGGTCGAGCCAGCGAAGTCGCTGAAGCCGCGAGCGTCAAGCCAGCCGCCGCCCCACTGCCACGATGCTTCAATCGGGTAGATGAAACCGGTCAGGATGATCACGAAGACCAGAAACGGCCACAACTTGACACGCTCGGCCATGGTTCCCGATACGATGGAGGCAGTGGTTGCGCAGAACATAAGCTGGAAGAAGAAATCCGAGCCGACCGAGGCATAGCTGAGATCGGTTTCCGTGTCTGCCAGCCCGACGGGTTCAAGAGACGTGGGCGAGAATGCACCGAGCAAGCCGGTGATGGTCCAGCCTTCGCCGGGATACATCAGATTGAAGCCAACCAGCCAGTACATGATGGCTGCCAGCGAGAAGAGCCCCATGTTCTTGGTGAGCTGCATGGTCACGTTCTTTGACCGAACAAGCCCTGCCTCAAGCATGGCAAACCCTGCCGCCATCCAGAACACAAGGAAACCACCGACGAGAAACAATAGCGATGTCAGAATGTACTGGGTATGTTGCGCCGCTTCTCCGGTTGCGGCCTCCTGGGCCAGGCCCAGCGACGGCAGCGCGGATAGCGCGGCGGCGACGGGAAGTGCAAAAGTGCGTTTCATGGTAATTCTTTCCTCTGGTTGCGCCGGATCACAGCGCGTCATCGTTGGTTTCGCCGGTGCGCACGCGAACTGCCTGTTCCACGTCGATCACGAAGATTTTTCCGTCGCCGATCTTTCCGGTCTTGGCCGTCGAGGTGATGGTTTCGACGATCTGGTCGACCATTCCTTCGGCGACGACGATTTCGAGTTTGATCTTTGGCACGAAGTTCACCGCGTATTCGGCGCCGCGGTAGATTTCCGTATGGCCGGACTGAGATCCAAAGCCCTTGATTTCGGTAACCATCATGCCGCGGATACCGGCCTCGGTCAGCGCTTCGCGAACCTCTTCCAGTTTGAACGGCTTGATCGTTGCAATGATGAGTTTCACGTTTATCCCCTATCGAATGACCGGGTCGCCCCGGTGTTTGCACATGCAGAAAGTGAACCTTGAAAAAGGCGCTTGGAAATGGGGCCGTTGGGGTGCGGCGCGCCAGATTCACGCAAAACTGCACAAAAAATGCACATGAGTAGACTGAAGATGAAAAATTGAGCAGCAATGAAAGGGGAGTTGGAGGATAACAATACCTCTACAATTGAGATTGCGCGGGGTAATGTGCGCGCAACACAAGAGCCGGGCAGGGTTTGAGCATGAGTGAGTCGAAGCGGCGGCGACCGCCTCTGGTAGCGGATAAGAGGTATCCCTCCGCCGGTCGTTCCGGCGCACCAAAATCAAAACCCCAGCCGAAGCCCAAACCAAAGCCCAAGGCAAAGGTGCAGACCAAACCCGGATCCGCTCCGGGACGAAAGGCAAAGCGCACCAAAAAGTCAGGATCAGGTGGCGGCGGCATAGGCGGAGCGATCCGTCGGTTCTTTGGCTGGATCATTGGGCTGATTTGGGGGCTGACGTGGCGCACCGGCATGATCTTTGCCCTGCTGCTCGCCCTTGCTGTCGGCTATGTCTATACGACCTTGCCCGAACCCAAAGCATTGCTGGATGGCCGAGCGCGTGGTTCCGTGACCATGCTGGATCGGAATGGATCCGTGTTCGCGTGGCGTGGCGATCAATTCGGTGGTGTCGTGACCGCAAGCACCGTTTCGCCGCATCTCAAACACGCAGTGATTGCCACTGAGGACAAGCGCTTTTACCGGCATTTCGGTGTCAGCCCGCGCGGTGTTGCAAGTGCGGTCAGGATCAACCTCAGCGAGGGGCGCGGGCCTTTGTCCGGGCATGGCGGTTCGACTATCACTCAGCAAACGGCAAAATTGCTTTGCCTTGGTGTGCCTTACAACGCGGATGAGTGGGAGTCGGAAGCCGCATACGAGTCGGATTGCCGTCAGGGATCGCTGTGGCGCAAGGTCAAAGAGGCCATTTACGCAATGGCCATGGAGGTCAAATACTCCAAGGACGAAGTTCTCACCATTTATCTGAACCGGGCGTTTCTCGGGGCGGGTGCTCGTGGTTTCGAAGCCGCCAGTCAGCGATACTTTGGAAAGTCGGCTGCCGAGGTAAATCCCGCCGAGTCTGCGATGCTCGCCGGGCTTCTGGTTGCGCCAACTCGTTATGCACCAACCAACAATCTGAAGCGATCACAGGACCGGGCCCGCGTCATCGTGGGGCTGATGGAAGCGCAGGGCTATCTGACCAAGGCCGAGGCCGCCGAAGCCCGCAACAATCCGGCAGAGCTTTCCGAAGCGGCGGCGGCGCGCGCTGGCGGCTATTTTGCTGACTGGGTCATGGCAAGCGGGCCAGAGTTCTTCACGCGCAACACCACCGAAGATGTCGTCATAAGAACGACGCTTGATCAACGGCTTCAGGCTTCGGCAGAAGAAGCGATGAAGTTCATCTTTCAGGAAAAGGTGCGCGAAGGATCCAAGGCACAGGCTGCTATCGTTGTAATGTCTGCCGACGGAGCAGTTCGGGCGATGGTGGGCGGGCGCAAGACGCGTGTGTCCGGCGCGTTCAACCGGGCGACACAAGCCCTGCGACAGACCGGGTCGGCCTTCAAACCCTTCGTTTATGCCACTGCGCTGGAGCTCGGACACTCGCCACTCGATACGGTTGTGGATGAACCGTACTGCCAGAACATCCCGGGATCCGGTCAGTGGTGCCCAAAGAATTATACCAACAAGTATTATGGCGAAGTCACGTTGACCCGCGCACTAAAGGATTCACTCAATGTCCCCGCCGTAAAGGTTTCCGAGCAGGTCGGGCGCGACAAGGTGCGACTGGTTGCCAGCGAATTCGGCATCGACAGCGATCTGGCGGCGGGACCGGCCTTGGCGCTGGGCGCATCCGAAAGCACGCTGATCGAGATGACCGGCGCCTATGCGGGCATTCTCAACGGCGGATCATCTGTGACCCCTTACGGCATGACCGAGCTGAGCCTGATGGGCGATGACTCTCCGCTTATGGGTAAGGATGGTGGAATAGGGGAGCGGGTGATCCGGGCAGAGGCTGCCGAGCAACTGATCTGGATGATGGAGAAGGTGGTGAGCGACGGATCAGGTCAGCGCGCATCGCTTCCCAATTGGCAAGCTGCGGGCAAAACAGGCACCACCCAAGCCGCAAGGGATGCTTGGTTCATCGGTTTCACCGCAGACTACGTTGCCGGGGTCTGGATGGGGTATGATGACAATACACCATTGTCGGGTGTCACGGGCGGCGGGTTGCCGGCGGAAATCTGGCACGAAACGATGGTTCGCGTTCACGAAGGTCTGGAGCCGCGCCCGTTACCGATGAGCGAACCAACTCCGCCACGCCAGCCCGAACGCCGCCAGCCACAGGGCCGGCCGGGTGGGCTGGGTCAGGCTGTGGATCAGATCCTCAAGGACATCTTTGGCGGAGGCGGCGGCGGTCGCGCGCCCAAAGGCAACGACCGGTAGAGAGCGGACCGGTCAAGCCGGTCCGTCTCGACAGAACCGAATTAGCCAACTGCGCTCAGATCGGCGATCAGCTGATCGAGATTGCCTTTTCTCTTGTCCAGCATCGCACCGATTTCCGTCCGCTCGGTAAGCAACAGGTTCACGCCTTCGATGAACATGTTGAAGAACTTGTCCTTGCCGGACTTGTCCGAAACCAGGAAGGTGACTTCAAACGGAGCTTCGCCGCGTAGCTTGGCAACACTTTTGACTTCGTACCCCGCCTTGATCTTACGGGTTGATTTCACTTCGACGGTTCCACCGATGAATTCGCGGAAGCGGCGACCGTATTTCCGGGAAATATATCCCTGAAACGCCTTTGTGAATGATCTCAACTGGGCTTTGCTAGCCTGACGGGCATCCGGTCCGAGCGCATAGCGGGCCATGATTGGCACGTCGGCGTAGCGGACAAAAATCTTCTCGAAATCCCGCAACATGGCGGATTCAGATTTGCCCGATGCAATCACCTTGTTGATGTCAGCAACGACACTGTCGACAAGGTTTCTGGCTCCGGATTCGGTCAAGGCCAGTGCAGGCATCGGAAAGGCTGCCAACCCGACAAGGGCTGCGCTCGATCCCAGAAAACGGCGGCGGTTCAAAAAATCACTCGGCATAGATGTCCTCGTACGGGTCTGTGGAGCTGTCTGCATAAGGATCAGCGTCCGAATAGGGGTCGGCATATGGGTCCGTGTAGAGATCTAGATAGGCGTCGTCATCGTCTTCGGCCAGTTCAAATCTGCGGTTTTGCATGTAGATCAATCGCGCCTGCGCGTAGCTGTCCGCGCTTTCATAGAGAATCGAGTCGACGGTATCGACGAAACGCCCGCGATCGCCGAGGCGACGCAGAATCTCGGCATACACGCCAATGTTGTCGATCGGCCGAACCGGCGCAAAGTCGATTGGATTGGTAAAGAGGTTGACGATCACCCCAATGGAGTCGCGGACCGTGGAAGGGCCGTAAAGCGGCAGCTCTACATAAGCGCCCTCACCAAATCCCCAGACATGAAGCGTCTCTCCAAAATCAGTGTCGACTGCCGGAACACGAAAATCTGTTGCCGGATCTGCCAGCCCAGCGAATCCCACGGTCGAGTTCACGGTAAATCGCAACAGCGCATATCCGGCGTTCTCGAAATCCCCTTGCAGCAGATAGTCGACAACGTTTGAAGGCATCGACAGGTTATCGGCAAAATAGTTGAAGCTGTTGATCATTGGCTCTGGGATGATCGCCACGTAACCTTTTGATGCCGCGCGGAAAAAGACCTTGTCGACGCCACGGTTGAATTTGTGGATCGAGCGGTTGGTGTTTTCGTAGGGATCAAAGATCTCGCCACTGGCCTTTTGATCGGGCGACTTGCTGGCGCACCCCGACAGGGCAACTGACGCGGCAAAGGTCAGAAGGCAAAGTGGGCGGGTCAAGAATTTCATTCGGTATTCATCCCGATGATGGGCTCCGGCTCGCGCAACGGCCCCACTCCTGAGCGAAATTTCTCTGTGGTGCAAAGCCGGTTGCCAATCACTTAGTTGATCTGTGACCGATTTGGAACAGCGGCTGACGCGGCTTGGCGTGAAAGTGCCGGAAAAGGTGACCAGACCCTAAACTGGCTTGTCGTCCGGGCGATTTGGTTCCCGGAAGGACATATGCAAGCAAGAGTTTACACGTTGTCGTCAACGTTTCCTGCAGCTTCGGTTTGGGACTTTCTTCGACGTCTTAACCCGGATAGCGTTCAGGCAATCACTAGCAGGGGAGAGATCCGATGAGCATCACAGACAGATTGGCCGAATTGGGTGTCACCCTTCCTGACGCACCGGCTCCCGCTGCGAATTATGTGCCATTCGTCGTGGTTGGCAATCTGGTGTACGTGTCGGGCCAAATTTCGATGGATGCGTCGGGTCTGATTTGCGGAAAGCTCGGAGAGAACATGGATGTCGAGACCGGCGCTGCTGCGGCACGGTGCTGTGCGATCAATCTTCTGGCACAGGTGAAGGCGGCGTGTGGTGGCGACATAGAGCGGTTGGAACGGGTGGTGAAGTTGACCGGTTTCGTCAACTCCACGGCCGATTTTTCAGAGCAGCCGAAAGTCATCAATGGCGCGTCGGACTTTATGGTCGAAGCGCTGGGCGATGCCGGTCGCCACTCAAGGTCGGCAGTCAGCGCGGCGGCCCTGCCTCTGGGCGTGGCTGTTGAAATCGAAGGTATCTTCCAGATCAGATGACGCCGTCGCTTCCCGCTAGCTTTCTGGGCGCACCAATTGCACATCGCGGATACCACGACAACTCTGAGGGTCGGCCGGAAAACAGCCGGGCCGCAATTGAGGCGGCGATAGCCGCAGGCTATGCGGTCGAAATCGATTTGCAGATGACGGCCGACGCCCGGGCTGTGGTTTTTCACGACTATGGGCTGAAACGTCTGACCGGCCGCGATGGGGTGATCCGGCAACTCACCCGAAACGATGCGCGGTCCGTCCAGCTGCTGCACGGCTATGGGGCGGGCATCCCGGACCTCGCCGAAGTGCTTGAGTTGGTCAATGGCCGGGCCCCGCTGCTTATCGAAATCAAGGATCAGGACGGCCATATGGGGAAAGATGTCGGGCCGCTCGAAGCGGCTGCGGCTGCCTTGCTCGTTGGCTATCGGGGCGATGTCGCCGTCATGTCCTTCAACCCGAACTCCGTGGAACAGATGGCGCAACTGGCGCCGGAGATTCCCCGAGGGCTGGTGACGTCGTCATACAGCTACGACGAATGGCCTCTGCCGCAAGAGGTATGTGACAGGTTACGCGCCATTCCAGACGTCGACCGTGTTGGGGCGAGCTTCATCAGCCACGAAGTCGAGGATCTCAATCGGTCCCGGGTAAGGGATCTGAAGCAGGCTGGTCTGCCGGTTCTGTGTTGGACAGTGAAATCGGCGGCACAAGAAAAAGAGGCGCGAAAAGTGGCGGAAAACATAACATTCGAGGGCTATGCAGCGGCAGTCCTTGCTTGAAGCCGGTTGGCTGGGCCACACATACTAGTCGTGCGGAGGGCGTAATGGATCAGGCTCAGATCGAGGTTCAGGTTCTGGATTCGCTGTCGCATATCGCGGCTGCGGAGTGGGACAATTGTGCCTGTCCGGAAACGGCTGACGGGGGCCGTCCCTATGATCCGTTCACGACTCACCGGTTTCTTTCGGCTCTCGAAGACAGCGGATCCGTTGGGCCGGGGACGGGCTGGCAGCCTCAGTACCTGACGGCCTATCTCGACGGGCTTTTGGTCGGCGCCGCGCCGCTCTATGCCAAGTCTCACAGTCAGGGCGAGTACATATTCGACCACAACTGGGCCCATGCGTATGAGCGTGCCGGAGGGCATTATTATCCCAAGCTGCAAATGGCCGTGCCATTCACTCCCGCTACAGGGCGCCGCTTTCTGGTTCGGCCGGGTTATGAAACGATAGGGCAATCTGCTTTGGTTCAAGGCGCGGTGCAGCTGGCCGCAAAACACGGAGTTTCATCTCTGCATGTGACGTTTTGCACGGAAGATGAGGCGAAAGCAGGCGAGCAGATGGGCTTGTTGCACCGGGTTACGCAGCAATTTCATTGGTGTAATGACAGTTACGCAGACTTTAGCGAGTTTCTGAGCGCTCTCAGTTCCCGAAAGCGAAAGACCCTTAGAAAAGAACGGGAACAGGCCAACAGGTTTGGTGGGCATGTCAGCATCTTGTCGGGTGAAGAGCTGAAACCCGAGCATTGGGACGCGTTCTGGACCTTTTATCAGGACACGGGCTCCCGCAAGTGGGGGTCTCCGTATCTGACGCGCGAGTTCTTTCACATCGCCCATAACAGCATGGCTGACGACATGGTCTTAGTGCTGGCCGAAAGGAATGGTCGACCGGTCGCGGGTGCCCTGAATTTCATTGGCCGAGACACTTTGTTCGGGCGCTATTGGGGCTGTATCGAACACCATCCCTTCCTACACTTCGAACTGTGCTATTATAGGGCAATCGACCTCGCCATCGCCCACGGCCTGAAGCGGGTCGAAGCGGGTGCCCAGGGAGAACACAAACTGGCTCGGGGATACCTGCCGACCCAAACCCACAGTCTGCACTGGGTGGCGGATCCGGGGTTCTCGGATGCAGTTGCCCGGTATCTTGAGGCTGAGCGGGAAGCGGTCGGGGAAGAGATCGAATTGCTCACGGCTTATGGACCATTCCACAAGGCGCAAGTGGAGGAACACCAATGACCGAAAGACTTTCAGACGTGACCCGCGGGCCGCTTCTGGATCCGCTGTTCAAAACTGGCTGGACCATGGTTGAGGGGCGGGACGCGATTACCAAGACATTCATTTTTGCCAATTTTGTTGATGCATTCGGCTGGATGACGCGCGTCGCGATCTGGTCCGAAAAATGGGATCATCATCCCGAGTGGCGCAACGTCTATCGGACCGTCGAAGTGGTCCTGACAACCCACGATGTCGAGGGTATTTCAGCACTGGATGCCAAACTGGCCCGCAAAATGGATAGTCTTATATGACCTGAAGTCCTCGGCCCGGAATCAGTTCCGGCCCACGCCGATGCTGTATGCTCGGTTTCCGGCTTCGAAAATCTGGCGGAACTCCGCAGCTGTCACGTAACCATCGCTGACGTCGATATTGCCGGGGATCCCGGCGGCGTTGCGCCCTGCGAGTTGGACACTGCGCCGGCTGAGGTTCAAATTCATGCAGCGATTGTCCCAGCAGTTCCGCCCGTTTTGTATCTGAATGAGTGTGGCACCTCCGGCGCTGGTTTGCGTCGGATTGCTGGTCGATTCGCATGCGGCCAACAAAGCGAAGGCAGGAAGGAAGATCCATTTCTGCATGAGGGACTCCGGGAATGAAACATCTCTGCGAAGACTACTGTAATCCGCCTTTCACGTGAAAATCACTTTGACGCCAGTTCCCGAGCGCAACTTGGATTTGCGCAAATCCGGCCTGCCGCCTATAGCTTCTGATCAGGGTTGATCGGACAGTTTTGCCGGGGGCACAGAGAACATGAGCAGGATCGTTGTAATCGGGGCAGGGCAGGCAGGTGCCTCGCTTGTCGCCAAGTTGCGCAGTGCAGGTTTCGAAGGAGAGATCACACTGATCGGGTCCGAGCCGGTGCCGCCTTATCAGCGCCCCCCTCTCAGCAAGGCTTACCTGCTGGGAGAAATGGCATTGGAGCGGCTGTTCCTGCGCCCCGAGAGTTTCTATGTCGATCAGAATATCGATCTGCGTCTGGGCCAGACGGTGACGGCGATAGATCCGGTGGCCAAGACCGTGACGGTGGATGATGCAATTCTTTCCTACGACCAGCTGGCCTTGACCACAGGCTCTCGGCCACGGCGGTTGCCGCCGGCGATCGGTGGTGATCTCGACCGGGTTTTCGAGGTGCGCGGATTGGCCGATGTTGACGCAATGGCGCCGGAAGTATCCGATGGTGCGCGCGCATTGATCGTGGGCGGCGGCTATATCGGGCTCGAAGCTGCGGCTGTCTGCGCCAAGCGCGGTGTTGAGGTTGTGCTGGTCGAAATGGCGGATCGAATTCTGCAACGGGTCGCAGCACCAGAAACCAGTGCCTATTTCAGAGACCTCCACCGCGCGCACGGTGTCGACATCCGAGAGGGCGTCGGGTTGGAAACCCTGACCGGAACAGATGGCAAGGTAACCGGAGCAACTTTGTCGGACGGCAGCACCGTTGCTGTTGATTTTGTCGTCGTGGGTGTAGGTATCATGCCTGCCACAGGGTTGGCAGAACAGGCCGGGCTGCAGATCGAGAACGGGATCCGGGTGGATGCAAATGGCCGCACATCGGACCCATCGATCTGGGCGGCCGGGGATTGCGCCTCGTTCCCGTATCAGGGCGTGCGTATCAGGCTGGAGAGCGTTCCCAACGCCATCGATCAGGCCGAAGCGGTGGCCGAGAACATGCTGGGCGCAGGCAAAGAGTATGTGGCCAAGCCGTGGTTCTGGTCAGATCAGTATGACGTCAAGTTGCAGATTGCCGGGCTCAACGCAGGATATGACCGGGTGGTGACACGCAAGGGTGACGGCCAGACCGCGTCCTTCTGGTACTACAAAGGTGATCAACTTGTTGCCGTGGACGCAATGAACGACCCTCGGGCCTACATGATCGGCAAGCGGCTGATCGAGGCCGGGAAGACGGCTGATCCGGCGATTGTCGGGGATCCCGAGATCGACCTGAAGCCGCTTCTGAAATCGTGAGGATCATCGCCGGAGCCTTCAGAGGCCGCGCCTTGGCATCGGTTGGCAAGGGTGATGCGGGCGCGCATCTGCGCCCTACCACGGATCGTGTGCGGGAAAGCCTATTCAATGTTCTGAACCACACAGGGGCGATTCCCGGCGCGCGGGTCTTGGATATTTTCGCAGGGACCGGCGCGCTTGGCCTAGAGGCCCTTTCACGCGGAGCGGCCCATGTGACCTTTGTGGATGATGGTCGGGTGGCTCAGGGATTGATCCGTAAGAACGTGGAACTGACCCGGAGCCGGGATCGGACGGACCTTGTTCGCAGGGATGCCGGGCGTCTTGGCCAGAACCCCGGCGCCCCCTATGATCTGATCTTTCTTGATCCCCCATACGGTAAGACGCTGGGCGAGAAAGCGCTGGCGGCTGCGTTGTCCGGGGGATGGATTGCTACTGATGCCTTGTTGGTCTGGGAAGAGAATGCACCAATGCCAGCGCAAGTCGGGTTTGAGCTTCACGATACTCGCAAATACGGCGACACTTGGATCACCTTGATGTGGCGCAAGCAAGATCCCGCAGGCTGACGGATGTGGCTTGAAACCAGTGGATCTGCTTTTGGTTGCGCCAGTTCCCGCGCCGTGATCTGCTCGGGTTAGTCAAATTGGAATGAGAGTATCATGCGTATCATCCTCGCTTTTCTGATCGCAACGACCGCGTCTGCATCGGCTGCAATGGATGTTGCCGCAATTCGGCAATGTGCGGCTATTCAGAACGACAAGGTTCGGCTGGCTTGCTACGATGCCGCGGTCAGAGGAACAGCCACGCGACCAAAAACGCCGCTGACCGTGCCGGATCAGGTCGGAAAGTAAGCCCCGGGCTTTGACCGGCCCATGCGATAAATGTTGAAAAATGATGCGATAGGATCCAAGCGAACAGATCCTGTGTCTCGAGAAGCAGACACCTGACGAAAGTCGACGGATGTCTGCTGCGAGCCCTAACCGGAAGTGATCCGGTTAAATCGTTTGCGGGCGCGGCATCGATACCGATCCACGATGTAAGCCGCGATGCAGCAAGAAATGCGGTCGTTCATGCAAAGTACATCGATTTTCGAGACGCTGGTGTCCGCGTTGCGGACTTTGCAGCCATTCGAACTGGAGCTGCCAACAGATAATTGGCGTTTCCGAAAATGAGCCACGCATTGTACAGTTTTAGGGCTGCCTTCGCATCGCGAAGGAATCAAATTGATTTGCGGGGGCGTTGTGGCTCAGTTTCAAGGTCAGAGAAAACTGGCGGCCATTCTGGCGGCAGATGTCGTCGGATATTCACGGTTGATGGCTCTCGATGAACTGGGAACACATTCACGTCTCAAAGACGTTCTAGCAGAAGTGTTCAGGCCAACTGTGAAACGTCACGCCGGTCGAATTTTCAAGGTGATGGGAGATGGTGCGCTCGTCGAGTTTGCAAGTGTAAACAATGCCGTTGACTGCGCTGTTGAACTTCAAACGCTGCTCGAAAGAGAGGAGCAAAAGAACTGCGAGGATATCGCAATCAAAATGCGCATTGGGATCAGTCTCGGTGACGTCATCGTTGCCGGCACAGACTTGTTCGGAAATGGGGTGAATGTTGCAGCTCGCATGGAGAGCCTTGCCGAACCGGGTGCGGTATGCGTCTCAGGAAATGTCCTTGAACACCTAAATAAAAGCGACAAAGTTACACTGGTCGATTTGGGCCCGTGCCTAGTAAAAAACATTCCCCAACCTGTGCAAGTTTTCCAAGTGCGCCGAAAACAAAAATTGCACAATACACCGGCGAAGACTCCATCTATTGAGCAAGACATTAAGTTTTGTAAAACGCCCGATGGCGTTCAAATTGCATATGCAACCACTGGTCAGGGTCCTCCAGTAGTATCGGTTTCCAATTGGCTCACTCACCTTGAAATCGACTTCACGATACCCATGCGGCGTGAACTGGTTCGGGTGCTCTCCCCGAACAAGCAAGTGATCAGATATGATGCGCGTGGGAGCGGTTTGTCGGACAGAGAGGTAAAAGATTTCTCACTGGATGCATCCGTTCTGGATTTAACGACCGTCATCGACGCACTTGGTTTAGAACAGGTTTCTTTGGTCGGCCAGTCTCAGGGTGCCGCTATCGCAGCAGCGTTTGCTGCTCGAAACCCCGATCGAGTGAACAAGCTGGTGTTATGCGGTGGATACGCGCGTGGTCGACGCATGAGAGGTTCAAAGGGTCAGATTGCGGAAAGTGACGCATTCATAACCATGATTAGAGAGGGTTGGGGAAAAGAGCTCGATGCATACGTTCGCATGTTCGGAGCGTTTTTCATGCCAGATGCGAATGTGGACCAGTTGTCAGGATTCACAGACTTGCAGAGGAAAGCCACGCCACCTGAAAATGCGGCGAGTATCCAGCTTGCAATTGACAGCATCGATATCTCAACCGAATTGTCCAACGTTCAAGCTTCAACGCTTGTACTTCATGTACGTGAAGATGCCAGAGCCCCATTCGAAGAGGGAAGGCGCATGGCAGCAGGTATTCCCAATGCCCGCTTTGTTCCACTCGAGGGGCGTAATCACGTCATGCTCGTCGATGATCCAAGTCTTGAGCGGTTCCTAAACGAAGTATCCAAATTTCTGGAGTAACAACCAAGAAACGTTTAGCTGCTTAGGGCTCGAGGCGAGCGTTCGTTGCTAGGATCACCAGCGACCGCTTTGCGGACGAAGCCGCCGTTCGCTGGACCTACAACCGGGTCAGATCCGAATTTCTGGGATGCGCAGAAACCAGACTTTGCAAAGCCATGGTCGACCTCGAGACTACTCTCTTCAGCACTCTCCTAGGGCGTTCGATCCGACCACCCTAGGCAGACTTCGGCAGAAACCAATCGCCAATTCATAATTATTACTCTTTCGTCGAGGAGCCGGAATGAGGCTCCTGGCGAACCGCCACAAGCTGGGGTTGGGGCAAACGCCGGCAGGATTGGCCGGAGAGATCGGATATGCCGGTCTGACTGGCCTCACGTTCGGAGACAACGGCACCTTGCTGTCCGTGGCCTATTGGTCTCAGGCCATCATGGGCGGTCGTGGCGGCATCGTAGCGGGCCGGATCGACCCAGGTGATTACACCGACATCCTGGGCTACGTGGGCCGCGCACCGGCTTTCAGAACTCTGTCATCAACTATAATCCAGTACTGACCATCCCAGACCCGGGTTTCGGGGTTAGTGGTGGCGTTTACCTCACCGATCAGATCTACGTTCTTGGGATCGCCTCGGATGCAAACGGCTCGTTGAACGACGTTGAATGGTTCCCGGGTGGGGCCGAGTTTTACAAATATGTCCAGATCGGCTGGACCCCGGCCCGTAACCAAAGATACCTCACAAACATCCATCTTGCCGCCTATCACATCGATGCCCGCGAGGAAAAAGGCCTTCCCTCCAGTTCAGGGATTGTATTGTCCGGCAACTACAGCTTCGAAAACGATCTGATGGTATTTGGGCGCCTGGGTTGGTCGGATGGCATTGACCCCATCGCAAAGCGGGGGGCAACGGCAGGCCTGATCTGGCGCCCCGGTTTCTACGACGACCTGATCGGTGTCGCCGCTACATGGGCGGAACCCGTCGCCGCAGAGCTGAAAAACCAGACCACGTTCGTGGCGTTTTATCGATTGGTCGTGGCTGACAACCTCGCGCTGACAGCCGACGTCCAATACCTCAAGAACCAAGGCTTCAACGCGGAAGACTCTCTCGTGTTTGGTATCAGGTTGCGGTTCAATCTCTGAATAGCCGGCGTTCGCGACGAATGCCAAGAATACTTGAAATAGCTCGGTCGTACGTAGAGCAAGTTCCGCTTCGGGCTGCGAGCGGTCCTTTGCCCTGAGCGCTGCGAACGAGCACTTGGAGCCCATGCCTGACTTTGCAAAGCTGGACCTGTTTCCCGAAAGCTGACATTGCTGCGGCACACAGCGACTGGCAGCAACGAGACCAAGATCGACTCTGCTCACTGAAAAGCATGCAAACTGGGGGCGTAAAGGATGGCAATGATGAAGTTCAGGGCGATTATTGTCCTGAAACGCCTGCTTGGGGTGAGTTCCTGCCTCGTTGCGCTTATGTCCGGCGTGCAAGCGCGCGCCGAGCAGTTGCGTATCCTCACCTCCATGCCGCCCGGCTTTTACCAACCTTTCGTTTCCGCCTTCACGGAACGGTTTCCGGACGTGGAAATCGTGACACTGAACAAGAACACCAATGCCTCGGTTGACGAATTGCTGCGGGGCAATGACCGGCAGTTCGACCTGTTCTGGTCCTCATCGCCTGAGCCGTTCGAACTGCTCAGTCAGAACGGGCTATTGGCGCTTTCGGCGAGTTCCGGCCAGGCAGAGGTGTTTTCCTTTGCCTACTCCGCGCTCGGCTGGACCCACAAGCAGCCAGGTGCCGGAACCGGCACCGCCAGCTGGGACCGGCTTCTGACACCTGACTATGCCGGGTTGATTGCCATGGCGCGCCCGTCGCGGTCCGGTTCGGCGCATATGGTGCTCGAAAGGTTTCTCCAAGTGCGCGGGTGGCAGGAAGGCTGGGCTTATCTGCTGGAACTGGCGGGCAACTTGAGCACCATCAGCGCTCGCAGCTTCACGGTTCTGGATGGCGTGGCCAATGGCCGGTTTGAGCTTGGCCTGGCCATCGATTTTCTGGCACATTCGCGGGCGCAGGATGATCTGGCCTTTGTCTATGGCACGCCGGTCATGGTCACGCCGGCGCGCATAGCCATTCTGGCGGACGGACGTGCGCCCGGCGCGGCGGCGGATTTCGTCGGCTTCGTGGTGTCCGATGTCGGGCAGCGCCTGCTGCTGTCGCCGGACATTGCTCGCACGCCGCATTCCGGAAAAATCCGGGCCGAGGCCACGGCCAGTTACCATAAGGTGCTGGAAAACGCGCTGGCGCTGAACTGGCTGGAATACAACGCCGCGCTGGCCAGCGAGCGGTATTGGGCGGTGAATGCCCTGTTTGACGCCTTTGTGTTCGAGGTGTTCGAAGCGCGGCGCGATGCCTGGCGGCGATTGCGGGCGCTGGAAGAGCTCAGCCCGGCTCCATCTTTGGCGATGATCGAGATCCGCCGTCTTCTGACCACCATGCCGGTTGCAGAAGGTGAGGTCGGCAATGAGGGGCAGGCAACCAATGCCAATGCGTTTACCAACCTGTCCGACCAGCAGGAGGACAGCCTGCACCAATGGCGCTCGGCCTCCGGAGATTTGCTGAACCGGGCCACAGCCCTGCTCGGTCAGCTTGAGGCGGCGGGTGAATGAGCGGCGCGCGAAGCCTGCTGCCCCGTGCTTCGGTCTGGAACCGGTTGTTGCTGACGATTTCGGGGATCATTCTGATCGTCTGGCTGGTGCTGGCAGTATCGATCCTGTTCTTTCTTAAGGCACAGCGCGATTATTCCGCTATCGCTTCGCAACAGATTCCGGCGCTGGCTGCGGTCAGCACGTTGGCAGAGTATTCAGCCCGGCTTTCGACGATCGCGACCCGGATCGTCGGGCAGCGCCTCGGCCCCGCTGAAACGGCAGGTGCAGAGCTGTCGGAACTTGTGGACGGTTTGACCGAAAGCCTGACCCCGATCGCAAAGGCCAGCCCGGCGGGGCGTGCGCCCGAAATCGTGCAAGGGGTCAGCGATCATCTGAGACAGATTCAACATCAGCAGTCTGCGGTCGCGCAATCCGAACGGAACATGGAGACCCAGTTGAACGCGCTGCGCTGGCTGAACGCTGACGTGCAGGATGAGGTCGATCCCCTGCTAAGCGATTTTGCTTTCAACATATCCGTGGCCATGAGTAGCATCGTCAGAAGTGCAGACCCGGAATTTCGGTCTCGTCAGGCGGCATTGATCGAAGAAGAAGCCCGCCAGCGCGATACGGTGCGCCGCCTTGGGGACGGTGCCGCCAATGCCGTGACGCTGATCTTTCAGGGCGCAGTGGCCGACAACGTCCAGCAATTGGACCAGCTGCGCGATCTGACCGACGATGCGCTGGTGCGGATGGAGGTTCTGCTGGGCCAGCTTCGGGACAAGCCCGAACTGACAACCCTGCGCCAGTCGGCGGAGGCGCTGGTACCGGTGGCCACAAGCGAAGCCGGGATTTTCCGGTTGCGCCGGGACTGGCTCGAAGGTCAGGCCGGAATTCTGACCGGGCTGGCGGCGTTGCAGGAGGATCTCAGCGCCCTGCAAGCCGTGCTGTCAGAGACCGGCGCCGAGCAACGCGCCCGCATTCTTGCCGAAACTGAACAGTCGATGCGCGACTCCAGTGTTGCCATCCGCTGGCTGATCGGGTTGACCGTGTTGGCGGCGCTGATCGGAGCCGGGGTGTTGTTCGGTTATGTGCGCACGGGCATCGTGCGCCCTTTGCGGCGCATGACCCGGCTGCTGGGGGATATCGCGCAGGCCCAGAATCTGCGGTTAAAGGCGGGGCGCGAAGAGGACGAAATCGGCCAGTTGTCTCTGGCGATCTCGGAATTCGAACGCTCCATCGAAACTCGCGATGCCGCCCTTGCATCGCTGGAAGGCGAGGTGCAGGAGCGCCGCCGTGCGGTGGAGTCGCTCAATCAAACCCAGAAGGAACTGATTCAGGCCGGCAAGATGGCCGCGCTGGGTCAGATGTCGGCAGGCATTGCACATGAACTGAACCAACCGCTGGCGGCGATGCAGCACAGGCTGGGCCTGCTGCAGGATTACGTGGCCGAGGGCAACACCGACATGACGGAACGCCAGATCACCCGGCTGGGGGGGCTGATCGACCGTATGACACGCACCATCGCCTACCTGCGGAACTTCGCCCGGCGTTCGGAATTCAGCGAGGATCGGCTGGCTCTGGACGGTCTGGTGGCGGATTCACTGGCGTTGTTGCAGGCCAGGATCGCTCAGGACGATGTCAATGTGCGGGTGGAAGACGGGCTGGGCGTGCTCAGCGTTCTTGGCGACAAGATCCTGATCGAGCAAGTTCTGGTCAACGTTCTGTCCAACGCGCTGGACGCGATCCAGCAGGCTGACCGGCAAGGCTGTATCAATATCGCCGCCGAGGTCAGGGACGGGACCGTGCATCTGATGGTAACCGATAACGGTGCCGGGTTCGACCTGATCTCACCCACCGGCGCACTGGATCCCTTCGTCACTACAAAGGATGTCGGCAAGGGGCTGGGACTGGGGCTGTCGATCTCTTACAACATCATGAAGGATTTGCAGGGAGATCTGCAGCTGACCCCGAACGAGGATGGTCCGGGCGCGGCGGCAACCCTGGTTTTGCGCGATGGGAGCAATCAGGATGCAGGCGCTGATATTCGTGGTGGATGACGACGACGACCTACGCGAGGCTGTTCTGGACACGTTCGAGAAACATAAGCTGCCCGCGCGCGGATTCGCTCGGGCCGCCCAGGCGCTGGAAGAGGTCGACCCGGAATGGCCCGGCGTGGTCCTGAGCGACATTCGCATGCCCGGCATGAGCGGGCTGGAGTTTCAGGAAGAGGTGAACCGCCTCGCCCCGGACGTTCCCGTCATTCTGTTCACTGGTCATGGGGATGTGCCGGTGGCGGTGCAGGCGTTGCGCAATGGCGCGTTCGAGTTTCTGGAAAAGCCGGTCCATCCGGATCACCTGCATCAAGTGGTTCTGCGCGCGCTCAAGATGCGCAGCCTGCAGATCGAGGTGGCCAGCCTGCAGAACCAAGTGCGGGATGCGATCCCGCTGAATGAACGGATCGTGGGGCGGTCCAAGGCGATGCGATTTGTGCGGCGCGACATTCATGCTGTGGCACCGTTGCAGGTCGACGTGCTGCTCTGGGGCGAGGATGGAACCGGCAAGACCGCCGCCGCGCGCGCAATCCATGACCTGTCGCCCAATGCAAGCGGTGAGTTTGTTGTGGTCAATTGTTCCGCAATCAGCGCCGACAATATGGAGCGCATTCTCTTCGATGAGGGCGGTGCGGTGGCGCGGGCCATTGGCGGCAGCCTGCATCTTCAGGACATCGAGTCCCTGCCTGATCAGTTGCAGGCGCAGGTGCTGCGCATCTTTGATGAGGCACAGGCCCCGCGTGTGGTGGCCTCAGTCGGGAAAAAACCCGAGGATCTGCTGGTCGAAGGCAGACTGCGCAGCGACCTGCTCTACCGGATAAACGTGGCACAGATCGAACTGCCGCCCCTGCGGGAGCGGGGCCGCGATGTGTTTCTGTTGCTGGACCATTTTATCCGCCAGGCGGCAGCGCGGCATAGCAAATCGCAGAAATCGCTGCCGGTGCCGGATCTCGACGCGGTGGGCAATTACGACTGGCCCGGCAATGTGCGCGAGCTGCGCAATGTTGCCGAAAAGCTCGTGGTCGGCCTGACTGTCCGGATCGGAGGTCCCGCCGCCACCGAGATCAGTGAAAGCTATGACGAGGCCATGTTGCGGCATGAGCGCGAACTGCTGACCAATGCCCTGATTCAGAGCGGCGGACGCAAGGCGGCAGCGGCGGATCTTCTGGGGATTCCGCGAAAACGGCTCTATCTGCGGTTGAAGCACTGCGGCCTCGACTAGATTCCGGGTCGCTTCTGACACGTTATCGCGTGTCAAATGTGACCCATTCCGGCAATCGCACCGGTTTCCGAATCCGCCGTTGAGCGCAGCAAAAGCCGCTCGTTAGGGTTTGTCCATCGTTGGGGCAGCGCGGTTGCTGTCCATCAATGGGAGGAAACCATGAAATTCACACTTCGCGCATCCGTGGCGGCTCTGGCCCTGAGCACGGCATCCGCGGCCTTTGCGGCCGACAAGGTTGTTGTCGTCACCTCGTTCCCAAGTTCGATGACCGGCCCGATCGAAGCGGCATTCGAGGCCGCCAATCCCGGTATCGACCTGGAGATCCTGAACAAGAAAACTTCGGCCGGGGTGAAATACATCCAGGAAATCTCGGATGCCAACACCGCCGACATCTTCTGGGCCTCGGCTCCGGACGCGTTCGAAGTTCTAAAAGGCGATGGCCTGCTCGCCGATGTCGCCATTAAATCCGAAGGCATCCCCGAGAAAATCGGTGCCTATCCGATGAACGACCCGGACGGCAAGTATTTCGGCTTTGCCGCGGCCGGTTACGGCATCATGTGGAACGAACGCTACCTCAAGGCCAACGACCTGGCCCCGGCCAAGAACTGGGCCGACCTCAAGGATGCCGCTTATCACGGCCATGTAGGCATGTCGGCCCCGTCGCGCTCGGGGACCACACACCTGACCGTCGAAACCCTGTTGCAGGGCGAAGGCTGGGATAAGGGCTGGTCCGAGTGGAAGTGGATCGCGGGCAACTTCTCGACCGTAACCGAACGTTCGTTCGGGGTTCCGGACGGCGTGAACACCGGCAATTTCGGCCTGGGCATCGTGATCGACTTCTTCGGCTTCTCGTCCAAAGCCTCAGGGTTCCCGGTTGACTTCGCTTACCCCGAAGTCACCGCACTGGTGCCGGCCAACATCGCCGTGGTCAACAACGCACCGAATGCTGGCAGTGCGCAGGCTTTTGTCGAATATCTGCTGACCCCGGAGGGTCAGGAGGTTCTGCTGGACCCCGCCATCATGCGTTTGCCGATCAACCCGGCGACCTATTCCAATGCGCCCAAAGGCTTCCCCAACCCGTTCGAGGACAGCTCTATCGGTGCAGCGGTCAAGTTCGACGTGGCCAAGTCCGGTGCGCGCTACAACCTCGTGAACTCGATGTTTGACGTGATGATCACCTATCGTCTGGACGATCTGCGCGCCGCCGTGGGTGCCGTGCAGAAGGCCGAAGCCAAGCACACAGGCGGCGACAATGCCGAAGCCAAGGCACTGATCGCCGAAGCCCGCGCCCTGATCGACGCCAACCCGATTGACGAGGCCAAGTCACTGGATGCCGATTTTGCCGCGATCTTTACCAAGAAGCGCAAGAAGGCCACCGACGAGGTCGGCGAGCGTCAGGCCGAGGTTGAACAGCAGTGGGACACCATGGTTGTCGAAAACTACCGCAAGGCCAAGGAACTGGCTGATAAAGCGGCGGGCATGTAACCGCTAGTACCGGGGCAGGTCCTTCCTAACTGCCCCGCCCTGGCTTCGGCGTCGCCCTGATGCCGAAGCCACTTTCCAACTCATTCGCCGGGTGACAACATGTCCAATCAACCGCAACCCACAGCCGGTGGCGCGTCGCCGATCGACCGCCTGCCTGCACGGTTTTTTCCGAATGTCAGCGGGCTTCACGCCGTTGCGCTGATCATCGCCATGCTGCTGATCGGGCTGCTCATCATACCGGTCCTTCAGGTGATCTACGTTGCCTTTGTCGACCCCAATACCGGCGGGCTGACACTACAGAACTTCGTGGATTTCTTCCGCACTTCTCTATTCCGCGAAAGTTTCTGGAACTCGTTCTATGTCTCGGCCATGTCGGTGGTCTTTGCCACCATCATTGCCCTGCCGCTTGCGTACATCACCACGCGGTTCAATTTTTCCGGTTCGGTCCTGATCCAGTCGCTCGGCTTCATCCCGCTGATCATGCCGCCTTTTGTCGGCGCGGTTGCAATGCAGCTGATCTTTGGCCGCAACGGCACCGTGAACCTGTTGCTAAAAGAGCATTTGGGTTTCTCGATCCCCTTCATGGAAGGCCTGAACGGTGTGATCCTTGTTCAGTCGATCCACTATTTCCCGTTCATCCTGATCAATCTCTCGACCTCGCTGCGCAATATTGACCGGTCGATGGAGGAAGCCGCCCAGAACCTCGGCAGCCAGGGCCTGCGCCTGTTCCGCCGCATCGTGTTCCCGCTGGCCATGCCGGGCTATATCGCCGGCGCCGCGCTGGTGTTCATCAAGGTGTTCGATGATCTCGGCACGCCCTTGCTGCTGAACGTCAACAACATGCTGGCGCCGCAGGCGTTTTTGCGGATCTCCTCGATCGGGATCAGCGATCCGATGGGCTATGTCATCAGCTTTATCCTGGTCCTGTTCTCGATCTTTTCACTCTGGGCCTCCTTCCTGGTGATGCGCGGCAAGGACTACGCGACGGTCCAGAAAGGCGGCGGTGGGCTCAGCAAGCGCGATCTCAGACGGGGCGAGAAGATCATGGCCTATGGCGTTGTCATCCTGATCCTGCTGTTCGTGCTTTCGCCGCATATCGGTCTCGCGCTGCTGAGCTTTGGCACGATCTGGAGCTTTGCACCGCTTCCCGACGGCTACACATTCCAGAACTACGTGACGATGTGGGAGAACTCCAAGCAGTTCATCACCAACACGCTGCTCTATGCCGGGATCGCCGCGGTTCTAGACGTCATCATCGGCACGGCGATTGCCTATATCGTGATCCGCACCAACATCTGGGGTCGCAAGGCGCTCGACTATCTGGCCACTGCGGCGCTGGCTGTGCCGGGGGTAGTGCTGGGCATCGGCTATCTGCGGGTGTTCCATTCGATCGACATCCCGTTCACCGACAAGCCGATGGCAAGCTGGTGGGTGATCATCGCGCTGGCGCTGATGATCCGCCGCCTGCCTTATGCCCTGCGCGCCTGCACGGCAGCGCTGCAGCAGGTCAGCCTCGCGCTGGAAGAAGCTGCCGAGAGCCTGGGCGCCACCAAGGCCAGCACCATCCGGCGCATCGTGGTGCCGCTGATGTCGGGCGGGATCCTTGCCGGGTTCGTCACCTCGTTTGCCACCGCCGCGGTGGAACTTTCGGCCACCATCATGTTGGTGAGTTCCGAAAGCGACGCACCGCTGGCCTATGGCATCTACCTGTTCATGCAGACGCCCTCGGGGCGTGGCGCGGGGGCCGCTCTGGGTATCGTCGCAGTGATCCTGGTCGGGCTGGGCACCTTCCTGTCGCAGCTGATCATCGAACGCGACAAGAAATTCAAGACAACTGATCAACAGCACTGAACATGCGCAAGGAGAGTGACATGGAAAAGCAAATGGTAGGGATCGAGATCAACGACCTGCATCTGTCCTTTGGCGACACCGAGGTGCTGACCGGGGTCAACCTGAACATCGAGCCGGGCGAATTTTTTGCCTTTCTCGGACCCTCCGGATCCGGCAAATCGACCCTGTTGCGGTCGATTGCAGGGTTCGGCCCGACCCCTCGGGGTAGCATCCGCATCGGCGGGCGCGATGTGGTCAGCCTGCCGCCGTGGAAGCGCAACGTAGGCATGGTGTTCCAGTCCTACGCGCTGTGGCCGCATATGTCGGTGCGCGACAATGTCGGCTTCGGCCTGAAAGAACGCAAAGTACCGTCCTCCGAGATTGGCCCCCGTGTGGATGCGGCTCTTGATCTCGTCGGACTCAGCCATCTGGCCGACAGGATGCCCAACCAACTCTCGGGCGGTCAGCAACAGCGCATTGCGCTGGCGCGCACCGTGGTGGTGGAGCCCGAAGTGCTGCTTCTGGACGAACCGCTGTCGAACCTTGATGCCTCTCTTCGCGTACAGATGCGCCGCGAGTTGCTGGCATTGCAGCGCAAGCTGGGCCTCACCACGATCTTCGTGACCCACGATCAGGAAGAGGCCAATACCACCGCTGACCGCATGGCGGTGCTGGATGGCGGCGTGATCCAGCAGATCGGCACCCCGCAGGAGCTCTATGACCACCCCGTAAACCTGTTCGTGGCCGAGTTTCTGGGCACCGCCAACATCCTCGGTGGCCAGGTCGAAAGCGATGGCGGCGCCAAACGGTTCCGCACGGAGGCCGGCGACGTGTTGCCGCTGAGCGACGGGCATGACGGCGCGGGGTCCATCGTCTTGCGCCCGCAAAACATGCAGATCGTCGATCAGGCCGGGGCCGATACCCTGCCCGGAACCGTGCTGCACCGTGAATTCATGGGCAGCCAGATCCGCTATATCGTGCGTATTTCGGGCACCGAGATGATCGTCGATCAGTTCCATCATGTCGGTCATGACTGGCGCGAAACCGGTAGCGACGTGCACCTCAAGGTCCACACTAATGATGCCGTGATCGTAGCCGCATGAGGTACGACTATTCCGGCCCGCGTCTGCTGTTGCTGCGTCACGGTCAGACCGAATGTAACCTGGCCGGACGAATGCAAGGGCGGGGAAACTCGGACCTGACAGACTTGGACCGCGCGCAGGGCCGGGTCCTGCGCCGCATCGAAGGGATCGAAACCTTCGACGCGGTCTGCAGCCCGTTGGGACGGGCGCGGGAAACGGCTGAGATCGCGCTCTCCGCCGTCGGCGAATCCCCGAGGTCCGAGCCAATGATCCAGGAGATCAGCGCTGGAGACTAGGAAGGCATGACCTATGACGACATCATGGGACCGGACGCCAACCGGTGTGCCGGCGACATGATGCGCCTGTTCCTGAATGCGCCGGGCGGAGAAGGCTTCGACCGGCTGCGGGATCGCTGCAAGAAGTATCTGAGCAGCTTGAACAGGCCGACAATCATCGTGTCGCACTGGATCGCGCTGTCGGTGATGCGGGGATCGCTGCGCGGGCTGGATCGCAGCGAAATTGAAACGCTCGACCGCCCGCAAGGCGTGGTATTCGATGTCAGCGCCGGTCACGAGACGCTGCTCTCGGATCCCGAGCAGGTCAATTGACAAGCGGCGGCCCTCGACAGACCCTATCAACTATGCCCTGACTGGAGTTGACAGCTACGGTGCCCCCAACGCGCCGTTTCGCATCGCTGCTCAAAAACGGCTGTCTCGCGCGAAGGGCATTCCCAGAACGTGACCTCTATCAGATTGGCACCGGTGCCGTCCCACCTATGCGCCGCCCGCAAAATACGTGAAGAGTTCGAGGATAGATTGGTTAGTCGCCCCAATGTCTAGGCACCACCCAGCGGAGCTTTAGGAACCCATTACCGCGCAGCAGATATCCGCACCGACACGTCGCGCTCTGCGTAAGCGACCAGTCGTTGCGGCCAAAGACGGCGCATCGCGTAGGTTGCTAATAGTCGCAACCTGGGGGTGGCGCATTGGAGCGACATGCTGGGTTTTGTTTTTTTGGTGGCTGAGGCCTCCTGTTTATAGAGGAAAACCCGATAGACGGTGTCGGGCTGTTCTTTTTCGGCCTCGGTCAGTCCTTGGCCTTTACCGGATTGGTCTGGGTGATGATCTATGTCACCAATGGCCTGAAATGCGATTTTGAACGGCTATTCGTGCGCGTGGTTCTTGGTGATTTCTCAACCTATTTCTGGTTCTTGGTCGGCGTTCTTTTTTTGGCGGTGTCGGAACAGCGATCTGGTTCGACGGTTCGAGCCGGGGTGGATTTGAGACCAATTTCGCAACCAGTGTGGGCGGGGCTTTGGCGCTCCTTACGCTGGGGTACCCCGGATCGCTTTTTGCTCCGGCCAAATACAGACAGGTGGGCCATGCTGTCTGGATCGTTTTCTTCGCCTTGGCTTCCCTGATCGTTGTTCTGAACGGGTTGACGGTCGCTTAAACTACTCCCGCTGACCGCCGCCCTCGTGCGCATAGCGGCAAAGCCGCCGCGCACTCAAAGGCAGCAAAGTCCCGCTGAGCAGACTTTAACCGGAGTTACACCAAGGGCTACTTTTGTTGTTTGAACACGCTCTCGAAGAAACCCTTGAGAGCGTGTAGTGCAAAAGCTCACCAAGCTGAGGGCGGACCTGTGTTGGTTCAACGTTTACGGCATGGGCTGGCGGGTTTTGACCCTGAGCTTATTTGGTGACAAGCTGGAGTGATGGGACAAGCAGGATCAACAGGTCTGATCTGGGGTGCCGAATTCCGAACTCGTGGAACCATTGGCGAAGACGCAGCACGCCACAGGACCGGGTCAGAACCGAAACCGCTCAGATCCCCGGTCTTTATTCAAGATGCCGTCACTCCGGTTGATCCTGGAACGCTGTTGCTGCGGCTTTGGCGAGATCAGTCGGCAGATCAGGAACCGTAAGTTGGGTGAAATCTGCCGCCGGGCGACAGCGTAAAGATTTCGACCCCATCTGACGTCACGCCCACGGAATGCTCAAACTGAGCAGAGAGCGACTTGTCTCGTGTCACGGCTGTCCAGTCATCGGACAGGGTCTTGGTTTCGGGGCGACCGAGGTTGACCATCGGTTCGATGGTAAAGAACATGCCTTCTTCCAGTACGGCTCCGGTGCCCGGGCGACCATAGTGCAAAACGTTTGGCGGTGCGTGAAACACCCGTCCCAGACCGTGTCCACAGAAATCTCGCACAACGCTCATGCGGTGCGCCTCGACATAGGACTGGATGGCGTGGCCGATGTCTCCGAACGTATTGCCCGGTTTGACAGCTTCGATTCCTTTGAACAGAGAATCGTGTGTGACTTGGATCAGCCGCTCTGCCTTGCGAGGTAGTTTGCCGGCCACGTACATGCGTGAGGTATCGCCGAACCAGCCGTTAACAATGACAGTGACGTCAATGTTCAGGATATCCCCTTCCTTGAGCCGCTTTTCACCCGGAATACCGTGGCAAACTACGTGGTTCACCGAAATGCAGCTTGCGTGCTGATAACCCTTGTATCCAATGGTCGCAGATTTAGAGCCCGACGCCTCGACCATTCCGGTAATCTGGCGGTCGATCTCGGCTGTTGTCTGACCGGGAAATACGTGTTCGGCGATGTCATCGAGAATTTTGGCCGCAACTGCCCCTGCAGCCTTCATGCCGGCAAAGTCGGATTGCTCATAAATCCTGATACCATCTTTGGTCAGGCGACCTCGAAGATCCTTGTTCAACGGAGGCTCCATTCGTAACGCACTAAACTTTCCCTCTTTACGCTGCTCGGGACAAAAGGGCCAGAGGGCTTGAAGTGTAACTTACCCAAGCGCTGCCAGACGACCGCCAATGGTGATTTCGGTTGGAGAGATCCGGGTGCCATAGACAAGACGCTCGACCCCGTTGGCGAAGGCTGAACCAAAGGCCTCGGCATAGGCAGGATCGATATCGGCGGCCAGAGCAAACCTGTCACAATCGGTGCGCTGCACCAGATAGAGCATGACGGCCCGATGACCTTGTTCGGTCATTCGTGTCAACTCGGTGAGGTGTTTCGTGCCGCGGGTGGTTACGCTGTCAGGGAATTCGGCAAGACCGGGTTGGCGGGACAGGGTGACACTTTTGACTTCGACATAAGCATCCGGCAGCCCAGGCTCGGTCAGCAGAAAATCGATGCGACTGTTTTCACCATACTTCACCTCGGCCCGAACTGAGGAATAGGCTGCGAGTTCGGGAATCTGCTGCGCAGTCAGGGCATCCTTGAGCGCCCGGTTTGGAACCGATGTGTCCACCCCGGTAAAGTGACCACTCTGATGCTCGACAAGCCGCCAACCGAATTTCAGTTTCCGTTTCGGGTCGTCGTTTGGTTCCAGCCAGATTCGGGAACCGGGTTCGGCCAGTCCCATCATCGAACCGGGATTGGCACAATGTGCGGTGATCTCGGATCCGTCTACCAGTTGGCAATCAGCCAGAAAGCGTTTGTAGCGACGGATCAGCCGAGCCGGGACAAGAGGGGTTTGAAAGCGCATGGCTCGGGCCTATACCTGCGCAGGAAGTCGCGCAAGAGAGGGGACGTCATGACCAATCCAACCGCCGCAATGCTCGTGATCGGCGATGAGATCCTGTCCGGGCGAACCCGAGATGCAAACATGCATTATCTGGCGCTGGAACTTTCCAAACACGGGGTCGATCTGAAAGAGGTGCGGATTGTCAGCGACGATGCGCCGGCCATCGAAACGTCGGTGCAAGCCTTGTCCTCTGCATATGATCACGTCTTTACCAGCGGTGGTATTGGCCCGACCCATGACGACATCACGGCCGACTGCATCGCCCGTGCCTTTGGTCGCAGCATCGACGTGAGGGACGACGCCCGCGCGCTTTTGGTCGAGCATTACAGGAAAACCGGCGGAGAATTGAACGAAGCCCGCCTTCGTATGGCGCGGATCCCCGAGGGTGCGGCTCTCATCGAGAACCCGGTTTCAACTGCGCCGGGGTTCACGGTTGGGAATGTCCACGTTATGGCCGGGGTTCCGTCCGTCTTTCAGGCGATGGTGGCCAGTGTGCTGTCGCAGCTTGCGGGCGGCGCGCCGCTGTTGTCTCAAACCTTGCGTGTCATGCGCGGTGAAGGCGAGATAGCCGAGACACTTTCAGATCTTGCCGATGCGTTCGGAGATCTTTCCATCGGCTGTTACCCGTTTCAAAAAGACGGGGTATTTGGCGCCAATGTGGTTGTTCGCGGAGCCGACGGTGCTCGGGTGGATGCTGCAGTTACTCGGCTCGCCAGGGAGCTGGAGGTTTGAACAAGGAACTGTTCGATGTGATCGACGGGACATGGCCTGCAGCCGAAAGAACCCGCTGCGGCCCGTTTGTGCTTCGCCGAGGCGACGGGGGCGGTAGCCGTGTTTCAGCCGCAACCGCCGAGGATGCATTCGAGAGCACTGACATTGATGCCGCTGTCGGCGCGATGCGCGCTATGCGGCAAACCCCGCTATTTATGGTGCGACCGGATGATGGCGCCCTGGATACAGCCCTTGAAAAACGGGATTTCGAGATCATCGATCCCGTCAACATTTATACCTGTCCCGTCGAACAACTGACAGATAGACCGATTCCCCGCGTCACCGTGTTCAATCTTTGGGAACCGCTCGCGATCATGCGCGAAATCTGGGCGGCAGGTGGTATCGGTCCAGAACGTTTGGCGGTCATGGACCGCGTGCAGGGGATCAAAACAGGATTATTGGCCCGCCACAACGACAAACCCGGTGGAACCGGCTTTGTTGCGATCTACGACGGGATCGCAATGGTGCACGCTCTGGAAATCGTGCCGCACCAACGCCGGAACGGTTTGGGCAAGTGGATGATGCGCGGCGCGGCTTTTTGGGCGCTGGACAACGGGGCCGATACGCTTAGCGTGATCTGTACAAAGGCAAACACCGGGGCAAACGCCCTGTATCGGTCTCTGGGATTGGAAATCGCGGGACACTATCATTATCGCCGATTGACGTAGGGGAGAAAGACGTGAGCGAAGACAATCAGCCAACAGCCCTTGATCTTCCGATGGTCGATCCGCTGCCCGAGGCAACTCAGAAATACTTCGATATCTGTGTTGAGAAACTGGGTATGGTGCCCAACGTTCTGAAGGCGAATGCTTTCAACATCGAAAAGCTGAATGCGTTTACTGCCATGTATAACGATTTGATGCTGGCAGACAGCGGGCTGAGCAAGCTTGAACGAGAGATGATCGCCGTCGTCGTATCGTCGATCAACAGCTGCTATTATTGCCTTGTGGCGCATGGCGCGGCGGTTCGGCAGTTGTCTGGCGATCCGAAACTCGGCGAGATGCTGGTGATGAACTACCGCGTCGCCAATGTGACCGGAAAGCAGCGCGCGATGCTGGATTTCGCCGTGAAGATGACCAAGGAAAGTGCTGCCATCGAAGAGCCTGATCGCCAGCTTCTCCGCGAAGTCGGTTTTAGCGACCGTGACATCTGGGATATTGCCAACGTCGCGGGCTTTTACAACATGAGCAACCGTGTTGCCAGCGCCACCGGCATGTGGCCCAACGATGAGTACCACGCCCAATTTCGATGAAACCATTCTTTGTTGCTTGCTCGGTTCTGGCCGCCCCGTCTCTGGCGGCCGGGCAATTGGCGCTGCCGGACGGTGCCCGCCAAGTGTCCGAACGAATTACCGAGTTTGGGACTTATCAGGTGCCGCTTGCGGAATTTGACGGCGACAAGGTGCCCACCCTCGCGTTGGAGGGGCATATCGGGCGGCGCAGCTGGCGAGTTCCGGGAGGAGCGATGACGCCCTTGCAAACGCTCGACCCGATACGTCGGCAAATCGCCGATGATGGCTTTGAAATCATGCTCGACTGTGCTGATATCACCTGCGGTGGGTTCGATTTTCGTTTTGGAATAGAAATGATCCCGGCGCCGGATATGCATGTCGACATCCGCAGCTTCAGGTTTCTGTCAGCGCTGAAAGGGAATGAAAGTGCGGTGACCGTCATGGTCAGTCAGGCCGGTGCCGACACTTACATTCAGGTGATCCAAGTCGCTCCGGGTGATGAACCTCCCATAGTGACCGAAATAAATGAGACCGTGATCACGCCTGAGCTGGGTGTGAAGCAAGCATTGACCACGGATGGACGCGCCATCCTGAGTGGTCTGGACTTCGGAACCGGCGCTGATGCGCTGGGCACCGGCCCCTACTCTGATCTAAGTGAATTGGCCGAGATCCTTGAGTCTTCGCCTGACATTCGGATCGCTTTGGTTGGGCACACGGACACGATCGGCACGTTGGAGCGGAACATCGCTTTGGGCAAGCGGCGCGCCGAAGCGGTCAAGGCACATCTTGTCGAACAATATGGAATTGATGTCGATCGGATCGAAGCCGAGGGCGCTGGGTACCTGGCGCCGTTGACGTCCAACATCAGCGAAGCCGGCAGGGAATCCAACCGGAGGGTCGAAGCGGTTCTTCTTACACAAAACTGAGCTGATCGCGAGCTGATAGGTCGAATTAGATCAGAAACGAAAAACCCCCGGACATTCGCCCGGGGGAAGTTGGCTTGCCGAGGGAAACAGCAAAAGCAATTTAGTTTACCAGTCGACGGGCCCCTTTTCCGCGAAGACATGGACAAGGAAATCGATGAAGGCACGGACCTTGGGCTGCGTGAAGCGACCCGGCGGATAAACTGCATAGATCCCCTGAGTTTCGATCGGCAGGGATGGCATCGCATCCTCGACCAACCCCTGTTTCAGGGCGTCTGCGTAAAGATAGCTGGGCAGATATGCGATCCCCAGTCCCGATATCGCAGCGTTCAGCAACGATTGCCCGTCGTTCACACTGAGCCATCCGGATGTTCGAACCTGGCGTTTTTCGCCAGAAGGGGCGGTCAGTTTCCAGACGTTTCCGCTAGATTGGCTTGAATAGTGCAGGAGCTTGTGCTCGTTCAGATCGTCGATCTTCTGCGGCCGGCCATACTGTTCGAAATAGGCTGGCGAAGCGATCATCCGTTTGGTGGTCTCGGTCAGCTTTCGAGCCCGCAGGGTGCTGTCGTCCAGTTCCCCGATCCGAATGGCCATGTCAAAGCCTTCGGAGATTAGTTCGACATAGCGATTGTTCAGCACCATGTTCACGGTGATTTCCGGGAAATCCCCAAGAAACTCCGACAGAACTGGCGATAGGTGATTGACCCCAAAATCGGTGGCAACACTGATCCGCAATAGGCCGGATGGTGCGGATTGCATCGACGTCACCAGCGCGTCGGCTTCTCCGGCGTCGTTCAGCACTCTTCGGGCGCGGTCATAATAGGCCAAACCGATTTCAGTCGGTGAAACCCGGCGGGTCGTACGGTTCAACAGGCGCGCGCCAAGCCGAGCTTCTAAGCTCGAAACGTGTTTGGACACCGCAGATTTCGAGATGCCCATTTTTTTGGCCGCATCAGTGAAACCGCCCTGATCCACCACATTGGCGAAAGCTTCCATTTCGGTCAGTCGGTCCATGCTCGTGTCCTCAACTTGTCCTCGTTCGGGAAACACTTATCGAGGCCAATCTGGGCGAGATCGGGGCATGCATGGGATAATATCGGGGTTTTGTCTGGGATCGTTTGCGGCATGGAAACAGGCGCGCCACTTTTTCCGGCCTCGCGTTGGTAGTTGTCGCGTTACTCCGAACAATCGCCACTTGTTGATTTGAGGCGTATGCGCCCAATCTTCAATATGCAGTTAGAGTGTTCCTGTTCTGCACGAGCTTAAACCGGGAGAGAGAAAATGAGAATCACACACGCTGCTGTTCTGACCCTGTCACTTGCCGCACCAGTCTGGGCCGGAGGTGAGACGCCGTCGAACCCTGACGCCGAGTTGTATTTCGTGAATCTCAAAGACGGAGATACGGTAGCATCGCCAGTTACCGTGATCTTTGGCTTGCGCGGAATGGGTGTTGCCCCTGCCGGAACAGAAAAAGAGAACACCGGACATCATCATCTGCTGATAGATCGCCCACCACTGGGGGAAGGAGAAGATGGCGCGGATGAGTTGTCGAACGGGCTGCCGTCGGACGAAAATCACTTGCATTTCGGAGGCGGGCAAACCGAAACCGTTCTGGAATTGGCGCCGGGCACTCATACATTGCAGTTGGTTTTGGGCGACTACGGACATGTTCCACATGACATGCCGGTCGTTTCCGATGTCATTTCCATCTCGGTAGAGTGATAGGATCACGGGCTTATTGAGGTTAAATAAATATTGCGGGGCCTTGTTTTGGCCCCGCAGTTCCGTGACGGCGATTGGCCGGCCTTACAGCGAGGCCGCCAACCTTGTTCCCTGATTGATCGCACGCTTTGCGTCCAGTTCTGCCGCAACATCGGCACCGCCAATAACGTGGCAGGACTTGCCATTCGCTTCCAGAGCGTCGGCCAGTGATCGCTCGGAAACCTGACCGGCGCAGAGCACGATCGTATCGACTTCTATCAGCGTCGGGTTTTCGCGGGCCTCGCCAAAGCTGACGTGCAGCCCTTTGTCGTCGATCTTTTCATAGTTCACACCGCCGACGAAATTAACGTCCTTCATCTTGAGTGTCGCCCGGTGAATCCAACCGGTGGTTTTGCCGAGACCCTTGCCATGTGCCTGAGCCTTGCGTTGCAGCAGTGTGACCTGACGCGCGGGTGCATGCGGCCGGGGTCCTTGCGGTGCGAGCCCGGCCCTGTGCAGTTCAGGATCAGTGACACCCCATTCCTTCATCCACAGAGGAATGTTTTTGGTTGGGCTGTCTCCGTCATGCAGCAGGAACTCTGATACATCAAAACCGATACCACCAGCCCCGATGACCGCCACGCGATCCCCGACAGGTGCCTTGTGGCGCAGCACGTCTATATAAGAGAGTACGTTTTCTCCGTCCTGACCCGGAATCCCGGGATCACGCGGCGAGACTCCGGTAGCGATTATGATCTCGTCAAACCCGTTCAGATCTTCGGCAGAGACCTCGCGCCCAAGCTGTACTTCGATGCCGAGATCGGAAACCATCGTGCGGTACCAATCCACGAGTCCCCAGAACTCTTCTTTCCCGGGCACCTGCTTGGCCATGTTCAGTTGCCCGCCAATCTCGTCGGCCTTGTCAAAAATCGAGACCTTGTGGCCGCGCTGTGCCGCTGTCATCGCCGTCGAAAGACCGGCCGGGCCTGCTCCGACGATGGCGATGCTCTTGGGAGCGTTCGTCCTTTCAATCAGCAGCTCGGTTTCGTGGCAGGCACTCGGGTTCACCAGACAAGAAGTCAGCTTGCCGCTGAACGTGTGATCCAGGCAGGCTTGGTTGCATGCGATGCAAGGTGCGATTTGGTCGGATTGCCCTTTGATCGCCTTTTGCACGAAATCGGCATCGGCTAGCATCGGTCGAGCGAGCGAAACCATGTCGGCGCACCCGTCGACAAGAACCTGTTCGGCAATTTCGGGTGTGTTGATCCTGTTGGAGGTAATGACAGGAATCGAGACCTTACCCATCAGCTTCTTGGTGACCCATGCAAAGGCTGCGCGCGGAACGCTTGTTGCGATTGTCGGGATACGGGCTTCGTGCCAGCCGATACCGGTGTTGATGATAGTGGCGCCTGCCCTTTCGATCTCCTGAGCAAGCCGAACGACCTCTTCGTGAGTCGATCCGTTGGGCACAAGGTCGATCATCGACAGGCGATAGATGATAATGAAGTCTTTGCCGACAGCCTCGCGCGTTCGACGAACGACTTCGATGGGCAGGCGGATACGGTTTTCGTAAGACCCGCCCCAACGGTCGCTGCGCTTGTTGGTATGGGTAACGATGAACTGGTTGAGGAAGTAGCCCTCGGACCCCATAATCTCGACCCCGTCATAACCTGCTTTCCGCGCCAGAACAGCGGCATTGACGATATCGGCAATCTGCTTTTCGATCCCTTCCTCGTCCAATTCGTTCGGGGGGAAAGGAGAGATCGGCGACTTTATCGGGCTCGGAGCCACACATTTGGGCCCGTATGCATACCGGCCGGCATGAAGGATCTGCATGGC
Organism: Primorskyibacter sp. S87; assembly: GCF_049801055.1. Lineage (NCBI taxonomy): Bacteria > Pseudomonadati > Pseudomonadota > Alphaproteobacteria > Rhodobacterales > Roseobacteraceae > Primorskyibacter > Primorskyibacter sp. S87. Next base: position 28,744 of record NZ_JBNAGF010000004.1, on the reverse strand, counting down.
AATCTTGCCACCAGATTCGTGCACCCGCTGGGTGACTATGGAGTGATTGGCGACTTCCTTGTCGTTGGTCATCATCGAGGCACCCGGCAGAACCGAGCCTTCAAGGTTCGGTCCGATGCCGCCCGTGACCATGAGGCCAACGCCACCGCGTGCACGGGCTGCATAGAACTCGGCCACCCGGTTCCAGTCTCCGGTTTCTTCCAGACCGGTGTGCATGGAGCCCATCAACACGCGGTTCTTGAGTGTCGTAAAGCCCAGATCCAGCGGAGCGAGCAGGTTTGGGTATGCCGTCATGATAGTCTCCCTTGTTCGCGCACGAAGATTTCAGCGCGCCGGGCCATTGTCACTTCAAACGCGGCGTCAATGCTTTGCTGTCCGTGGGTCAATTGCTAGACACAGGATAATCAATAGTGGAGCGCCAAGAGAATGAGCCCAGAAGAGATCGCCAAACTGCCTTATCGCCCCTGCGTGGGAATCATGTTGATGAACAAAGATGGCGATATCTTTGTTGGACAGCGCAACGACCGGCACGCTGAGGCTTGGCAGATGCCCCAAGGTGGAGTGGACGACGGCGAGGACCCAAGAGAGGCAGCAATGCGTGAGCTTTGGGAAGAAACCGGTGTCGTCGAAGAATTGGTTGAAGTGATCGCGGAAAGCGCAGGCTGGCTGCCCTATGATTTGCCCCACGATCTGGTGCCGCACATATGGAAGGGAAAATTCCGAGGGCAGGAACAAAAATGGTTTCTGATGCGGTTTCATGGAACCGACGACCAGATCAACATTGAAACAGCGCACCCGGAGTTCTCGACATGGCGCTGGCAGAAGCCGGGACAGATGGTCGACAATATCATTTCCTTCAAGCGGGATGTTTATGAGCGCGTGCTCAAGGAGTTCCGGCCCCTGTTAGGCTAGGTTTGCCACAATTGGGGGTATCCGACCCTTGGATTCGAATCCCGGACACCCTGATTCAGCGATTCACAAGCTGAGTCTCGTGCGAGTCATCATCAAATGGGCGCGACTCTGTGGATAAACCTGTGGTTTGTGGAAAAACCGGTGGTTCGGAGCCCTGAAACGCAGCCCTTCACTACCACTGTGCGGGGTTTTCCTCTGATTTCTTTTCTTATAAGTTGTTGTTATTGTTTAGTTTTGTTGTTTTTTGCGTGAAGTTTTGCATTTTTTGGAATTTTGGGGTTGCGGAGTTTTGGAGTAGACCGTAGATACCCCTTCACCGGCGGCGCTGAGGC
>NZ_JBNAGF010000004.1:0-25000 GCF_049801055.1 Primorskyibacter sp. S87 | reverse complement strand
TCGTTCATGGATATCCCGGCTGAAACGAACAGAGTTGTCCAAGTCAAGTACACTAACCAAATGCGGTCCGCGAGGATCGCGAATGTTCTCGATCACCGACATGATCGAGAGCGGGATAGTATGCTTTTGGTTCAGAAAAAGAGGTTGCCTTTAGTTACCAGCTGGGTGGCCGCGAAAGTTAAGTCTTTCTCTTTCTGGATCAAATCAAGCGCGAGAAGGGCGTTTGGTGAATGCCTTGGCAGTAAGAGGCGATGAAAGACGTGATACTCTGCGATAAGCCATGGGGAGCTGAGAATAAGCTTTGATCCATGGATCTCTGAATGGGGCAACCCACCTGACAGTTTGTTATTGTTACCTTTGGTGATCAATAACGGGCTGAAACAGGTACTTAAGACCTGAATACATAGGGTTTTAAGAGCAAACCCGGGGAACTGAAACATCTAAGTACCCGGAGGAAAGGAAATCAATTGATACTCCCCTAGTAGCGGCGAGCGAACGGGGACCAGCCGAGCTGGATGTGTGAGAAGAACATGTTGGGAAACATGGCCATAGCGGGTGACAGCCCCGTATTCGAAGCACTGACGGACGTATTAAGTAGGGCGGGACACGTGAAATCCTGTCTGAAGATCGGAGGACCACCTTCGAAGGCTAAGTACTCCTTACTGACCGATAGTGAACCAGTACCGTGAGGGAAAGGTGAAAAGCACCCCGACGAGGGGAGTGAAACAGTACCTGAAACCGAACGCCTACAATCAGTTGGAGGGCCCTTGCGGCCTGACAGCGTACCTTTTGTATAATGGGTCATCGACTTGGTCTCACGTGCAAGCTTAAGCCGTTAGGTGTAGGCGCAGCGAAAGCGAGTCTTAATAGGGCGAATGAGTACGTGGGATCAGACCCGAAACCGAGTGATCTAGGCATGACCAGGCTGAAGGTAAGGTAACACTTACTGGAGGGCCGAACCCACACCTGTTGAAAAAGGTCGGGATGAGTTGTGCCTAGGGGTGAAAGGCCAATCAAACTCGGAGATAGCTGGTTCTCTGCGAAATCTATTTAGGTAGAGCGTCATCCGAATACCCCGGGGGGTAGAGCACTGGATGGGTAATGGGGCCCCACAGGCTTACTGATCCTAACCAAACTCCGAATACCCGGGAGTACTAGATGGCAGACACACTGCGGATGCTAACGTCCGTAGTGGAGAGGGAAACAACCCTGACCTACAGCTAAGGCCCCCAATTCATGGCTAAGTGGGAAAGCAGGTGGGACGACCAAAACAACCAGGAGGTTGGCTTAGAAGCAGCCATCCTTTAAAGATAGCGTAACAGCTCACTGGTCTAAATAAGTTGTCCTGCGGCGAAGATGTAACGGGGCTCAAGCCATGAGCCGAAGCTTAGGATGCCGTAAGGCATGGTAGCAGAGCGTAGTGTGACATAGTCTCATTCCTCCTTAACGCCTTCGGGCGTATTGGAGGAGAGAGGCTTTCGATGAAGCCGGGGCGTGAGCCATCCGGTGGAGAGATCACTAGTGAGAATGATGACATGAGTAGCGACAAAGAGTGTGAGAGACACTCTCGCCGAAAGTCCAAGGGTTCCTGCTTAAAGCTAATCTGAGCAGGGTAAGCCGACCCCTAAGGCGAGGCCGAAAGGCGTAGTCGATGGGAACCAGGTTAATATTCCTGGGCCATGGAGTGGTGACGGATCTCGAAGGTAGTTCATCCTTATCGGATTGAATGGGCTGCTGAGAGGTTCCTGGAAATAGCCCTCCTATAAGATCGTACCCTAAACCGACACAGGTGGACTGGTAGAGCATACCAAGGCGCTTGAGAGAACGATGTTGAAGGAACTCGGCAAAATACCTCCGTAAGTTCGCGAGAAGGAGGCCCGGTTCCTAGGCAACTAGGGGCTGGGGGCACAAACCAGGGGGTGGCGACTGTTTATTAAAAACACAGGGCTCTGCGAAGTCGCAAGACGACGTATAGGGTCTGACGCCTGCCCGGTGCCTGAAGGTTAAAAGGAGGGGTGAGAGCTCTGAATTGAAGCCCAGGTAAACGGCGGCCGTAACTATAACGGTCCTAAGGTAGCGAAATTCCTTGTCGGGTAAGTTCCGACCTGCACGAATGGCGTAACGACTTCCCCGCTGTCTCCAACATCGACTCAGCGAAATTGAATTGCCTGTCAAGATGCAGGCTTCCCGCGGTTAGACGGAAAGACCCCGTGCACCTTTACTACAGCTTCGCACTGGCATCAGGCACAACATGTGCAGAATAGGTGGTGGGCTTTGAAGCAGGGACGCCAGTTCCTGTGGAGCCACCTTTGAGATACCACCCTTGTTCTGCTTGATGTCTAACCGCGGTCCGTTATCCGGATCCGGGACCCTGCGTGGCGGGTAGTTTGACTGGGGCGGTCGCCTCCTAAAGCGTAACGGAGGCGCGCGAAGGTTGGCTCAGAGCGGTCGGAAATCGCTCGTTGAGTGCAATGGCAGAAGCCAGCCTGACTGCAAGACTGACAAGTCGAGCAGAGTCGAAAGACGGCCATAGTGATCCGGTGGTCCCGAGTGGAAGGGCCATCGCTCAACGGATAAAAGGTACGCCGGGGATAACAGGCTGATACTGCCCAAGAGTCCATATCGACGGCAGTGTTTGGCACCTCGATGTCGGCTCATCTCATCCTGGGGCTGGAGCAGGTCCCAAGGGTACGGCTGTTCGCCGTTTAAAGAGGTACGTGAGCTGGGTTTAGAACGTCGTGAGACAGTTCGGTCCCTATCTGCCGTGGGTGTAGGATACTTGAGAGGAGTTGCCCCTAGTACGAGAGGACCGGGGTGAACGATCCACTGGTGGACCTGTTGTTGCGCCAGCAGCAGTGCAGGGTAGCTATGATCGGACAGGATAACCGCTGAAGGCATCTAAGCGGGAAGCCCCCCTCAAAACAAGGTATCCCTGAGGACCGAGGTAGACCACCTCGTCGATAGGCCGGAGATGTAAGTGCAGCAATGCATTCAGTTGACCGGTACTAATTGTCCGATAGGCTTGATTTGATCCAGTAACAGAAAGACTGGTCAAAAGCATACAACCCCAAAAAACAATGACTTAAAAATATCAGGAAGGCCTTATTCGGTTTGGTGGTCATAGCGCAAGTGAAACACCCGGTCCCATCCCGAACCCGGAAGTTAAGCACTGTAGCGCCGATGGTACTGCGGCTTAAGTCGTGGGAGAGTAGGTCACCGCCAAACCTAATAAGGCCTTCCAATCTCTCTAAACGATGAAATCCCAAGCCTCGCCAAACACAAACGAGGCTAAACTCGGCCATACGCAAAAAAGCGAAAGCGCCCAAAACAAAGTGTCGCGGGATGGAGCAGCCCGGTAGCTCGTCAGGCTCATAACCTGAAGGTCGCAGGTTCAAATCCTGCTCCCGCAACCATTGTTACAGAACGGCCCGGAGCATTTGTTTCCGAGGCCGTTTTTGTTTGCCCCAATGCCAATAGACCCGCCAACTCTCCTACCAATTCGATTGCCAGGTCATCGCCTTCCGGGATCAGTCGGATCTCAGAGAGCAAACTGCGGATTATGGTCGTAGCTTCGGTCTTTGTGGCCGGGTCATTGAGAGCCGCGCTCAGGTTGGCAACGGTCTCACGGTAGACTTCGGCCAAGCCGGGGTGCAACAGAACCGGCGGTTCAGTCTCGCAACTGACCAGTTCGACTTCCAGTTCCGCTTTGCGGGCCTCCAGCGTGTCCATTTTGGCCTTCATGCTGGAATGGAACATGCCTTCTGTGATCGCCTCGATGATCTTGTCAATCTGCTTGATGACTTTGGCCAGTTCTCGTTCGACATTGGCTTTGCCCTTGATAACCTCAGCCGCCAACCGGTTGTACTCGGCCTGATAGGCTGTCACGAACTCTGCGATCAGGTCCGGATGCAAGAGCTGATCCTTGAGGCCGGACAGAACGCGTCCTTCCAGGTCTTCCCTTTTGATCGTCAGGCGGTTGTCACAGGTGCCCTTGTTGCGGGCATTGGCGCAGCCGTAGTGGGTTTTGCCGACGATGGTGTAACCGCCGTCGCAGCATCCGCACTTCAACAATCCTGAAAACAGGTGTTTGGCGCGGTGGGCGCGTTCAGGGCGGTTGACGCCGTCGCTTATCATGGTGCTTCGCGTGGCCTCCTGCCGGGTCTTGACACGCGACCATAGGTCTTCGGGAATGATCCGAAGGTCGGGCACCTCTTCGATGATCCAGTCTTCAGGCGGATTGAGACGGGCCTGCCGCTTACCAGTGTTCGGGTCCTTGATGAACCGCTGCCGGTTCCAAACCAGCCGTCCGGCGTAGAGTTCATTGTTTAGAATGCCTGTACCGCGCCGCCAGTTGCCGTAGATCGTGGATGCGCCCCAGCCAGCGCCGCGTGGACCTGCAACCCCTTCCTTGTTCAAAACGCTAGCGATGGCGCGAGGGCTGATCCCGGCGGCGTAGTCTTCGAAGATGCGGCGAACCACTTCAGACTGTTCTTCGTTGATGATCCGCTCGCCAGTGGAGATCTCGCCATCGGGCTGGATGTTGCGCACAACGTCATAGCCGTAAGTGATGCCGCCTGCCGACTTGCCCTTGCGGACACGTCCCTCCAGGCCGCGATGGGTCTTCTGGGCCAGATCCTTGAGGAAGAGGCTGCTCATCGTGCCTTTGAGGCCGATATGCAGCTCGGAAATCTCGCCTTCAGCCACCGTAATTATCGGGATGCCCTGAAACCGCATCTGCTTGAAGAAGGCCGCGATATGCTCCTGATCCCGGCTAATCCGGTCGAGACCTTCGGCAACGACCACATCGAACACGTTGTGGCGGGCGTCTTCCAGCAATCGTTGGTAACCGGGGCGCAAGTGGGAAGACCCGCTGAGACCGCGATCAGAGTAGGTCTCGGCTTCCCGCCAACCGTTCCCCTCGATCAGGCGCAAACACAGACGATGCTGGTCCTCGATCGATGCGTCGCTTTGCAGGTCAGTGGAATAGCGGGCGTAGATTGCTGCTCGCATGTTGGGCCTCCAGTACTGTTGGCCCGCCCCATTATAGGCACGAAATCAAACCCGTCAGCCAGAAAATTTTGCAACCCGTTGCAATTTTTTATAGATAAATAACAAGCTCTTGCTGGAAAATCACGTAGGCCATGACTTGGATGCGTCAAGCATCAACCCCCAGAAGCCCTGAAAGCTGACCTTCAATCGATCATAGGTCTGCTTCCGCTTTGCGGGACAAAGTGAGCTTTCGCTGCAGTTGCGCAAACGGCCGCTTCCGGAATCCTTGCATGGCCAAAAACGGTCGTTTTCACCGATGGCAGAAACGCATGAGCTTTGCCTAAGAACCGGACCTTGGAGGCATCTTTATCTGTACCCAACCGCCACATGCACGGCGTCTGGGTAAACCAGCCGATCCCCTTGCACGTAGTCTGAGAGGGCTTCGGCAACCTCGTCGATCAGTGCTTTCTGGGCCGCTTCGGCAAGTCCTGCAAACGCGCCCGCAATGGGCATCGACCCTAGATGTAAGGGTACAAACTCTGCCGCGAGCGGCACGTCAATCATGAGCTCTTGTCGATGAACTGCCACATTAGTGAATCCTTGAGCGCTCAACTGTTCTTTGAGATCGCCCTGAGACGGTGTTTGTCGTTGGGAGCGTTGTTTATTTGCGATCTCAGCTGAAATGTGATGCTCGACTGCAGCACAGATTGCATTTGTATATGGGCTATGCCCGTCCCAGATTGAGAAAGCTAAACGTCCGCCTGGAACAAGTAGCCGCAAAAACTCTTTGAGAGCTTGGGGTTTGTCGGGGAAGTAATGATAGCCGTGCTGCGACAGGATGACATCGTATGTCCCGGGCGGTAGACCGCTGTCGCAGACATCGCTCTCGATCCAGTTGATGTAGAGGCCATCCGCCAATTCCTTGGCCTTTGCAAGCATTGGCGCGTTAATATCGAGGCCGTCTACCCTTCCATTCGGCCCGACTTTTTCCTTTGCCATCCGCGTCGTCACGCCTGTGCCGCATGCAACATCCAAAACACTTTCGGACTTCTGAAGCGATACCAGATCAATAAGCGCCTCGGCCCATCGGCCAAACCAAAGCGGTACCATGACCTCTTCGTAGATTTGTGGTCCATTGCCCACTAGCTGGAACGTCACGGCTTTTACCCTTTTTCGCTGCCTGGCTCGGAGCACGATACACAGCAACAAACTCAACGGTCAAATTTCTACAAAGCCCGGGACAATAGCCCGTGACAGAACCTGGTGGGCAAAAACGGTCGTTTGTGGGCACTAACTTGAGATCAGCTTTGGCGGGAGCATGCAGTTGATTCACTGTGCCTTCACAGTCTAGAGCACAACCGGTTTCCCGTGAGGGGTACGAAGGTATGCGGTCTCCAAATCGATGCGACGCTGCATGCGGGTCTCCTCGCAAATACCGGCACTCTCTGTGAGCGTTTCAAGTGCACTCAGGACTGCTGCATAATATGTGTCAAGATCATCTGGAGCCCCTTTGCGCTCGGCGCTTCTCAATTCTTGGCCGAGCGTTTCTGCCCAAGTCGTCGCGGTAAAATGACCGGCTTGGACCAAATTGTCTGCCAGGGCGAGCGCCTGCGCCTGCCAAGGCTCATCAAAGACCGGCTGGGGTGGGCCAAGTGGATCGTCAGGCTGGAACAAGGTAGCTTTCCCACAAATCGAGTGTGACATCGTCGCGTGGATCGGAGTCCTCGCCCCATAACGTAACGGCGCGGAATCCAACCGTGTAAAGATGTTCCGGCACCTCGACACCTTCGGCATTGCGGTCTGGCAGCACATGCGCTCCATGATGGGCAAGAACCACACCACTCAGACCGCGCACGTACCGGGGAAGGCGCGTATGATTTGCATGCGTATGACGCCGCGCTCGGACCGTGTCTCCGACGGAAAAAGCGGGTTGTTCTAACGTTTCTCTCTCAAAGCTGAAAGCCGATGCAGCTACATCCGCTACTGCATCTTCAACCGTTATGGAAGGAGGCGGCGCAATGGGGTTTTGTACGTGACCGCGTTTGACGTCCTCAAGTGTTATCGTGCCATTGTCGAGCATCCGCACCAGATCGTTGGTGCACCACTTTTGAAAATAGGAAAAGACGAGGTAGTCAGCTGGCACCATGCGTTCGAGCCCGTGGCGAAACCAGTCAATGGTGCTGCCGGGCGCAATCGGCGACCAGCTCAACGCAAAGGCGCGTTTTTCCCAATCCTCCAAATCGCGGAAATCCTTGTCGCCGCTCTTTACGGGCACCGGGCCAAAACCCTCAATGCCGCCGAGATCGTGAATGCCGTCCATCAGCCCGCCTCCGCCTTCAAATCTCGCTCTGTCCCGATCATAGAGTTTCGGGTGACAAGGGCTGCCAGGCGTTCCTCACTCCATCCATCGGTTCCCGAGGGCCGTTGCGGGACAACGATATAGCGAAGCTCGGCAGTGCTGTCCCAGACGCGGACGCCCACATCTTCAGGGAGTGCCACGCCGAACTCTGTAAGCACTTTGCGAGGCTCTCGAACGGCGCGGGCGCGATATTCGGTCGATTTGTACCACGCCGGTGACATCCCCAGGATTGAAAAGGGATAGCAAGAGCATAGCGTGCAAACGACCATGTTGTGCTGCGTGTCGGTGTTCTCGACCGCCTTCAGGTGCGCAGTCGCGTCCCCCTGATAGTCAAACTCCTTGATGGCTTCTGCCGCGTCATCCAACAGGCGTGTCCGAAACCCCGGATCAAGCCATGACCGCGCCACTACATGCGCCCCGCGTTTCGGTCCGATATGCTCGGAATAGGCTTCAATCCAAGCGTCGAGGCTTTCAGGCGCGACGAGACCACGTTCCACTGCAAGACTTTCCAATGTCTTGACCCTGAGCACAGGGTCTGACGGCAAGTGTGTATGCAACTCGCGGTGCAGCTTCGCGGCGTTTTCACTGTCAAATGTAGGCATTCGCGTTCTCCCCAACACGATAATAGCACCGCCCGCTAAGTGATGCGATGCATTTTGGTCTTGCCTGTCAGGACGGTTTGAGAGCCCGACTTCCATACAAAGCACAGCATTCGGAAAATGGGTTCGGGGCTGTCGATGAAGCCCCAGTCCGATAGCAACCTCTGCGTGTGAAACGCTGCGGCTATAGTGTCAAAATCGGTCGTTTTTGGCACATCGTCCTGCCCTAACGTAAGATCAACGGCTTAGCCGTGTCACAAACTCCGCCCAAAATCTCTGAGGTTTTGGCAGGTTTTTGGCCGCAGCCTGAGAAGCCGACTTTCGAGCATAGCGCAGCATCAGTCTTTTTGGGCTCCTACCGGCCGTTCGCTGCATAATTCACAAACGGCCGGTATCAGTGCTTGGCACTACTTCCGCACCACTTTCTCCCCTTCCTTTCGCAGCCCGGTGATTAGATCCTGATACTCATTGCATGCGCCGATACCTTTGGCCCGGTTGTAATGTTTGTTGGCCATATCGAGCGTCGCGTGCCCGAGCACATCACGAATGATGTTTGCATTTTTGGGGTCGGTCTCTGCGATGTAGGTGGCCGCGATGTGCCGGAAGGCGTGAGGACGAAGTGCAACACCGAGAATACGTTTTGTGTCTTTCGGAAGCTGTCGGGAGAGGCCGTCTGGCGTGAGCGCATTGCCACACTGGTTGATCCACAGTGCGTTGCAGGATTTGCCCTGCAGCAACGTGGGGCGGTGGACCTCCAGATATCGCCGCATGAACGGCACCAACCTTTCCGGCAAAGGGAATTCATAAGGGCGTTTCGCCTTCATGTCTTCCGCTCCATAGCAAAGGTGGAACCCGTCGGTCTGCACCTTGAGGTGATCATCCAGCGTAGTGGCCAGCAGGGCACGGCGGCGGACAGGACGGCTGACAAGGAAGGCGACCATCAGCCCCTGGCGGACGCGAATGGCTTGTGTCAGAGGCGCATATCTGTGGTTGCCATCATGGCGCTCGATCCATTCTACCGCGCGGTGAAGAACCTCGTTGGCCGAGATATCATGGGGCGGCGGCAGGCTCTGACGTCTGGCGGTCTTCGTCAAACGTTTGGACACATGGTTGAGCCACCCCCAATCCGTTTCCGGAGACATGGCGTGGATCACGACATAGAGATCCGAAACAAGGTTGCTGACGGAAATGGGCGCAAGTCGCGCTTCGCACTCTTCGACGAATGCCTGGACGGTGTCCTTGGATACACGCGACGAGGGCGTTTCAGTAAGGTGTGCTGGCGACATGCGCATCAGGAAGGAAAGCCACTGCCCGTAGCCTTGGCGGCGCTTGGTGCGCGTGCCCTCGCTCCAACCGACGCAGGGTCCGCTGTCATCAAACCACTCTCGTGCGGCAAACAGGGCATCCCAGGCGGAACGATCCGCCAGAGGCCAGTCGCCAAACTTCAGAACGATAGGGATGGACTTAGTCATGAGTGCCTCCCCATTTGCCGAGAACGACCTTGTCATAGTGATCATGCGCCCACTGGTTGGAGAGATCGGCGTAGAAAGTCATGGCCGTCTGCTGGCTCTTGTGCTTCAACAGGCGGCGCACCGTCTCAAAGTCGCCGGGGCGTTCCCTGAGATAGAGGAAGGCCGCCAGATGGCGGAACAGATGGGCATGAACCGTCAGGCCCGTCTCGCGGTAGATCAGTGCTTTGATGTCGCTGCCAAAGTTGGCGGGATCGCGAGGTTCGCCGTTGCTCTTCTTCGGAAACAGCGCCGGGCCATTCGCACGGGTCAGAAGGGGACGGAACTTCATAATGTAGGTGTGAAGAAGTTTGGATGTGCGAGGATTGAGCGCGACCTCGATATGCTCGTTGTTCTTCACGTCTTCGGCGTCCACGCGGATCGTGTAGAGGGTGTGCGTGCCATTGCTGTGCCCGGTGACATTCTTGTCCAGCTCGAGTTGGGCAAGGTTCTTGATGCGCATGGGGCAGGACAGGAGAATGGCGATGGCAACCGCATACATGGCAGAAAGACCAGACGTGCGGGAAGCAGGGTTGGCCGAGGCGCGTTTCATCAAAGTTTCAGTCAGGCTAAGCAGACGGGCCACGTTCTGCCAGTCATTGAACTGGCCAAGGCGGTCACGGTTCTTGCTGCTCATCCCGTTGATGGCTGGGGACACCTTCTTCTGGATATTGAGGATTGCACCCAGGTCTTTCTCGGGCAGTTTGAGATGGTGACGCGCGATGGCCTTCAGCGTGGCGGCGATATTGTGGAGCCCACCATCCTTGGGGTCGCTGAGGCCACGACGCTTCATGATAGCTGTGAAGGCGCCTTTCATATTCTTTTCGCTGATCGCTTTGGACAGAGACCGAAACGTCTCCGGATCAGCCCCGGCGGTCACCAGCGCATCCAGATACTGACGCAGGTGTGCTTTGATATTGCGCAACGTGGTTGGACGCAGCGCCTTATCAGGTCCGTCTTCGTCAAACGGATCGGCCTGGCTCAGGCGATCCAGATACTTCGCGATGTCATCTTGCAGGGATTTAGGATACGAGGTGAGAGGGCGGGACCGATGCTGCCCGCCTTTCTCATAGGTGAGTTCAGCGAGGGACAGGTTCTGGCGTTTGACAATGCCATTCCACGTCTGCGCCATTTCCTTGCGGAGTTTGGCAGGGTCTTTTCCAAGCAGGCGCGCGTCGAGATAGGTTTGGAATGTGGCCATCACCTTGTCATTCACAGCGTCAGGCTCAATGCCACGAGACGCGCAATAGGTCACCAGGCGCGACAGGGCGAGAGCCTGATGCTTGGCTGCGCAGGCCGACAGAAATGCCGCCCATGCTTCGCTGGGTTCAGTTTTCGGCGCAGCGGGTGGCAGATAACCAGAGGTCTGCAACGCTTTGGTGAGAGCGGTTTTGACATTGCTCAGCGATTTGGCCGAGATGCCAGCTTGCACCGGATGGATGGTAGTCAGCAGTTTGCGCAAGGCAGGGGCGTTCGTCATCAGGTCTGCGGGCGAACGGTTCAGGTATTTGGCGATACGGTTGATCGAAGAGATCAAGTCACGACGTTGTGTGTCTGAGAGGTCCGGGTGTACCTTCAAAGATGCAATGGCATCGGCAAGCGTGGTGGAGGCGGTTTTGTCATAAGGCATGGTTTTTCCTTTCAGCCTTGGAAGGAGGGGATTGCAGCTTTGGGCATTCACGCCCGTTTGGACCCGTGGAGGCCCACGCGCGGACATTCGGGAAACCACGGCGGCGAATTTATATCCGAAGTCCGTGGGGGTGTTTTCCCGACAGCGGGAAAACGCGGGGCTTTTGAGGACTTTAGAGGACATGCCCTGCAACCCGGTTGGAACGGCTTGCGGCGAGGGCTTTCAGGTCGGTGCGGGCGATCCGCCAGTCGCGCCCAATACGTGTCGCCGAAAGGTCACCAGAAGCAATCCAGCGGCGAACGGTCTTGGTGTGGACCGAAAACACCTCTGCTACTTGACGAACGGACAGGTACTCAGCCTTGTCGGAGAAGGGGAGATTAGGCATTGGCCGCCCCTCCATTCTGCGTGGCGCGGCGGTCGGCAAAGTCTTTGCGTGCTGCGTCACGGGCCAAAAGGCGCACAAGTGCCAAAATGCCTTTGGGGATATCGGGAAGGGGAAAGGTGCCTTGATTGGCAGTAGGTGAACACGTCATGGCTCAGCTCCATTGAATGGAACCGCGTGTGTCGATGATCGTGATGGTTGGCCTTTGGGATGTTCTCCAGATAGCGAACCTCTGACCTCAAATGAGGTCAGGATCATCGCCATCGAGTGCGTCCGGGACACCTTAGCGTCCGTTCCAATCCCAATGAGGCGGTTAGTTTCTAACGACTACACATGTAGCACTATCTAACTATCTGAGCAATATGGATTTCTGGTAACCATTGGTTACTTTTCTCGGGCGAGGCAACAGGTGCCCATCGGGGTGATCGTTGGCCGCAACGCAAGATCTGAAGCGTACTCTAGTCCCAGCGGTTCTTTACAGCGCCAGACAGCACGACGGTGATTTGGTTAACGACACTTTGGGTCTCCGGGTCGATTTGATACATGAAGATTTTCGAGTGCCCTCGGCGAGTGTTGTGACCCAAGCTTTGCTGAATTTTGAAGCCCTGGCTGACTTTGGCGCGTACCGTTTTGACCATCGGGTGGCTCTCGATTTGCATGCCGCGAACGGCTTCCTTTTTTAGCCTAATTTCCCCTCCACGACCGTCGGCGCTCGTAGGATGGGGGTAGCGCTCGCTGATTTGGCGCAGGATCGCTGTCCTCTTGGCGCGCAGATGTGAAGGAAAACACCCTGTAATGTGGAGATAGGCAGCACAATCAACTGTACGTGCAAAGTAGTCGGACCCTCGGATCATGTCAGATGAGAAATCTCCGTAGAGTTCCTTGCGGTCGACAGGCCGTTTCCGATCTCGTGGCACAAAATTCATCGCTGTTTCCTTTCTGAGAGAGGCGCGAAAAATTGATAAAAATCATGGGTGTAGTACTTTCCCACTCCCCGGTAGATGCACATTACACACTGATTTCGTCCCGTCCAGAGAAAAATGAGACTTATAAGTCGTGGGCTAATTAGACTCACTGACTGATCCATCAAAGCTGATGGATGTACGAGAACGTATAGGATGGAATTTGAGACGCCTGCGCAAACAGCGGGGTGTGACACAAGAAGACTTTGCGACCGACAGCGGTTTTGATCGTGGTTATGTCAGTGGTGTCGAACGCGGGGTGAGAAATCCCTCAGCTCTTGTGATCGAACGCCTAGCAATGGCTCTAGAGGTTGATGTGGTGGAACTTTTCGACCTCGGAAAAGCGCAAGAGTTTGCGCGCAGAAAACGGCCTTGAGCTGTAGTTCGGGCGGATTCCGGACTTTCTCTGCGGGCGCGAACCGATCAAGCCGCAACGTTGAAAGCCGACATCCATATTCGCTTGAAACCGAGATGTTCTCTGCGCTGCCGCAAGGCGGCTGTGAGCCCATACCGGTAGTGCTTCGACTCGGTAGCTCGCAGATGTAGCAACACATTCAATCGGGCCGTCAGCCGCGCCGCCGAAAGGAAAGCGGCCGTTCATGCAGGGCGCAGCGGGTTTCCCGATGCCGATGACCGCGTTGCGGGACGAAGCGGCCATTGCTCTGGAGCTATGCAACGACCGCTTCTAAGGGGCTAAGTTTTTCGCGCCAAGGGCTGGATGGTTGCTGACTTGGCCAGAACCACCTTGAAGGTAGCACCGAATTCGATCCGACCATCTGCTTTTCGGAATGGCGCGATAGCTGAACGATGTGCCTTATCGACGGCGTCTTGTCCTGCCAAGCAGATTGCTTTGGCCGCGACACCAGATGCGGCCAAACCCGCGATTGCAGCCGGTTCGTCGGGATAGGACCAGGGGCTGTCGACGTCAAAAACATCGTAGGGTCTAAACCCTCCTTTCTCGACGAACTGACGCAGAACGTTGTCATCAGACAAAGCAAATGGGCCCGGTGCGCTGGGTGGCGGCGGCGGCAAAAGCGGCTTCAAAACCGTTACTACCTCAGCTGCCTCCATGCCTTCTGGATCGCCCCAAGTCGCAATGGCTATTGTGCCACCGGGTGCAAGGACGCGTTTTACCTCTGACAAAGCCTCGGCTACATCGCCGGCATATTGGATTGCGTTGAAACTTGTCACCAGATCAAAGCTGTTGTCTGGGAGCGGGAGCTCCTGCAAATCCCCTACGTGAAAGGCCGCTGCCGGCAACCGAGACTGGGCAATGTCGATCAATGCGCTTGATGCATCGAGACCAGTCACCACCGCACCTAGCGCACTGGCCTTTGCTGCCGCCATTCCTGCCCCGCAGCCGATATCAAGATATCTGGTCCCCTCGCTCACACCAGTACGGTCGAGAACCGCATCAAATACAGGTGCAATTGAGGCTTCCTGGTACCTGGCCCAATCCTGCGCCCTGTGGCCCCACAACTCCCCGTTGGTGACCCCTGTCATCGTATTGTTCCGTGTCATCGTTTTCTCCTCAATTTCCGATGACCAACTCAACCATGGTGCAGTTCTCTCAGAGTAGTGCGTAGGAAGTACTGATGCTGGTACTTCAGACGTACTAGCCCAAGTGGCTTCGCTGGGTATGATGGGCGGTGAGGAGTTTCTTATGAACGTCAAGCCATACGGTCTTCTGTGCCCGATTTCCCGCGCCAGCCAATTGCTGGAGCCTCGATGGACTATTCCAATCCTGACTGAGATTTGGGCTGGAGCCACCAGGTTCAACACGTTGCGACGACGCCTCGGCAGCATCTCCCCCGGGGTTCTATCTCGGCGACTTTCCGAGATGGAGCGAAATGGTCTGGTGGAGCGTGTCGAAGATAGTGCAACTGGTTCTGTAGACTACTTCCGCACGCCCAAGTCCGAAGCTCTGGAACCAGTCATCAAGGCGCTTGGGGTCTGGGCACAACAGAACATCGAAGCTGAGGTCGCACTCGCGGGGACACTGGCTTCGCCGATGATGTGGAAATGTCAAAGCGTGCTCCAGATAGATGCTCTGCCTGACAAGCGATCCGTGATCCGCTTTCATTTTAGGGATGAGCCAACGGACTACGACACATTTTGGTTTCTGGCCCAGCGAGGAGAGCCTCCAGAACTTTGCGTCCACGATCCTGATCTGGAGGTTGATCTGTATGTTGAAACCACATTGGTCGCAATGGGCGGCATCATAATGGGGCGAACCACTTTAGCCAAAGAGACGGAACTGGGATCCTTCTTTCTGAGTGGTGATCCACGACTGGCTCGGACATTTCAGAACTGGCTGCCCCCCGCACCCTACGCGAAGGTTCCTGACATCCTCCCACTGCGAACGGAATGACACCGGACATTCGTTGAGCGCGCAGCATTTGGGAGGTTTGGGCTCGAAGCAGTCTTGCGGCGATGCAGCAGCGCCAGCTTGAGGCGCGCTCCGGAAGCAGCCGTTCGGATGGCCCAGGTTCTTCTCTGCGTTCGAGCGGATGGCCTTGTCTGCCCACCTTCGGCAATCAGAAGCGGTCGTTGGGTGAACCGAGGCTCAACGACGGCCCCGAGCCCTTAGCGGTCTTCGATTGGAGTAAAATCTTGAGCGAGATTTCTGCTGACGAAAGAACTTGAAAACATTGATCTGCTGGAACTGGCCTAATCTAGTCCGTCGGCTGTTCCTCTGTGGCTGTCTCTTCCTGTGCGATTTCGACGTCATCGGGGTCAGGCGTCACATCCGGAATGGCTTCGGGGTCCAGACCAAGCAACCCGTTCAGTTCCGCCAACGACTCGTCAGTCAAGTCCGACACGTCATGCGGCGCATAGGCTTCGGACAAGGCTGACAACTGATCCTCCTCTGCGTCCGATAACTGGCCTTCCAGATCCGCTTTATCCTCGGCCAGTTCGGCCTGTTCATCCTGCGCGGAGACCGTGTCATTGATACTGGCCGCCATATCAGCAAGCGCTTCTTCATTTTCCGGATCATTCGGGTCCAGACCGGTCATGCCGGCTGCAAGTGCGGCGACGTCGGCTTCGTAATCGGGCGATTCCGGATCGAGGCTGTCCATGGCTTGGGCGAGTTCTTCGGCAGTATACTCGGTATCCTCCGAAATATTATCCGCTACGAACTCTTCGGACGTCGGAACGGTTTCATCCACCATATCCTGCAAGTCGGACAGCTCGTCCGACAGTCCGATGGTGGCCAGGGTCGCCTGTTCGTAAGCGGCTATCCTCCCGACCCGGCTGTTTGGCGCTGCGTTGGCGCGGGCCACTGCGCTGGCATGCGCGGCGTTGAGCCCTTTCAGGTTGCTTGCAATGGCACCCCGCGAATTGCTTTTGGCCGAGTAGCTCGCGGTGCTTTTCTGACCCCGGCGCCCTTTGTTGGGCGAGACGGTGATGCCCAGGGTCCCCAGCCCCTTGGCCAGGCCCTTCCCAATATTGGCACCCAGGCCTTTGCCGGACCCTTTGCCTTTGCCGTTTCCAATAGACCCGATGCTACGGCCAAGGCTCTTGCCGAAGTTCCCTTTGCTAAACCCGCCTTTTGCAAATCCGGAGTGGTCGCTCTTGCCATTGCTGCCTTTGCTGGCGCTGTTGCCATTGCTGGACCCTTTGCCATTTCCACCCTTGCCGTTGCCGCCGTTTCCGTTTCCACCATTACCGTTACCGTTACCGTTACCGTTTCCCCCATTTCCATTGCCCTTGGCGGTCGCCGTATCGGCCATGAAAGATATGGCGGCCGCGGTCATGACAACCGGGGTCACACACAGGGCAACTCCGACTAGGGTCGCGATCAACTTGCTGGATTTCGACTTCATTTGAGCGGCTCCCAGGAAAATTTGCCCACAACTTCAGGACGCATTCTACCGCAAGATTGTGTCAACGACCCGGCAAAAATTGGTGTATTCTATGACTGGCTCAATGCTTACGTAGACGTTGGACCGGTGACACCGTTGCAATCCTTGGGTATCCAAGACGAGAGACCCCTAGAGCCAAAGAACCAACGGATTATCTGCGATTCGCCAGGGCTATTCTTTATTACGCAGCTTTTGGGCTTTATGGCGTCAAAGACCACAATTGCGCTTGCCAATCCCGAATGTTGGAGGTCTTTTCTTGTTCGGGAGGAGTTTCATATGAAAATATCAAGCGTGTTTGCCGGTCTGCTTGCCGCAAGTTTCGTTACCGTCTCTGCAGACATTTCCGAGGCCAAAGATAAAGGCAACAAGCCTAAGGCCAGCAAAGTGAAGGTGGACGGGAAACCTGGAAAAGGTCCCAAAAAGGTGCCCCCAGGGCAGATCAAGCGTTATACGCGCGGTGCAAAACTTCCCGGTGACTTGAAATACACAGACATCGGGGACCTTTCGAAATGGAAAATGAAGCCTCCAGGACAAGGCAACCGTTACATCCGAGTAGGTGATGATATTCTTGAAGTTACAGACGACATGTCGACGGTTGTGGATGCCGTTGGAATCGTTGGAGATCTACTAAAATAACGGCTGAACGCAGATTAACGATCTTACTTGTGGAGCTGACGAATGCTGCTAGACAGCAAATGGCAGCTTTGTCCGCATCTGAGACGCTCGACACTGCCGCAGCGAATGGCCGGTTTGGGTTTCGGCCCATTTGGACGATTTGAATGTCCGGTTTCGGGAAACTGTGCTGCGCCGCCGCTTGCAGTTCCGTGACACGGTCAACCAAACAAGGCGATTTCCTCTGCACGAGCATCAGGCGGGTTTGTCCCGCATGTCGGTCACTCGCCTTTCGAAAATGCTGCACGGCGCACGAATGGCAGGTCTGGTGAAGCAGCAGCGCTTCACCAGATCGGCTGGCCAACGGCGGCTACGGGCCGTGTGCAGTCAAACTCTGCATGTTAGCTCCGTTCTGCAACGGTGGTTGCGGGCTCCCGCAACCAAATTATCCTGCGAAGCGCCCTCTGGGGCGCTTTCGTGCGTTTGGTCACCATGAGCAACCCGATCTGACTGGTCCAAATCGGCTTCCCTTCCCGCGCATGACTGCCATAGGCACCGGTAGGAAACTGAGTTCGCACAACGTATTTGACGAGAAATTGAGCGTTTCGTTTCTGTGGAACCACGAGGTCTTTAATGAGCGAAGCGCTTGTTTCCGGAAATGTCGCGGAACGAACACCGCCCAGCCCAGAACCAGTCAGATCAGGCTGCTCCGCCTGATCAAGAAAACGAGACCATCGTCAGTTCAAGGCAGAAAATCGAACAGAGCGATGGAAGAAAAGGGCTTCCCATCCGAAAAAGTCTTTTAGGATTACAGGAGTTTGCGCAAACATCGGAAAGGTGGCGCTAACAATACCAAATACCACTGTGCGTTCTTGAGCGAGTCATGTAGAAGCGGCGGCGAGCGTGTCTGAACGTCCCGCTGTATTTCGCTTCGGGCCGCGTCGCGCAAGCACAGTTTACGACCGCCAAGGGAGGCATCTGATGACAACCGACCGAGTGAACCCGAAGTTCCGCCTTGAAGATCAGGGCATAAGCAACCTTGGGAACGTCCACTACAACCTCATGCAGGCTGCCTTGGTTGAGGCTGCGGTCTCCCGCGGCGAAGGTGAGTTGGGACAGGGGGGAACTCTGCTTGTCAGCACAGGAGAGTTCACCGGTCGTTCGCCAAAGGACAAGTTTACTGTCCGCACGGAAACCACCAAGGATCAGATCTGGTGGGAAAACAACGCAGCGATGGATCCGAGCTCCTTTGACCAACTCTACGAAGACATGTTGGCCCATATGGAAGGCCGCGATTACTTCGTTCAGGATCTCTATGCTGGCGCCGATCATGCCCACAGCATCAATGTTCGCGTCGTCAACGAACTCGCGTGGCACAACCTCTTCATCAGATACATGCTTCGTCGTCCGGATCAGGACGATCTGGCGGGTTTTGTTGCCGACTACACGATTATCAATTGTCCAAGCTTCAAGGCAGATCCGGAACGTCACGGCTGCAACTCCGAAACAGTGATCGCCGTGAATATCGACCGGAAACTGATCCTGATCGGTAACACCGAATACGCGGGTGAAAACAAGAAGTCGGTTTTCGGTCTGATGAATTATCTGTTGCCCGAAAAAGGCGTCATGCCGATGCACTGCTCGGCGAACCACGCAAACGGAAACCCGGTGGACTCTGCGATTTTCTTTGGACTCAGCGGCACGGGTAAGACCACTTTGTCGGCGGATCCGAACCGGACTTTGCTGGGTGATGACGAGCATGGCTGGTCCGACAAGGGCACCTTTAACTTTGAAGGTGGCTGCTATGCAAAAACTATCAACCTGAGCCCCGAAGCAGAGCCGGAGATCTTCGCCACCTGTTCGATGTTCGGAACCGTGATCGAGAACATGGTATATGATGAAGATACCCGTGAGCTCGACTATCAGGATACGAGCCTGACCGAGAATATGCGGTGCGCCTATCCGCTGGAGTACATACCGAATGCCTCGCAGATCGGATTGGCAGGACACCCCAAGAATGTGGTTATGCTGACCTGTGACGCATTTGGTGTCATGCCGCCAATCGCGCGCCTGACACCCGAGCAGGCCATGTATCATTTTCTTTTGGGGTTCACCGCAAAGATGGCGGGAACCGAACGCGGATTGACTGAACCGCAGCCAGTATTCTCGACCTGTTTCGGCGCGCCGTTCATGCCGCGCCGCCCGGAGGTGTATGGGAAGTTGTTGCGCGAGAAAATCACGCAGCACGGTTCGACCTGCTGGCTGGTAAACTCAGGCTGGACGGGTGGTGCCTATGGTACTGGTGCTCGTATGCCGATCAAGGCGACGCGGGCCCTGCTGACAGCTGCTCTGGACGGTTCGCTGTCGGATGTGGAGTTCCGCAAAGACGCCAATTTCGGGTTTGACGTTCCCGTTTCGGTGCCCGGTGTTGCCGAAGTTCTCCTCAACCCGCGCCGCACATGGGACAACCCTGAGGCATATGATGCGCAGGCTGCGAAACTGGTGCAGATGTTCGCAGACAACTTTGAACAGTACCTGCCCTATATTGACGATGATGTTAAGGCTGTTGCTGTCGGGTAATGAATTCAGCGACGCTCAGAAAGGGCCCCGGGTTGAAAAATTCGGGGCCGTTTGCTTTTTCAGAGCCAACTCAGCCGTAGTGAGCGACCGGTGTTCCTGCTATGGCCGACATGTTGAGAAGCCCCCGTGCCGTGATGGCCGGAGTGACCACATGGGCCCGATTTCCCATTCCCATTAGGATTGGGCCGACTTCCAAGCCATCGGCTTTCATTTTCAGGATGTTTCGCACAGCACTGGCCGCGTCAACATTCGCAAACACCAGCGCATTGGCTGATCCCTGCAGCCGGGAATCCGGCAGCAGTCTTGATCGGATCTCTGCATCCAGAGCGGCGTCAAGGTTCATCTCTCCGTCATAGAGAAAATTGGAGTCACGCCGATCAAGCAGATCC
Organism: Primorskyibacter sp. S87; assembly: GCF_049801055.1. Taxonomy (NCBI): domain Bacteria; kingdom Pseudomonadati; phylum Pseudomonadota; class Alphaproteobacteria; order Rhodobacterales; family Roseobacteraceae; genus Primorskyibacter; species Primorskyibacter sp. S87. The sequence continues at coordinate 5,124 of NZ_JBNAGF010000004.1, read as the reverse complement.
ATCGCGCCGCGCATTCGCCTTCCCGAATCGGTATCAAGATCGCCGAATTGCGAGTAGGAACATAGCGCGATACGTGGCTCGATCCCGAACCTTCGAATATGCCGGGCGCATCCTTCGACCGTCCGGGCAATTTGCTCGGCGGTCGGTTGTTGATTGACTTGTGTATCGGCTATGAACAGCGGCCCATCTTCAAGGATCATCATCGACAGGGCAGCCACCGGCTCCAGGTCATCTTTCTGCAGCAACTGCGTGACGTAGCGCAGGTGCCAGTGAAACTGCCCGAATGTTCCGCAAATCATGCTGTCTGCCTGACCAAGATAGACCATGATTGCGGCAATTGCCGTTGTGTTCGTGCGGGTGATAGTTCTGGCCAGATCTGGGGTGATGCCCTTGCGGGACATCAGCCCGCGATACGTCTGCCAGTACTCTGAATGGCGGGTGTCGTGTTCTGGGTCAACCAGCTCAAAATCACGACCTGGGCGGATTGAGAGACCGATTCCTTCCAGTCGCATGCTGACGACGTCGGGACGGCCGATGAGGATAGGCAGCGTTGTTGTTTCTTCCACCATGGCCTGCGCCGCACGCAATACTCGTTCATCTTCGCCTTCGGCAAAAACAACTTTTCGTCCGGCTTTGTGGGCGCTTTCGAAGACAGGCCGCATGACAAGTGCGGACCTGAAAACCGCGCCGTCGAGCGATTCTTTATAGGCTGGAAGATCCGCGATCGGGCGGGTGGCCACTCCGGTGTCCATAGCCGCCTTGGCAACTGCGCTGGCAACAACGCCAGTCATCCGAGGATCAAATGGCTTGGGTATCAGGTAGTCGGGCCCGAAAGTCAGTTGTTCGTCTTTATAGACCGAAGCGGTTTCGGCAATTGTGGTTGTTCGTGCCAATGCAGCGATTGCCTTAATACAGGCCACCTTCATTTCATCATTGATCTCGGTCGCGCCGACATCAAGCGCGCCTCGGAATATGAAAGGAAAGCAAAGAACATTGTTGACTTGGTTCGGGTAGTCAGACCGTCCGGTTGCTATGATGGCATCAGGAACCGCCGCGCGCGCGAGGTCAGGCATAATCTCCGGGGTCGGGTTTGCCAGCGCAAAGATGACGGGGCGGTTGGCCATTCGCCTAACCATGTCCGGGCTCAGCACGTCGGCCCCTGACAGGCCAAGAAAGAAGTCGGCCTCGCCGATGACGTCATCCAATCTGCGCAGTTCAGATTTCTGTGCATAAGCTGCTTTTTGCGGGTTCATATCCTCGGCCCGACCCTCGTAGACAAGCCCATGAATATCGCAGAGCCAGATGTTCTTCTTCGGAACGCCAAGCTTGACCATCATGTCCAGGCAAGCGATGCCGGCGGCCCCACCGCCCGTTGATACTACCTTGATATCTTCAAACCGTTTGCCCGCAACATGCAGCGCATTTGTGGCGGCAGCCCCCACCACAATGGCAGTTCCGTGCTGGTCATCGTGGAAGACAGGGATGTTCATCCGTTCCCGACACAGCTTTTCGACGACAAAGCAGTCTGGCGCCTTGATGTCTTCGAGATTGACTGCCCCGAATGTCGGTTCGAGCGAACAGACGATATCGGCAAGTTTCTCGGGGTCCTCTTCGTCAACTTCGATGTCAAAGCAATCAATGTTGGCGAACTTTTTGAACAGGACCGCCTTTCCTTCCATGACGGGCTTGGCGGCTTGGGCGCCGATGTTCCCCAGACCAAGAACAGCAGACCCGTTCGAGACAACCGCAACCAGGTTCCCTTTGGCAGTAAAGCGGAAAGCCTCATTCTGAGCTTTCGAAATTGCGATACAGGCGTCAGCAACGCCCGGAGAGTATGCTCGGGTGAGATCACGGCTGTTGGCCAGTGGCTTTGTTGCGCGAATCTCGAGTTTTCCCGGCTTGGGGAACTCATGGTAGTCCAGCGCCGCATTCTTAGCCCGGCCGTCCGAATCTTGTACCAACTTGGTCCCTCCAATTTTTCAGCTTTCAATTTCTGGCCGTCAGTAAACCCCGTGGCATGGAAATTTACAGCCCAAATCAATACCCCGAACCTATTTGGCCCCTGTTTACGTGATTATGATTATTTTCATTCGATCATTGGGAGCAGTTTGTCGAGCGACGCTTTTGCGTCTCCGTAGAACATGCGGGTGTTTTCCTTGAAGAAGAGGGGGTTTTCGATGCCGGAATATCCGGTTCCCTGCCCGCGTTTCATCACGAAGACCTGCTTGGACTTCCAGCATTCCAGCACCGGCATGCCGGCGATGGGTGAGTTGGGGTCGTCCTGTGCGGCCGGGTTGACGATGTCGTTCGAGCCGATGACGATCGAGACATCCGTTTCCGGGAAGTCCTCGTTGATCTCGTCCATCTCCATCACGATGTCGTAGGGCACTTTTGCTTCGGCCAGCAGCACGTTCATGTGTCCGGGCAGGCGCCCGGCGACGGGGTGGATGGCAAAACGGACATTCTTGCCCTTGGCGCGCAGCTTCTTGGTCAGGTCGCTGACTGCAGCCTGCGCCTGTGCCACGGCCATGCCGTAACCGGGGATGATGATGACGCTGTCGGCCTCGTTGAGCGCGGCGGCCACGCCGTCGGTCTCGATCGCAACCTGCTCGCCCTCGACCTCCATCTGCGGCCCCTGCTCGCCGCCGAAGCCGCCGAGGATCACAGAAACGAAGGAGCGGTTCATCGCCTTGCACATGATGTAAGACAGGATCGCACCCGAAGAGCCCACCAGCGCACCGACCACGATCAGCAGGTCGTTGCCAAGCGAGAAGCCGATCGCTGCCGCGGCCCAGCCCGAGTACGAGTTGAGCATCGAGACAACCACCGGCATGTCGGCGCCACCGATGCCCATGATCAGGTGATAGCCGATGAACAGCGCCGCGATGGTCAGGATCAGCAGCGGAAAGAAGCTACCCGAGTTCAGGTACCAGATCAGGCACAGCAGCGACAGCGCGGCCGCACTGGCGTTCAGCACATGGCCGCCAGGCAGCTTGGTGGCCGCCGAGGTCACCTTGCCCGAGAGCTTGCCATAGGCAATCACCGAACCGGTGAAGGTCACGGCCCCGATCCAGATGCCCAGCGAGGCCTCGACCCGCAGGATGTTGATCTCAACGCTGTCCTTCTTGGCCAGCAGCGCGGCAAAGCCTTCCAGCGCTTTCTTTGCGGTCTCGTCCATCGCCATGACGTTGCCCAGTTCGAAATGGGCATTGAAGCCCACGAACACGGCAGCCAGACCGACCAGCGCGTGCATGCCGGCCACCAGTTCCGGCATCTGGGTCATCTCGACCCGCGACGCCAGCTGATAGCCGATCATGCCACCGGCCGCGATCAGGATGATCGACAGCCACCACAGGCCTGCACCGGGACCGATCAGAGTGGCAAACACCGCCAGCGCCATGCCGACAATTCCGTACCAGACAGCGCGCTTGGCGCTTTCCTGGCCCGAAAGGCCGCCCAGCGACAGGATGAAGAGAACAGCAGCGACAACATAGGCCGCAGTCGTAAATCCGAAGTCCATTGTCCTCTACTCCTTCAGGATTTCTGGAACATGGCGAGCATGCGCCGGGTCACGAGGAAGCCGCCAAAGATGTTGATCCCGGCCATGAAGACCGAAAGCGCGGCGAGGAGGATCACCAGGAACGAGCCCGATCCCATTTGCATGAGCGCACCCAGGATGATGATCGACGAGATCGCGTTGGTCACCGCCATCAGCGGCGTGTGCAGGCTGTGTGCCACGCCCCAGATCACCTGGAAGCCGACAAAGACCGCCAGCACGAACACGATGAAATGCTGCATGAAGCTGGCCGGGGCCACAAGGCCAACGCCCAGCATCAGCGCCCCGCCAATGGCCAGCAGGGTCACCTGCTGCTTGGTCTGCGCCTTGAACTCGGCAATCTCCTGCGCCCGCTTTTCTTCGGGCGTCAGTTCCTTGACCTCTTGCTTGGGCTGCGCCGCGATCGCCTGCACCTTGGGCGGCGGTGGCGGGAAGGTAATGTCGCCCTGATAGGTCACCGTGGCGCCGCGGATCACGTCATCTTCCATGTCGTGATTGATCTGACCGTCCTTCTCGGGCGTCAGATCGGCCATCATGTGGCGGATGTTGGTGGCGTAAAGCGACGAGGACTGTGCCGCCATCCGGCTCGGGAAGTCGGTATAGCCGATGATGGTTACGCCATTGTCGGTCACGATCTTCTCGTCAGCCACGGTCAGCTTGCAGTTGCCGCCCTTCTCCGCCGCCAGATCGACGATCACCGAACCCGGCTTCATCGCCTCGACCATGTCCTTGGTCCACAGCTCCGGCGCCTCGCGGTTGGGGATCAGCGCCGTAGTGATCACGATGTCCACTTCTGGCGCCAGCTCGCGGAACTTGGCCAGCTGCGCTTCGCGGAACTCGTCGGACTGCACCGAAGCATAGCCGCCGGTCGAGGCGCCGTCCTGCTGCTCTTCCTCGAAGTCGAGATAGACGAACTCGGCCCCCATCGACTCAACCTGCTCGGCCACTTCGGGGCGCACGTCGAACGCATAGGTGATCGCACCGAGACTGGTCGAGGTGCCGATCGCGGCAAGACCCGCAACCCCGGCGCCGACAACCAGAACCTTGGCCGGTGGGACCTTGCCCGCCGCCGTGATCTGGCCCGTGAAGAACCGGCCGAAATTGTTCCCGGCCTCGATCACCGCCCGGTAACCCGCAATGTTCGCCATCGACGACAGCGCGTCCATCTTCTGGGCCCGGCTGATCCGGGGAACCATCTCCATGGCGATCACGTTGGCCCCCTTCGCCTTCGCCGCCTCCATGCCAGGCTCGTTGCCAGCAGGGTTGAAGAACGAAATCAGCGTCTTTTCCTTCGTCAGACGCTTCAGCTCCGTCTCGTTCGGCTGACGCACCTTCGCAATGATGTCCGAAGCCTTCCAAAGACCCGCCGCCGTCTTGATGATCTCAACCCCGGCAGCCGTATAAGCCGCGTCCGAAAAACCCGCAGCAGCTCCGGCCCCAGCCTCAATCGCGCACTCATAGCCAAGCTTCTGCAACTGAATCGCAGACTCAGGCGTCATCGCAACGCGAGACTCGCCCGAAAATGTCTCTCTAGGTGTCCCTATCTTCAACCTTCTTGTCCCCCTTTG
>NZ_JBNAGF010000003.1:0-441341 GCF_049801055.1 Primorskyibacter sp. S87 | reverse complement strand
GCTTTGTTGCACAAATCCTGTGAGGATGGGACTTCCCCTTTCCCCGGACGGATTTAGCCTACGGCTTCTGTGACGGGAATGCCAAGAGCGGTATAGCGGTTGAGGACTGCGACACGGATTTGGATCTCTGCGACCTGCCGATCAAAGTCTCTCGCCATGAGACTTTGCCCCATCAGCTTCACACAGTGCATCTTGGTCTCGACACGGCTTCTTCGGTGGTATCCGCTCCATTGTCGCCAAATGGCGCGGCCCAAGTATCGTGAGGCGTTAACCGCTTCGTTCCGGGCGATGGCTCCGGCGCTGCTGGGTTTCCACGGCTTGGCGTTCTTACGCGGCGGAATGACAGCGTGGGCATTCCGGGCGGCAATCGCGTCATGGCATTTGCGCGTATCATAGGCCCCGTCGCCGGTTACTGATCCGATGTCCTGGTCGTTGGGGATCTGGTTCAGCAACTCAGGCAACATGGGCGCGTCACCGATGTTGCTGCTGGTAACCTCGACCGCTCGAACCTCCAACGTTTCCTCGTCGATCCCTATGTGTATCTTGCGCCAAATGCGTCGTTTGGGACCGCCATGCTTGCGTGCGTTCCATTCGCCTTCACCTTCAGCTTTGATGCCTGTGCTATCAACCAGAAGGTTCAGCGGGCCGGTACTGCCACGATACGACAGGTCCACGTTCAGCGTCCTCTGGCGGCGGCACAGCGTGCTGAAATCGGGAACTGCCCAGTCCAGCCCGACCAACTGCAACAAGCTTTCCACAAAGCCTGTCGTCTGTCGGAGCGGAAGGCCAAACAGCACCTTGATCGTCAGGCAGGTTTGGATCGCAGCATCACTAAAGCTGTGTCGCCGACCGCGCTTGCCGCTCGGTGGCGGAACCCAGACCATATCAGGGTCAAACCAAATCGACAGCGACCCGCGCCGTCTCAACGCCTCATTGTAAGATGACCAATTCCTGGTCTTGTATTTCGTGGGGGCCCAACTGCTCATGACGCACAGCTATCACGCTGGATTCACACAGTGAATCCCTCAACCGATTTGTGCAACAAAGCCTCCGTCGCGCGTAAATCTGAACAACCAGACCCTAGAATTACCGCGAACACGTAAAAACAACCCACCGCCATCACTGTGCATGCCATCACTTGCGGATTGAACAGCCTTCGCTGTTAGCTTGTTAAGAACACCTGTTCGCACACTTAGCCCACCTGGAAGCCCACCTATGGGATGGGCCTCTATGAACTCTTATGGACCCACGAGAGCCACATGTGCCTAGCAATAGTCATAATTTCAAGGGGTATGACTTCAATTGAAGTGCTGTAGTGGCGGAGACGAAGGGAGTTTCCTCTATGTCTACTAATGCATTGTTTTAAAATATATAACTATCAATTGATAACATTACTGTAGCATCTAACCGTAGCAAATCGACATTACACATGCAAATCACCCGTTCGATTCCGACACAGGCTTCGATCTCACGACTAACCGGAGAGGCTTCGAGGTTTCATTGTGGGGTGCCGCTATTCAGAGTCAATCTGAGCGCATTTACAAAACGGTCCTCGATGTGGCTCGATGGTGTTCCTTTTCTTCTAATGGTCCCAAGAGGCCGGTGAAACTGCGGATGATCGAAGGACAGAAACACCAATCGGTCTTCAAGGTAAGGGGCAGTTGTTGCCATCGGCATCGTGGTGATCAGGTCCGTTTCAGCCACGATTTCCAGCACCGAACGAATTGAATCAGTTTCACAGCCGATCTGCATTGACCGGACACCAGAGGCGATCATCGCGGCCTCAGTCTGTTGCCGCAGCAAACTACCCCTGGAATGGGCCAGCCAGACCTGAGCTTCGAGGTCCGACGCCATGATCTGTTTACGCGTGGCCAAGGCATGGCCGGTTCGACACATCACTCCGACACCGTCATCGATAAGTTCTTCAAACTCCAACCCGTCCACCGGTTCAGCCAGGCTTTCTGGGCCGAAGACAAGATCGACCTGGCCCCGTTCCAACATGGTCCGAAGTTCATGGACCAGCCCGGTGCGTATCTCGACACTGCAATTCGGATTGGCCTTGATGAACTCCGTCATCGGATCGCTGAGAAACCTGCCCGATACAATCGGCGGAGCGCCGATGCGCAATTCTCCCACCGATCCCTTCACAGTCTGGTCTGCGACAATACCTGCCTGTTCCTCGGCCAGCCGGATCGCCATCCCGTTGCGGGCCAACCTCAAGCCCAAACTGTTTGGAATAGACCGGCGACCCTCCCTTTGGAACAAAGGCGTCCCCAGCCGGGTTTCCAAAGCTTTCATGTTCCGGCTGAGTGCTGGTTGCGTCGTGCCCAGCCGGTTTGCGGCGGACTGGAAAGAACCCGCCTCGACGATGACGGACAATTGGGCCAGATGTTTGGGGTCAAGTTTCATGCCTAATTGATATGTATAGACCCAAAAGTTTGATTATTCCACATCAATTGAAACTGGTAGTGTCGCCCAAACGTCTATGGGAGGACTCGATGTTTCACTTCAAATCACTGGGCCGGACAATTCTGGCCACAACCGTGGCGCTGGCTTTGCCAGGTGCTGTCTCTGCCGAAATCTTCAAGGGCGAAACTGCCGGGGTCGGCGATCCGGTCCACACCATGTTCGTGGCCTTCGCCAACCAGGCCGGCAAGGCCGGGGTCGAGATTCAGGTGAACGCGGGTCAAACACTGACCAAATCGATGCTCAAGGGCGCCAAGGGCGATATCGACTTTTTCTCGACCGTGCCTTCATTGGTCAACCTGATGGCGGGTCAGAAGAAAATGTATAAGAACGTCGAAGGTGCCGGGGAGCTCTCCAAGAACATCCGTGCCATTCTCGGCTTCAAGGCCGGGGCCTATCATCCCGTGACACTGGCCGGATCGGGCATCGAAGACTGGGCGGACCTCAAAGGCAAAACCGTCTTTACTGGCCCGCCCGCTGGGTCGGCTTCTGCCACGTCGGAAGCTCTGATAAAGATCATTACAGGCTACGTGGCCGGTGACGACTATACTGCTGTGCGCCTGAGTTGGGGTGAAGGTTACGCGGCTCTTGCCGATGGCAAGATCGACATGATGGTGCGCCCTGCCGAAATCGGGTCAGCCAACATCGAACGGTTCGGCCTGTCGGGTGAGTTCCGCGTTCTTACGATCCCCGAAGACAAGATCGCGGCGGACGAGATGAAGGCGCTGTTCGGTCGCCCCGGTCGCGGCATGCTGCAATTCGATGGCGGAGTCTACAAGGGTCAGTTGACCGGTGGTCAGATCACCGCTCTCGGCTTTACCCAGTTCGTCGGCACCCATGCCGGTGTATCCGATGATGTGGTTTACAATGCCACCAAGGCCTTTTGGGAGAACCTTGATGAGGTTCATGCAACCGCGTTCTTCCTGAAAGAAGTCACCAAGGAGAGCGCCTTCACCTCGGTCAACGTGCCGCTGCACCCCGGTGCTGTGCGCTACTATGACGAAGCGGGCATCGCGATCCCGGATGAACTGCGCCCCTGATCACGCAAGTAGCTTGCCGGGCGGCATTCGTTGCCCGGCACCAGCCCCACGCCTTCAGAAAGTGACACGCCATGACGGATGCGGCCCCCACAGCCAGCGTCACGACCCGCCTGTTTGCAATGGCTGCCGCCCTTGCCTGCCTCGCTCTGGGTCTGATCACGCTCTACAGTTCAGGCATCGGCTTGATCGATCCAAAGCTGCACCGGGCCACCGGGTTTGCTTTGGCCCTGATCGTCGCGGTCGCCGTGTCACAAAAACGTCGGGCGGATCGTGGCGCTACCACGCCGCTTTACCTCGCGATTGATGCCGCTCTTGTCCTCGCCGGGCTGTGGTCGATCTGGTCCTTCCACTTCGTGCAGACCGAAATGGAAACGGCACTTTATGACGTAACGACCAAGGATGCCTGGCCTGCGCTGGCCGGTCTTGTGGTGTTCCTCGAACTCTGCCGCCGCCTGTGGGGATGGGGCCTGTTCGGGGTCGGGACATTCGGCGTCGTCTACCTCCTCTTCGGCCAAGACCTGCCCGGTATCATGGCCCATTCGGGGTTTTCGTTGAAAGAAGTGGCCGAGGCGCTTTGGTATAACACCAATAAGGGCGTGTTCGGCTCGATCACCAATATCGTGCTCAGCACGGTCTTTATCTTCATCATCTTCGGCGTCCTGCTAGAGGGCACCGGGGCGGGCGACACCCTGTTGAAATTCGCCTTCCTCGCTACACGTCGCACAAGAGGCGGACCAGCCCACGCCGCCATTCTGGCCTCGTCGATGTTTGGCACCATGTCGGGCTCGACCGTGGCCAACATCGTTGGCACCGGCACCTTCACCATTCCGATGATCAAGAAACGCGGGTTCTCGCCAACCTTCGCAGCCGGGATCGAGGCCACTGCCTCATCCGGTGGACAGATCATGCCGCCGATCATGGGGGCTGCGGCCCTGGTGATGGCCGACCTAACCGGGGTTGGTTATCTCAGCATCATCATCGCGGCCCTGTTCCCGGCCCTGTTCTACTATTTCAGCCTGTTTTCCGCCGTCACGGTCGAGGCCCGCAGACAGGGTATCGAAGTTCAGGAAATGACGGTGGATGACCACATCACCCGCACCGACATGATCAATTCGGTGCTGTTTGCCGGGCCGATCCTTGTCGTGATCGGATCATTGCTGGCGGGGCTTTCCACTTCGGCTGCCGGGTTCTATGCCGTCGTCGTTCTGGTGGCGCTGTCGGTCATCAACCCCGAGGTGCGTGCCGATCCGGGCCGGGTTTGGAAATCCTTCCTAAAAGGCGCTGAATCCGGGGCGACGCTGCTGATCGCCATTGCCGCCATCGGCATCCTCGTCGGGTCGCTGGACTCGACCGGACTGGGGTTGAAGCTGGCCAATGTGATCGCGGCGATCCGGGGCGAAAGCCTGTTCTCCGCCCTGCTCGTCGCCATGGCCGGGGCGTTGATCCTGGGCATGGGTATGCCGACGCTGCCTGCCTACCTGATCATCATTCTGGTCATGGGCCCGGCGATCCAGGCCTTGGGTGTCTCAATGCTGACCGCACATATGTTCGTGTTCTACTACGGTGTCGCCTCGTCGCTCACGCCACCGGTCGCCATCGCCGCCTATGCCGCTGCCCCCATCGCAAGGGCGAACCCGCTGATGACCGCCTTCATGTCGTTCCGGCTCGGCATGGCAAAGTTCATCATCCCGTTTGTCTTTGCCTTCTACCCGACGATCCTGATCGTCGAAGAGTTCAGCCTGCTGCCGTTCCTCTGGATCGTGGCCCGGACCTGTTTCTGTATCTGGCTGTTCTCTTCGGCCTTGTCCGGGTTCGACCGGCGTAAGCTGTCGATCCCCGAGATCGTGATCCGGTTCGTCACCGCGTTTACTTGCCTGGCTACCGATCCCATGTTCCACCTGCCTGCCGTTGGCCTGGGTCTCGCACTCATCGCATTCGATGTCCGTGCGGCCCGGTCTGTGGCAACGAATTCCGAGGCGACGCAATGACGAAGCAACCAAACTTTCTGTTCATCATCACCGACCAACACAGGGCGGACCACCTTGGTTGTTATGGCAACAAGGTCGTGCAGACGCCCAACATCGACGGGATCGCGGCGGGTGGCACAAGGTGGGACCGCTTCTATGTCGCAAACCCGATCTGCATGCCCAACCGGGCTTCGATCATGACCGGACGGATGTGTTCTGTGCACGGGGCCCGACACAATGGCATTCCTCTGTCAAAAGATCACACCACCTTTGTCGAACTCCTGCGGGACGCCGGTTACAAAACCGGGTTAATCGGAAAGTCCCACCTACAAAGCTTTACCGGACTGCCCGCTACAAACCAGTTCGAAGCCAAGGAAGGGCTTTCCGCCCCCTCGGCGCATTTGCGGGATGCCTACAAGAACAATCGCCACTCGTCCGACTATGACCTTGAAGTTGCCCCCAAATGGGACAAGCCGTTGGCCGAACGCCTAGAAGGCGATTTCTACGGGTTCGATCATGTCGAGGTTTGTGCCGATCATGGTGACCAGGCATCTGGTGATTACCTGTTGTGGGCCCGTGAGCAGACCCCAGATTTTGATAATCTGACCGGCCCTGAGAACGCACTGCCCGACAACCGCATCAACGCCCCTCAAGCGTGGCGCACCGCTGTTCCCGAGGAACTCTACTCCACCTCATGGATTGCCGACCGCTCGGAAGCCTGGCTTGCCGAACAGGCCGAACAGGACGCTCCGTTCTTCCTGCAAATGTCCTTCCCCGATCCGCACCACCCGTTCACGCCGCCCGGGCACTATTGGGATATGTATGATCCCGCAGACATAAGCTTGCCCGCATCCTTCGGCCAGGGTGATCTGCCCCCCATCAACGCAATGAAGGCGGCGATGGAAAAAGGAACCGACCCTCGCGACAACCAGAACCCCTTTGCCGTGACCGAAGACGAGGCCCGGGCCATTATCGCCCTGACCTATGGCATGATCACCATGATCGACGACGCCATTGGGCGGGTTCTGAAACGGTTGGAAACACTGGGTCTGGCGGACAACACGGTGGTCATCTTCACCTCGGACCATGGCGACTACATGGGCGACCATGGCCTCATGCTGAAGCTGCTGCTGCACTATCAGGGGATCATCCGAGTTCCCTTCATCTGGCACGATCCTGCTGCACCCTCTTCTGGCAATGTCGATCAAGGACTGGGTTCTTCCATCGACATATCTGCCACCATCCTCGCCCGAGCCGGTATACAACCCTTCAATGGCCTCCAGGGCCGCGACTTGCTTACCACTGAGCCACCTGAGGCCATAATCGTGGAGGAAGACAGCCAGCGCATCATGACAGGCTTTGACCGCCCTCAAAGGGTGCGCACAGTCGTGACAGACCGATACCGAATGTCGTTGCGTCAGGGCGAGGATTGGCACGAGTTGTATGATCTGGAGAACGACCCTGAAGAGGCTGTTAATCTTCATGACGATGCCAAGTTCGCAGATGTGAAGGCCACCATATCAGATGTAATGCTCCGTCGGTTGATCGATCTACAAGATCGGGCACCGCTTCCCGCTTATCGAGCTTAACCTAGGTTGCAATCTGGTTATTGAAATCGGTGGTTTTCAACGTTCTCGATACTGTCGGGATCGTTGATATGTGATGCTCAGCAACTACATGCCACCTGACTTCTCATAAACCCCTATTGAAACGAATCACCCATCCCGGCATCCTCGCTATGAGTTTTGAGAAGGAGGGCAAATGAGGATCGGGTATGCAAGGGTGAGCACTTCAGATCAATCGACGGAAGCGCAGGTGTCGGCTCTGAGAACCGCCGGGTGCGAGAGGGTCTTTGTGGAGACGGCATCGGGGGCAAAAGCGGACCGCCGAGTTCTGGCTGAGGCCCTAGAATTCCTCCGACCTGAAGATGTGCTGGTGGTGCTGAAACTGGATAGAGTAGCCAGAAGCCTTTCCCACCTGATCGAGATCATGAGCCTACTGAAGGCCAAAGGCATCGGTTTCCAAAGCCTAACCGAGGAGATTAGCACTACCACACCTGGGGGAAAGCTGCTCTTCCATCTGATGGCGGCAATCTCTGAATTCGAGCGTGATCTGATCCGTGAACGAACTATGCACGGATTGAAAGCTGCTCGGGCCAAAGGCAGGGTCGGTGGGCGTCCACGACGGATGACCGACGATAAGATTGATGCTGTTCGATCCCTGCTTGAGAACGGGACTCCCGTGAAGGATGCGGCGGCAGCGGTCGGAGTGTCAGTGCCCACGGTGTATCGATATCTGCCTGGATCGGCACGATAGGAAACGACCTGGACCGGCGCTCGGCCACTGACGGAGCGACCGCTGAAACATCATCTAAAGAAGAAGAGATTCCGGCCCTAGCAGTCAATCGGGTCTGATATGCTGCCTCCTCCGCTACATCATACCCCAGCGGACACAAGTGGGCCGGAAAAGGGCTCCGGGTCCTCTGCACGAGCAGCACATTCGGTTCGGAGCGTAGAGCATGAACAGCAGCGGCCATTGATTTCTCGGCAGTTTCACCAACCTTTAAATAGATGAAGCTGGTGGTGTGTCCTGAGGCGAGTTGCATTTCGACCCACAAGAACCGGCCACCCTAATAGACAAGGGTTTACACATTGAGGCGGTCATGGATCGAAACGAACTCTCCCGGAGAATGGTATCCGGCCCTGTCGTGTTCTACCGGCGGGTCAGCACGAAAGCTCAAGCTGAAGGTGACTTCAGGCATCAGTTGCGGGCACTGAAAGTGATGCACCCAAGATTCCGGATTACAGCCGACCGGAACCTGGACTTGAAGGAGGTCATCTCGGGCTATGCTTCACCTGAGAAGAGGATGGCTGGAAAACTTGGGGTGGGCCTGAAATTTCTCCATAGAAACCCGGACGCGATCATGGTCGTCACCGAGGCTGATCGAATAGCAAGAAAGGCAGAAATATTCGAACGCATCGATGCTCAGGGCCTTGGTGGCAGAGTTGTCGATCTGAGTAGTGGCGAGACTGTCAGTGACATCATCAGGGCGGGTAAGCACAAGAAGATTGAAGAACAGTTCCTGGCTCACCGGAAAGCGTGCAGAACTGGGATCAGGCGTTACCAGCAGTCCGGTGGCGTTCTTGGTCGAAAAGAAATTGCTCGGGAAAGCCAAAAGGGTTCGGCCAGGGCCCAGGCGATTGCCTGTGAACGACGTGACGATGTTCTGCGGGTTGTCGGCAAACTGGCCATCGAGAACCGAGGACGCCGATCATCATTGGCACAGGTCGGCGACCGATTAAAAGACCTCGGAATACGCACCGGGCAGGGCCTTTTCTTCACGCCACTCCGGCTAACTCAGTTCAAAAAACGACACGGCACCAAGTGGCGGTATGCCGAGGATTCCTATCGGCGACCCCGGATGCGCATCAGACGAAAAATCCTCAGCTTCCAGATTGAAACCCGAAGGAAAAGAAACGCATCGCGTCGAGTAGCCCGACTTGACAACCTGACCCGTTTTCAGACCCGGATCATCAACCGTGTAAGACCGGCGGATACTGATCTTTCCTCACACCACCCGTATTTCAATCACATCCGGCACAGTCTTCCCGTGCAGGTTCGCTTTCAAACGACCCGCATACGTCACTGACCCCCGCAGCTTCCGGCTCGATGCCAAGCACGGGCATCTAGCACCAGATTTTCACGCTCAGGGTTCCCTCCTACCGCCTACGGGTGGTTTCCCGGGCATCAGTGAGCCGAAATTGCCTAAATAGTCTCAGGAGGCCAGTAACGTGGATAGACGAACACTGACAGTCAAGAACTGCGACGAGGAGGTCCTGGAGTCTCTCAGAGACATCCGCCGGAATGAGCGAAGGCAGCTTGCCGTGATCATCGAGGATTGCATCGAAGCATATATCACGCTGCACTATGACGAAGTGGAAGAAGGCGGCAGGTGTCCGGTTTAATGTTGGTCCAAAAAGCGGGCCAAGGTGGTGAGTCAGTGCCGGATTCAAGAAAAAAGTTGTTCGCGAAAAACCCAAGTCAACAAAATCAATAGGTTGTTGGGGTTTCCACGTTTACTTCGTCACGAAGCGTTTTTTGATTGGCCTTACATGGTTGATTGGTCTCGGACCCTTTGGGGCGATGATGAAAGGAACTCGCGCTCGACCAAGACGGTGTAGGCGAATTTTGGTTTTGTCCGCCCCAATAGGGCTCAGACCTGAATAGCCACCTGTGCCGCGATGTGTTGCTGGACTTCTGTATAGAGGTCCACTTCAGCTTCACCTGCGTCAATCTCAACAACCAGAGAAAACCGGGCGACACAACGCTCGGGATCGACCTTGCGGTTTTCCTTCCACCATCCGCCAACGGGATAGACGGCCAGGACACCGCGTTGTGCCAGGTCATTGGCCGGTATGGTCATGGCGTCGATATGGAGCGACCCTACGCTCCGGCGGTTGTAGCCGAAATCCCATTCGGCACTGCCAGGACCATTGTCGTCCTGCTGGTCCTCCATTGCAGTCCGGCCAATCCGCTGTCTGAATGCGTCCACGTCTTCATCAGGGCCCTTCAGGGCAAAGCGAAGACCATGTGATGCGTAACGGTTCTTTCGACCACGGGCGACCTCTGAAGGGTTGGGCTCTATGAACGTGCTCAGAGCCACCCGAAGCGTCACGTTCTCCGCCATGAGGCCCCGCAGCACCTGACTTGGCCAAGGTAGATTGAATAGTCTCATCTCGTTCAACTTCCGCCCGGAACCCTTGTTCTCATATGGGCGGATTTGATCCTCGGCTATGAGTGTGATCGCGCTGTTGGCACTATTCAGGGCTCGGTTCAGGTTCGGCTGGCCGAGCCCGTAGCGGGTGAACATGACATCATAGGCCCCCTTCCGATACCGATCCGCCGGAGCAACGTGGGACCACATTCGGTCGGTCCATCGTGCGGAGGCGACGTAGAGGGCTCTGATCGTTTCGGGCCATAAGTCAGGATACTGCGCACGAATGAGTGCTAGGTCCCGTGCAGCCAAGGCGGTGGCGGCGCTGGTGTCGGACATGTGCGTGAACGACCTCAAGGGTGCGTTGCGGCTCGTCGTGACAAGCATGAGGTCTGAGTGCTGGTTTGGCGTTGCGGTGCCATCATCATACCAGTTCCCACCTTCCAGGACGACATCCGGCTTGATCGGCCATGTCTTTACCCAACTGGCCGTTCGAGACATTGGGGCGAGGTCCCCGACCTCTGCCAATGTCTGGCCATGCGTCGGACCGCCGATGCCGCTCATCTCTGTCATGGCCCCGACTGCGACTGCATTCCAAGCTTGGGCTGGCGACTCGATCTCGGCATCGTCAATGTCATCGCACTTGGCGAGGTAGTCTGCCGTCCCGCCGTGCTGCGGTCCAATATTGCCAGCCGAGACCACCATCAACCGCTGGTGCTTAACAATCCCAGATCGTCCGGCAGCTAGTTGATCGAGTTCTGTTGACCACGAGGTTGGGGCACCGCTGTGGGGAGTGTCGTCCTCCGTCGTAGAAGCAAGTGCGAACGTCCTCAGACGGCCCGGCTCCACCTCAACGGCATTGACGGCTTTTTGAGTTCGGTCACCCAGAAGATGGTGCGGATTCTGGCCCACGTCTGGGATCACCTTCGAGGACTCCAGGCGATGAGGGACCGGGATTGCTGCGGTGCTTGATAGGTGGGTGCGCAGGTCCCCATAAAGGGTAAGGCCTGCCATGCGAGAACCATGCCCATCGTTGTCATCCAGGCTCCAACCGGGATCAGCGGCATGGCGGTCGGCGGCGATCAACGCTGGCTGGATCAGTGGGTTGGCCAGGGTCACACCGGTGTCTAGCAAAGTAACGTATGATGCAGCCTGATGTTCCTCTGGTCCAAATTGAGCCCGCCCAAGAATATCTTGAGCCCATTCGGCCTGTTCTTCGGCGTCCATGCCTTCCACGAATTCAAGTGGAACTCCAGGAGGTGAAACTGAACGGACTGATCCAGTGCCGATAGCTGTCCTCGCCATCTGGCCGATATCCCCCTCAACCAGCATCACCGTATCTTCGGGGAATTCCAAACGATCCCCGTATACAGTTAGCCCCTCCTGTTCGGCACGCCCCAAGAAGGCATCGACTTCTGAGGGTTCAACCCAGACTTCCCATGGGATCGGCCCAGCCGCTAGAGGGAACGGCTTTCTCGGGTGACGCCACAGGTCACGTAGACCTGCCTGGGCAATGACATCGATACTGTTGGCCAGATCGGCATTCCTTGGTCGAGTTTGACCCAACTCGTTCGGTTGACCGTCTTCGGTCGCGAACTTGTTCAGTTTTCCTTTCAGCTTGGTTAGGCCGCCCTCGGCTTTGCTGGCTCTCACAACTGCGCGACCCGATACCTGGTTGTCTGGGTCCGCTTCCTTCATGTTCAGAAGAGAGAGACCGCTGACATCGAATTTCTCCGGAAGGAATGGTTCACCAGGGCGACCGACGATCTCAACGTAGGCTGCACTTGCGGTTGTCTCGGTTTGGATGGCTTCGATGGCGGCGACTAGGCGCTGTGCATGAGCTACGCGATCCGGGACTTGAGATGGCCTCGGTGTCCCGCCGCCACCTCGACCATTGAACTCCTCTGAATTCGATACCCCTTTAAGAACTATGTGGGGAAGTGTCCGATCCGCCAATGTTTACCCCTAACGCCTGTAGGTCGCGTCGGCGACCTATAGAACGAAGAAGGTCACCCGACGATATGCTCGTTTTCGAGTCTAATACGGCCCGCCGTGCTGCATCCATCGCGGCCTGAATTACATCAGAGGATGAAAGCCCCTGAGCCTGCTCAACCACATCGTCCCAGATAACTTCCGATAAATCAAACCCAATCAATCGTCTGGACATTGCCTTCTGCACGGCATCCGGGCTAGGCAACTCATACATCAGCACCAGATCGAAGCGCCTCAGAATGGCTTTGTCCAGGATGCGCGGCAGGTTGGTTGTCGCGATGATGAGCGACGGCCCAGTGTCTTCCTCCATGAACTGCAAGAAAGAGTTCAGGGTTCGACGGGCTTCACCGACATCGTTGTCGCCATCACGTGCAGCGGCGAGGGCATCGATCTCGTCAAAAAGGTATACACCGCGTTGGGTCCTAACGGCCTCGAAGATCGCGTTGAGCTTGGATGCGGTTTCACCCATGAACTTCGAGATCAAGCCATGGAGCAACACGGAATAGAGTGGCAGCTTCAACTCTCCAGCCAGTGCCGACGCACTCATCGTCTTGCCTGTGCCAGGAGGCCCCGCCAGCAATACACGCTGTCTCGGCGTCAGGCCGTGCTGCTCAAGTATGCTGCGTTTGCGAAACTCGGTGACAAGCTGTTCCAACTCCGACGACACTTGGTCGGGCAGGATCAAGTCGTTCAATCTGGTCTCGGGATATGCCGTCCCGATGATCGCGCCCAATTCCCCACGAGGCTTTGCAATCAGTGTGGGCGCTGACGAACTCGGCTTCGGTTTCTGCCCAGCTTCGACCCATTGACGCAACTGCTCTGCCAACCGGGTATGACCCTTCTGTTCCTCCGACGAGGCAAGCTGAAGAGCGAGATCGAAGAATCTGTCCTCGTTCCCCTCAACATGACTCTTCAGGAGCCCAATGAGTTGCTTCGCGGTGGCCACCGATGTCATCTCCCTGTAGTCAACACCTTACCCGGTTTTTTGGGGATTGCGACTGCGACGTGGCGACATGGGCGCAAAACATCGGGTATGTTGCGTGCCGGTCGAACCTAGTAGCAGTTGGGTTTATACGATCAGATGATCCCATATCACCTTCGGATAACCAACTCGACCAAGCTCATCCGCCAATTCTTCCAGAGGGAACCCGGAACCGTAGATATCGAATGCTTCCGTGTTGCCGCGTTGCCATCCGCCCAGAGCCTTCCCGATCTCCCGATCAACCCGTCCACGCCGAAGTGCGTCGCGGAAGTTGTGGCGAAAGGAGTGAAATTTTCGTTTCGGTCCGTGGACACCGACCTCGGCCAGATACCGGTTGGATTTCTTGCTGAACGTGCTCGAATAGTATCCGTCTGCTCCACGTGTGACGTCATCGAACAGCTTGGCTTCCTTCGGTCGGGAGGCGTGGAAATCCAGGAACCCGAACTCGATCAGCTTAGGGTGAATTGGGATCAAGCGAATGGAGGCCCCAGTCTTGACCGACTTGTCATCGTCTCCCGAGGTGCTGATATAAGTGATATCGAACCCCCAAACCTCCTCAACCTCAACCACATCGGCAACATCAAGCTGGCAAATTTCGTTGGACCGCATCCCGTTCCACAGCGCGATCAGGGACACCCAGAAGATAGAATTCGACCGATCCTGATCAGCAAAAATACGGCTGTGAAAATAGGTCTGTAACTGCTCATCAGTGAATGGAAGGCGCTTGTGTTCCTTCCTCTCTGGGTCGGCCACCCGAATCTCGCTGAATGAGGTCGGCACACGGGCGATCTTCCCCTTTTTCTGACACCAGTTGAGGAAGGTGGTCAGCCACTTGAGGTAGGTGTTGACGCCGGTTGGGGATAGCTTTGCCATGCCCTTGGCTCTAGCAATCCTTGCCATCTCCTCGATGGGCCGGTCTCGAAGGGCCGGAAGTTTCTTGAAGTTCGGCGGCAACTGCATGATGAGATCGCGGACACGCTCGCACTCTTGTTCAGTGATGTCATCAGGCGGTGTGGCATCGCCTAGGATTTCGATGACAACTCCCATGGACCCCCGGATAGAGTTCTTGGTCTTGGGCGTTCTGATCTTGTTCGGGTTGGCGATGAACTCCTCGACCAGTTTGGTCAGGCTGACCGGCTCTTCTGGTGGTCTGGCAAGGATGGTCTTCAGGGGCGTAAACTCCCTTGGGCGACCGGAATCAGGATCGACGATCACTGGATTCGGATCGGCATGAACTGCTCTGCCACGTAGCAAGGCGACCTCGTTGCGTTTGGCCTCGATGAACCCTTCAATACAAGCGGCCCGAAGCGTTTCTTCTGCCTTTGTCCCCTCAGGGGTCGTTATCCCGTTCGCCTCTGCGAGTTTCAGCATCATCACGTTGATGGCTGGAAGGTTGCCTTGTGATACCCGCAGGCGGGCTATCATGTCTTCGACTGTTGCTTCTCGGTGGTTAGCGAACTCGATAAGTGATCCAAACCGACTTTGCTCGTATTCAGATATCAGGTTCGAGCTTGAAGACACGTGGTCCGAATAGGCTTCCCGGAACAGCGCCTCACGCTGTTCGTCGGTGAATTCGGTTATGGTCTGCCGGATACCTTCCAGCCGGTTGTAGACCATATTGATGATCGTCCGTTTCTCGGCAACGACAGACGGGGCGAGCATCATCGCCTCCTGACGGTCCGAGGTTTTCAATGAAATCCAGTATTCCCGCTTCCTGAGTCTATTCTGCATGGCTTTCGGGACCTGGACCCGGACATACCAGCGGTCATTGCGGCGGAATAATTTGGGGACTGCGACTCGCGGGTTCATACCACTATTGTAGCATCAAACTGTAGCAAAGTCACTTTTGAAGAATCTGAAACTTCAGTAACTTATGGAAAACAAACGGAAAAATGAGGTGATGGCGGAGACGAAGTCCGCCTATCTGGAGCTGCATAGAGTTTCACCCCGCGGCAGACATCGCAATTTTACTACTATTTATCAATCAACTACCGCCACAGCATCTTGCACACCGCCACATCGACATGCAATCAATAGAATAATTTTTGGTGGCAAGGATGGTGGCAAGAAATGCCAAAACAGGCCAAAGAGCTAAAAGCGATCCAAGTAAAGAGACTGTCTGAGCCAGGCCGCCACGCGGTCGGTGGAACCCCTGCCGGGCTGAGCCTGAATATTACTGATACCGGGGCCAGATCATGGATATTCCGGGTCACGGTTGGACGCAACCGAAGACATATCGGCCTCGGCCCTTTTCCAGAGGTATCCCTCGCAGAAGCGCGCGAACGAGCACTGGAGATGAAGCGCAAGATCAGTGCTGGCATTGACCCAGTTGAGGAGCGCCAGGTCGAGCGTGCCGCACTCGCTGTCGAGCAGAGACAGCGAACCACCTTCGAGGATGCTTTCGAACGCTACTACGCGGAAAAGGTGCAAGGCGAGCTAAAGAACGCCAAGCACATCAAACAGTGGCGCTCGACACTGACCACCTATGCCTTCCCGGTGATAGGCGACAAGGGAGTCGCATCCATCGCGGTTGAGGACATCTTGGCTGTTCTGCGCCCGATCTGGACCACGAAGAACGAGACCGCCTCCCGGGTCCGCCAGCGCATCGAGGCGGTTCTGGACTGGTCCAAGGTGATGGGGCTACGCGAGGGCGAGAACCCGGCGCGGTGGAAAGGTAACCTACAACAGATCCTCCCCTCCCCCAACAAGGTGCAGAAGGAGAACAGGTATCCGGCCGTCGCCCTGGACGAGATCGAGAACTGGTTCCGCGTGCTGCGCACCAGGGAAGGCATGGCGGCCCGTGCGCTGGAGTTCCTCACCCTGACCGCGTCTCGATCAGGCGAAGTGCGAGGCGCGCTCTGGGATGAGATCGACCTGGCCAACGGTATCTGGACGGTTCCAGGGGATCGAATGAAGGCCGGGCGCGAGCATCGTGTGCCCCTTTCCGCCACCGCAGTCGAACTGCTTGCCGGCCAACCCCGGCTGATGGACTGCCCTTTTGTCTTCCCGTCCCCAAAAAACGGACAGATGTCCGACATGACGATCTCAGCCGTGATGCGCAGGATCCAAGCTGCCGAGGAGAAAGAAGGACGATCTGGCTTTCTTGACCCTCGCTCGCGCCGGCCAGCGGTTCCACACGGGCTGCGCTCCAGCTTTAGGGACTGGGCGGCGGAACGCACGAACTACCCTCGCGACATGGCCGAGTTGGCTCTTGCACACAATGTCGGCAGCGACGTTGAACGTGCCTACAGGCGGAGTGACATGGTCGAGAGAAGGCGAGAGATGATGGAGGATTGGGGGCGATTTCTTGGGAGTTAAATTGGGACTGCAAGAATGTTAACGAGATGACCGCCGTGATTGCGTGATGACGCTGAAGCAATCGAGCTTTCAGGGCGGGGAGCTACCGTTCGCCGAGGCAATTATGAATGTAGGGGATGCGCTGCCTGCGGACCGTTGTGGCTGATCGCACCAATGACGGCTGGATCCCGCTCTTTGAGCATGTCACGCGCTTTTCTGCAGCTTGGCCTTGCCATCACAATCTGGGAAACGGACACAACCAAGAAATGCTCCATAGCGACCGCGTCGTTCGACAAGCCATCCCGCGTCGCAACTAGGACAAGCCGGCTGGGTTACCCCGCAATCACTACAAATCAGATCACCACTGGCCCGAGAACGGACCGGGAGTCCAACACCACAGGCGGGACAAGCCGGCATACGACTGCCGCACAGCTTCACATGCTCGCAGCGATACCAATCGCGACCGTCCTTGCCGGCCATGTGGAGCAGACGTCCACCGCAACCCGGACAGGTGTGGGTGTGCTTCTGAGCCTCCAAAGGCACAACCACGCCGAACTCGGGCTCTTTCATCAGCTCTTCAACGAAGACGGAGGGGCGCGATTCGGATGCAAGGATGGTCACCGTCCGCCGGGCCCGGGTCACGGCGACATACATGACTCGCCGTTCTTCGGCATTCGGAAATGGCTCGCTCTCGGGCGATACCAAGCTAAGCAGAGGGTCGTCGACGATCATCGACGGGAAACCCATCTTGGCGTTGTCGGCGCCAAGGATGATCACGTGATCAGCCTCAAGGCCTTTCGATGCATGGATGGTCTTGAAGGTGATCGTCGCCTCGGGATTCTGGCGCTGAAGCCG
Organism: Primorskyibacter sp. S87; assembly: GCF_049801055.1. Lineage (NCBI taxonomy): Bacteria > Pseudomonadati > Pseudomonadota > Alphaproteobacteria > Rhodobacterales > Roseobacteraceae > Primorskyibacter > Primorskyibacter sp. S87. The sequence continues at coordinate 424,028 of NZ_JBNAGF010000003.1, read as the reverse complement.
CCCGACATCGGGCCTCAGGAAACGGTATCTCCCCAGGATCAGGATGGACGGTTTCCCGCCCCCCTTGCCTTCAGTAGTGGCAAGAGCGGCCACGGTGTCATTCAAGGTCGTCTCCCCGGTGTCGCGGCGCCTCCAGGCGATCCTAATCGACGGCTCGTCCGTCTCGCCTGCGGGGACCACCGTCTTGGTGATCTGTGCCGGATTTCGCAGAACGAAGCGACGGGCCGCCAGGGCAATCTTGTCGACGGATCGGAAGGTCCGGCCGAGGTCGACGGTCCGATGGACATCAGTAGCTCCTGCATAGGTGCCACCGAATTCAGCGCCGAAGTTGCGCATGATGTGGATGTCCGACCCGGCGAAGCGGTATATCGACTGCCAGTCGTCGCCGACGGCAAACACCTTGGCATCGGAATGCTGGCGCTTGAGGGCCTGGATCAACTTCGCCCGTCCGGTCGAGATGTCCTGAAACTCGTCTACGAGGATATGCCGAAATGGGCTTTGGTAGCGCCCGCTTTCGACGAGGGAGGTCGCATAGTTCACCATGTCCTCGAAGTCGATCCGATCACCCAGGCGGGATTGATACTCGCGGAACACGGCGCCGAAGATCTTCAGGAATGCTTCGGCGCGTTTGCCCATCTTCAGCGTTTGCGCCTTGTCTGAACAGTCCTCGACCCGGTAGCCACCGTTCTTGAAGTGACGTAGGAAAGTGCCCATCAGCGAGGTAAAGCTGTCCACCACCCCGACCTCGGCCACGCGATCGTAAATCTCGATGTCTGGGATCGGCCGCAGCGTGACGTATGGTTCAAGCTTTTTGGCAAGCGCTTCGAGCAGCCTGCCTTCTTCACGCTCCCAGCTATAAGTTTCCACCAGAACCGTCTCGTGCTCGGCATGGACCTGCCGTTTCCAGTCCATGCTTTCGAGGTATTCATCGCGATCGACGTAAGGCGCCGTGGTCAATTCCTCGACGCCGTCCCTGCCGCGTTTCTTACGCACACCGAAGTGCTCGATGTAAACGCCGCTCTCCGTCAGCCGGAAATCGGGCAAGTAGGTGCGGCGCCCAGTCTTCCGGAGCTTGTGCTCGTAGCTCGGCTCGTATTCGTAGGCGATGCCATTCCGGAACAGCCAGTTGGCGATCAGAAGCTCTTCAAAGCTGTTCACCGTCTCGCCTTGCAGCGTCCGCAAGTTGCGGGTTTCGATCTGCGCATACCATTCGTGCTTCGTCTTGAAATCCCACTCTGTCGGGAAGTCGTCGAAGAAACCAGCGAACCAGCCGATCACGGTCTGTGCGATCTCGCTGGCAGTCGCCACGATGTGCCGGAGGATCTCCTTGATGAGCGACAGGAACGCCTTGTCATCGGTCGCGGTCGGCGCCAAGGGTGGCTTCTCGCCCTCCACTTCGCCAATGATCTCATAGGCCAATGCGTGGAAGGTGCGCGCTGTCACGGGGACCCCGCACCTGGCCTCTATCCGCTCCGACATCTCAGTTGCGGCATCCTTCGCGAAGGCTAGCAGCAGGAGCTCGCTTGGCTTTCGTATCCCGGCCTTCACGAGGTAGGCGGCCTTCGCGCTGATCACGCTGGTCTTGCCCGACCCCGCGCCGGCCAGAACCAGCGTTGCGTCTTCGTCGACGACGACGGACAGCCGCTGTTCCGGCGTCAGCGGCATGGACTCGACCGTGTCGAAGAAATCCTTCCAACGAAGCAATTGATCTTCCACGAACGCCTCGATAGCTACTTCACGGGCGGCATTCGGATCGGCAGCGAACGCCATGATCGGCGCGATCCGCGACATCACCTTGTCGCCCACGGCCTCGGCGTTCAGCTTGGACAGCACGCGGCTGCTCAGATCGGCAGCATCGCGCGCCAGCGGCGATACGTGGCATGCGGCAGGATAAACCTCCGGGACCATGAGCGCATCGAGCGCGTGCAGGATTCGCCGGACCGTGGCGTCCTCCTTTTCCAGCTCCGCCCGATTGAAATTCACCCAGGCTATTGTAGCCGCGTCCGCGAAGGTTCTGGCCGCAGAGGGCTCCACCGCAGGTAAGGTCAGGTTTCGGTCGCCCCCAAGATCGAGCGAAAGAGACGACGAGAGAAGGCCCTTCCGGACCGATGGGCGCGTGGCGATAGCTTCAAATCCAATCCAGGGCGATCCAGCGCCGCGCGCTGCAATACCATTTTCTTGCAGGGTCAAGGACCTTGGATGTCGCCTGAAAGGGTCAATCAGGAACCCCAGAAAGGATTTTGAAGCGAGGTTCATGAGCACCAAATTGCCAGTCTTTCCCTAGGTGTAGCAGATGTCGGACACTTGGGAACCCTTGTGGGACGCATTGCAGGCACGATTGGGCACCTACTATTTTCATTTATGCCGGACAATGCACTCGACTCGGGCAAGTCGCAGCAGAATGCCTTCATCGAGTCATTCAACGGCAGCCTGCGCGACGAGCTCTTAAACGAGGAGATGTTCGACAGTCTGGACGATGCCAGACGCAAGGTGGCGCTTTCACTCCTCCAAGAGATCAACCAAGAACTCGGAGACTGGCGCAACACCCGACATCCAAAGGTGATCACGAGCCCTCGTTGCGGCCACATACAGTAGGTGCCGTTCGGTGTTCATAACTTCGTCTAATTGAGCTTCGTCTTTTGCAGCTAGTAACCGCATCTCGTCTGGGAGTGTCCCGTCGTTCAGTCCACCAATCGCCACGGCACGATACTCGGCACCTTTTGCGTCGTGCATCAGTATGATCTGCACATTCTCTACCGACAAAACCTCGGCGTAGCGCTCCACCTCAACTTCGTTTCTCAACAAAACTGCGAGTTCAGAAGGCGGCACGCCGTCGGTTGTTAGCCGGTCACGCACCCACTCGACCAGCGCTTCAAGTTCAGCGTCGGATGTCTCAAATGCGCGAAAAGTTGGCACGGGTCCATCGAACACCGAAGTAACACCAGTTCTGGACTCTTCGTTGCCGTCTGCCTCGACCAGTGTTTCAGGCAACAACCTGTCACTTTGGCACCTGATTTGATGTGACGTCCGGTAGTTCACCTTTAGACTGCGAGATCGCCCTCGCAATTCGATACCGGCCGCTGTCCAGGGGAATGGCGCACGGAATATGCGCTGACCAATGTCGCCGGCAAAGAACAAGCCGTTCGGCTTGTCTCCAACCTGGCGTCCAAGCAGCTTCAGTTCTGCTACCGAGATGTCCTGCGCTTCATCAATAAGGACATGGTCAAAGGGGAGAGCTCCACTCTCGGAAAGCTCATGGGCGAGCTGTGCCTCGGTTTTAACCAACTCCCGCACAAGCCTCTCGCGAACCGATTCAAATACCTGCCAGAGAGCGTCTCGCCTCGACGCTGCCATGCGAACTTTTCGGCCTAGGCGCGGCAAATCGCGGTAGGCTTCCTGCGTGCTGATGTCCCATGCATCGACGACCAGAGACCATTCGTCGAACAGGAAATCCGGATCAACTTGCATCTCCTGTTCACTGGCCGCTTCGACTAGGAAGTGACGCAAGGATGTCTCATCAACGATTTCACTATCCCCGAAAGTTTCGCGATGCAGCCGGGCGATGAGCACCGGCAGCGCCTCGACCACGATGCGGTCCAACGCATCGGACGAGGCAACCTGTGGGATTTTTTCTCGGAGGTTGTCCGCGAGCTTGCGGTTGAACGTGGTCAGCAAGACCTTCACGCCAGGGTTTTCCGCCAAACGTGCCGCTCGGTGGAGCGCAACTACGGTTTTGCCAGTTCCGGCAGAACCAATCACGCGTGCCGGACCATTAAAGTCGCGATCCACATATTCCTGTTGCGCGGGGTGCAGGAATACGGCCCACTTCTCCCAAGGCGCGTCCAGAGCAGCCTGCAATTCCTCGACATTCTCCAGGACGCGGAATCTGCGCATTGTGTCGGGGTGAGTCCACGGGTCCGCCCCCTCTACTGACACGACAGCTGGCACGGGTGTCTCGCCAACAGCGGCCGAAAGGATAGCATTTGCCGCCTCAGTTGGCAGCCGCCCGGCAATGTCGAGCACCGTGTCCTCGGTCACATCCCGCACGGTATCGAGCCAGTCTAACGGCACACCCCAGGACAAGAGTGTATCGTCATCCTTGGCAGCCAAAGGACGCGGCAGTTCGACGGCTTTCTCTACGTAACGTTGGACGACAACCTCTTCGATGGTTTCTCGCGCCTCGACGATCTGGATCGACCCCGTGCGAGGATGGCTTTCGATCCTCCGCGTCTCGGCCCAACGATAGGCTGAATCATGATGGCCGACCCAGGCCAGAAGGGTTTGGCCATCTTTCTTGTGGATCACCATGCGGATGTCGCGGTTCACGCGCGCGGTCCAGAAATTCGGATCACGGGCGCGGTCCACCCGATGCATCGAGAGCCCGGGCAGGCTTGGATCCATTTGAAAATCGAATGCGGCTGTCTTGACCTGCTTTTGTTCCTGCTGAGTCAGCTTCGCGAGAGCGTCGTAGAAAGTGTCGGCAATGCGATGCGTCATGAGGAACGTCTCTTACTACGCACTTCGACCACAAACCTCTTACGATTGGCCTGCTTTTCCTCTGCTGCTTTCACTTTTTCGCGGTATTTTGCATCAAAGTCAGAATCATGATTCCGCCTTTGTTCGATTTTTTCCAGCCTGGCTGCTCGCCGGCGTTCCACCTCCGCTTCGCGCTCTTTAAGGACTTGCTTCGCAGTTTTGCGATAGCGTTTTCCTCTGTTTTTCGGTTTGCGCTTTTTTTGGCGCTCGAGTTCTTCGTCGTCCTTTGGTGAAACGACCCAAGACTTCGCACCCTCAGGTTTCCATTCTTCAACAGCGGCCTTCAAAATACCTTCCTTGCGAATTACCGGTCCGCGCCTTCGGTAGCCAATAGCATGGGCTCTTATTATCGAGCCTCCGCCAAGGTAGGATCCTCGCTTTTTGGGCATCACTAAACCCCCAACACCTTCATCACCTCGTCCCCGAGGTGATTGATTACCTTCACAGCCACCCGCCCCGACTTCGGGCGCGCGAAGGGGCGCGACACGGTGCGTTTCAGGCTGTCCCAGGCTTCCTCGTCGATCTCCCCCTTCAGGGTCGTCTTCAGCTGCTTGTAGGGAATATCCGCGCCCGGGAAATACGCGTGCCGAACGAAGAACGACTCCTCGTTGTAGTCCGTGTCGATGAACCAGCACGCGATGTCGTCCGGTTCAGACGACACCACCTGGCCGGTCGCCGGTTTGAAGATGTCGACGCCAAGCAAATCTATCCGTAGCTTGTCGCCATCCTCCTTCACCTCGATGTCTGGTTCGCCGAACACGACGAACAGGTTGCCGCCCCCAGCCTTCAAATCTCCTGCCATGTGAAGATCCGGATTCATCCGTGCCTTGAGTATCGTCAAATCCCCAATCCTGACGCGATCCGTGTGAGCGTCGTAGTTGAAGGCACAGGTGATCAAGGCATCGAAACCGCACTCCACCGCTTCCCGAGCGGCTGCGACTATGTCCGCACGTTGCAGAGTGCCGTATTCCGGGCCAATCATGATGCCGGCCTTGCGCTCCATGTCGCCCTCCAAATAACGCCCCTCGGCCGCCAGCCATTCGCCAGGCCAGGGCTGGAGCGAGGTGAACTCGACCTTATCGGCCTTGTCCGCCTGCTGCACACCCGCCTTCTTGAGGTTTTCTAGGATAGAGGCGCGGTAGTTGTCGGCCTCAGTCGCATCCGCAGCCCGCTTACCACGCGCGGCCTCTACCTCGTCGATCAGCTCGCCATGTTCGTTCACGGCTTGCGTGCGGTGGGGTGACAGGCTCTCGACGGTAAACGGTCCGGCGACGCGGACGCGTTTCTTGTCTTCGTAGGGCTTGTCATAGAGAAACTCGTAATCGGCCTTGGCGGCGATGGAGGCGTCGATCTCTTTCTGGCGGGCGATGCGCGCTTCCCAGAACGCGGCCAAAGCCTTGTTCGCCGCGTCGGGCCAGTCCTCCCGAGCCTCGCGCGGAACCTCCCATTCCATGAAACCGTTTGCCGGGGCCATCTCTCCGCTGGGCAATTCGACCTCGCCCGAGGCGGTGAAGTCGATCTTGTCGCCCTTGCGGCCGCCGGTTTCGACCTCGAAAGGCGCGGCGTGGCCGGAGAGCGCTGCGTTGAGGTCCAACAGGGCGGCCTCGACGGCGGGCTGCATCGCCTCCCAGATCGTGTCGATCTCGGTGTTGTTGGCGATGCTTTTCAGGGTGATGTGGGGCACGCGCTGATAGACGAAGCCGTGGCGGATGTCGTTGTAGGTCGCTGCCGTGGCGGGGGCGGAGCGGGTGACCTCGGCCTCTTTCCTTTGCCCAGCCTCAGAGTCCTTAAGCAGATACCAGGGGTATTTCGCGCCCATGATCCGCGCGCGGGCGAGGGCGAGGGCCACGCGGGAGGTGTCGATGGTGATCCAACGCCGTCCCCATTGCTCGGCCACAGATGCGGTAGTGCCGGATCCACAGGTGGGATCGAGCACGAGATCGCCCGGGTCGGTGGTCATTAGGAGGCAGCGTTGGACGATCTTCTGGCTCGTTTGCACGACGTAGAGTTTGCCCATCGCGCTTCCGGATTGTGTGTCTGTCCAAAGATCAGTGACAGGATATACCGGAAAATCGCCATGGAACCGGATATATGATATCAGTCGCCCAGTCGGCTCAACACGGCGGGACTTCGCCAATCGCTCCATTCCGATTTCGTTAGTTTTCCAGCGTGCAGTTGCCGGCGGTTTGATCGTCTTTCCTGCAAGTGTGACGCCAAACCAACTTGCAGCGCCTTCGCCCTTTTCCCGTCCGATTGACTGACTGGTCATTGTTTGCTGCCGGAAGACACGAAAACGAGCTTTAGTTTTCTTCACCTCGGCGATCTCGACGGCCGACAACCCGCGTCTCGAAAAATCTTCACCGTCAAGGAACCTGTAGGTTTTGTCGCCATCATCTCCAAGTTCGCGCTCGAGATACTGCTGTCGATATTTCAAACGCGGCTTATTCTTCGCAAAGAAGACGATGTAATCCACGGTGCCTGGCATATAATCGGAAGTCGCACCGCTCGTTTTCTTCACCGAGATTTGCGCGACAAAATTCTCTTCACCGAACACCTCATCCATCAGCGCGCGCACACGGTGGACATTCTCGTCCCCGATCTGAACAAAGCATGACCCGCTCTCGGACAGCAGTTCCCGCGCTACGACCAATCGGTCGCGCAGGTATTGCAGGTAGGAATGGATGCCGTCGCGCCAGGTGTCGCGAAAGGCCTTCACCTGCTCGGGCTCGCGGGTCAGATGCTCCAGCTTGCCGTCCTTCACATCGCGCGAGGTGGTGGACCACTGGAAGTTGGAGTTGAACTTGATGCCATAGGGCGGGTCGATATAGATCGCCTGCACCTGCCCCTTCAGCCCTTCGCGCTCGGCGAGGGACGCCATGACCTGGAGCCCGTCGCCCAGGATCATCCGGTTCGACCACTTGCGATGGTGGCGGTAAAACTCGATCTCCGCCTCGCGGTCCTCGTCGGTCAGCCCGAAATGATCAAACAGGTCCGCGCCTCCGCCTTCGCCGTTGCGCTTGTTGCCGGCGCGCAGGTCCTCGATGATCGCCTTAGGGTGGACCTGTTCCTGCAGGTAGATCGGCGGCGCATCCACCGTCACCGCCTCCTGGTCGATATCCTTGCCGCGCCAGATCAGCTGCGGATCGAGATCCGGGTTGCGCTGTTCATAGGCCACCTTGATCGGCCGTGCGTCCTCGGGATCCATCATCGGCGCCAGTTCCGGCGTGGGGATGTTCAGGCGCTCGTCCTCGTGGGTGATGGGCTCGATGGGGGTTTTCTTGTCAGTCATTACTCTGCCTTCGGTTCGGTCTTTGGCGTCGGTTTGGGGAAACCACTGCGCAGCCCGTCAATATGTTCAAACAAATTCTCGTCGACTTTACGCCACAGCGGGTCGAGAACGAATTTCACACCCTCACGCCGGGCGAGTTTGGCCGCTGGCACGAAATCGCTGTCGCCTGCGACCAGAACGATTATGTCAGCCTGTCGTTTGAGCGTGATAGACGCGATGTCCAATCCAATCCTCATGTCGACGGCTTTCTGCCGAAACGTAGGGCGAAACTCATCATCAGTGAGATCGTCAAAATCACGCTTCTTCTTCAGGAGATCGCGCAGGACAGCCGGCTTCAACTCCCAAAGGCTGTCTGGGTCTCGCCGAACTTCTCCCAGTCGCACCGCCATGTTGGACGTGCGACGAAGGTTGTCATGCAGATCAAGGTGAAAGCGGGCTCGATCTGTCTTGCTGTAGTCTATGCCCTTGCTGCTGACAGGCAAATGCCCTTTGTCGAGATACGGCCGCGCGTCATAGAAAAAAGAGCGGTATAGCAATGAACGTGCATGCGGAACGCGCTCGACCTTGTTGATCTGCTTTAGGTGGCTGGACACCAGGCGACTGATGTCACGACAAACTGCAGTGGCGTCGTTCGTGTCCGTTTTAGGGCGAACCGTGCGTAGGCGTTTGAGAAAGTAGCCGCCATCTATGAGGATTGCGACCTTTGTCATGTGAACGCCAGAAACGAGAAAGCCCCAAGGTGTCGGCGAAACTCTGGATTTCGAGGAGCAACGCTTACTGCCGAGGGGCGGATAAGAAATATATAGGCGCACATTCTGCACATTGGAAGAAAAATTTGGCTCATGCAGACACCGCTCCAAGCATTTCTTCAATTGCCGTGTCCAGGTCAGGGCCAAAGTCATGAGCGGAGCGCAGTTCAGCAAAGCCCCAGCGGCCGAAGCCGTCGAGCCGATTGACTGCCGGGATCCACTTGTTGCGCATGGTCTCGGCCTTGAGCATGGCATCGTGTCCACGGAAGCCCTTGACCTCAATCACCAGCGTCACCGGCTCCGGCGCGTCAAGGCGGATCAGGAAGTCGGGACGGTAGACATGTGGCTCGCCTTCCCTGAGGTAGGGCACTTCGAAGCCTAGGTTATGGTTCTTGGCGTAGGCGAGGACCTTCGGGTGATCCTCGATCCGGGCGGCCAGCTTGTCCTCCCAGTCGCTGTCGGTGATGATCCAGTTCAGGTGGCTGCGGTCCGGACGTGGCGAATAGCGCGTGGCGACAGAGGTGTTGAAATGCACACCCATGGTCGACCCCTCGGGCTGGTAGGGATCAAGAACGGCGCGCAGAATGCTGTCGCCACGCGGCCCTTCGATGAGCGCACCGAAAATGATGTCACAAACCTCATCGGCCAGCTCGCGATAAAGGAGCTGGGCAGGCACAGTATCGCCCTTGCAGACGAAATGGCCCTCTTTCAACCACTGCAGAACAATCCGCTTGGCCGGCATCAGAAGATGCATCTTGGGCGCCCCATTCTCGTCGCGCAGCTTCTCGAAGATCATGTGCTTGGCGACGTTGTAGGCGATGGTCGAGAGCCGCGCCGTCTTGAGATAGTCGAGGTTGAGCTTTTCGCTTTCACCAATAATGCCCTGCATGGTCACGACGGTTGCCGCGACTTTTTCGGGTGTCAGGACGTATGGCTCTGTCTTCGAGAAATCGACTTCAAGCTTCTCAGACGGCAAGTCAGCCACATAGCCCTGCACACGAGGGAATGTGATCTCCAGGTTATCGCGTTCCGGCGACATGGCACGCACCTGGATTACATCTCGCGGCTTTTGCGGTGGAGCGACACGAGGCTGGTCGGAGAAGTTCAATCCGTCGATGCCCATGATGTCGGCATATTCCGTGCGGAAGAGCTTTGTGTCAGGGTCAAGGTCGTAAGACAAACGGCGCAAGGCGCGGCCGATGACCTGCTCGCAGATGAGCTGCGTTCCAAACGCGCGAAGGCCGAGAATGTGTGTTACGTTGTTTGCATCCCACCCTTCCGTCAGCATGGAGACTGAAACAACACAACGCACCTGCTCTCCGAGCCGGTCCTTTTTCCCGACAGTGTTCATCACCTCGCGAAGAATGTCGGCATCTGTCAGGTCCTCAGATGAACCCCGTTCCGCCTGCTCCCGGCGAAAGGCTTCTATCTCGTCGGCGTGTGCGTCGCGGAAGGACTTGTCGATGTCACCACCCGCTTCCAGCGTAGCGCTATCGATCAGGACCGTGCGTGGTCGTGGGAGGCGTTCATCATCGGTGGTAGAGAAATTGGCAAAGAGCGGGCATTTTCCGTGAACAACTTCGATAGTGCCGTCCGGGTTCTCGCGTTCATACCCAGACATGTAGTCACGCAGCAGCTCGGAGTTCGTGGTGTTGTTGCAGACGACAATGAAAACGGGAGGTATCTGAACACCTCCTTGCTGCCAGAGCTTGAAGGTCTTCTCGTAATGACCATACAGTGCGTCGATCGCTGTCTTTAGCGGGATGGGTAGGCTCTGCGGATTAGGCTTTGTCTTCCCCCGCGCCTTTTTAGGCATCTTCTTACCAATTTCTTTCCACAGATCGCGGTAAAGAGGCACCTCGCCGCTCGGTAGGTTGTCAGCGACAGGGACCCGGGGCAACTTCACGATCCCACATTCGATGGCATCCATCAGCGAGAAATCAGACACCACCCAGGGAAAAAGCGTGCCCTCTACCCACCCCGATCCGGCAAGGAAGAAGGGAGTAGCAGACAGGTCATACACGATCTGCACGCCGATCTGACGCTTGGCCGCTTCGAGCCCTGAGATCCAAAGCCGGGCAGCTTCGGCGTTTTCTTCGGCTTCTTTCCTCTCGTCGCCCTTGAGGCGCTCGGTTTCGGTGTTTGCACGCTCCCTGTAGCAATGGTGAGCTTCGTCATTGATGACGTTGATCTTTCCAAGCCCCATCAGCTCAGGCATGACGCGTTTTATCATCTGCCCTTCGGACTCCAACGTTTTGAGCTGGCTTCCATGGCCTTGCAGTGCCGATCTTGTTCCCTTGGCAAGCTGAAGCGTCTCGCGCAGCTTGAACGCATGATAATTCGTGAGAACGATCTTGGCCTTCTGCATGTCCTGCATGAGGTCCGTCGGCACAAGGTTGATGCGCATGTAGTAGTTTTCGGCATCGTTCGGGAGGAGAACACGAAGGCGGTCGCGGATCGTGATACCCGGGGTAACGATCAGGAAACCACGGGAGTATGACTTGGAGTTGGGGCTTCGCACAGCATTGAGCGTTTGCCAGGCAATCAGCATCGCCATCACGGTCGTCTTCCCCGCTCCCGTGGCAAGCTTCATTGCCACCCTGAATAGGTCAGGGTTCGCCTCTGCGTTCGCTGCCTCTAGCCTGGTCCGGAAGCGTTTGCCCCTCGGGCCCATCTTCGGCGCGACTTCCGCCAGAAAGATTGCTGTTTCCACTGCCTCAAGCTGGCAGAAAAACGGCCGGATGGTCTGGCTTTCATCCTGCTGGATGGCCCGCCAGTGTTGCAACAACCTCTGTGTCGTCGGAGTAACCCGCCAGTCGTTCGGGTTAGGCAGGGCGCGCCAGCTATCAACCTGGCTACGCAAGTCGTTGACGAATTCAGTTACGTTGTAGGCCATCTCCTGGGTCTCAAGGCCAGCTTCATTCAGACCCAATTCCGCCTGTTGGCCACCGCTCTTCTTGACGCTCTTTGCCTTCGGCATCGCCGAGATGAGATCAGAACGCCGGCGACTCGGAATGATCCGATCTGTAGGGCGGCCGCTTGTGTCAAGTTCCCAATGTTCCGCAGGAACGGTGTAGGGCGAGTTGAGGATGGGATGTTCGAAAAATGACACGAGTGCCTCACGGTAGGATTTTCACATACCAAATCAGTTACCCGGCATACATGCAATGGTTGTTTCGAATGCAAAGAACGGAGGCAAGCTATTACTTAGAAACAAAAAATTGCGCGATAGATATTTGGATTATTGGGAATAGTCTACGGCAGGTTGACCTCGGCGCAGCTTTTTTGCGTGTCAAAAAATTCCGGTTTCTTTCAGATGCTGATGGTGTGCGGTGAAGCGGACTTTGCAAGAAAGATACCGCGGACCTGGGCGAAAAAGCGCATCATTTCTGTCGCTTGCTCTATTTCTTCACGCCGCAACGTTCGGGAATTGTGCAGCTTGAGCATTTTGCTGCCACCACGTAAACAAAACCAGTTAGAAGAAAAACCTATCAATCCCAACATGAACACACCGGCAACAAAGGCGCGTTCCGTGATGCGCGCGCAACGCCTAGCGGCCGCTTCTGCCCTATTCGAAATTGGCGAGCTCTCAGATGAGATTTCTGACCAAAGCTTCAGTCTCCGCCTCAATACCATCGTGGCGCAACGCTTCAAGGATGCCGAGAAAAACACACCTATCGATCTTGCACACGCTGTTTCTGTCACTGGAATTCTGAGCACCCACGCCGAGGTGGCCGCGTTCGGGCGCTGGCTACTTCTTGATGGACACCCTGGGATAAAAAAGCTTGGCGGCCGTCAGCCCAACAAGCGCGCGATCCTGCAATGTGTCGCGGTCGCAATGTATGAGCTGCGCGTCCGGCCGAAACTCCAAGAGCACGGTCTTGACCAAACCGGGCGGAATAGCCGCACGAAGGCGATCACGAAACAGGATCTAGCCTTGCGATGGCACGGGATCTTCGGTTCGCCAAAAGAGCCCTCCTTCTTCGATGCCCGGCTGCGGTCTATGAAGCGCATCCTGCCCGCCTACCTGGAGCACATGAAGTCCGGGGGCTTTGTAGTTGACGGCAAGCAGATTATGAAATCGCCTGAGATCGAGAAGGTGCTAAAGGCGGTTACCGACAAGAACAAGACTCGACCGAGGGCGCAGGCCCCCGCGATGACCAAGCCAGTGATACCTGTGCCGGCAAAGCCGTCGCCGTTTGAGATCGAGCTTGGCTACTCGTCGCCTGCGCAGGAGGAGGAGTATCGCAATAGTGCCGCGACCTCTCTGCCGCCGTCGCATCTGCGATACTCACCCACCTCGACCCCATCCACATCCGCGAGAGGAAAGGTCCGCGCAGATCGGACCGACAAGATCGTCTTGATGCCCGATGTCGCCATCCGCGAAAGCTACAAAGTCGAGGCGCTGATCGACCGGATGGTGATCCTGGTCAACACCACGGCCCCAACAGCACCGCATTGTCTCCACGACAAGATAGACAAGGCAACCGAGGCGAAGATCTACGTGCATGATCTGAAAGCGCAGGGCAGCAACAATGACTGGGGCGCTGCGCTTCCGATCAAAGATCCCGCGGCAGCAACGGGTCAACACTTCGCGATTATGATCCAGGACCCCAAGCCGGAACTGTTATGTGCTATCCTGAACGTGATCCGCGACGCCCACGGGATCGACGGTGCGGTCACATTTCACTTGATCGAGGTCTCGGTCGACTTCTATCCGGGCAGCACAAGATCGGCCGAGGATTCCATACTGCTCCGCGAGCAGATGGTCGGCCTTCTTCATCGCCATCACTGGGCACCTCACAGTCGATTTCACCACCACGATCCGGCCGTTCCGCGATATGTCGATGCGCGTCAGATCCACGGTGACCGGCGCGGACCTCGATACCTGTTCGCGCACCAGGCAGGCGATCATTTCCACTCGGACAGCACCATCGGCATCCCGGCGATCAGACAGCGCATCCTGACCCACAAACCAAGCGAGAACCTCTACCTCAACTCGACCTTGTGGAAGGGCGCGAAGAACGCCGACTGCCAGGTGAGCATCCAGCACAAGATAGCAAACCGCAGAAACCGAGAGAAAAACACGAGGGACATCCTGGAGGATCACGAACGCCGCGCGCGCATCGAGGTCACAATCTCCGGGAGCGATACACTCATGGAACGCGGTCTCACCACCATTGATGATCTGGGGTCCGTTTCGTTCCGAAAACTGACCAAGCCCTTCCTTTCGTTCGCGCTCGGCACGTCCAAGCCCTGGCAGCATCTCTTGGAGGACGCCCAGGTTCAGATGCGAACACGCGGCGTCTACGGCATTGAGCTGAGAAACCGCGCCCAAGCGTTGGAGGAGCGTGAAGAACTGCGCCGAGCGGGTGAGAAACTGCCGCGGAAAACTGATCGCGAGGGCCAAGGTCTGCAGAGCTGGGGGGAGATGAACGATGTGGTCGGCAAATCTCTAGACGAGCTGCAGCGTCGCTGGAGCGGCTTCTCGTGGACGTAGACGCTCCGCGCCGATCGACATGGTTGCCGGACGTGCTTGGAGGGCGCGCCTTCAGCTTCGTAACCCACCCCTTTGCACCTGCCTCTTCCTCGTGCGTGGTGATGTGGGAGTAGGTATGGTGTAGTAGAAGGGGTATATAGATCTATGGGGTTCCCCAGTTAATAGGGCCGCACGACTCTCCAGCTTCCGCAGGAGGTAGCAGAACGCCTTAAAGTAAGCATTTACTGATCCCCAATAGGCCCTCGGTCTGCTCCGATCAGCTCCTCGCGGTGCCGCGATCCGAGAAACTGGCGTCAAACTGGCCGCCTTAGGAGCTAATCATGCGCCAGATCGTGGCGGCTAGTGGAATCGAAGTCAGAGCTGCCATAGGCCTCGGGCGAACTTTCGATATAACCCAGCCCATTGACCAGTTGTGAGACGATGCGTTCCTCGACGACGATCTCCTTGTGGATGGAATGGGTGGGATGGGTTTCGGTCATCCTTGTCGATCCTTTTCGACCTTCTCGAACTGCTTGAAATGAAATGTCAGAAACTCTTGCGCCAGCTTATGCTCAACATCCTTACCCGACAACTTGGCGTATCCTGTGTCCTTGAGTTCAGAGGAAATGCGGACTTTGCCGGAGCCTGGATGAATGGACCAAAGATAGGCATCGAACAGCCTATGGAGATCGCTGCGCAGAAGGAGGCCATTATCCGGCGCCTCAAAGGCCGGATCGCCATTATGTGGCACCACATGAGCTGCTTCCAACGCCTCTGGCACCCGGCATCGAGAGATCACACACCGACCGCGATGGCGCTCCATTTGCGTCTCTCTGAAGCGCTGTTGATGTGGGCGGAGCTTTCGCAGACCTCGCCGCCGTTCCTCGGACGCGGCAAGAAGATCTGCCTTGTGCCGATCAATCGCGACATCTCGATCGTTGATGTATCTCTTCTTTTCTTCTTCCGAGATCGGCACGGAGCGTTCCTCGACCACCCGAAGGAAATCATCATAGTCGGCGTCCTTGATCAGATAGACTTGGTAATGTCTGCGGGACCGCGCGTAGTCGAGCAGGCGAGACCCAGTAGCACCGTCACCTAGGTCACGAAACCCGAAGGGGCGCGACATTAGTTCTACCTTGGTCACAGGGACAGCCAAGTGTTCGCCAGTATCTCTTCGCTGCCCTGCGATCGCCTTGGCGGTCAGGCCCCAACCGCGGCCAAACTGATCGTCTTCGTGTGTCCATATCCAAAGCTCATCACCAGGCTGGATCTGTAGAGCCTCCTGGCTAAGGCCAGGCTCGGCTCTCAGTGGCCCGGCGAGCGGTGTCAGAACATCCCCGCCTTCCCATTCTTCAGCCTTGGTAGGTCGGCAGATCCCGTCTGGGCAGTGCAGCACGCCATTCACTTTGAGAAAGAACCGGTTCACCCGTCTGTCAGCGAGAGCTTCCGATGCTTCACCTTTGTTCTCTCGAAACTCGCCTGGCCTTTCCGATTCACTAGGAGATTGCTTCTCATCAGGCAAAACCGAGGCATGTGTATCGACGAGTCCTATGAAGTCCGGATAGTCGTTGTCCTCTATCAAATAGGTTGTGCGCTGACGGTAGGTTTTCAGGAAATCAAACAAGCGGCTACCGCTTGGTTCCATGCCGATGTCCTTGAAACCGAATGGACGATCGAGAACGTCTATGTCTTGCAACGACACATACAACCTATCGCCGTCGACTCGCTGCGGTCCTGCGGTTGCCTTCGCTGTTATCCCCAGGCCGCCGCCATATTCTTTCGACTCGTGGGCCCATAGCCACAATTCGTCGCCTTCGGAGATCGGAGGGGCCTCCTGCTTTTCTCCCTCCTGGGCCAGAGCTGGAGTGATGGCACATCGAAGTTCCCCGCCAGCCCACTCTGAAGCGCACTTCGGCTGGCAGACGCCGTTCGGGAATGAACTCGCACCATTGGTCTTGATCACATAGCGCCTCATCAGCCCACCTCCTCGATCCGGTCGAGAGTGCGGTCGGTTGCGCTTTGGTTGCCGTATCTGTTCACGTCGATATGGTGTGTGACTGCGGCAGTGACCGGAGCGGCGCGGTGTTCGCGGAGGCGGTCGATGGATTCGATTACTCGCCGAGATGTTTCCGGCGATTGTTGACTCGAGGCTTCGATTGCAGCAGAAATCTGCGCTTTCTCATGTTGTGACGGCAGCGGGATACCATCACAGCTGGCCGCGTAGAGGATCTGCGACCGGGCAATCTCGTCCATGTCGTCTGGGAAGGTGTCGGCCAGGGAGAGCACGGCCTCGTTGGTCTGTGCCAAGAAGCAATCGAGGCGACGCAGAGTCACGAAGGGCAGCGCGACTTTGCCATGTTCGGACTGCATGAAATCGTCCTGTGGAAGTTTGGCAGTCGGCCAGGCGAAACTGCCCAAGCTGTTGATGTCGGTGCCGCTCATATGTGCCTCTGTTCTTGTTCTTGGGCAAAATGTTCCGATTTGACGTCAAGTGCAAGCGTGATCGAGGTTACACTTTATGGTTGATTTTGCCGTCGGCGTTGGATTGTATCCTGCCCAATCAATTGAGAAACTGGAAAACCTTTGGAACAAAAAAGAAACAAGCCATCTTCTGCGATCGCGATTGCCGCTGTTGCATTCATTTTCGCCATCGCGATAGCATCTGGCATATCAGTGGTAAACAAAGCGAGACAAAACCACCGTGTCGCC
Source organism: Primorskyibacter sp. S87 (assembly GCF_049801055.1). NCBI lineage: Bacteria > Pseudomonadati > Pseudomonadota > Alphaproteobacteria > Rhodobacterales > Roseobacteraceae > Primorskyibacter > Primorskyibacter sp. S87. Next base: position 407,266 of record NZ_JBNAGF010000003.1, on the reverse strand, counting down.
GAAGAGTTACGATTGACGACCGAGAAGGAGAGAGTGGAGAACGAACTGAAGAAAGCCCAGCGAGCTCGAGAGATAGCTCATGAACAACTGGTTGCTATGACCAGGAGCGACTTTCAAGTTGCCGGCCAGAAATGTGTGGAGTCAATTACGACTATGTTTAGCAACAAAGAAAACTTTGGTTGGGACTTCGTCGATCTTGACCCGGACAAGTTCAGGTCAATCAGGGATGCAACACTTATGGGATTGAGAGCAACTTCTCTTGGATCTGAGGCTTCTGGTCATTCTCTTGTTTCGGCTCAAATAGAGAGAACAATGGCGTCAATTCGAGAATACAGTAGTGACGTGGCCATGAAGTTTGTTATCTCCGAACGAATTGATTCCTTCGGTGGGCTCAAGGAAGTGCTTCAGCTTCACAAATGCTCGTTCAATTCCGCGGATCGCGTGTATGTGTATGAGACTGACAGGTTCATTATGAACTAACCTCGGGCAAACCAGGAACCGAGACGGGATCTCAGGTGCTTGTCGTAGGCACTACCGACCATGTCGAGTTTCTTACCAACAAGCAATTCTTGCAGTCCGGGCTTTTCGCCAAACTTGCGCCTTAGCTTACTTGCCGAGGACAACACGCAGCCATTGGCAGGGGCCAGGTCCGAGGCCTTGAACAGGAGTTCGATACAATGCTCTTCCTTGGTCGGCTGCTCACCGAGTTCAGACAGATCTTCTATCGCGGCGACAAGATCATCCTGTGAGCGGGCTGCCATCCAGGCGTTCAGCGCCGCTTCACTTGACGACACCGACGGCAGCTTGGTCGTGCGATCTGAGAGATGCCGAATACGCCCCTCCAGCGCTGCTGTGAGCGCGCTGTGAAGTTCTGAACCAAGATCGAGCAGTTCGCTGATCCAATTTCGCATCAGGAGCTCCTGCGCCTTGTTTTTGACCGCACTGTTGCCAAGCAAAGCTGCGCACCCGATTGCCGGCCCCAGGACAAGCGCACCGGCAGGTCCGATCGCAACCAACCCCAGCCAGCCCCCGGCTTGCGCTCCTGCAAATCCGAGCGCACCTCGTGAAGCGCCATCCAGCAGCAGCCAGGCGGGTATATCACTTGCGGGGATCCGACCCTGCATGACCTCGATACCGCCCCGAAGAACGCCAATAGAGAACGCGAACTCCAAAATGTCCGGATTCGCAAGACCTCCTGCATGTTCGAGCGCTTCCGCCAACTGAGCCTCGACGACCTGGATCTCAAATCCGGGAAGCGTCGTGACCATGTCCGCCCAGACCTCGCCGCTCTCTGCCGCCGCTTCAGCAAGCTCCTGGTTCGCGATCACGGGGATGTCCGGATACTTTTGAAAGTGCTCCGATAGGTTCGAAAGCTCTGAGCCGCATTTCACCTAGACGGGGCTACCATCAACAATCAAGTCCAATCCGGGAGTATTGCTGGCTTCCGCGAGTTCAACGTCGTGACCGTCCGCGACGAGTGCATCCAGAACAAGCCTCTCGGCGGCATACCCCTTTAAAGAATAGCCTGCACCTTTCAGCACAAAGCTCTGCGCCGCGGCTGCAAAACTCAACGGATCGCCAAGATCGGCCGCACGCGAAAAGTCGGCAGCCTGCATTACGTTCTCGTCGATGGCAACGGCATGCCACAGCATTTCTCCGGCCGTCAGCGAGGTCACAAGGGCGGTCTCTGCGACATCAAGTTGGTGTGGACTTTGATTCCAGGGCGGCGGAGTCGAACCGGCCGGTGGCGGCTCTTGGTCCAACGCGCGCATGTCAGTCAGGAAGCCGTCCAAGCCGCTTGCGCTGCTCTGGCTTCCCGGGATCGCCAAGAGCACACAAATGCGCGCGGCGACCTGGCTGCGGACGACCTGTGATCCCTTACCCACTGCAAGCCAGCCGAGAGATCCTAAGCCGGCGACGACCGTAAGCGGGTTAACCAGTGTTGCGAGCAGCGATACAAGCGCTGGACCACCGACCATCGGGATCCAGGCGCTGAGCTGGGCGGCCAGAATGTAAGGTAGAAAGCCAGCGTTCCCGACAATCGTCGCAAATGCGACCCAGCCACCACCAGCCGCGATCGCCTTCTGAGCGGCACCGTGGGCCTTTCGCAGTGCATCCTGGATTTCCGGATCAGCCTGCATGGCGGCCGCTGCCACCAGATCCTCATCCGCCAGCATGTTCAGCAGTTCTTCGTGCACCAGATCCGGAAAGGACATTGGGTCCGTGCGAGCGAGCAGCTTCTTCCCGGCATTCCAAAGATCAGCTGCCTTTCTGCCCACAAGGACAGCGAGGTCTTCGTCGCTTTGCGCCGTCTTCTTCTCCTTGCGTTGCTCCACGACGGACGGGGTCAGCCTTTCTGATGCACGGACGGCCAGGGACGCAGCGGCTCTGCGCGCAGAGCGATTGGATAATGGAACCGTTGTCGGCACCATCAGCGCCTCGGCAAGTCGCACCCATAGGCGATGTCGCAAGACCGCGTCAGAGGTGGGAGCATCCATCAATCGTTGTTTCGCTTGGTCAATTGATGACACCGACGTGCCGTCGACGAGTTTCATTCGCTTGCCGACATCTTCCAGCGCGCCCTTGGCCAACGAGATCGCGCCGATCCCCTCTAGGATTGCGAGGAAAGTGCAAATCTCTTCGCGATTAAGAGAGCCGAGGCCAGAGAGAATGGACGTTGCAGTGATCGGTGTTGTCGGATCGTTTGCCTGGTTCATGATCAGAACATGGACAACGAAGACAGCATTAGCAAGTCGTTGAAAGATAGACTAAATGCCATTGACTGATTTGGGCTGAGGGGAATGAAGAACATCAACAACGTCGCTCCCTCACATATAGGAGGTTTCAACCACCCCAACTTGGCGGCGCCGGAATGCATCCCCATCACAAATCTCGAAAATCTCTAGGACTTCGACCAAATTCCTAGCATGCCCATCTACCGGTCCCGGGATATGCAGCCATTCCTCGCCCTGGTTCAGAACATCGCAAAATGTGGCTGGTTCCGCATCTCTGCATCCTCTTCGTCAAGCAGCAGTTCACGCACTTTCTTCAACGGTATCCGAACCCGGGACGCTGTCCATTCCTTTCCCTGAAGTGTGAGGAGCCCTTTCATGTTCAGAAGGTCGACCACCTGCTTGTGCGTAAGACTGTGAGGCTCATCGATTTCACGCAACACATCTGTGTAAGTTCGTTCTGCACGCTCTCCGGGAGGATTGCCGTTGCGCTTGGTGATGGAGCTGTCGCTTGCGTGGCCGTATTGTAAGCTCCTGCGGACGATATATGGATCAAAACCATGCCAGCGACCCGCTTACCTTAACTTCAGGACCGACCTCATCGCAGCAATCGTCATGGTTCATATACAATTTGGGGAACACTATCAGGCGTGCACCTGGAGCCGCCTTGTGTGACGATGCGAGTGCCTCAAAACTCGGCTCGTTCACTCACGCGGAGAGTGGCGATGCCCACCATTTCTTGCTCGCCACATGGACCGGTTTCAACCGATACCTATGTTTTCTTGGGTCTATAGCATCGCAAGGGTTAACATTTCTCGTGAAAAAAGTGATTTTCGGGCAAAATCTGTCAACTTAATGTAAACTTAATGTAAACCTTTTGGGGCATTTTAGGCCAAAAATGCCCCAAATTGGCCCTCAAAGGTTTCCAACTGTTTTACTCATGTAAACTTAAGGCAACCTTTTTCGTCCAGAATGTTAACGGCATGTAAACCCAACGTGGCGTTTCCGGGAAAACCGAATTGGGATCCGGGGAAGGCCGACAGCGCAGCCATTCCCAATTGGCATTCCAGATCACGCAACACTAAGGCCGTGATCTCTTACAAATCCTGCGCAGCAGCTGCACCCGGCGCAAGGTAGGCGCAGGATCACGGTTCAGGCTTATGTCGCGCAGGAAGCTCAGCCAGGCCCGTTCATTCTGTGTCAGGTCTTTCTGATCACACATTTACTACCTCCCAAAGATCGCCCTGAGAGCTGCCCGTGACCTACTGGTGATCCGCGGATCACTGTGGTCAGCGGCATCCCGGATCTCCTGAAGCCACCCCAGCTCGTTTGCGGTGACCGGTGTGCCGAAGATCTCCACGATGGCCTGAGCCGACGTATCGCCAACAGCTTGCTCAAGGGCCAGGCGCATAAGGTAGGCAGGGTCGCACTCCAGGGCACGCGCCATCGACGGCACGCGATCCAGGGCCAGCTTGCTGGTGCCGTTCTTGATCATGGTCACCATGTTCGGATTCGGGAACCCGGCCTCGCTGGCGATCTGTAACTGTGATTTCTTCGACTTCAATTCCAACACCCGGCGCTCGACGTATTTCGCCAACCGGCTGTCCTCATGGGGTTTCTTGCTCATCTCAATCCTCTCAGAAGTGACGCAGCACGCGCTGCTCATCTTCGTTATAGAAAGGACGTGCATGGGGATTTGTGGCGGGAAGAGATCAACCTGACACTTCACTCGGACCACTCGGACCACTCGGACCACTCGGACCAGCAGAAATCCGGGTGTGCCCCTTGTCAACGCCGGGTGTGCCCCTTGTCAACGATGGTCCTGCAGGTCTGAGCGGTCCAAGTCGCATCAGGCGCGCAACCGTCAGCTGCGCACCTGGTTTCTTGATGCTGCCGTCAGCTACTAGTGGCACCAACGAGTGCCGAAGCGCGAACCGCGTATACGTTCGGGCGCCCAGGCACTGCGCGACCCAGCCTGAACTGCAGCCCATCACCCTTCTGTGTCTTGAGATGACCAGCAGTTTTGTGGACGCGCGCCATTTCGACCGCATCGTCGTGCTGATGGATCCGACGCCAGCACTCAGGAGTGATGTAGATCCAGCCTTCATCCCGCCAGCCGTCGAGAGGCTCACCGCTTCCAGTGCCGACCACCGCAAAGCGCTCCAGGTTCTTCGATACGTATGTCCGGGTCCGCTCAACAGCCCCGTTGATCTCGGCGCGGGTGGCCCCATCGCGCGCATCGAGCCAGCTCTGGAACAGCTCGAACGCAGCCGCCTGCGCGGCGCCGCGAGGCCAGCCGGTGAGCCCAAATTTCGTCGCCGTTTCGCCAGCGACCGCGGCAATAGCGAAACGAACCAAAACACGCTGGACCTGGCCGTCGGGCGGAAGATCTACGTTCTTGTCCCACATGCGACAGTAGCCACTCACAACGCGGCTGAAGCCTTCCAGCTTGTCCGAGTTCTTCATGAGCCTCTCGACAAATACCGGACCGGCAACGCCGTAGTTCTCCTGCCCGGCCTGCTTCATCCGCTCAGCGAACGCCCGGCCATCAGGTTCTCCATGCAGACAGTCGAAGGCTCCACGCAGGCGGACATCAGCGGCAAGGTCGATCAGCCGGATGTCCTGCCCCGCATACATAGTGCGGCCGCCGCTCGCCATGTGCTCCTCCAAGGAGAGTTCACCACTGGAAAGCACAGGCACCGTCCAGCTCAGCGTGCGCTGGGTCCTACCGTTCGAGTTCGAACGCATCTTCCCACGGCCATTCGCCAGCATGTAGACGATCTCCCCGGCCACGCTCGGATCTACCTGGTGGAGCTCGTCGAGCACCAGCAGGCTATCATTGCATGCTGCGGCGATCCCTTCGATCCCGTTGTCCGTGCCGCGCCAGCTCTGCATGAATGACGGCGCGCCCCAAACCGACGCCGCTACACCCAACAGCGTGGACTTGCCACGCGAGGAGACGCCGCGCAGGTGGAATCCGCCGCCATCGCGCCCCAGAACCGACAGGAGCGGCCCGGTGAACGCATGCGACAGCGCGAGGATCATCAGCGGGTTGTCGACGCAGGGCTCGGCCACAGCCTGACGCCAGCTTTCCAGGCTGCCTCTTGCATGCATCGCGGCGGCGACATCATCCGAGACCGCATCAGTTACCACCAACCCCTCGCCGAGCACGCGACCATCCCCCAGAGTGAAGGCACTGAAGCTCTTGTCAGCCCATCCCAGCCGATCCGAGCGCAGATACCGTGCCTGCGGCCTCCAGGCTGCGATCAGTGCCGCCACGCTCTGTGCCGCCTCCTCGATAGGCGCAAGCTCCAACCCACGATCGAACAAGGGACCCAGAGCTGTGGCAGATTTCTTTGAGACGTCCCGAGCCTCAAGGATCACCTCATTCCAATTCCCGTCTGGATCCTCGACAGCCACCACCCGGCCCCAGCCGCCGCCTTTCGGCCAGCGACACATCCCCTTCACAATCAGAGGTGAGCAGATCCGCACAGGCACAAGGTCATCATCCTCGCCCGGCCGCAACTGGTGGATTCCATCGGCGTTCAGCGAGTAGTCACAGGGCATACCATCGGAGACAGACACCGGTTTGGCGCAAAGCGCGATGCCTGCCTGCGCCCCGACATTGCGGGGGAAGGATACTACGTTCTGGATGTTGGAGCCGGGACGGGAAGTGATAGTCTGGTCGGTCATTTAGTCTCTCTCTTTGACAAAAGGATAGCGACCGGCGCGACAGTAGTCGCGCCGCCTAGCGGCATTGCGCGCTGCAGAAGCAGGAGCGCTGGATCAGGATGAACAAGTGGAGGAGTGGACCGTCAGCCTGCCATCAAGGCATCCGGCTCGAACTCAAGAAAAGCGACAAGACCACAGGCGAGCTGCCCCTCCCATTCCTCGATGTCGGCAAGGCGCCAGCGAGTCGTAGTGCCTCCCAGCTTAACGGGCGCCGGGAAGTCCCCTTTGCGCTTCCAGCGCCAGATCGAGTCCTTGGAAACGCCGAACCGATGCGCAACCTGATCAACAGAAAGGTAGAGGGTGTTCGCGGGGGCAGTCACTGTCGATGATCTCCTATTTAGGCACACGAATGCAGCCTGCTTCGGACAGTCCTACTGATCCGGCAGAGCCACACGGGTGCATGTTGATGTATGGTTTGCTTATAGCAGAAATTTTCGCGAATTTCCTGAGAATTCGGGAGAATTCTGCTTTCTCCAAACTTGGTGTTGCCGAACTGCCAAGGTAACTTCTCCAAGTGTCCACTTGGGCCGCGATGCTACGTGAGGACTTCAGAGAGAGAACACACAGGCGCAACAAGCGCCGGAATAGCAGCCCGATGCATTTTGTTGCATTCAATAGGATGATTTTTGGTGGCAACAATGGTGGCGCACGCCGCAAGCCACCACAATAATCGTTAAATAACAATATATTGGTCGATATGATGGCGGAGACGAAGGGATTCGAACCCTCGAGACGGTTTCCCGCCTACTCCCTTAGCAGGGGAGCGCCTTCGACCACTCGGCCACGTCTCCGCCGACCGCTATACAAGGGGAAGCGAGGCGGGAACAAGGGCAAAAGCAACGGGGTTGGAAAATTTGCCAAATGACGTTCATCCCGACGATCAACCTCCTGCCTTTCCCGACGGGCTGGCGTAGTCCGATTCCGAAACTCGGCCGATAGTCTTTGCGCCTAAGGGAATTCGGAACGATGAAGCCGGACGCGAGTTCAAGTGTTGAAAAGGAAATGCATCACGTCGCCGTCTTTGACGAGATACCCTTTGCCTTCGGCGCGCATCTTGCCCGCCTCCTTGGCGCCCTGTTCGCCGTTGCAGGCAATGTAATCATCGTAGGCAATCGTCTCTGCCCGGATGAATCCTTTCTCGAAGTCCCCGTGAATCACTCCGGCAGCCTGAGGTGCCATTGTGCCACGGCGAATGGTCCAGGCGCGGGCTTCCTTGGGGCCGACGGTAAAGTAGGTTTCGAGCTGCAATAGCTCGTATCCGGCCTTGATCAGTCGATCCAAACCAGCTTCCTCCAAGCCCATTTCCTCAAGAAACATTGTCGCCTCATCGTCTTCGAGTTGACTGATCTCTTCCTCGATCTGGGCAGAAATGATGACGTGGGAGTTTCCCTGAGCAGCAGCCATCTCAGCAACCTTAGTGGAATGCTCGTTTCCATCGGCCGCTTCGACCTCACCAACGTTGCAGACGTATAGAACGGGTTTGGTCGTCAATAGCTGCAATTGACTCCAGGCCTTTGCGTCCTCGGCATCGACTTCGACAAGACGGGCAGGCTTACCGCTTTCCAGAATGCCTTGCGCGGCGGCAAGCAGTCGGTCCTGCTGCTGGGCTTCCTTGTCATTGCCCTTGAGCTTACGAACGAGGTTGGCCCGCCGTTTTTCGATGCTTTCGAGGTCGGCCAGCATCAATTCGGTTTCGATGGTTTCAGCATCCGCAACCGGATCCACGCGCCCTTCGACATGCGTCACGTCGCCATCCTCGAAGCAGCGCAACACATGGGCGATCGCGTCTACTTCGCGGATATTGGCCAAAAACTGATTGCCGAGCCCTTCACCCTTGGAGGCGCCCTTCACCAACCCTGCGATATCCACGAAAGTCATTCGGGTTGGAATGATCTGCCGCGAGCTGGCGATTGCCGCCAGCTTGTCGAGGCGGGCATCGGGAACCCCGACCTCTCCGACATTGGGTTCAATCGTGCAAAAAGGAAAATTCGCCGCCTGTGCCGCCGCGGTTTTTGTCAGCGCGTTGAACAAGGTCGACTTGCCCACGTTCGGCAGACCCACGATTCCCATTTTAAAGCCCATGCCGGCCTCCTGATGCCATTCGACCGCTGCTTCTAGGCAGCAATGGACAAAGACGCAAGTTGCCACGGCAGCGAACCCGTAAAACCAAATTCTGATGCGGCTGTTTTTCCGGATGGGATTGATTTTCCCCCTCAGTTTCTGCACATCGGGCAGGAACCCGAGATCAAGGAAACCGCATGACCCGTATCGACGCCAAATTCGCAGAGTTGAAAGCGCAAGGTAAGAAGGCTTTCGTTGCCTATGTCATGGCCGGTGATCCGGATTTCGACACCTCTCTGGAAATCGTCAAAGGACTGCCGGGCGCTGGTGTCGATGTGATCGAGCTTGGCCTTCCCTTCACGGATCCGATGGCCGACGGACCCACAATCCAGCTTGCCGGTCAGCGGGCGCTCGAAGCCGGCATGACGCTTGACCGCACATTGGAGATGGCCCGGCGGTTTCGCGAAACCGACAACACGACACCGATCGTGATGATGGGGTATTACAACCCAATCTACAGCCGCGGCGTCGATACGTTTCTGGCGCAGGCGACCGAAGCCGGGATTGATGGGTTGATCGTCGTGGATCTTCCCCCGGAAGAAGACAGCGAACTGTGCCTGCCCGCGCAAAAGGCAGGGCTGAACTTCATTCGGCTTGCCACGCCGACAACTGATGACAAACGGTTGCCACGCGTTCTGCAGAACACGTCCGGTTTTGTCTACTACGTCTCGATTACCGGGATAACCGGGGCAGCCGAAGCCCAGTCCGGAGATGTCGGCCCCGAAGTCGCGCGAATCAAGTCGGCGACCGACCTTCCGGTGATTGTCGGGTTCGGAATCAATACACCGGAAAAATCCCGTGCGATCGCAGAAATCGCCGATGGTGCGGTGGTGGGATCCGCCATTGTCAGCCAGATCGGTGCCGGCAAGCCCGTACCGGAAGTATTGGCCTTTGTGCGATCTCTGGCCGATGGCGCTCACTCAGCCTGATTCCTTGAGATCCTGATCGGTTTTCTGACTAACGAGGCTGCGGCAGCTGCGCCGCGCCCGTGACTGTCGAAACTATGAAGTTCATAACACATTGAAACCGCTCATTTTGGCGACCTTCCGAAGGAATCCCATCTGCTCCCGAGCGTGAGCCGACCAATTTCTTGCACCCCGCCTCTCTAATTGGTAAGAAAAACTAACCAAATTGGGAAGAGGTCGTTCAAATGCCGGTAATCACCACCATCGAGGATCTCAGGCGGATTTATGAACGCCGCGTTCCGCGCATGTTCTATGACTACGCGGAGAGCGGGAGTTGGACGGAACAGACCTTTCGGGAAAACACGTCGGATTTCGAGCAGATCCGCCTGCGCCAGCGGGTCGCCTTTGACATGACGGGCCGCAACACGGCCAGCCAGATGATCGGGCAGAATGTATCCATGCCCGTCGCTCTCGCACCGGTTGGGTTGACGGGAATGCAATGCGCAGACGGAGAAATAAAAGCGGCCCGCGCGGCCGAGAACTTCGGGGTCCCTTTCACGCTTTCCACCATGTCGATCTGTTCGATCGAGGATGTGGCGGAGAACACGGACAAGCCCTTCTGGATGCAGGTCTACACGCTGAAAGACAGTGATTTCATGCAGCGCCTGTTTGACCGGGCAAAAGCTGCCAAATGCTCGGCCGCAGTGATTACCGTCGATCTGCAACTGATGGGGCAGAGGCACAAGGATCTCAAGAACGGGCTCAGCGCGCCGCCAAAGCTCACTGCAAAATCAGTGGCGAACATGATGACAAAGGTTCATTGGGGCCTTGGCATGCTGGGAACCAAACGGAGGTTCTTTGGTAACATCGTGGGTCACGCCAAAGGAGTGAAAGATGCGTCATCACTGTCTTCCTGGACCGCCGAAGCCTTTGATCAGGCACTGGACTGGAATCGAATTCGCGAGTTCCGCAAGATGTGGGACGGGCCATTGATCATCAAAGGCATTCTCGACGCCGAGGATGCAAAGGCGGCGCTGAATGTCGGGGCCGATGCTATCATCGTTTCCAACCATGGCGGGCGGCAACTGGACGGAGCGCTCAGCGCGATCCGCTCACTTCCGGCAATCATGGATGCCGTGGGCGACAAGATCGAAGTGCATCTCGACAGCGGCATTCGCAGCGGACAGGACGTTCTCAAGGCCCTGTCGCTGGGCGCCAAAGGCACGTATGTGGGCCGCGCTTTCGTATATGGGCTCGGGGCTCAGGGCGAACAGGGTGTGACCACGGCACTGGAGGTGATCCACAAGGAACTGGACACGACAATGGGCCTTTGCGGTGTTCGTTCCGTCGCCGATCTGAGCCGCGATAACCTGCTTGTGCCGGCCGATTTCGAGGGCCATTGGGCCTGAAAGGCGGCCTCGGGGCTTTGACGGTATCATCAGCCGGCCACCAGAGCGGACTACGGCCTTGGCACAGTGTCGTTTTCCTCTTTTCAAACCAGGGGATTCGGTCTAAGGACGCGGCTTCACGCGGGCATACAGCCTTGGAGGATGCCCGCCCTAACATTGGAGATTTATCATGGCTGGTGAGATTCCTGATCTCGTAGCTCTGGAACGGACGGGGACAGGCAAGGGCGCCGCTCGTCAGGCACGCCGTGACGGCATGGTTCCGGGCATTGTATTTGGTGGCGAAAAAGATCCGCTTCCGATTCAAATTCCCTTCAACGAACTGTTTAAAAAGCTGAAAGCTGGCCGGTTCAAGTCCACCCTGTTCAACCTCAAGGTTGAGGGTCAGGAAGACGTCCGTGTCATCTGCCGCGACGTGCAGCGGGACGTTGTCAAAGATCTGCCCACGCACCTCGACCTGATGCGCCTGCGCCGGAACACCAAGATCAACCTGTTTATCCCGGTTGAGTTCGTGAACGAAGCCGAAGCCCCGGGTATCAAGAAGGGTGGTGTTCTGACCGTTGTTCGCCCCGAAGTCGAGCTGGTCTGCACCGCGGGCGAAATCCCCGAGAAGATCGTCGTCGATCTGACCGGAATGAACATCAACGATGTCGCAACCATTTCGTCGGTGGAACTGCCTGCAGGCACCAAGCCGACAATCGACCGTGATTTCGTGATTGCAAACATCTCGGCACCCACCGGCCTGGCATCCTCGGATGACGAAGGCGAAGAAGCCGAAGGTGAAGTCGAAGAGGTGGAAGCAGCCGAAGAGTGATCTTCCGCTTGCTATAACCAACAGCTTCAGACGGGGTCCGGACTATCCGGGCCCCGTCTTTTTTTGGGGACCTTCGGTTTTCGCAGGTACATATCCGCGCAGTTCCCAGCCAAGATTTTACATATCTCCCGAAGTAGTTATCCTGATTGCATTGGCTCACATTCTTGGGCCGAAGGGCGGTGCCGACCGCCCAAAACAGGGAGAGATAAAATGACTAGAAATTTGATACGCGCGGGTACCGTTTCCATAGCCGGCTTGCTTTCCAGTGTATCGACGGCCAGCTTGGCTCAGGTGCAGGACATGCTGCCTTCGAAAGATGATGTCGCCAACAGGTTCACCAGTGACCATTACTCCCCCTATGCGGGCCGCAACTTTCCCACAGAGGTATTGTGGGGTGATACGCACCTACACACCGAAGTCTCGGTCGACGCCGGTACCATGACCCGGATGAGTCAGGAAGATGCCTACCGCTTTGCCCGGGGCGAAGAAGTCACCACAACGCACGGGCTTCAAGCCAAGCTCTCTCGCCCACTCGACTGGCTTGTGATCGCCGATCACTCCGAGATGTATGGGTTGATGCCACAACTTCTGGGTGGGGATCCCGAGATCCTGTCGCACCCGCAAGCCAAGGCCTGGTATGACGAACTGATTACCGGTGATCCTGACCGGGTGTTCAACACAGCGATGGAAATCGTCGCCTCTCTGTCGCAGCCCGAACCACCTTTCGAAAGCGCCAAAGGCATCAAGAAAGCATGGCGAGAATATACCGCGCTTGCCGAACGGTATAATGAGCCGGGTGTTTTCACTGCACTGATCGGGTATGAATGGACATCACAGGGCGGCGACAACATCCACCGCAATGTGATATTCCGCGATGGCGCCGAGATGGCCAATTCCGTTGTGCCCTTCTCCCAGTTCGACAGTCAGAACCCCGAAGATCTGTGGTCCCATCTGGCCATGTACGAAGACCGGACAGGCGGTGACGTCTTGGCCATCCCTCATAACGGAAACCTTTCGAATGGCCGACTGTTCTCGGTCTCGAACTTTGATGGGTCGCCCTTGACGGAAGAGATGGCCCGCCTTCGCGCCCGGTTTGAACCGGTCGTCGAAACCACCCAGATCAAGGGCGACAGCGAGGCACACCCGTTCCTCAGCCCCGATGACGAGTTTGCCGATTTTGACACTTGGGATGCTTCGAACCTGAACGGAACAGAGGCCAAGACCGAGGACATGCTGCAATACGAGTACACACGCGAAGCCTTGAAGACCGGGCTGATGCTGGAAGAGCAAATGGGTATCAACCCCTACAAGGTTGGACAAATCGGCTCGACCGATGCCCATACCGGCTTGACCGCGGTGGAAGAAGAAAACTTCTTTGGCAAGCACTCGGGTGTCGAGCCCGAACCGAACCGTTGGGAACATCTCGTCATCGAAGCGCCAGACCCGGAGTTTTCGATATATGGGTGGAAACAGGCATCAGGCGGTTATGCCGCCGTCTGGGCGACCGAAAATACCCGCGAAGCGATCTTTGATGCGTTCGAACGCCGCGAGGTGTACGGCACCACAGGATCGCGCATGCTGGTGCGTTTCTTTGGAGGGTGGGACTTTGAGGCCTCGGATGCGATGACCCGCCTGCCTGCGGACATCGGATACGCCAAGGGCGTCCCAATGGGCGGGGACCTGCCGGACCGAAAGAGTGATGGCGCTCCGAACTTCCTGATCGCCGCAGTCAAAGACCCCTACAGCGGCAATCTCGACCGTGTTCAGGTGGTCAAGGGGTGGCTGAACTCTGACGGAACCCGGGGCGAAAAGGTCTATGACGTTGCATGGAGCGGTGATCGCGAAATCGGTGCGGACGGGAAGCTGCCTTCGGTGGGCAATACCGTTGATGTGGCGAATGCAACCTGGACCAATACGATCGGAGCACCGGAACTTTTGACATATTGGCAGGACCCCGATTTCGACCCGTCCCTGCGCACGTTCTACTACGTGCGGGTAATCGAGATCCCCACACCGCGCTGGACCGCTTATGAAGCAAAACGCTTCAACGTCCAGATGGACGATAAAGTTCCGATGACCACGACAGAACGCGCTTATACCTCACCGATCTGGTACACGCCCAAAGGCTGAACCGACCAAGACAGCGACAAGGTAAAGCCGCCTTTCGGGGCGGCTTTCTCTGGATTCCCGGGCGATTTCGGTGCATTGAGACGCCGTCACAGCAAGTCGAACGAGGCCGCCGCATGAAGCTTTTTGTCGGATTGGGAAACCCCGGTGGGAAATACGCCCGAAACCGGCACAACATCGGTTTCATGGCCGTCGATCGCATTGCCGAAGATCATGGATTCGGCCCTTGGAAATCAAAATTTCAGGGGCAGATCGCCGAGGGCCGGCTTGGCACCGAAAAAGTGCTGCTGCTGAAACCCTCGACTTTCATGAACCGGTCTGGTCAGTCCGTCGGCGAAGCCATGCGGTTCTACAAGCTCGACTCGGTTGACGTGACCGTGCTTCACGACGAACTGGACCTTGCTCCGGGCAAAGTGCGGGTCAAGGCTGGTGGAGGTCATGCCGGCCACAACGGATTACGTTCGATACACGAGCATATCGGTCCGCACTATGATCGGGTTCGACTGGGCATTGGTCACCCGGGCCGCAAAGAACTTGTGTCAGGCTATGTGCTGCATGATTTCGCAAAGGTCGACGAAAACTGGCTGGCGGACGTATTGCAGGGGGTTTCGGACGGCGCCCCTCAACTTGCAGCCGGAGATGGTGGCAAATTCATGAATGCGGTTGCCCTGCGAACCGCCCCCCCGCGATCCTCCAACTCGGTTGCGAAAGAAAAGCCAGCCGGAAAAACAACCGAGTCCCCTACGCCGCCTGAACCAGACGAAGCCCCCAAGACCGCACTGCAGAAGCTGGTCGACAAGTTCAGATAACGCCTCCTTGCCGCTACGTTCCCGATTGCCTTGGCCCGTGACTGTTTGCAGGGTATGGGCTGGAAATTGCGACGGAGAGTTTCATGCGCAGAGTTGGCAAGTGGTTGGGTCGGATTCTTCTGGCACTGGTTCTCGCAACCCTCGTGGTTGGCTTTTGGAAGCGCGAGGAAATCACGCGTCTGCTGGCGGTGAATTCGCTGTTTTCCGAAGAAAAGATCGTTCATAATTTCTCCAACATGGACGCGGCCTTTCTGACGGCTCCTCTACCTCGCGGAGCAGGTGCGACAACCGAGCTGCCATACGGAGCGGAATTCGAGCTGCCGGCGGGGACCGGCCAGTGGATCGAAGAACGGGCCGTGACATCTCTTCTGGTCATGCAGGGCGGCAAAATCCGGTACGAGGAATACTACCTGGGAACAGGACCGGACGATCGCCGCATTTCCTGGTCGATTGCCAAAAGCTACCTCTCGGCCCTGTTCGGTGTGCTGGAAGACGAAGGCGCATTTGACTCGCTGGATGACCCGGTTGTGAAATATGCACCCCTGCTCAAGGGATCCGCCTACGATGGTGCCAGCATCAGGAACGTCCTGAACATGGCCAGCGGGGTCGTGTTCGACGAGGACTATCTGGACTATGACTCCGATATCAACCGGATGGGTCGGGCGGTGGCGCTCGGTGGCAAGCTGGACGATTTCGCGGCCTCGATTACAGAAACTTTCGCTGATCCGGGCGAAACATGGAAATACGTGTCAATCGACACCCACGTTATCAGCATGGTGATCCGAGGCGCGACCGGGCGCAGTGTTCCTGAGTTGCTCTCGGAAAAGGTCCTGGTTCCGTTGGGTATGGAACGCGACGGGTATTATATAACCGACGGGGCCGGTGTTGCCTTTGTTCTGGGCGGGTTGAACTTTACCACCCGTGATTTTGCACGTTTCGGGCAAATGATACTGCAAAACGGCCAGTACAATGGCCAGCAGGTAATTCCTGTGGATTGGATCGCGGAATCCACGGCGGCGACCGCGCCAACCGAGCCCGGTAAAGAAGGGTATGGATACCAGTGGAGGATTCCCGCTGGAGCACATGAAGGCGAATTCTTTGGTCGCGGTGTCTATGGCCAGTATCTTTATATGGATCAGAAGCGCGGCGTGGTCATCATGACCACTGGAGCCGACCGGAACTTCCGCGATGACGGCGTGAACGAACTCAATATCGAAATGTTCCGCAAGATCACCCAATCGCTGTGAAAAACATGTAGACTACGGGCATGACACCTGATGCCCCGCTAAATGTTCTTGGGGACGAACTTCAACTGTGTTCGTCCGACCCGCTCACCGGCTTCTTCCGCGACGGCCACTGCAATACCTGTGCCGAGGATCGGGGAAGTCACACCGTCTGCGCAGTGATGACTGCCGAATTCCTCGCGTTCTCGAAATATGTCGGTAATGACCTCAGCACGCCGCGCCCGGATTTCCGGTTCACCGGACTAATGCCCGGTGATCAATGGTGCCTGTGCGCCGCGCGTTTCATGCAAGCCCATGACGAAGGGTGTGCACCCAAGGTGAAACTGTCAGCCACACATGCCCGGGCGCTGGAAATCGTACCGCTTTCGGTGCTCAAGGAGAACGCGCACGCCGGGGGCTGAGCCCGGCAACAGCAAATGACCACCGGGCGGAAACGCAGGAAATCAGTGAGCGTCCCTGCCTTCGGTGTCGGACATGTCAAACCCGAGATACTTGGCCACCGTCTGAACATCCTTGTCGCCACGCCCGCACATGTTCATGCAGATCAGGTGATCTTCGGGAAGCGTCGGGGCAATCTTCATCACATGCGCGAGCGCGTGGCAGGGTTCCAGAGCCGGAATGATGCCTTCGGTCGCACAACATAGCTGGAACGCCTCCAACGCCTCTTTGTCGGTGATCGACACATACTCAGCGCGGCCTACCTCGTGCAGCCAGCTGTGCTCCGGTCCGATACCGGGGTAATCAAGCCCGGCCGAGATCGAGTATCCCTCGAGGATCTGCCCGTCATCGTCCTGAAGTAAATAGGTCCGGTTTCCGTGCAGGACGCCCGGGCGCCCACCTGTCAGAGACGCGCAATGCTCCATCTTCTCGTCGACGCCCTTGCCGCCGGCTTCGACTCCAATGATGTTGACCGACTTGTCGTCAAGGAACGGGTAGAACAGGCCCATCGCATTTGATCCCCCGCCAATTGCGGCGATGATCGTGTCAGGCAGGCGGCCTTCGGCCTTCATCATCTGCTCTTTAGCTTCCTTGCCAATGATGGATTGGAAATCCCGAACCATCGCGGGATACGGGTGTGGGCCGGCTACGGTGCCGATGCAGTAGAAGGTATCGCGCACATTCGTTACCCAATCCCTCAGCGCGTCATTCATCGCATCCTTGAGCGTACCGCGACCGGATGTGACCGGGATCACCTCGGCCCCCAGCAGGCGCATGCGGAAAACGTTGGGGGCCTGTCTCTGAACATCATGCGCGCCCATATACACGACGCATTTCAGGCCGAACTTGGCACAGACGGTTGCCGTCGCAACGCCATGCTGCCCTGCCCCGGTTTCGGCGATGATCCGGGTCTTGCCCATTCGCCGGGCGAGAATGATCTGGCCCAGAACGTTGTTGATCTTGTGAGCGCCGGTATGGTTCAGCTCGTCCCGCTTGAGATAGATCTTGGCGCCGCCCAAATGTTCGGTCAGTCGTTCTGCATAATACAACGGACTGGGGCGACCAACGTAATTTGCCCAGAGGTCATCCATCTCGGCCCAGAATGTCGGGTCATCCTTGGCCTTGTCGTATTCCTCTTCCAGAGACAGGATCAGCGGCATCAGGGTTTCACTGACAAAGCGCCCGCCGAAAATGCCGAACCGGCCATTTTCATCCGGGCCGGACATGAAGGAATTGAAAAGGTCGTTGGCCATGTTTCGCGCCCTTTGTTGCGTTAATTCTGTCCTAGTGCTCAGAACCGCCGAGGGCAAGCCAAGGCACCCGGATTACCCTCCAAAAGAACCCTTGTTTTCTCAATAGGGAAAGCTTGGCAAAACGGCATGTCGGGTTTCTAGGGTTCGCCGTGGGCCGCACGCACAAAAGACGAGATCAGATCAGCGCTCTTGACCCCGGGCGCGCGCTCCACGCCGGAAGACACATCAACCTGTCGCGCTCCGGTCATCCTGACCGCTTCGGCGACGTTTTCGGGCGTCAGGCCGCCGGCGAGCATCCAAGGCCGACGCCAGTATTTTCGCCCCGCCAGTAACCGCCAGTCAAAGGCCAGCCCGTTCCCGCCTGGCAATTCAGCATCCTTGGGTGGTTTCGCGTCGATCAAGAGCTGGTCCGCAACGTCTTCGTACGCAGAAATTTGCGGAAGATCCGCCTCGTCAGCAATGCCAATCGCCTTCATAACAGGCAAGCCAAACCGGTCCCGGATTTCCGCGACGCGCTCTGGGCTTTCCCTGCCATGCAACTGCAACATGTCCAGCGGCACGGATTCGAGGATGTAATCCAGCTGCGCGTCAGTGGCATTCACTGTAAGAGCAACCTTGGCCAGACCAACCGGCGCAGAGCCTGCGATCTCGGCAGCCTTGGGCACCTCAAGATGCCGTGGCGATTTTGGAAAGAATACAAAGCCTGCATAGCGGGCTCCGGCCGCCGCGACAGCTTGAACCTGCTCTGCGGTCGTAAGACCGCAGATCTTCACGCTGACCTTGTCGGTCAAGGCTCAGCTTGCCTCGTCAAGGATGGCAAGTATCTCATCCTTGCCTTCGTTCTTTTCGGTTTTGAGACGCGAGACTTCGCGTTCGAGCTTGCGAACTTCTCGAGCTTTCTGTCCGGCATCGCGGCGATGCTTATGTTCCCGCAGCCATTCCCAGAAAAACCCAATTACCAAACCCGAAGCGATACCGCCAAGCACCACCACGAACAGCGGCAGACCGATGGTGAAGTTGAAGCCAAGCAGGTCAGCCAGATCATCCGGCATCAGCTTGAGTGTCACCATGTTCCGATTGGCAAGCGAGACCGAGATCAGAATGATCCCGAGCGAGCCAAGGAAGGCGTAGCGAATGTAGCGCATCATGTTGTTTATGCTTTTCCGTTCAGTCGATCCCGAAGCAGCTTGCCTGTCTTGAAGAACGGCACGTGCTTCTCTTCCACATGCACTGTTTCGCCGGTTCTTGGATTGCGACCAATCCGCGCGTCGCGCTTCTTGACCGAAAATGCTCCGAACCCACGCAATTCTACCCGGTCACCCCGGGACATCGCATTGGTCACTTCCTCGAACACGGTGTTCACGATCCGCTCAACGTCCCGCTGGTAGAGATGTGGATTTTCATCAGCAATTTTCTGGATCAGTTCTGAACGGATCATTTTCGCGTCCCCTCCCAAGGTCACACTTGTTGAGCAGTGCATTGTCACGTTCGAATATAGGAAGAAAACCGCGCAGCGGAAACTGCAAGTCTTTCTGAGTGCACCAGTTTTTTGCCCTACAAGCCCTCAATAGGGGGGAATTGGCGCCATTTTTTTCTGGTGTCGGTTGCTTGCCACCGTCCCGGAGCACAATTGCGGCGACGCAGCGACAGCCTTGATTCGGAAAAAAATCGCCCTAGGGACGCAAAACGGCCCCGCACAATGCGCGGGGCCGTCCTGATTCTCTGGTTGTTCAGACCGAATTAGTCGCCGGTCTTCAGGGCCGCGCCCAGAATGTCGCCAAGCGATGCGCCGGAATCCGAGGAGCCATACTGTTCCACGGCTTCCTTCTCTTCGGCGATTTCGCGCGCCTTGATCGAGAGGCCCAGACGACGGGTCTTGCTGTCGACATTGGTGACGCGAACGTCGACCTTGTCGCCGACCGAGAAACGCTCAGGGCGCTGCTCTGCGCGATCACGCGACAGGTCCGAACGGCGGATGAAGGATTTCATGCCTTCGTATTCCACCTCGATGCCGCCATCTTCGATTGCGGTCACGTTCACGGTGATGACCGATCCACGCTTCACGCCGCCGACGGCCTCGGCGAACTTGTCACCGCCCAGAGCCTTGATCGAGAGCGAGATGCGCTCTTTCTCGACGTCGACTTCGGACACAACCGCCTGAACAACGTCGCCCTTGCGGTAGTTCTGGATGGCATCCTCGCCACGCTCGTCCCAGGACAGGTCGGACAGGTGAACCATGCCGTCGATGTCGCCTTCGAGACCGATGAACAGACCAAACTCGGTGATGTTCTTGACTTCGCCCTCGACCTGCGTGCCCTCGGGGTGGGTCTCTGCAAAGACTTCCCACGGGTTGCGCATGGTCTGCTTGAGGCCCAGCGAAACGCGGCGCTTGGCACCGTCGATTTCCAGAACCATGACGTCGACTTCCTGGCTGGTCGAAACGATCTTGCCGGGGTGAACGTTTTTCTTGGTCCAGGACATCTCGGAAACGTGGACAAGACCTTCGACGCCCGGCTCGAGCTCAACAAATGCACCGTAGTCGGTGATGTTGGTCACGCGACCCTTGTGCACCGAGGCCAGCGGGTACTTGGCACCCACCAGATCCCACGGATCTTCCTGCAGCTGCTTCATGCCGAGGCTGATACGATGGGTTTCCTTGTTGATCTTGATGACCTGAACCTTGACGGTCTCGCCGATCGACAGGATTTCTGACGGGTGGTTGACCCGACGCCATGCCATATCGGTGACGTGCAGCAGCCCGTCGACACCGCCCAGATCCACAAAGGCACCGTATTCGGTGATGTTCTTGACGACACCATCCACGGCCTGACCTTCGCTGAGGTTGCCGATAACTTCGGCACGCTGTTCGGCCCGGCTCTCTTCCAGAATGGCACGGCGCGACACAACGATGTTGCCACGGCGGCGATCCATTTTCAGGATCTGGAACGGCTGCTTGAGACCCATCAGCGGGCCGGCGTCCCGCACGGGGCGAACATCGACTTGCGAACCGGGCAGGAATGCAACCGCACCACCCAGATCAACGGTGAAGCCACCCTTGACACGGCCAAAGATCGCGCCTTCGACGCGCTGGTCGTCGGCATATGCTTTTTCCAGACGGTCCCATGCCTCTTCACGGCGGGCCATCTCACGCGAGATGACGGCTTCGCCACGGGCGTTCTCTGCGGCACGGAGGTAGACTTCGACCTCGTCACCAACAGCGATCTCAGGAGCTTCGCCGGGATTTGCGAATTCTTTCAGTTCGACTCGGCCTTCCATTTTGTAGCCGACATCGATGATGGCCTGGCCCGCCTCAATGGCGATGACCTTGCCTTTGACAACAGAACCCTCTTCGGGCGTGTCCATTTCGAAGCTTTCATTCAGGAGGGCTTCGAATTCCTCCATGGATGCGTTAGCCATGTGGCAGTGTTTTCCTTTACTTACGCTTTATCTGGCCGAGCGGTTGTCTCCGCCGGTCTTGATTGATGTCCGCCTTGGGCGGAACGGATTGGTCAGACGAAAGGCCATACCTTGACGCAAAACAAACCGGGCCGGAAAGTTCCGACCCTGCCCGATTCCAGTGTTTTGCGGCGTTTTCGCCTTGTTTGACAGGCGCTCTATAGGGTGTTTGGCCCAGCCTGGCAAGGGCTTCGCGCAACCGGTCGGTTTTTCCCAACCAGACTCCGCAGGCCCGGATTTGGGATTCAGGGCAATCCGGCCTAAGGTGGCCGGATTGAAGAGACATAAAAAGTCCAAAAACGGAACGGGGAGCAATTCTAATGGCAATTATCAAAAGCACATTTCCAGACGTAGAAGTAACGGACAAAACCGTCACACAAAGGGTCTTCGAGGGCATCGATCCCGAAATGGAGATCCTGATCGATGGGCCCACAGGTCGCAAGATGACAGGAGCGGAATTCATGGCTGCCGTTAAGTCGCTGGCCGGGGGGATGACCGGGCACGGGATGGGCGCAGGCAAGTGCATCGCCCTCATGGCTCCCAATATTCCGGAATACTGCGTTGTGTTTCACGCAGCAGCTTGGGCCGGTGGCACGATTACCACGATCAACCCGACTTACACCGCACATGAGGTGAATTATCAGCTGAATGACGCGAAAGCGGATGTTCTGGTCACAATCGGTATGTTTGTGGACACCGCCAAAGAGGCCATAGCGGGCACCGGTGTGAAGGAGATCGTCGTAATCGGCGACGCGCCCGAAGGCACGGTTGCCCTTGCCGATCTCATGGGGGCTCCGCTGGAAGAACAGGTACCTGTGAATGTTGCTGATCATGTCGTGGCCCTACCCTATTCCTCGGGCACGACCGGGTTGCCAAAAGGCGTAATGCTGACGCATCAGAACCTTGTGGTGAACATCGACCAGACTTTGGTTCCGGCGGATCTTGTCAAAGGGGAGATCACGCTGGCCTTCCTACCCTTCTTTCATATCTACGGGCTGCAGGTCCTGATGAACATTTACCTCACCGCGGGTGGTGGTCTGATAACCATGCCGCGCTTCGATCTGGAAGATTACCTGGAGACGATCAACACCTACAAGACACCTCGGCTTTGGATCGTGCCACCGGTGGCACTTGCACTGGCGATGCACCCACTTGTCGACAAGTATGATCTGTCCTTCGTGGAAAAGGTATTCAGCGCTGCCGCACCACTGGGCAGAGACACTGCCGAGGCCCTCGCCGCCCGCCTTGATGCGGCGGTCAATCAGGGCTACGGAATGACGGAACTCAGCCCGGTAAGCCACGTATCACCTTTCGGGCAAGGCAAGCCCGGTGCTTCGGGCGTGACGCTGCCGAACACCGAATGCCGGATCGTTGACCCGGCAACCGGTCAGGACCGACCAGCCGGAGAAGACGGAGAGCTCTGGGTCCGGGGGCCGCAGGTTATGAAGGGCTATCTCAATAATCCCAAGGCGACCGAACAAACCATGGCAGAAGGGGATTGGTTGCGTACCGGCGATATTGCCCATTTCGACAATGACGGCTTTCTCTACATCACTGATCGCCTGAAGGAGCTGATCAAGTTCAAGGGGTTTCAGGTTGCCCCGGCCGAGGTCGAAGCCGAATTGCTGACCCATCCGGCCATCGTAGACGCCGCCGTTATCGGAAAGCCGGACTCAGAGGCCGGCGAACTGCCAATGGCCTTCATAGTCGCCCCGCCAGGGCAAAGCGCGCCGACACTGGAAGTCGTTCAATCCTATCTTGAAGATCGGTTGGCGCATTACAAGCAAGTCCGGGTTCTTGAAATCGTTGACGAAATTCCAAAATCACCGTCGGGCAAGATCCTCAGACGGTTTCTGCGGGACAGGCTGGCAGCAGGCTAGAGTATCGACCGCAGTGCAGACACCCCGGCGCCAAACTGCGCCGGGACAAGTTTTGCCGCACTGAACGGCCACAACACAAACTAGATATCCTCGCCCTTCTTCAGCAGGTCGTCGATCAGTTGTCGCTGAAGCCTTCCGCTGTCACCTCCACCGAACTGCATCGCTCCGCCGGAAAAAAGCGTCCCATAGCTTAGGGCCACATTTACCGTCTGCGCCAGCCCAGAGATCAGCTGGTTTTTCTCCAACGGCGAAAGAGGGTGGATAAACACCGCCCACAAAACGCCATTGGCAACCGCATAACGAGCATCCAATGCCGTGTCGAAATTGGCCTGCAATACCCGTCGGAGTTCGTCCTCGGACATTTCGTCGGAAGACCGAACCGGAACCATTGCCCGCATCCGATCCGCCGCGGGGTCAGTAACAACTACAACCGGCAAACCCTGAATGGTAAGTTCGAAACCCGGTCCATTTGGTCGCGTCTCAGGGTCCAAAGCAAACAGGATACGCCCAAGCCTTTCATAACTCATTGGCGGCTCGGCTTCCTGGGCGGCAACCGGCACCGCAAGACAAAGGCAGAAAAGAACAGTTCGGATCATGGGCAGCTCCTGCGGAATACCCGCAGCCTAACCCCAATAGCCGTCATCTTGCGACACACAGCTTGGTGACCACCCTCAGGCGACTGCGCCAAGCGCTCTGTCGACGATCGCCAAAGCGGCCTTCAGAGCCTCCGCCACGCTCATATCCGACGTGTCGAGCAGAACCGCGTCCGCCGCCGGTTTCATCGGAGCCGTGCTGCGGTCGGCATCTCTTGTATCCCGTTCCCGCACATCCGCCAGCACCTGTTCGCGGGTTATGTCGGAACCCTTCGCAGACAGTTCCAGATACCGCCGTTCCGCCCGAATTTCTGCACTCGCGGTCACATAGAGCTTCACTTCGGCACTTGGACAGATCACCGTGCCAATGTCCCGGCCATCGAGAACCGCGCCACCGGGGCGGCGGGAAAACTCGCGCTGGAATGTGACCAGCGCAGACCGGACATCGGAGTTCACAGCCACCCTGGACGCCGCTTGCGCGACTTCGGCTGTGCGCAAGTCGCCCCGCTCAAGATCATCCGGCACCAGCGCCCGCGCCGCCTCCAAGGGGTCTTCTCCGTTCAAGGTCCGCCATCCGACTGCACGATACAATAACCCGGTATCCAGATGCGCAAATCCGAAATGCGCAGCGACACCCTTGGAAATTGTACCCTTGCCCGCAGCAGCGGGACCATCAATCGCAACAGTGAAACTCATCCACGTTTCACCCGGGCGCCAAGCCCGTTCAATAGCGGTTCAAAGATCGGAAAAGACGTGGCGATCGGGTTTCCGTCATCTACCGAAACCGGTGCTTGCGCAGCCATCCCAAGCACCATGAAAGACATGGCAATACGGTGGTCAAGAAAGCTCTCGCAAACCGCGCCGCCCGGTACACCCTGCGGTCCGAGCCCGGTGACCTCCCACCAGTCCTCGCCCTCTTCGATGGTCACACCACAGGCGCGCAAACCACGAGCCATCGCATCGATCCGATCGCTTTCCTTCACCCGCAGTTCCTTGACACCGCCCATCATAGTCTTGCCGGTAGAGTTGGCGGCCACCACCGAAAGCACCGGGTATTCGTCAATCATTGAAGCCGCACGCTCAGCGGGGACAACGATCCCTTTCATGTCGGGCGAGAAGCGCGCCCTGAGATCGGCGACAGGCTCTCCGCCTTCTTCGCGTTCGTTTTCGTAGGTCAGATTGGCACCCATCTCGCGTAACGTCGTGAACAGCCCGGCGCGGGTCGGGTTTAACCCGATACCCGGAACCAGAACATCCGAGCCCGGCGTGATCAATGCTGCACAGACAGGGAATGCGGCGCTGGATGGATCCCGAGGAACCGCGATCACCTGCGGCTTGAGCTCAGGCCGGCCGGTCAGCGTAATCACGCGACCATCTTCGGATTCTTCCACCGAGATCTCGGCGCCGAAACCCGCCAGCATCCGTTCGGAATGATCGCGCGTCGCCTCTTTTTCGATCACGACAGTCTGCCCCGGGGCGTTCAATCCGGCCAGCAAGACGGCGGACTTTACCTGAGCTGACGGAACCGGAACCTCATAGCGGACAGGGACTGGATCCGCCGCGCCCACGATGGTCATCGGCAAACGCCCGCCGTTGCGTCCGACCGCCTGTGCTCCGAACAGGGCAAGCGGGTCGGTAACCCTCGCCATAGGACGCCCATTGAGACTGGCATCACCCGTGAATGTCACGGTGATCGGCGACGTGGCCATAGTGCCCATTATCAGCCGCACGCCGGTTCCCGAATTGCCACAGTCGATAACCTGATCCGGTTCGGCAAACCCGCCGACACCAACGCCATGCACCGACCACGACCCATCGTCATGTCGCGTCACTTCGGCACCAAATGCCCGCATGGCTTTTGCAGTGTCCAGAACGTCTTCGCCTTCGAGCAGGCCAGTGATCCGGGTTTCCCCAACCGCCATAGCTCCCAGAATCAGAGACCGGTGGGAAATCGACTTGTCCCCCGGCACCTCGGCAACGCCATTCAAAGGCCCGCAAGCGGATGAGGTCATTGGAAGTGGAGTGCCGTGTCCGGACATCGAGGTTCCTTTCGCGCGAATAGTCCCAAGCCGATTAGCGAATTGCCGCCCGACCGTCCAGCAACAAAGGCGGCCCCGCCAAGCTCAAGCGGCCTGTGTGCAAGCGCCCGAAAGACCAGCAGCCGTTAGCCAGTCAGGTCTCTCCCAGCCATCGAGCCGGGTTTTCTTCGGCGATCTGTCGAAACACCTCTTCGCCCAACGCATTTCGAAGCCGAAAGCAGACCGCCTTTTCCGAAAGCTCCTCCTGCCGGGTCATATAAAAGTCGGACCCGAACAAGACCCGCTTTCGCAACCTTTCGTCCTCGGGTTCATCGCCCATCAGAAAAAGCCTCAGGAAAGGCACATAGTCTTCGAAGTGAAACAAGGTGTAGCTGATGTCTGTCCACAGGCCCGGATAGTTTCCGCTGCCGATCATGCGCCGGATCTGCACCTGCCAGTTGCGGGTATACTCATCGGCCAGTGGGTTCTCCTGATCCGGGTTCACATAAGCCGCCCAATCTTTCTGCCCTCCGAAATGGGCAAGGCAGATTCGCAGCCGGGGATGGGCCCGCATGATCGACAAGTAAGCCTGCGGCTCGGTAAAACGGTCCGCGCGATGGTCGGACAACTCCCGGCCCTGCACGCCTCCGCGCGAACAATGCGTCATCAAGGGCAACCCATGTGCCTCCATCTTTGGATAAACATGCGACATCAGGCGCGGGTCATCGGGCGCGAAACCAAGCCGAGGGTAGATCTTTACCCCTTTGAACCCGAGTTGGTTCACAGCGCGCCACAGCTCGGTCGCTTGCGGATCCGCTCGTGGATCAATGGTGGCAAAGGGAATGACCGCCTTTCCAATGTCAGGGTCTCGGGTCAGTTCTGCAAGTTCGTCATGCTGCCGGGCCAAGGAGACTTCTGGGCGACCGTATCCGAAAGCAGACAGGTCCATCGGCAAAACGACAAACCGGGTGTTGTCGGGATAATGGCGCCGGACATTGTCCAGAATGGCCTTCTGGCTTCCTGCCTGAGACTCTTTCTGAAACCGATGCAGCCGATCGAGTTTTTCCGCTGCCGGATGCTGTCCGATCAGGCACATCAGCCCCGCTAGCAGGCGTATCAGCCAAGGCATCCGCTTGAGCGGCCTCAGGAACCAGTAAGGGTAGTCCTCGGGAATGTGCTTTCCGGTGAACAGGTGAATGTGGCAATTGATGATGCGAATATCGGACACGGGCAATGACCTTCGGGAACAGTATTGTATGTTCCCAGTCTATCGCAGCCGTCAGCCCTGTCGACGGAATGTCAAATAGTGCGGCACCCTGCCCTCACGCAGTGCCTTTTGCTCGTATCGGGTCGAAATCCAGTCATCCCACGGCTGCCGCCAATCCGTTGGCCCCTCTGCCAGCCATTCAAAACCGGCCTTCGGGACTTCTTCCAAGGTCTGGCGCACGTAGTCGGGAATATCCGTTGCGACACGGAAGATCGCACCAGGTTTCATCACACGGGCCAAAGGCTCCAAATGTTCCTGGGTCACGAACCGTCTGCGATGGTGCCGTTTCTTCGGCCACGGATCCGGGTAGAGCAGAAAGGCTTTTGCAACGCTCTGATCAGGCAGAACGTCAAACAGATCCCGAACATCACCCGGATGCACGGCGAGGTTCTCCACCCCGGCGCGGCGGATTTTTCCAAGCAGCATCGCGACACCGTTGATGTAAGGCTCTGCCCCTATGATCCCGACATCGGGGTTCGAAGCGGCCTGATGCACCAAATGCTCACCGCCACCAAACCCGATTTCCAACCAAACCGGC
The DNA here is from genome assembly GCF_049801055.1 of Primorskyibacter sp. S87. Taxonomy (NCBI): domain Bacteria; kingdom Pseudomonadati; phylum Pseudomonadota; class Alphaproteobacteria; order Rhodobacterales; family Roseobacteraceae; genus Primorskyibacter; species Primorskyibacter sp. S87. The sequence goes on along the minus strand of NZ_JBNAGF010000003.1, from coordinate 379,933 downwards.
TTGCCGTCGAACAAACCGTTCAGATCGAGTGGCAGCCTGTCAGGATTGCTGTCCCAGTCTACGGCGCCCGGCGCAAGGGCCGCGAGATCCTCATCCAGATAGATCTTCTGGCTTTGCTTCAGCGACTTGCCTTTGAAGCGGCCATAGAAATTTCTGCGGGGGCGTTGCGGGTGATCGGTTTTCATGGCGCGGGCCATACTTCCCCGAAGTCCGGGTTGCAAGTGCCGGCATGGGCAGAAGCCCGGATCAGTCCAGGCTCTGGGGGTTCGCCAAATACCTTGATTGGCGGCGACGAATGACGAATTCAGCACATTCGAAAAAAACGGGTGACCCTTGGGCCGCCCGTTCGAAAACCTGCCAGTTGCGGTTCAGACCGCTTTCTTGAGCGCTTCGACAAGATTGGTGCGTTCCCAGCTGAAACCGCCATCAGCCTCGGGCTGGCGCCCGAAATGGCCATATGCTGCCGTTCTCTGATAGATCGGGTGGTTCAGACCAAGATGCTCGCGAATCCCCCGTGGTGTCAGGTCCATCGCTTCGTCGATTGCCTTTTCGATGGCCGCCGGGCCGACTTCACCTGTTCCATGGGTATCAGCATAAATCGACAGCGGCTTGGAGACGCCGATCGCGTATGAAAGCTGAATGGTGCAGCGTTCCGCCATGCCGGCAGCGACCACGTTCTTTGCAAGGTAGCGCGCGGCATAGGCCGCCGAACGGTCAACCTTGGTTGGGTCCTTGCCCGAAAACGCGCCACCGCCGTGCGGGGCCGCGCCACCATAAGTATCCACGATGATCTTGCGGCCCGTCAGACCAGCGTCGCCATCAGGCCCACCGATCACGAATTTACCCGTCGGATTGACATGCCACTCGGTTGCATCAGTCAACCAGCCTTCCGGCAGCTCTTCACGAATATACGGTTCGACGATGGCGCGGATGTCGTTGCTGCTCAGGTCTTCGTCCAGGTGCTGAGTAGACAGAACGACCGAGCTTACCCGAACGGGTTTCCCGTTTTCATACACCACCGACAGCTGGGACTTGGCATCAGGGCCAAGCGCCGGCTCGGTTCCGTTTTTTCGCACTTCTGCCAGACGGCGAAGGATCGCATGGCTGTACTGGATCGGGGCAGGCATCAGCGCCGGCGTTTCGGTTGTGGCATACCCGAACATGATGCCCTGGTCGCCGGCACCTTCGTCCTTGTTGTCACCCGCGTCGACGCCCTGCGCGATATCCGCGCTCTGGGCATGCAGGTAGTTGTTGACTTTCATGTTCGCCCAATGAAAGTCCTTCTGCTCGTATCCGATGTCCTTCACGCACTCACGCGCAATTTCTTCAACGCGTTCTATCACGCTGGCAGGGCCACGGACCTCGCCACCGATTACGACGCGGTCGGTGGTCGCAAAGGTCTCACACGCCACGCGGGAAAAGCGATCTTCGGTCAGGAAGGCATCAAGAACAGCGTCGGAAATACGGTCGCAAACTTTATCGGGGTGACCCTCGGAAACCGATTCCGAGGTAAACGTAAAATTCTTTCGAGTCATAGAAGGTGCTCCATTAGGTGTATCCCATCACGCCAGGAAGCCGTTGTGATTGGGCTCAGCCGGGATACGCGCGCCAGCGCACTAGGTCAATCCGTATTCGAACTGGAAATTCGGCGGTCAAACCGGATTGCAATCCCTGCCACAAGAAACAGTACGACCAGAGCAGGCAGATCCCCGCTTGAAGAATAGAACGTGGGCGGCAACGGAGCCGGAAGGGCAGCATCCGCGTAGCCTGACTGGCCCAACGGTATCTGCCGCATCACTTTGCCATGGGGATCGATCATCGCTGAGACCCCGGTATTGGCGACCCGTAGCATGGGCAGCCCCTGTTCAATGGCCCGCATTCTTGCCTGTGCCATGTGCTGATACGGGCCGGAGTGAGTGCCAAACCATGCGTCGTTGGTCAATTGCATCAACAGAGTTGGTCGCGCAGGCGCGGCGTTCACATCTTGGGGAAACACCGCCTCGTAACAAATCAGAGGCAGTGCTGTTCCCAGCGGTCCCAGATCCATCAGCCGTGGACCCGGCCCTGCCGAAAACCCCTGCCCTTGCTCAGCCGCGAACCCGTGGATCCCAAAACGCGCGGCCAAATCACCGAACGGCACGTATTCCCCGAAGGGAACAAGGTGGTGCTTGTCGTAGATGTCCGTTGCCACGCCGGTCCCGTCGATCAGAACAGCGCTGTTGTAAATCCGGCTCCCTTCAATCCTGCGCAACCCGAGAACCACCGGTGATCCTCGTGCCGAATGAGAGATCTCCGCCAGAACAGGCCCGGCCTGATCCAGCAGGCTCGGAATGGCGGTTTCAGGCCAAACGATCAGGTCCGGCGGCGATCCTGCCGCCGTCATATCCAGCTGTCGCTGATAGAATATCGGGATATGCGCTGGATCCCATTTTTGGTGCTGCGGGGCGTTGGGTTGAACCATCCGGATTACGGCGTCGGTTTCCGCGGTCTCGCCCGCGAACCAAAATGGCAGGAACGCTGCAACCAAAACCGGTAAGGTGCCAACCAAGGGCTTCATCGATCGACGGTGAACTGCCAGTGCTGCAAGTAGGGCTGCACACAGCGTCCCTAAAGCCAACCCGTGAGGGCCGATCCATGCCAAAAGCAAAGCCACCGGAGTATCCACCCAATGCTGTGCAAAGGCCGCCCAGGGAAACCCGGTGAGCAGATAGGCTCTGGCGAACTCTGCCAGCCCCCAGAAGGCCACCAGCAACAGCATCCGCGACAGATCACTTTTTCCCCACCTGGCCGCAGCCATGAATGCAGCCGTCCAGAACAGTGAAAGACCCCCGGACATAAAAACCAGCGCAAATGGCGCCATCCAGCCATGCCGGGCCACATCAACCAGAAACGGTTCGACAATCCAAAGCAGACCGATCGCAAAATATCCGAATCCGAAGAACCAACCTGTCGTCCCAGCCGCGCGAACGCTCTTGCACCGTAGATACAAGAGACCCACTAATGCCAAAGACACGAGTGATACCGGCCAGAGGCTCAACGGTGCCAGCCCGGTTGCGCAAGCCATACCAAGGCCCGCGGCGAAAAGAGAATTCCGGGATATTTTGCGGGCCAGCCGCTGGATCATGCGGTGCCTTCGGGCAACATGACCCGCAGCCGTTTGATCCGGCGCGGATCGGCGTCGATCACCTCGAACTCCGGCCCGTCAGGGTGCAAGACAACTTCTCCCCGGGCGGGAACACGTCCCGACAGCATGAAGACCAAACCACCCAAAGTGTCGATATCCTCTTCGTCGACATCTTCGTGGCCTGTCAGCGAACGCCCGATTTCGGCCTCGAACTCCTCCAACGGAGTGCGGGCCTGTGCGATGTAGCAGCCGGGCTTCTCCTGCACCCAAAGCTGGCCTTCGTCGCTGTCATGCTCATCCTCGATCTCGCCAACAACCTGTTCGATCAGGTCCTCGATGGTCAGCAGCCCGTCCACCCCGCCATATTCATCGATCACAAGCGCCATGTGACGTCGTTCCGTCTGCATCTTGGTCAGCAGAACGCCGATTGGCATTGACGGTGGCACAAAAAGAAGCTGGCGCAGCATGGCTGTCAGATCGAACTCGGCGGTGTTGCCATTGAACCCGTGGGTCAGGGCAAAGTCCTTGAGGTGAACAAACCCAAGCGGGGTGTCCAACGTGCCTTCATATACCGGAATCCGTGTCAGGCCGCTGTCGCGGAAAATCTGCACCAGTTCCTCTTTCGGAATTGTGCTTGGAACCGACACGATCTCGGCAGTAGGAATTGCCACATCTTCCACGCGCATGCGCCGCAGATTGATCATTCCGCGTGGCTGAAGGTTCGGGGTCGGGGTACCGTTTTCGGGGAACTCCCCGGTATCATCCGAGGGTGTCAGGGCATCCAGAATGCGGCCCAGAAAACCTCCCTTTTCACCCGTGCTTTCAGGTTCGTTGTGATGCGCGCTTTGCGCCGCACTAGAACTGCCGTCTGTATCGCCCATTTATCCTATCCGGTTGGAGGTCCGTCGGACCCGTTACCTTACATATATGGGTCATCTATCCCCAGTTTGCCAAGGATCTCGGATTCGAGCGCTTCCATGACTATGGCATCGGGGTCACGCACATGATCGTAGCCAAGAAGGTGAAGCAGCCCGTGAATCACCAGATGCGTGACATGATCTGACATTGTCTTCCCAGTCTCCTCAGCCTCTCGTTGGCAGGTATCAAATGAAATCGCAATATCGCCCAGTGCTATCTCGCCGGTGAAATCTGGCCGAGGCAGGCTTGGGCGTTCTCCGGCGATCTTGGGTGAGAGATCTTCGGCCGGCCAGCTCAGAACATTCGTCGGCGTGGGTTTGTCACGGTATTCGGTGTTAAGAGCCTCAATCCGGGAATCGTCACATCCCAGCAGTGAAATCTCGCAAATCTCGGGATCCAGACCAAGATGCGCCAGGGTGGCCGATATTCCCCGCTCGGCTAGCGGAGGAAGACTGGTCCAACGCGGGTCTTCCAAAGTCAGGTCAAGCGTCATTCTGGCCTCAGATTTCAGGAGCGGACGTTTCGGAAGGATGCACCTGCCGTGATCGCCCACCCGGGATTTTGATATGCGTGCAACGACATAGATGCCGGGGCGTCGCCCAAAACCGAGTGGTGTTCGGTTTGAAAGAAGCTATCCACAGTTGAAAGCAACCCGAGGTCAGCCAGCATCGGCCTCATAAGCCTCGATAATGGCGGCTACAAGCGGATGCCGCACGACGTCACGGGACGTGAAGTAATTGAAACTGACGCCGGAAACTGACTTCAGCAGCCGCTCGGCGTCCTGCAGGCCAGACGGGACTCCGCGAGGAAGATCCACCTGGCTTCGGTCGCCGGTGATTACCATTCGCGACCCCTCACCCAGACGCGTCAGAAACATCTTCATCTGCATCGTTGTGGCATTTTGGGCTTCGTCAAGAACCACGAATGCATTGGCAAGCGTTCTGCCCCGCATAAAAGCAAGAGGCGCGATCTCGATTCGCTTCTCTTCAATCAGTTTGGCCAGCTGCTTGCCGGGCAGGAAATCATTCAGCGCATCGTATAGCGGCTGCATATATGGATCGACCTTATCCTTCATGTCGCCGGGCAGATAACCGAGCTTTTCGCCCGCCTCCACCGCCGGACGACTAAGAATGATCCGGTCGACATGGCCGCCAATGAACATCGACACACCTACCGCGACTGCAAGATAGGTCTTGCCGGTCCCTGCAGGGCCAATGCCAAAGGCCAGTTCGTGATTGAACAGAGATTGCACATAGGCTTTCTGCGCATCGGTACGGGGCTCAACCAACTTTTTTCGGGTTTTGATCTCGACCGGACCACCTTTAAACATTTCCAGCTGATCGCCGTCGCGGCTGCCGGTATCGGCTTCGGGGCCGCCCATGCGGAGTTCCCGGTCGATATCCCCGGGCTCGACCGAACGGCCCGATTCGAGACGCTCATAAAGGGCCTGCAAAACCTCGGTCGCCTGTTTTTGAAGAGCGTCCTCGCCCATGACAGCCAGCTGATTGCCACGCCGGACGATCTGAACGCCCAGCTTTTGTTCGATCTCGGCCAGGTTGCGGTCAAATTCACCGCACAGGTCGATCAGCAACCGATTGTCGGGAAACTCGATCAGCATCTCGTGGGATGCTGTATCGTCTTGCGGTGGGGTCAGTTCACCGATGGCCATCCGCTCTCCTTGTGTCGAAGCCTTACTCAACGGTGCCAAGATCGAACCTGCCTTGCAAGCGCCAATGCGCAAAATCAGCCGCATTTGAACAAAATAAGCTGTCAGTTGCCGTCGGAAACACAAGATAAGGCGGCCAATCGCTCAACCCTATCGTTGCCGTTGAATGCCGCCCTGCTTAAGACCTGTCGCCGAAACCGGATCTTCGCAGGGTGCATGAACGGCGAGCCAACATCCATCCGATTCATGGATTCTCCGCAATTGGCGCTCTGGAAATGTGGCGAAATCTCCACCAATTGTGCTGCTGAAATGCACAATCGCGATCTGAGGGGCAAACTGTTCTCTCAAAAAGGTAAAATTGCCGGGAAATATGGCCAGAATATGTTTCGAATTTGCCGGAGCGGGGTCGCAAGGTATATTACCTTACTGCCAATGCACCATCGGTGGGGGATGGGCCTTTTGTTAAAACTGGACCCGTTTTTAACGACCGAACTTTTAAAGAAAGGCAAAGACTATGCGAACCAAGATAATGGCAGCGGGCCTGATCACAGGTCTTGCCGCGGCTACGCTGTTTGCTGCTGACATGACGTCGGCACAAACCAAGCCAACCCAGCCCGGAACCACCGGCAATGAATTCGTCATCAGCTGCTACCGAGGACCGTGGCGCGATACGGTCGCACTGGACCGGCCCAACGCCGTCTTCCTCGATGAACTGATGGAATATGGCTATACGCCTACTCAGGCCATCTCGATCGGAAAGCGGGTTTGCCGCGACGAGTATGGTGTGCGGAATCCCGAACACCTGAAGGCAACGCTGGCCAAACTCATCAAGGAACAGCCGCCTCGCCGCTGAGGGGCACCTTCAAAGATGGGCAGGCATTGCGAGGGACGTATCCACGTCCCTCGTTCTTCTTTGTCAACCAACTACGGTTCCTGAAAGGGAATTGGCGCCCGATGCCATGATCCGGACGCGTTTCAGATCACCACGGGCAAGCGAGTCATCAGAAACGTGCACCGCGTGCAGATACTCGGATTTTCCGACCATCTGACCTGCCAGTCTTCCCGGCTTTTCGAACAGAACCGATACTTCCCGACCGACCATTTCATCCTGCACTTCACGCTGGTGACGCGTGATCAACGCCTGCAGGCGCTGCAGTCGGTCGTCTGCTTGCTCGGCGGATACCTGAGGCCGCTCGGCTGCCGGCGTGCCGGGGCGCGTCGAGTACTTGAAGGAATAGGCATAGCCGTACCTGACCTCTTCAACGAGATCGAGTGTGGCCTGAAAATCCTCTTCGGTCTCTTCCGGGAAACCGACGATGAAATCGCCCGACATCAGAATGTCAGGACGCGCCGCGCGAATACGCTCGATCAGGCGCAGGTAGCTTTCCGCCGTATGTGACCGGTTCATCCGCTTCAGGATCCTGTCCGAGCCAGACTGCACCGGCAGATGCAGGTATGGCATCAGCTTGTCACATGTGCCGTGGGCCTCGATCAGCTCGTCCGTCATGTCATTTGGGTGGCTGGTGGTGAACCGAATTCTTTCCAAGCCATCGACCTTGTCGAGCTGCCAGATCAACTGCGCCAAGGTCACGTCACCCTCTGGACCCGCTCCGTGATAGGCATTCACATTCTGCCCGAGCAGGGTAATTTCGCGCACGCCACGCTCGACCAGATCCTGCGCTTCCCGGATGATCCGGTCTGCGGGTCGGGATACCTCAGCGCCGCGTGTGTAGGGAACCACACAAAACGCACAGAATTTGTCGCAACCCTCCTGAACCGTAAGAAATGCAGTCGGGCCGCGCTTGGCCTTGGGACGGTTCTTGAGTTTCTCGAACTTGTCCTCTTCGGGGAAATCGGTATCCAGCGCCTTTTCACCGTTTCGTGCCTTTTGCTCCATTTCGGGCAGGCGGTGATAGCTCTGCGGCCCCACGACCAGATCAACCAACGGCTGGCGCCGCATGATTTCTTCGCCTTCGGCCTGTGCAACGCATCCGGCGACTCCGATCTTCAGGTCAGGCTTTTCTGCTTTCAGCCCCTTGAACCGACCCAGCTCGGAATAGACTTTTTCGGCTGCCTTTTCGCGAATGTGGCAGGTGTTGAGCAGGATCATATCGGCATCGTCGGCGCTCTTGGTCTCCACGTATCCCTGACCGCCCAGCGCCTCTGCCATGCGCTCGCTGTCATAGACGTTCATCTGACAGCCATAGGTCTTGATGAAGAGCTTTTTGGGCTCGGATGAGTTGGACATGGAGAATGCCTTTGCGTTCGCGGGATCAGCGGATGCCTTTACCCGGTTCCCGGATGTCTTGCAATGCACGCGCATTTAACGGATTCTGGCAAAGATTGCCAGCGCGGCACCAAAGTTCGAAGCGCCGCGCCATGCCGGCAATTTCGAGCAGAGCAGGCAAACCAGAAATCAGGTACAGGCAATGGAATACAGCTCTTTCGAAAACTTCCTGAAACAGGGAAAATCGGTCCTTGAAAAGGGTCCGGTCGCGATGATCTTCGTCGAAGATGATGTCGAGGTTGCCACCACCTTGCGCCATCACCTTCAATGCGGGTTTCGTGCGGTGATCGCCCTGATGCCGGATGCCTTCCGGTTGCCGGACGATGTTGCCGCCAAAATTCACCGTGTACCATTTGATTGCGGTCCACATGATGCAGTAGTGGGCGCAATCAATGCCGTGATCGAGACCGCGCCCGGCACCTGGCTTTATTACTGCTACAATGCCGAATACCTGTTCTTTCCATTCTGCGAAACTCGGGATGTGGGCGAAATGCTCACCTTTCATACTGAGGAACGGCGCAGCGCAATGCTCACCTATGTCATCGACCTGTATGCAGATGATCTCGACGCATTTCCCAATGCCGTGTCACTGGACAGAGCTTTCCTTGACCGATCCGGGTATTACGCTCAGTCCCGCAAAGACCCAGAAACCGGGCACCCGCGCGAACGGCAGCTTGATTTCTATGGCGGCGTGCGCTGGCGGTATGAGGAGCACATACCCAAGAACAGCCGCAAGATTGACCGTATTGCTCTTTTCTGCGCAAGGCCGGGTCTGCGCCTGCAGGATGATCACACCTTCAACGATCAGGAATACAATACCTATTCCTGCCCCTGGCATCACAACCTGACCGCCGCGATCTGTTCGTTTCGTACGGCCAAAGCCCTCAAGCGTAACCCGGGATCCACGTTCGACATCCACAGTTTTCGCTGGCACAATTCCACCCCGTTCGAATGGCACTCTCGTCAGCTGCTGGATCTCGGCCTGATGGAACCCGGCCAATGGTTCTGACGCGACCGGGCTGAGCGTGCGCCAGTACGTGCGCCAGCAAAACGGTTGTATCTGAACCAGCCCGGAAAGGGACAGGGCAATGGTTTTGCCGCGCTCTTGCCTACTGTTGCAAAAGGATCGGAAACCAGTCCTCGCGCAACCGCTGCCCCGGCTTCATGTCGTGCCCGGGAAACGGCGGTGACGTCCGGCCCGGCCGTTCTACGTACCGCGCGTCATCTCCGACCAAACGGAGCGAAAAAGCGCGGCGGCGGCGATCACTGGTATTACCCCGCGCACCATGCAGAGTCCGGAAATTGAACGCCAGCGCATCACCAGGTTGCATCGGGAACTCGACGACCCGCATACCTTCGGCATCCGGATCCGGCACCGGCATGTACTTGCCCTCGTCCGGAAAGAAACCGTCTTCCGACACCCAACGTGTCGGAAGTACTTCTTTCTCCCAGCGGTGCGACCCGGCTACGCAGCGCAATGTGGCCTCTTCCACAGGATCCAGCGGGGACCAGAAGCTGATCGTCTGCTCTCCCTCGACGAAGTAGTAAGGGCCATCCTGATGCCAAGGTGTCGCCATTGAAGTTCCGGGCTCTTTCACAAGAACATGATCGTGGAACATCTGGACGGATTTGGATTGCATCAGATCGGCGGCCACCTCAGCGACCGGAGACTCTTCGATCGCCGCTTTAAAATCAGTCAGGCGTGTCCAGTTGCAGTAGTCGTCAAAGAACCGTCCGGTATGACCCTGCTTTTCATTGTTTGACGCGTATGGTCCGGGGTTCGCCATGTTTTCGGCAATGCCGGCCCGCAGCTGGTCCACCTGCCCGGCGAACAATCCCCGAATCAGAACTACACCATCACGCTGATAAGTATCGATCATCTCTTGCGAAACCAGAGGATGTGTCATCGGCGTTTACTCCAAGCCAACCTTGTTTCGCCGACCCTGCCGTTGCGATCCGCGAAATTCAATCGTTATCCGCCGCTGGCGATCGCAAAGGTGCGCCTGCTAAAAAGAACCGTGCCTAAATGGGATTGCCTTAGGGCTTGCGGCGCAAGCGGATCACCACATCGACAGAAGCTATTTCCACTCCTTCAGGCGCGGAGGGGAGGCTTTGAATCACCAACTGGTCCGAAGGTGCATCCGAAAGCCGACCTTCATCCTCCCAGAAAAAGTGCGGATGGTCGTGTGTGTTGGTGTCGAAATAGCTCTTTGAACCGTCGACGGTAATTTCCTGCAATACACCTGCAGCACAGAATGCACGCAGAGTATTGTAGACTGTCGCCAAAGATACCGGCGCATCTTCGGCCCGAGCAGCCTCAAACAGGCTTTCAGCAGTAACGTGACGATGCTTGCCATCACCCACCAATAACTCGGCTAAAGCGACGCGCTGCCTCGTTGGCCGCAGGCCGGCGTCGACCAACCAATCCGTGGCAATCTGCAGGCTCGTTTTGCTCATGGCGCTCTCTTCATCCCATCCTTGCTGCAAATATAGGGCTGTGCAGGTGTCAATTTCAAATGAAATTCATTCGCATCAGAACCCGCGACCTGTTTGCGCATACCGGCAGTGCCACCCTTGCGGGACCCGAGGGCGCGATGCTAGACGGGGCCTGAAAGACAATACGCACCCCAGGCAGGAGACACTGCAGCATGGCACAATTCCCGAGCAGTTTTGACAAAGACGACCTGTTGAAATGCGCACGAGGCGAGTTGTTCGGCCCCGGAAACGCCCAATTGCCGGCGCCTCCGATGCTGATGATGGACCGCATCACCGAAGTTTCGGGAGATGGCGGGCTGCATGGGAAAGGCCATGTTCTGGCCGAATTCGACATTACACCGGACCTTTGGTTTTTTGATTGTCACTTTCCGGGAAATCCGATCATGCCGGGATGTCTCGGACTTGACGGGCTTTGGCAGCTTACCGGGTTCAATCTCGGCTGGCGTGGCTGGCAAGGGCGCGGATATGCTCTGGGCGTGGGCGAGGTCAAGCTGACCGGAATGGTCCGCCCGGACCGCAAGATGCTGACCTACAAGGTCGATTTCACCAAGGCCATTCAGACCCGCCGCCTGACAATGGGTGTCGCAGACGGGATTGTAGAAGCAGATGGTGAGGTTATCTATCAGGTCAAAGACATGAAGGTTGCTCTGTCCGAGAGCTGAGCCGGTTCGATTGTCCGAACCGCAATGATCAGAGCAGCAAAATAACGGGAGAGCGCATATGCGTCGTGTCGTCGTCACCGGTCTTGGGGTAGTTTCCTCAATCGGAAATAATGCCGAAGAAGTTGTAACATCTCTAAAAGCCGGAAAATCCGGGATCGTGGCCAGCGATGAGATGGCAGAACACGGATTTCGCAGCCAGATCGCTGGAACGCTGAAGCTGGATGTCAAAGAGCACGTAGACAAACGCGCCTTGCGTTTCATGGGGCCCGGCGCAGCCTATGCCCATATCGCGATGAGCCAGGCCATTGCCGACGCCGGCCTGACCGAGGATCAGGTGGTCAACCCGCGCACCGGCCTCGTCGCGGGCTCCGGCGGGCCGTCAACCAGCGCCATGCTGACAGCGCACCAGACCGTGCTAAAAACCGGTGCCACCAAGCGTATCGGTCCCTTTGCTGTTCCCAAGTGCATGTGCTCGACGATCTCGGCCAACCTTGCGACTGCGTTTAAGATCAAGGGGATCAACTATTCCATTACATCGGCTTGCTCGACCTCGCTGCATTGCATCGGCAACGCAGCCGAACAGATCATGATGGGCAAGCAGGACGTCATGTTTGCGGGGGGCGGCGAAGAACTCGACTGGACGCTGAGCTGCCTGTTCGACGCGATGGGTGCGATGTCGTCCAAGTATAATGACACCCCTGCCAAGGCCTCGCGCGCCTTTGATCAGGATCGCGACGGGTTCGTGATTTCCGGCGGCGGCGGCATCGTTGTTCTGGAAGATCTGGAACACGCCAAGGCACGCGGCGCAAAGATCTATGCAGAGGTTACGGGTTATGCCGCCACATCGGACGGGCATGATATGGTGGCCCCGTCGGGTGAAGGTGGGGAACGGGCCATGCGGTCCGCGATGGCAACTTTGCCCGAAGGGCGAAAAGTCAGCTACATCAATGCCCACGGAACGTCGACCCCGGTAGGCGATGTCGGCGAAGTCGAAGCGGTGCGCCGCATTTTCGGCGAAGGAAATGTGCCACCGATCTCTTCGACCAAGTCGATGACCGGGCACGCGCAGGGTGCTGCTGGCGCGCTGGAAGCGATTTTCTGTCTGCTTATGCTGGACAACGATTTCATCACGCCCTCCATCAATGTGGATACCCTTGCCGAGGGAATTCTGCCCGGTGAGGTCGCGACCGAAGTTGTCGAAAACGCCGGACTGGACAGCGTCATGACCAACAGTTTCGGCTTTGGCGGAACCAACGGCTCCATGATCCTTTCGAAATTCAACGGGTAACAGAACATGTCAGACACATTGAACGGAAAGCGTGGGCTGATCATGGGCGTTGCCAACGATCGATCGATCGCTTGGGGAATTGCCAAGGCCATGCACGAAGCCGGCGCAGAACTGGCCTTTACCTATCAGGGCGAAGCGTTCGGCAAACGGCTTGAACCACTCGCACAGAGCATCGGCAGCGATTTCATGGTCGATGCGGATGTCACCGACGATGCCTCGCTTGACCGGGCTTTCGGAGAGTTGGCAGAGCGCTGGCCAACCATCGATTTCGTGGTCCACGCCATCGCCTTTTCTGACAAGTCGGAGTTGACCGGCAGGTTCTTGGACACGAGCCGCGCGAACTTCAAGCACTCGATGGACATCTCAGCCTATTCCTTCATTGAGGTGGCGCGTCGCGCCTATCCGCTGATGAAGGACAACGGCGGCACCCTGCTGACACTTACCTACCAGGGGTCCAACCGCGTGGTTCCCAACTACAATGTCATGGGCGTGGCCAAGGCGGCATTGGAATCCGCCACCCGGTATCTGGCCAACGATCTGGGACCCGACGGCATTCGCGTCAACGCGATCTCTCCCGGCCCGATGAAAACGCTGGCCGGGGCAGCGATTGGCGGGGCCCGAAAGACCTACAAATTCTGCGACAACAACGCTCCGATGCGTGCCAATGCGACGCTTGAGGCAGTCGGCGGAACGGCCGTGTATCTGGCCTCGGATGCGGGCGCCTGCACCACCGGCGAGATCATACGGGTAGACGGCGGGTTTCACGTTCTGGGCATGCCTCAACCCGAATCCATGTAACACCGCATTTCCGAAATTGCGGCAATTTCATGAAACGGGTGCCGGGAATATACATCCCGGCGCCCGTTTTGCGCCACAATTGTCCACTATCCTCAGGTCATGGTGGACAATGACGTATCTCTCAGCGCGGCACTGAGACCGCCCAGACCGGCCCCCAAGGGCCTGCGTCGTCTGAACCGCGTGGTGATCACGGTCTGCACGATATTCCTCATTGTCATCTTTTTCGCCGACCCTCTGAGCCGGACCCTGTCGGGCTTGTTGCCATTGGGCCAAAGCGCCGAGCCGACTTCGGTTGCGCATTTCTCTGACCCCGTGACAATCGAGGCCGTTCCGCTGGAAGTTCCGGCGCCCAAAGCGATAACCGCCGAAGTGAAACCGGAAATTATCACGCCTTCAGCCACGATGCCGGTCTTGAGCCTACCGGAGACGTCGCCACTGCCCGTAGCAGAAGCCGATCCAACAGCAGTGACCAAGGATGATTTCAACCTGTCGGTTATGGAACTGTTTCCGGTCCCCGAGATCGCCAAAGACCCGAGCCGCCCGGAAGTGCTGCAAATGCCCCGCAACATAGTTCCGGTGCGTCGCGCCGGAATGCCGGCGCAGCCTTGATCACGCCAATGTTCAGGCGATCGACACCAGTTCGATATCGAAAATCAGGTCTTTTCCTGCCAGTGGGTGATTGGCATCCAGGGTCACGGTTGCCTCGTCCAATTCAACAACGGTTACCGGCAGAACCTGCCCATCCGGCGTTTGCATCTGAAGCTGGATGCCGACTTCCAGCGGGATATCGTCCGGAATGCCCTCTCGCGGGATGGCCTGACGTGCGTCAGGGTTGATCGGACCATAGGCCTGCTGGCAATCAATCTCGATCCGTTTCTTGTCGCCAGCCGACATACCCGGAAGCTCCGCATCCAGACCAGGGATGACCTGCCCTGACCCAACCGTGAACTCCAGCGGATCGCGCCCGTCGGAACTGTCAAATTGCGTCCCATCGGTCAGGGTTCCGGTGTAATGGATGCGCACGGTGTCGCCGTTTTTGACCTGTTGTGGGGTCTGGGTCATGAGGTCTCCGATCTCTGGACTTGAATAAAGCGGCCACCCTAGGGATTGCCGATAGGATGTAAAGCCGCTCCCCCTTCCCTGTGGTGCAACCTTGTGCCACGCTGCCGCAACCGGAGGGGACGCAAATGGTAATCACGACCTGCATCTTCGATGCTTACGGAACTCTGTTCGACGTTTCGGCAGCCGCCCGTCAGGCGGCGAACGAACCGGAAAACGCGGCACTGACAGACAAATGGATGCCTCTGGCAAACCACTGGCGCTTGAAGCAGCTGCAATACACTTGGCTTCGGGCCATTACCGGAGCCCATACCGATTTCTGGGAAGTAACCCAGAATGGGCTGGACTGGGCCATGGAAGCCTGCGGCCTGGATGGAAACACGGCGCTGCGCAAACGCTTATTGGATCTTTACTGGGAGTTGCAGGCCTATCCGGAAGTTCCCGAAATGTTGTCCAAGCTCAAACAAACCGGCCTGAACACGGCAATCCTGTCGAACGGCTCTCCTGACATGCTCAATGGTGCGGTTCGATCTGCCGGGATTGCGGACGTGCTGGACGATGTTCTGTCTGTGGAAAGCGTAGGTATCTTCAAGCCGGACGCACGGGTCTATGATCTGGTTGGTCAGAGATTTGGCTGCGATCGTGGCGAAGTCCTGTTTGTATCCTCTAATGGATGGGATGCTGCCGGTGCTTCGGGATACGGGTTTTTGACTGCCTGGGTGAACCGGTCCGGTGAACCAATGGACCGCTTGCCCTGGACCCCGTCCCATGTTCTGTCGGACCTGATGACGATACCTGAGCTGGCAGAAGCCTGATGGCATATTTCACAACGAAAGACGGCATTCAGATCTATTTCGAGGACACCGGCAGTGGCCGGCCTGTTCTATGCCTCGCGGGCCTGACCCGGTGTAGCAGGGACTTTTCCTATTTCGCCCCCTACGCCTCTGACCTGCGCTTGATCAGTATGGACTATCGGGGTCGTGGCAAATCTGACTATGATCCTGACTACCTTAACTACAACGTCTTACGCGAAGCGCAGGATGTTCTGGAACTGCTCGACCACCTCGGCCTTGAACAGGTCGCGATCCTCGGAACGTCGCGCGGTGGGCTGATCGCGATGACCTTAGCCATGTTGAACCATGACCGGCTTTCTGCCGTTATCCTCAACGACATCGGGCCCGCCATCAGCAATGAAGGAATTGCGCGGATCATGGAGTATGTCGGCAAGAAACCGGCCTCGAAGTCTTACGAGGACGCTGCCAATGCGTTGCGATATACGATGGAAGAGCAGTTTCCCGGTGTTCCCATGAACAGATGGCTCGAGCAGGCGCGGATTCTGTTCGACCAGACCGCAGATGGCTTGCAACTCAGGTATGATGCCGCATTGCTGACCAGCCTGCTGGAGCAGGCTGCCAACGGTCCTGCCCCCGATCTCTGGCCGCTGTTTCAGGCGCTCGAAGGCCTGCCATCCGGCGTTATCCGGGGCGCGAATTCGGACTTGCTGACCGAAGAAACCATGTCGGAAATGCAAAAGCGGCTGCCGGCGTTGATCACTGCAACCGTGCCTGACCGAGGCCATGTTCCGTTTCTTGACGAACCCGAAGCGCTGGATCTTGTACGGAGGGTTCTCGCGGCATGACCTCGATAAAACTGATAGAGGCCGCTGCCGACCGGCTGAAGGGGCACGCGCGGCGCACACCGTTGCTCAGTTCACCTTTTTTGGATCAGATTGCGGGTCGACGCCTTCTGATCAAACCGGAATGTCTGCAACATACAGGTAGCTTCAAGTTCCGCGGAGCATGGTCGGCAGTTTCCGCATTGGAACCGAAAGTGCGGAAGCGGGGGATACTGGCTTATTCTTCGGGAAATCATGCGCAAGGCATTGCACTTGCAGCAGCGCGCCATGGGGCACCGTCTGTGATCATTATGCCTTCGGATGCGCCGCGCCTGAAGATCGAAAACACCGTTGCGCTCGGGGCCGAAGTCGTTCTCTACGACCGCGCTTCGGAAAGCCGGGAGGAAATCGGAAACAGGCTGGCCACCGAACGCGGCCTGACCCTGATCAAACCTTATGATGAACCTCAGGTGATCGCCGGGCAGGGCACAACAGGATTGGAGACTGCGGAACAGGCAGCCGCCGAGGGCGTGGACAGCGCCGATGTTCTTGTCTGCTGCGGCGGCGGCGGATTGACATCGGGAATCGCTCTGGCATTGGAGGCACACGCGCCGGGTCTGCGCCCGCGCCCGGCCGAACCGGAGGGGTTCGACGATACCGCGCGTTCATTGATCTCGGGCCGGATCGAAGAAAATTCGCAGACTTCAGGAAATATCTGCGACGCGATTCTGACGCAGGCGCCCGGCCAGATCACTTTCCCGATCCTGCAACGTCTGTGTGGCCCCGGCCTGTCCGTCAGCGAAGACGAGGCCATGCGCGCGATGGCTCTGGCCTACTCACGCCTGAAAATCGTGACGGAACCCGGCGGCGCGGTTGCCCTCGCCGCGGCTCTGTTTCGTCAGGACGAGATTTCCGGAGCTGCGGTGATCGCCGTGGTTACTGGCGGCAACGTGGATGCCGACCTGTTTCAAACCGCGCTGGATCGGTTTGCCGACTAATCCGTTGCCGACCATTGGGTATGGGCAGGGTTTACCTCAACCGGGTGCCACGTAAAGTTGCCCCAGAAGTGAACGAAGGGGATGGAAATGCAAATCGCGGATCTGGGCGATGTCCGACTACACTACAGAATCGATGGCGACCCGAATGGCGCTCCGGTTGTTTTTTCCAACTCTCTGGGTACCGATCTTCGGCTCTGGGACGCAATCCTGCCGTTGCTGCCGGACGGCCTGAAGATCATCCGCTATGACAAGCGCGGCCACGGTCTGTCATCCGGGCCTTCCGGCCCTTATACAATGGGCTCGCTGGTTCGGGATGCCGAAAAACTGCTGGATCACCTGGATGTTCGCGACTGCGTGTTTATCGGCCTTTCCATAGGCGGCATGATCGCCCAAGGGTTGGCCGTTAAACGATTGGACCAGGTCAGGGCGCTGGTTCTGTCCAATACGGGCGCCAAGATCGGAACCGCCGAGATGTGGGCCGAACGCATATCAGCCGTGGAAACGGGTGGAATCGAAGCCTTGGCCGACAGCATTATGGAGCGCTGGTTTTCCAAAGGATTCACGGCAATGCCCGAGCTAGAACTCTGGCGCAACATGCTGGTTCGGCAACCAATCGAAGGCTATGCCGGCTGCTCTGCCGCGATCTCCGGGACTGATTTCTACACACCGACCAGCGGCCTACGCCTGCCGGCTCTGGGTATTGCCGGCGATGAGGACGGCTCTACCCCACCGGATCTGGTACGCGAGACCGTGGAATTGATACCGGGTTCCCAGTTCAAGCTGATCCGAAAGGCCGGCCACCTACCCTGTGTCGAGCAGCCACTGGCCTATGCCGAAGCTCTGAACGGGTTTCTGCGTGGTATTGGCCATATCTGAACATGGCCGATTTTCTGCTCGTTCACGGCTCGTGTCATGGCGCTTGGTGTTGGCGCGATCTTATTCCGGCATTGGAGGCCGCCGGGCATACCGCCCGCGCTATTGACTTGCCGGGACATGGCCCTTCAACCGTTCTGCCGAGCGCGTGCACACTCGATAGCTGCCGCGACACCGTTCTGGATGCTTCCACTCCGGACACCGTGATCCTCGGGCACAGTTGGGGTGGTTACCCGATCAGCGCGGCCGCCGAGACCGAGCCGAATGCCATGCGCGGGCTGATCTATCTCTGCGCCTATATTCCCATCGGCGGTCGATCGATGGTCGAAATGCGCAAGGCCGCACCCAGACAGCCCGTGCTTGAGGCCATCAACCGGTCTTCGGACGGGGCCAGCTATACCATCGATCCCGAACAGGCCCCCGGACTGTTCTATCACGATTGCCCCGACGCGGCCGTACGATATGCCATTCCGCGGCTTTGTGCACAGGCCATCGCTCCGCAGACTGCACCTCTGCCGCTGTCTGCGCGATTTGACAGTGTTCCCAAGCATTACATCCGCTGTCGCAATGACCGGACAATCCCACCCGAGTATCAACAAGAAATGACCAAGGACTGGCCTTCGCAAAGAGTTCATGTGATGGACAGTTCGCATTCGCCGTTCTTTGCCAACCCAAATGGCCTTGCCGCCCTAGTGAGCCGCATCGCACAGGAGATCTGATGGCCGCCTCGCTCTTTGACAGCCCGCTTTTCGCACAGCTTTTTCCAACCGGGGACACCGGACGCCTATTCACCGACAGTGCCGAGTTGCGCGCCATGCTGCTCGTCGAAGGCATGCTGGCCAAGGCCCAAGGCGAAGCGGGCGTGATCCCGGAACTTTCGGCCCAAGCCATTTCTCGCGCGGCTATGGAGGTGCAGCTTGATCCCGGTTCGCTGGCGCAAGCAACAGGGCAGAACGGGGTCAGTGTACCCGGTCTCGTTTCTGCATTCCGTGAAGAGATGCAGGCCCCGGAACACGCGCAGTATGTGCATTGGGGCGCGACCTCGCAGGACATTATCGATACCGGGTTGGTTCTGCGGCTGCGGCAGGCGCTGTCCGCGATAGAAACCGATCTGGTCGCGATTTCGTCGTCGCTCGCAAAACTGGCCTCAGCTCACGCAGAGCTGCCGATGCCGGGCCGGACCTATGGCCAACACGCGACGCCAACAAGTTTCGGTGCCATTGTCGCGGGTTGGGGTTGGCCGCTCTTCAACCTGCATGCTGAATTGGACGGGCTGCGGCGTGACTGTCTGATCGTGTCTCTGTCAGGTGCCGCAGGCACGTCCGGGGCGCTTGGGCCGCAAGCACCGCAGGTGCGCGCGCGACTGGCCGAGCTACTGAACCTGAATGACCCCGAACGCAATTGGCACACGGACAGATCGCCGATCCTGCGGCTGTCGAACTGGATGGAACGGCTGACTCTGGCACTATCCAAGATCGGCGAGGACGCCACCGAACTTGTCCAGACAGAGATTGCCGAGATCTCGCTTGGAGACACCGGTGCCTCATCGACGATGCCGCAAAAGCAAAACCCGGTCTCCCCGTCGGCGCTGGTTGCGCTTGCGCGATTCTGCACCGGGCTAACGGCCGGTCTGGACCAGTCGGCCACACACCGGCATCAACGAGACGGTGCGGCATGGTTCACCGAATGGCTTTGCCTGCCGCAAGTGGTTCTCTGCGCCGCATCTTCAGCACATGTCTCGCGAGCGCTGACCGCAAGTATCAATCCCCGTTCAGACAAAATGGCGGCAGCAATGGCTGCCGGCCTGGGGATGATACACGCCGAGGCACTGAGTTTCGCACTGGCCAGTCGAATGGCGCGCCCACAAGCGCAAAAAGAGACCAAGAAACTCTGCCGGGAGGCACAGGAAACCGGAACACATCTAAGCGCCATCGTGGCCCGCGACTGGCCCGAGATCGACGCAGATGCACTTTTTGATCCGGCACGACAATTGGCGCAGGCACCTGACGAAGCATTACGCTTTGCCGAGGCTGTGATGAACATGCCGCCTGCGTGACGTCAGGGAATGTCGACTACAGGCTTTCCCTGACAAGAGCGCCCGATACAGTCCGGCCGGCGATTCCGTTCCCAAACCGGCCTGATATGAAACTGCCTGTTGTCTTCATTCTGATCACCGTAATGCTCGATGCCATGGGCATCGGGTTGATTATGCCGATCATGCCGTCCCTGATCCGCGAGGTGCAGGGTGGCGATCTGGCCAACGCAGCACTGTGGGGCGGGGTGTTGTCGACTGTTTTTGCCGTGATGCAGTTCTTGTTCAGCCCGGTTCTTGGAAATCTTTCTGATTATCTGGGGCGGCGCCCAGTCATGCTGGTGTCGCTTGCAGTCATGGCATTGGATTACCTCGTGATGGCCATTGCGGGATCGATCTGGCTGTTGCTTTTGGGCCGGGTCGTCGGCGGCATCACCGCCGCTACACATACGACTGCCACCGCCTACATGGCCGACATCTCGGAACCCTCCAAGAAGGCTGCAAATTTCGGCTTGGTCGGAGCCGCATTTGGTGTTGGGTTCGTGCTGGGGCCGATACTTGGCGGTGTGCTGGGCGGGTTTGGCACCCGCGCTCCGTTTTATGCTGCCGCGATCCTGTCAGGTGCAAACTTCCTGCTTGGCCTCTTTGTCATGCGCGAGACAGTCACCGACGTCATCCGGCGCCCTTTTTACTGGCGCCGGGCCAACCCGCTTGGCGCCTTTCGTGCTGTTTCGTCGCTGCCAGGAGTGCGTGAGCTGCTTTGGGTCTATTTCCTCTATTCCGTAGCCCTTTATGTCTATCCGGCCATCTGGTCCTACTTCACCGAGGCCCGTTTTGGCTGGAGTCCGCAGGTCATCGGGCTCTCGCTCGCATTGTTCGGACTAACCATGGCCCTTGTTCAGGGCGTGCTGATACGGATTGTGCTGCATCGGTTCGGCGAAGCCCGCACCGTACTTCTGGGTCTCGGGGCAGACTTTCTTGCCTTCGGAATGCTGACCGTCGTGACCAGTGGCGCGGTCGCCTTACTGCTGACCCCAGTGGCGGCGCTTGGGGCGGTGGTAGCACCCGCAATTCAGGCGATGATGTCGCGCGCTGTTCCCGACAATCAGCAGGGCGAATTGCTGGGCGTCGTCAATTCGGTTCACGCACTGTCGATGATCGTTTCGCCATTGATGATGGCAAGCGTCTTTTCGGCTTTTGCCGGCGCTGATGCGCGTTTTTACCTACCCGGAGCCCCATTTGCGCTGTCGATGCTGCTTCTGCTCCTGGCGGCAGCTATTTTCATCCATTCGATCCGGGCCAAAACCGTTCCGTGACGTAACCGCGACGTGCCTGTGCCGGTTTCCGGCTTGCCCGATACGATTTGCTGCCCCACCCTTTGCTCAACAGGGAAAAGGGGAGGCTACTGCATGCAAACTATCAAGGCCGCGGTCTGCCGCGAGTTCGGAGCACCATTGTCCATTGAGGACATTCAGATTGCTGCCCCCGGCATGGGCCAGGTAGAAGTCACGCTGGAAGCCGTGGCGATCTGTCATTCCGACATTCACTATGCCGAAGGCGGCTGGGGCGGAAACCTCCCTGCGGTCTATGGGCATGAAGCCTCAGGAGCGATCAGCGCAATTGGTCAGGGCGCAGGCGACTTCAAGGTTGGGGATCGTGTCATTGTCACTCTGATCCGGGCCTGCGGTTCATGCCCCAATTGCGCAGGTGGAAAACCAACCATCTGCTCGACACCCATCGATGGGCAAAAAGGACCGATCCGCACCAGCGACGGTGCTCCACTGGAACAGGCGATGGCCTGTGGCGCGTTTGCGGAACGGGTTGTCGTCGATCACAGCCAGATCGTGAAGATCCCCTCGGATATGGCTGGGGACGTGGCTTGCCTGTTGTCTTGCGGGGTCATCACCGGGGTCGGAGCTGCCGTGAATGCTGCGAACCTGCGTCCGGGACAGGATGCCGTGGTTATCGGCGCGGGCGGCGTCGGGCTGAATGCCATTCAGGGCGCTCGAATTGCGGGTGCCCGCCGGGTTGTTGCCGTCGACATGACAGAGGAAAAGCTCGAAACAGCAAAGGAATTTGGCGCGACACACGGCGTTCTCGCGACAGACAAGACACCATGGAAATCTGTCTTTAAAGCGTTGGGCGGAAAGGGCGCAGATGTGGTCATGGTCACAGTC
Source organism: Primorskyibacter sp. S87 (assembly GCF_049801055.1). Taxonomy (NCBI): domain Bacteria; kingdom Pseudomonadati; phylum Pseudomonadota; class Alphaproteobacteria; order Rhodobacterales; family Roseobacteraceae; genus Primorskyibacter; species Primorskyibacter sp. S87. Next base: position 357,940 of record NZ_JBNAGF010000003.1, on the reverse strand, counting down.
GGCGCCATTCCTGCCTTTGATCAGGCGCCACGCTACCTGGCATTGGGCGGCAAGGTCATCATTGTGGGACTGCCTCACGCCGGAGATACAGCGCAATACGAGCCGATGATCATTGGCGCGCTCAGCCAGGGCATGATCGGCTCCAAGATGGGCGATGTGGTAATTCAACGTGACATCCCATGGATGATCGACCTTTATAAACAGGGCCGATTGAAACTGGATGAGCTGATCTCGGGTCGCTGGTCGCTGGGCCAGATCAATGAGGCCATCGCCGACACCAACTCCGGTAGCGCCAAACGAAATGTGATCGTGTTCGATCGCTGAAATCTGACCGCACGGAAGGACCCCGGCCATGCGACTGCAGGATCTTGATGTAATCGTTACCGCCCCACCGGCTCCGGGCTGGGGCGGGCGTTACTGGATACTGGTCAAGCTGACCACCGACAGCAGGGTCACCGGATGGGGAGAGTGCTACGCCTCATCCGTCGGACCCGAGGCGATGAAACATGTCATTCACGATGTGTTCGAGCGGCACATGGCAGGAGAAAACCCCGAGAACATCGAACTGATGTTCCGGCGCGCCTATTCCAGTGGCTTTACCCAGCGCCCCGACCTGACCGTCATGGGAGCTTTCTCGGGGCTTGAGATCGCGTGCTGGGACATTCTCGGCAAGGATCGGGACCGTCCTGTTCACGCGCTGATCGGTGGACGAATGAATGACCGCATCCGTGCCTACACTTACCTCTATCCGCTGGCTAAACATAATCTCAGTGATTTCTGGACCTCGCCGGAACAGGCCGCCGAAAGCGCCGCTGAAATGGTCAGGCGTGGTTACACCGCGGTCAAGTTCGATCCTGCAGGCCCCTACACGATCCGCGGAGGTCATATGCCGGCGATGTCGGACATTTCCATGTCGGTGTCCTTTTGCAAGGCAATCCGAGAGGCCGTGGGTGACAAGGCGGACCTTCTGTTCGGAACACATGGGCAGTTCAACACCGCCGGCGCAATCAGGTTGGGTCAGGCGATCGAGCCTTATTCTCCTCTATGGTTCGAAGAACCTACGCCACCTGATAGCATCGAGGATATGGCGCGCGTCGCCCGCAATGTTCGCATCCCGGTCGCGACCGGGGAACGGATGACCACCAAGGCCGAATTTGGCGCAGTTCTGCGAGCGGGAGCCGCTGAGATCCTGCAACCTGCCTTGGGTCGTGCAGGTGGCATCTGGGAAATGAAAAAGGTCGCGGCGATGGCTGAGACCTTCAACGTTCAGATGGCGCCTCATCTCTATGCCGGGCCGGTGGAATGGGCCGCCAACATTCATCTCGCAGCCTCGATTCCCAATCTTCTTTTGCTGGAAACGATCGAAACCGAGTTCCACGATCGCCTGATAAAGGGTTCAATCCGCGTTGATAACGGTTTTGTGAAGCCGCCTGACGCTCCGGGTCTGGGCATTGATGTTGATGAGGAGCTGGCCCGCGCACATCCCTATAAGGGCACTGGGCTACATCTGGAGACACAAGAAGCTCCTTGCGACTATGTAAACGGAAATGCCTTCCAGGGCGGAGCGCCAGCTCGCGAACCAGACCCATCTGAGGGGTGACTTGCCGATCCTGTTCGGGTCATATTATCCAGAACCCGGAACAGGAGACCCGCGAACCGTGACGATTCAACCTTCTGAGAAGTTGTCTCCGGCAACACCCAAGGACATGACCGAGCGCGCTGCCGAGGCCGCCGCCTACCTCAAGACACTCGCCCATGAAGGACGATTGATGATCTTGTGTCATCTCGGGGCTGGGGAAAAGTCCGTCGGAGAACTCGAGAACCTTCTGGACATCCGGCAAGCCGCGGTCAGCCAGATGCTTGCGAGACTGCGTGAGGAAGGTCTGGTCACCACCCGGCGCGAAGGCAAGACGATTTTCTACTCGCTATCCGATAACAATACCGAGCAAGTGATCGGATTATTGTATTCGCTGTTCTGCGGGCAGGAGTAATGCCCGGTCAGGCGACGTATCCAGCGACCACCTGCAAAAGCTTGAAGGCTGTTGCCGCGTCATTCTCAACCACGGCAAGAAATTCTTCTTCGCCGATCCTCAAGCAGGTAATTTCTGTTTCGGCTTTCATGCTGAGCGCGCGCGGTTCTTTGCGGATCAACCCTAGTTCTCCGACAAGCGTGCCCGGCCCGACCTTGGCAATCAGGCGATCGTCCGCGTCATCTTGCGGAAGGTACAAACCCGCTTCGCCCTCGATCATCATGTAAGCACCGTCTTTGGGTTCGTCGTCCTTCAGGAACACCACCTCACCCGGCTCGGCGTGATACCAGCGCGCACCAAACGCCAGCAGGCGCATCTGTCGCCGGTTGAGGCCTGAAAACAGCGGCGTTTGCTCAAGTTCACGCACCTTGCGAGCGAGGTCGGCGCTGGCAACGCCGTCATCCCCTACAGTTTCGGTTGCTTCGTCGGTGACGATTCGACCCTGTTTGAGCTCAAAGAAGTTGTCAAATGCGTCTTCGTTTTCGAAGGATTCGTTGAGATAGATCACCGTCGTATCGGGCAACAGTGCGCGCAGGTTCCGGAAAACAGAAACCTGAGTTTTCATGTCATAGCTGTCCAGCGCCTGATCGAGAATGAGGATATCCGGCCTTTTGATAGTCGCCCTCGAAAACGCCAAGGGCTCGGCAAAGATACCCGGCAGGTTGATCCCGCCCAAAGCCAACGGAAGGTCATAAATGAGTTCAACGACCTGTTGCTGAGCGCCATTCTCGATCAGAACAGTCGCTACGAGCTTACGCAACTCATCCGCTTTACCCCCTGACACTTGGCTGACTTTTCCGAACAGGGCATTTTCTAACACGGTGAGCCCTGGCGCAAACCGCTCTGGCTCGAGCGGAACAAACAAGGTGTCGAGGCATTCCAGAAGCTCGGCGGAATGGCTGCGTCGCAGCTGAAGGATTTGCGCTTTGAGTTCATCCGAAAACGCGGGGCCAATCTGATCGGCCGAGATCAGCATCGGCACAATCAGCAGATTGGCCAATTGCGTATCGTCCAGAATGTCAGCGCCGTCCTTGCGGGTTCTCTCCACCAGTTCCAGCGCTGTTTCATAAGTTTTGACCTCGATTCCGAGCTTGCGGAACAGCGGGTGGTCGGTGCCGTCGATGCCAAAGGTCTGCCGCAACATGTCGATCACATCGGTGGTCAGGCTGACCAGCGTGTCATCAAGGTCAAGCGTTCGCAGCAACTCGAGAAACTCGGTCTGTAGCGCCATCTTTTCGCGGGTTATCTCTTCGGACGGCGTAGCAAACAATAGGTTTTCGCCAAGAGGCAACGACGCATTGTATTCGTCCGGATCAAAAAAGTGGGCGTGTGCTTCAAGATCGGCCTCTCGCACCGCTTGCTGAACCACGGGCCGCAGGGTCACCAATGAGGTCGCCAGTTCCGGGTGCGTGGCGGCATCGAAATTCTGTTCGAGCCCGCGTTGGAACAAGGCGGTGCCCGATCCCATGCCCTCGATCAGACGCAGCCACCAATTGCGCAGCTCGTCCTCGGTTTCGAGCCCTGCCATTTGTGGGTCGAGCCAATCGGCATGATAGGGATCCGGGCTGTTTCCGGCCCGCTGCGCTTCGCCATATGCGGTGCTGTTGCGCGTATCAGTTACCGGACGATGCTTGACCGGCATCATGACGTTTTCCCCGAACGTTCCCTGAAAAAGAACCGGCCGCGACGTCGCGTGGCCTATTCTGGACGCCACCACCGCCTGATGAAGATCCGACAGATCATACTCTCCGATACCGACCTTTCCGACCGATGGCAAAACCTCTCGGGTCAGCAGTTCCGAGAATGCGCGGCGATCTTCTTCGGACGATGCAGCAATACCAATTACCGCACCCGCCGGGAGGGTCGCATTCAGGTCTTCCAGCACAAGGTTTCCGTCGGCGTCCCGGACATTGACATGTTCGAGAACGATATCGCCATTCAGATGCGGGATGTTCTCCGGTTCGCCGTCAAACAGGCTTTCATCGACCATCCCGGGCGGGGCGAACCTTTCAAGGATGACATCCCAGCGAAGCGCCATGTCCTGAGTTTGGTTATAGTAGGCCAGAAGCTCCTTCCATGGGCTGGACAGATCCTTGTAGGCGCCCAGTGCCGCCACCAGCGCGCCCAGGGAAACCGTGCCCTGCAGCACCAGAAAACCGCCGACCGAATAGAACAAGAACGGCGTCATCTGAGAAATGAAGTTGTTGATGAACTTCATGAAGAATTTTTTCTGGTAGATTTCGAACCGGATCCGGAACAGGCGACCTAGCTGCTCGGTCACCATCGCCATACGAAAACGCCAGCCGCCATTGGTGCGCAGGGTTGACGCGCCGGCCGCGCTTTCCCCGATCTGCGCCGCCAGAACGCGCACCTCCTGAATACGTTTCTTGTTGAGAAGGTTGATCTGACGCTGCAGCTTGGGAATCAGCCAGGCCTGAAGCGGAATGAGCGCAACGGCGGCAAGACCGAACCAGACACTTTGTAGAAACAGAAAGGCCAGAATCGTGATCATCTGCCCTGCCTGCAGGACCGGCTGGCTGATCGCGTCGCCCATCAACCCGCCCATCGGCTCGCTTTCCGCGGTGATCATCGAGACTAGTTCGCCTTGGCTTACCCGCTCAAAATAGGGCTGTGGAAAGCGCAGAACCCGTCCAATCAGCTGATAACGAAACCGCCGAAGCATACGCTCGGAGAGCACACCCTTCATCGTGTTGATGCGCATCTTCAGCAAGCCATGCGCCAAAACGGCCAGCAGGAAACCGACACACAGAATGGCCAGAAACGTCAATTGGTCAAATGTGAAGCCAAGGAATTCAACCGTGGAGCTCTGGGCACCAATAGCGTCGTTAATAATGCGTTTTGGCAGCTCGAGCGTCAGGTAAAGAAGCGGGAACAACGCCGTGGTCACCATGAGCAGGATCATTTGATCCCGCTTGGAGTATTTCCAGATAAAGGAGAATAGCGTCCGTTCTATAGGTTCCGTCCGATGCGCTCAGTTGCCCGGCAAGGCAAGGTTTTCCTGACAATACCTTACAGGTGTAACAACCCTGCCCGGCCGCTGGCAAACTGTTTTCCCAACGTCTTTTTCGCGCTCGGCGCAGAATTCGAACGCATCGTTTCCGTCTGCTCAATTGCAGCGCGAGGACGAAACCCGTAAGCTATGCCCAAGCGGTCCGTTTCGGGAGGACGATGTGCCGGTGTTGGTTGGACAGGTTTTGTTGCTGTTGTGCTTGCTTCAGGTCAAGCACATGTTCGCCGACTATTTTCTGCAAACACCCAGAATGCTGGCGGGTCGGGACGAGTACATTCATCTTGGCCGCGCGGAACACGCAGCCATCCACGCCATTGGATCTGCGCTGGCGTTCATCATCGTGGGCGCACCGTTCGGTTTCATTGTCGTCATCTGCCTGCTGGAATGGGTGATCCATTTCCATATCGACTTCATCAAGGCGAGGTATTCGGAGATTAAGGACCTGAATCCGACTCAAGCATCCTTTTGGCGTGCGGCAGGCTTTGACCAGCTACTGCACCATCTGACCTACCTTGCTATGGTGTGGGCCTGGGCAAACTTTGCCGTCTGATTGACCGGTCTTGCGCCACTAGAAATGCACGGAACGGGTCCGTTTGACGGTGCGAAGAACTACGTTTGTCTGCGCACTTGCGACAGCCGGTAGCCGAAACAGAAAGCTTTCAAGAAACTGGTTGTACGCATCCAGATCCCGGCACATCACCCGCAGGTGATAGTCTGACTGCCCTGTTGTGGCATAGCAGTCCTGGACATCGGTGTTGTTTTCTACAGCCCGAATGAACTCGACGATCTTATCCGGATCGTGTCGGGTCAATTGCACGTGCACGATAGCCTGAAAGCCCAGACCCACGGCTGTGGGGTTCACAACGACGCCATAGCGTTCGATCACCCCAGCCTCCTCCATTTGCCGGACCCGACGCCACAGTGCCGATGTTGACATCCCGACGGCTTCGGCCAGATCGGCATTCGAGATTCGGCTGTCTGCCTGCAACAAGCTGAGAATTCTGCGGTCCCGGTCATCAAGATGCATTTGGTTAATTTCTCCGATTATTGACAGTATTTCGGGCAGAACGACCACATTATTCCCGAAGGCCTGTAAGATTGGAACCAGAATTCGGGATCGGAAGGATACTCTAACCCACCAGCATGGTTACGTGAACAGGATCCCTGCCATGACCCAGCACAATGCGTCTTTTGAAACCTACCAGCTTGATGATCGTTACCAACGCACCGAGGGCCGTGTCTTTCTGACCGGAACGCAGGCACTGGTCCGGATCATGATGGATCAGGCCCGCCGCGACCGCGCGGCCGGACTGAACACGGCGGGCTTTGTTTCGGGGTATCGCGGCTCGCCACTGGGCGCATTGGATCTGGAAATGTGGAAAGCCAAAGACAGGCTGGATGCAGACCGGGTGACTATTATGCCAGCGGTCAACGAAGACCTTGGGGCGACCGCCGTGCTGGGCGCCCAGCAAGCCACTCTGGACCCGCATTGCGAACACGAGGGCATCTTTTCGATGTGGTATGGCAAAGGCCCAGGCGTCGACCGGTCCGGCGATGCACTCAAACACGGGAACGCCTACGGATCCGCTCCCAAAGGGGGAGTTCTGGTAGTGGCCGGCGACGACCACGGCTGCGTATCCTCATCCAAGCCCCATCAGTCGGACGTCGCTTTCATGTCGTGGTTCATGCCGACGCTGAACCCCGCTTCAATCGAGGAGTATCTTGAATACGGCGAATACGGCATAGCGCTGTCGCGATTTTCGGGAACGTGGGTCGGGTTCAAGGCGGTTAGCGAAACGGTGGAATCGGCGCGATCCGTAGACCTGCGCCCCGACCGAAAGTTCGAATTGCCGCAGATCGATCTCCCTGCAGGCGGATTGCATGTACGCGCAGCGGATCTTCCTTCACCCGAAATCGAAACCCGCATTCGTCACAAATTGCGTGCGGTTCGAGCCTTTGCCGAGGCTAACCCAATAGACCGCCGTATCTATGACATCAAAAAAGCCCGCTTTGGTTTTGTGACGACCGGAAAGGGTCATCTGGACCTGATGGAGGCACTGCGCCTTCTGGGATTGAACGAACCCAAGTGTCGGGAACTGGGTATCGACATCTACAAGGTCGGCATGGTCTGGCCCCTTGCTCGGCGAAACGCGTTGCGTTTTGTGCGCGGAAAGTCCGAGGTGCTGGTTGTCGAAGAAAAACGTGGAATCATCGAAAGCCAGTTCAAAGAGTATTTTTACGACTGGCCCGGTGACAAACCTCAAAAGATGGTGGGCAAGTATGACAGCCATGGTGAACCACTGATCCCGTGGACCGGCGAACTTAGCCCACTCATGCTTGCCCCGATCATTGCGGCCCGCTTAGATGGGTTCTTTCCAGAAGAAGGATTGCCGGCAAAGGCCAGAGCCCTGACCGACCAACCGCCGCAATTGATCAATGTCGAAGGGGCGACCCGAACCCCCTATTTCTGTTCGGGCTGCCCGCACAATTCTTCGACCAAGGTGCCGGAAGGCTCGTCTGCGGCCAGCGGTATTGGCTGCCATGTGATGGCAAGCTGGATGGACCGCCAGACCGCCGGATATGCCCAAATGGGCGGCGAAGGCGTGCCACATGTCGTGGCGTCCAAATTCAACGGCGGCAAGCACATATTCCAGAATCTCGGCGAAGGCACATGGTACCATTCCGGATCGCTGGCCATCCGGCAAGCGGTGGCGGCCAACACCAATATAACCTACAAGATCCTTTACAATGACGCTGTGGCTATGACCGGCGGCCAACCGGTCGATGGACCGGTCAGCGTTTCTGGCATCGCTCAGACCTGTCGGGCAGAAGGCGTGAAACGGATCGCGCTGGTCTCAGACGACATCTCAAAATTCAACCGGTCCGATTTCCCGGCCGGAACCAGTTTCCATGATAGGGCGGACCTCATGCCGCTTCAGCGTGAACTGCGTGAAGTCAGGGGCGTTTCCGTTCTGATCTACGAACAAACCTGCGCCACCGAAAAGCGGCGGCGGCGCAAACGCGGCAAGATGCAGGATCCGGAACGGTTTGCATATATCAACGATCTGGTCTGCGAAGGCTGCGGTGATTGCTCGGTCGAGTCCAACTGTCTGAGCGTGGAACCGAAAGAGACTCCGCTCGGCCGAAAGCGAAAGATCAACCTGAGCACCTGCAACAAGGATTTCTCTTGTCTCAACGGATTCTGCCCCAGTTTCGTAACGGTCGAAGGCGCAGCCCGACGCAAGCGTGCCGTCACGATCGATCTGGCCTCACTCGAGGCCAACCTGCCCGCCCCTGTGGTTCCACCACTCACGGAGCCGTTCGATTTGCTTGTCACAGGGGTGGGCGGGACCGGGGTTGTCACGGTTGGTGCGCTGATCACCATGGCCGCTCACCTGGAGGGCAAGGGCAGTTCCGTTCTGGACTTTACGGGGTTTGCACAAAAGTTCGGAACCGTGCTCAGCTATGTTCGACTGGGTGCCGCACCTGAGGCATTGAATCAGGTGCGGATTGACCACAAAGGGGCGGACGCAGTCATCGGTTGCGATATTGTCGTCAGTTCCGCGTCAAAAGCCTCCGCGCACTACCGAAAGGGCACCCAAGTTGTTTTGAACCGCGCCGAAATGCCAACGGGTGATCTTGTTCTGCGTCGCGACGCGCAGCTGAAGGTTGACGCGCGAGAAACTGCAATCGCGCAGGTGGTGGGGCCCGAAAACGTTGCTGGTTTTGACGCGAACGCCGCAGCAGAAACATTGTTGGGTGACGCCGTCTTCGCCAACGTCTTGATGCTGGGATTTGCGTGGCAAAAAGGATTGGTCCCGGTGTCCGAGATGGCTTTGTGTCAGGCCATCCTCCTGAACGGAGTTGCGATAGAAAAGAACCGGCTCGCCTTTGCCATTGGCCGTTCCATCGCACACGATCCGTCGCATTTGGAGAGATGCAGCGAGCCGCGGGCGGCCGATGAGACACTGGACCAGATGATAGCCCGACGGGCGACATTCCTGACCAGCTATCAAGACGCAATTTATGCCAAGCGATACACAGATCGCATTGCGGCATTGCGGGGGAAACTTCCGGCATCATTGCTGGAAACCGTTGTCCGGAACCTGTTCAGATTCATGGCCTACAAGGACGAATTCGAGGTCGCCCGTCTGATGACAAACCCGGATTTCAACAACGAATTGGCAGACAAGTTCGAAGGTGACTTTTCGGTCAGATACCACTTGGCCCCGCCATTGCTAAGCTGGCGCAAGGACGCGCGAGGGCGTCCGGTCAAACGGTCTTTTGGCCCGTGGTTGAAACCGGTTCTGAACCAAATCGCAAGCCTGAAGTCGCTGCGAGGCTCATTGCTGAATCCCTTCGGCTATCACAGCGAGGCCCGGATGCACCGGCAAACGCTGGAATGGTACGAGGCTTTGCTGGCCCGGGCAGAGCAGGAATACCGATCAGACCAAGAGCCGCGCTGGCAGGCTGCCCTCACTTCTGCCGACGAGATCCGTGGCTTTGGTCCCGTTCGAGAGACCGCCGTTGCAGAAGCCCGGATAGCCGTCGAAGCGGCTCTGGCCTAACCAAGAACCGAAAAACTGCTTTCGTCGTTGATTGGGCGATTGCGCGAGTAAAAGCCCGTATCGATCGTTCGGCCGATATAAGGCAAGGCAAACTGCAAAGGTTGCGCGTCATGGTTTGCGCCGCCTTCGCAATATGCCACCAATGCGGCCATCAACTTGCCCGCAACCGGGGCATTCTTGTACTGATTTCCGCTGGTTCCACAGGCCATGTAGAAACCCGGCAGACTGGACTTGTCATAGATCGGGATCCAGTCCGTCGAAGCGTCATAGAGATCCACGACACCGCGCGTCCTGCCGGGAATGCCCAGCGACGGCACCCGCTGGGCATAGCGCATGGCCTGCGTCGTCCATTGATCGGTGAAATCCCTGTTGAAATGGATGTCGTCCTCGCACCATTGATGCGGATCACACTCCGGGTCCTCCGACCCGATGAGGATGTGGTTTCCATTTTCGGGCCGCACGTAGCAGGCGATGTCGCTGTCAGAGACAATCGTGCCGCGCTCCTCAAAGTTGAAACCCTCTGGCGCAGGAACATGCACCACTTCCTGCCGCAATGGGCGGGTTTCTATCGTCATATCTCCGGTCACCCCCGCCATTCTGTTGATAGCGGCGGACCCCGGACCGGCAACATTGATGACAACCGGCGCGAGGAGTTCTTCACCATCAGACAGTTTCACACCCCGAACTCTGCCGTTTGCTCGAAGGATTTCGACGACCTCGGCCCCGGTGCGAACCTGAGCCCCGTAGTGACAAGCTGCGTCCATCAGGTTTTGCGCCGAGAGGGCTGGGTCACTGACGTAGCCCGCATTCGGCCAGAACACGGCACCGCCCATTCGGCCACCGTTGGGCTTCCCAAAGGCGGGATCATCTAGTCGCTTCGCCGGGGCAAAACTGTCCAAGTTGTAGATTGGCAATCTATCAAGAACCTGTTCCGCGGTGAGTTCTTCGTAGGGGCACCCCAGTTGCGCTGAATAGCGCATATGTTTTTCAAGCTGCCCGTTTGCATCTGTTTTCATCACCAGGCAGCCGATTTCGCGAAACTTGGCCAGAGCCTTTTCGCTTGGCAAGCCAAGGTATTCCACCCAATCGCGCCAGTAGTGATAGCCTTCCCAAGCAAGAGCCGTTCCGTCGAACGTGGAATAATGCATGCGAATGATCGCGCAGGATCCCGCAGTTGAACCGTGTCCGGCCTGCGAATTCCGATCCAGTGACAGGGTCTTCCAGCCGGCCTTTGCCATTTCAAAAGCAATGGCGGCCCCGATCACTCCGGTCCCGATTATGATGGCATCCGGACTGTTCATTCCGGCCCCTCCTTGTCCGTTACAGAGATGCGCTGGGGCGCGCCTTGACCCTCTCGTACCAAGCCAGCGTAGCATCGTTCTCTTCGGGAATGCGCGCCCGGATCACACGCGCGAACTCCACAAACACAAACGTTGTAATGTCAGCCAGCGAGAACGTGCTCGCGGCGACATAGGGTGTTTCCGCCAGCCGTTTCTCCAACAGGTCCCAAAACAACCCAACCCGCGCCATTCCGCGCTCAGCAAGCTCGGGAATCTGAACGAAATCGACCGGCCCCGGTATCGCACGATCCTTCATGTGCGGATTGCTGTTTCGCAACGCCTCAGCGATCGGAAGGCCGCCCTGTTGCTCGACAATAGAGTTCCACATGAGCACGGCCCCTTTCTCCGACGGGGTTCTCCCCATGAGCGGTGGCTCGGGGTATTTTGCCTCGAGATATGCAGCAATCCCAAGGTTCTCGGTCAGAACATCCCCTTCATCAGTGACCAAAACCGGAAGAGTCGCCCGCGGATTGACGGCCAGAAAATCCGGTCGAAGCTGCTCACCCTTGGCTATCGAAATCTCGCGGGTGTCGATATCCAGCCCTTTTTCTGCAATGAACAGCCGCGCGCGGCGCGGGTTCGGCGCTGTCGAGCAATCGTAGAAAATCATTCTGGTTTCTCCCCTTCCGCCGCTTTTGCGGTTTTCGAAAGGAGAATACTCAGCCACTGGCCGACCGCCAGCCCCATTGACCGTGACGGCGCGTTCCGGTCAGTCGCTCAGCCGGGCATTCACCGCACGGGCAATCACGCGCTCTTCATCCGTGGGAATGACCAGAGCGGGAATGGCGCCCTTGGTAATCACGGTCGCATTGGCATCATTCGCTTGTTCGTCCAGCTCCAAACCGAGGAATTCCATACCTTCGACCACTCGGGCGCGGATCGGTGCCGCGTTTTCGCCTATCCCACCGCAGAAGACCAAGGCGTCCAGCCCTCCCAGGATCGCTGCCATCGCTCCAAGCTCACGCCGAATTCGAAAGACATAATAGTCCACCGCTTCTGCTGCCTTGGGATTATCACTGACCAACAGAGTTCGCATATCGTGGCTAAGTTCGGACAGACCTTTCAGCCCGCTCTCTTTATACAGGATCCGGGAAATCGCTTCGACACCCAGCCCCTGATCCATGAGATAGAGCAAAACACCAGGATCAAGTTGTCCGCAACGGGTCCCCATGGGCAGTCCGTCAAGGGCGGAAAATCCCATTGTCGATCCGATCGAGCGACCATCCTCAACCGCGCACATGGATGCACCATTGCCCAGATGCGCGATCACCACGCGGCCTTTGGCAAGATCAGGATGATCCTGCTTTAGTGCACCGGTGATGTAGTCATAACTCAAACCGTGAAACCCATAGCGCCGCACACCGCGGTCATAAAATCTGCGGGGCAGTGCAAAGGTATCGTTTACAAAGGGATGGCCACGATGAAAGGCCGTGTCGAAACACCCGACCTGCAATGCGTCCGGAAAGGCATCTTGTGCGGCTGCTACCGCAGACAGGTTGTGCGGCTGATGCAACGGGGCAAGCGGAACAAGCGTCTGAAGCTGTGTGAGAACGTCCCCGGTCAGCTCGACAGGTGTTCCAAAGGTCTGGCCTCCGTGAACTATTCTGTGACCTACACCGGTCACAACTCGGCCATCCAACGTCGGCGCCACCGCCCGCAGTATGGCTGGAATGGCTGCTGCGTGGTCTGCCGGCCCGATTTCCAGTGGCTCTTCCCCATCGCATACCAGCCGTGCCACCGGGCCAAGGTTTTCGACCTGACCCAATTGAATCAGTACCGGTTCATCACCCGAAAGATAAACCCCGAACTTGATTGACGAACTGCCGGCATTCAGTGTGAGGATCGCTGTCATTCTGTCCGTTCCCGCGCCGCGTGCAGGGCTGCAACTGCGCACGAAGCCAACCGGGCGCGGTCGTCATCTGATCGGCTGTTGAGGATGATGGGACATTTCGCTCCTACCACGATCCCACCCGCCTCTGCATGCGCAAGAAAGGTGAGTTCTTTGGCCAGCATGTTGCCTGCCTCCATGTTCGGCGCCACGAGAATCTCGGCGCGCCCGGCGACCAATGAGCGTATACCCTTGGTTGCGGCGGCTCCGAGATCGATCGCGTTGTCCATGGCGAGCGGCCCGTCTACGAGCCCGCCGGTGATCTGGCCCCGGTCCGCCATTTTTGACAGGATTGCCGCATCAAGTGTCGAGGGGATCGCCGGATTGACCGTTTCCACCGCCGACAGAACTCCCACCTTGGGCTGCTCAAGACCGAGCGATCGGGCGAGATCGATTGCATTCTGGATGATATCCGCTTTGGTCTGAAGATCCGGCGTGATGTTGATTGCCGCGTCGGTCACCAAGAGCAGGTGTTCCAATCCTGGGACATCCATCACGAACACATGGCTCAGCCTGCGCCCGCGTCGCAATCCGCCATCGCGCTTGACGATTTCGCCCAGCAACTGGTCGGTGTGCAAATGGCCTTTCATCACGGCGGCAGCACCGCCCTCGTTCACCATAGCCACCGCCTGTTTAGCGGCCAGCCGGTGGTCGCGAACATCAACGACGCGGAACCCGTTGAGATCCAACCCACCCTCTTCCGCAGCAGCACTGACCTTTTCGGAATGGCCGATCAGAATCGGGTCGATCAGGGTATGTTCGGCGGCCAGCAGCGCCCCGGCCAGTGCATCGACCTTTTCAGGCGCCACAACCGCGGTGGGTATGGCCGGCAACGGCTCGGCCATGGCAAGCAAATGGTCGAAATGAACATGGCGCTGAACCGTCAGGCCCGGCATATCCTCCAGCTCGAATTGCAGGGGCTTCTCGGGGGCAAAGACCTGGGCCTCGCCCTCCACGATGCGGCTTCCGTCCTGCGCCTCGACCCACGTATCGAACGTGACCAGCCGGTTGTCTCCCTTTGCGGTCAGACGCACCTTGACTGTCAGTTCATCGCCCGCATGAGCGCGCCCGAGAAAGCGCAGGGTTTGCGCGTGATAAAGTGTGCCCGGGCCCGGCAATTTGCACCCCAGCACCGCCGAGATCAGCGAAGCGACCCACATCCCGGGGGCGACAGATTCGGACATTCCATCGCCGTCGCCATCCTCTTTTGGCAAATGCATCGGGTTCATATTTCCCGACGAATTGGCAAAAACATAGAGATCGTCCGCCTTGAGCGTCCTTGTCCGCTGGGCTTCCATCCCGACTTCGAGCGCCTCGAAGGGCACATTCTTTATTGGTATGTTCATCGCTGCGGCTCCGTTTCAATAGGCCCGCGCGCGGACCAACACCCAATTTTTCGCCCGGAATACCACGAAATGTCAGGCATAGACATGATCCGGCGCAACTGGGACTGGGATCTTGCCGGCGACCCGATCAGCGACGGTATATGAAACAACGCCCTTCAACGGCGTTTTTTGGCAGGGCAAGCTCGGTCAGCGACTGGAAATACATCCGGTCAGAGGACACCATGATTCCGCCCTCTGCCAACAACGGTTCAATCAGAGGCGAAACCTTGCGAGCAAATATGTCGTTCTTTTCGCGGTTGTGCCCGCCCAGATCGGCATGCACCAAACTGGCCGAAGGCCCGAACCGCTCAAATGCCTCCGGCAACGTCTCGGTTACATCACCGAGGATCAGAGCGTCCTCGGAAGGGGTCGAATCAGGGTGCGATGCAACCGCGCGTTCGAACACGTAGATATCACGCCCTTCGATCCTCTCCAACATGTGATGATACGTGCGACCGTTGCCAAGGCCCAGTTCGAACACCGGCCCGGTCAGTCCTGCGGTCTCGGCAATCGCATGATCCAGGCAGGCGCGCTGTGACACCATACGATCAATGAACAGGTCCAGACGGCTCATGGGGCTCTCCTTGGGTGGTTTCCGGCATTCGCGCCGCCCTTGTCATGCCAAAGACGCCGGGGAATGTGTAGACTTATATCCCCTTGCCGGCGGTTGCCTAACGTCATGTAATGCGGTCGCAATCGGATTTCGGGTTTGACTAGAGGGGTCGCGCCAAGCGAAGGTGACGCGAGGAAAAAGGGATGGGGAGGCTTCCGGGACCAATGCTGCGGGACGACGGACAGACAGGCGTGCTTGCATGACACCATTGCTGTCGGTCGAAGATCTTAGCATCAGCTTCGGAGAAGGTGATCCCGTCATCCGGGATATCGGGTTCGAAGTTCAGCAAGGTGAAACCCTTGCGCTTGTCGGAGAATCCGGTTCCGGCAAAACGATCACCTGCCGCGCCGTCCTCCGAATTCTTCCGCGGGCTGCGCGCATCAGATCAGGCAAGGTCACATTGAACGGACGGGATGGGCAGGTCGTTCTCTCCGATCTCAGCGAACGCCGCATGCGCGATGTACGCGGCGACCGTATTTCGATGATTTTTCAGGAGCCGATGCGGTCGCTGTCACCATTGCACCGGATCGGCAACCAGGTCAGCGAGGTGCTCTGGTTGCATCGCGGGATGAGCGAACGCGAAGCAAGACGCCAGGTACTGGATACCTTTAATCGTGTGGGCTTTCCCGACCCTGACCGCGCATATCGTTCTTACCCTTTCGAGATGTCGGGCGGCATGCGCCAGCGCGCGATGATTGCGATGGCGATGGTGGCCAAGCCGGATCTGCTGATTGCAGACGAACCCACTACGGCGCTCGACGTGACCACGCAGGCACAGGTTCTGGGGCTGATCAAAGATCTGCAGCAAGAGACCGGAATGGCAATGATACTGGTCACGCATGACCTAGGCGTTGTAGCCAACATGGCCGAGCAGGTCGTGGTGATGCACAAAGGCCGGATTATGGAATCCGGCTCGGCCGAAGCTATCCTGGGGGCACCGGCACATCCCTACACACGGCAACTGTTCGACGCGGCCCCGGCAATACCTGCAAAAACTGAATACGTGCCGCCCCCCGCTCAACGGGATCTGATCCTTGAGCTCAACAATGTCTCCAAGACCTACACGATGCGAGCCAGCGGCTTTCTGAAAAAGGAAAAGCTAATCCACGCCTGCCGGGGTATCGACCTGACATTGCCGCGGGGTAAAACCCTGGCCATTGTCGGCGAAAGTGGATCAGGGAAAACCACCGCAGCACGGCTGGCTCTGGGCGCCGAACCCCCAGATAAAGGCGGTCAAATCCTGTTCAGGCCGGAACCGGGCGGTCAGGCGATGGCCGTTCACAAGATGACCCGCAGCCAGCGCATCGAATTCCAGAAACAGGCGCAGATGGTGTTTCAGGATCCCTATTCCTCGCTCAGCCCGCGCATGCGAATTCAGGATGCCATGATAGAGCCTCTGGAGATCCACCAGATCGGGTCGCGCAGCGAACGACGTGACCGTGCGGCTCAGATGCTGCGGGAAGTCGGTCTGAATGCCGACATGCTGAAACGTTATCCGCACGCATTTTCCGGGGGCCAACGCCAGCGATTGTCGATCGCTCGCGCCATGATGCTGGACCCCAAGCTTATCGTCTGCGACGAGCCCACCTCGGCGCTCGATGTATCGGTTCAGGAGCAAATCCTGACGCTGTTGGAAGAAATCCGCGACGAGATGAACCTGTCTTACCTGTTCATTTCACATGATCTGGCCGTGGTGGCGCGGATCGCCGATGAAGTCGCGGTGATGCGGCAGGGGCTCGTGGTCGAACAGGCTCCTCCGGATACGCTCTTTCACAACCCGCAACACCCCTACACCAAGGCCCTGATCGCGGCACAGCCGGAGCCCGACATTGACCGCCCCATCAATCTCAAGCTTGTCGCACAGGGCGCCGGAGCGCCGGACAGCTGGGGCGAAGCCTTTCGTTTCACGGACACCGTGATACCTTCGCTCACTGAATTCGAACCCGGCCACAAGGTCCGCTGCCATGCTTAAGTCTATTCGTCCGTCCCTGACCCTTGCTGCTGCTTTCGCGCTGCTGACTGCGCTGCCAGCAGCCGCGCAACAGATCCCGCCACTACAAGAGGGCGCTTTCTGGCAGCAGGAGGTCGACAGCAATTCTTTGCCACCGGTCCAGCAACGCCTTCCCGAAAATCCGGTCGTCGTGGACATGTCCGCCAAGGGGCGCGAGTTTGGCACCCCGGGCGGAACTCTGAGCACGATGGTGACACGCAGCAAAGACATTCGGCAAATGGTCGTCTACGGATATGCGCGTCTTATCGGATATGATGAGAACTACAATCTTGTTGCCGATATCCTTGAGAGCTTCGAAAACGAGGACAACAGGGTGTTTACCCTGCGCCTCCGCAAAGGGCACCGCTGGTCTGATGGCGCGCCGTTCACCTCCGAAGATTTCAGATATTGGTGGGAAGACGTTGCCAATAATGAGCTTCTCAGCCCCGCTGGCCCACCAGATTTCCTGCGGGCGGGCGGTGAGTTGCCCGAGGTCAGTTTCCCAGATGAACATACCGTGGTCTATTCCTGGAAAAATCCCAACCCGAACTTCCTTCAGTCACTGGCGCAGGCGCGACCACCCTTCATCTACCGGCCGTCGCATTTTCTGAAGCATTACCATGGCGACTATGCCGAGGCAGACGCACTTGCAGAGATCGTCGCCGACAACCGGGTCAAAAGCTGGGCCTCGCTGCACAACAAGCGCGACAACATGTACAAGTTCGACAACCACGAATTGCCAACCCTGCAACCCTGGATCAATTCCAGCGCCGGCAAGAAGATCCGCCATCTCTTCGTTCGCAACCCATACTATCACCGCATCGACAGCAAGGGCGTGCAGTTACCCTATATTGATGTCGTCGAGATGGAGATCGTTGCCCCCGGACTGGTCGCCGCAAAGTC
This sequence comes from Primorskyibacter sp. S87, assembly GCF_049801055.1. Classification (NCBI taxonomy): domain Bacteria; kingdom Pseudomonadati; phylum Pseudomonadota; class Alphaproteobacteria; order Rhodobacterales; family Roseobacteraceae; genus Primorskyibacter; species Primorskyibacter sp. S87. Next base: position 340,192 of record NZ_JBNAGF010000003.1, on the reverse strand, counting down.
GAACGCGGGTGAAAGCGACCTGCAGGGGCGCGGTTTGGATTTCCGCGACATCTCGATCCTGCGCAAAGGCGAGTCCGAGGGAGGAAACTATGTCACTTTGCTTTGGCGAACAGGCGTGGCGTCGCAAATTGCGATCTACCCCAATCTGAATGTCGCCGATGACGTCTGGCGCTCTGTACTGCGCGATGTCCGCGTCCGCAGGGCCCTGTCACTCGCCATCGACCGGGCAACCATCAACAAGGCACTCTACTTCAAGCTGGCCAAGCCAGGCGCGATGTCCGTTCTCCCCTCCAGCCCCTTCTTTGATGAGAACAACCGGGCGGCATGGTCGGATTTCGACCCGGAACAGGCAAACCGCCTGCTGGACGAAGCCGGTTTGGATAAACGGCGGCCCGACGGTATCCGCCTGCTGCCCGATGGCCGGCCAATGGAACTGGTTATCGAAACGGCAGGCGAACGGCAGGAGGTGGAGAACGCCCTTCAGATCGTGACCGATACCTGGCGCGAAGTCGGCGTAAAACTGGTCATGCGACCGCTTGATCGGGATATTCTGCGCAACCGGGTTTACTCCGGAAACTCCATGGCCGCAGTCTGGTTCGGCTGGGATAACGGTATCCCGCAGGTCTACACTTCGCCCGACTACATCGCGCCGCGTCAGCAGGAGTTTTTTGCCTGGCCGAAATGGGGGCAGCACTTCCAGACCAACGGCGACGCGGGGGAAGCTCCCGACATGCCTGAGCCGCAACGCCTGATGGAGTTAGCCGAAATCTGGGATTCCGCCGAAACCGACGAACAGCGCGAAGCTGCATGGCGCGAGATGCTGGCCATTCATGCCGACCAGGTCTATGGCATCGGTATCCTGAACGAAGCACCACAACCGATTGTCGTGTCCAAGCGCTTGCGCAATGTCCCCGAGGCCGGCATGTGGGCGTGGGATCCGGGGGCTCATTTCGGTGTGCACCGCCCTGACGAGTTCTTTTTTGCGGATGCTGGTGACGGCTGATGCTGATCCTTCGCTACGCGATCTACAGGTTCTTCACCATGTTGCTGACACTGCTCGTAGTGTCCGCGCTGGTGTTCCTGATAATCAACCTCCCACCGGGGGATTATCTGTCGAACCAGATCGCGGAGCTGCGCGCATCCGGCCAATCAGCCGGGGTGGCCAAGGCCGAGTTTTTGCGCAAGGAATATGCGCTCGACCGTCCGTTGTGGGAACAGTACATGATCTGGGTCGGCTTCATGCCCGGGCCGCACGGGTTTTCCGGGTTGATCCACGGCAATTTCGGCTGGTCTTTTGAGTTCGACCGCCCCGTGGCCGAGATCGTTGGCGAAAGCCTTTGGCTAACGGTTTTGGTCAATCTTGCCGCTGTTCTTTTTGTCTATATGGTCGCACTGCCACTGGGGGTGCTTGCAGCGGCCCGGTCGCGGACATGGGTGGATTACACGTCGGCATTTGTCGGATATCTGGGGCTGGCGACCCCCAACTTTCTGTTGGCACTTATCCTCTTTTATTACGGTCACAAGTTCTTTGACCTGCCAATCGGTGGCCTGATGGACCCGCAATACGAAGGCCAGCCAATGACATGGGAAAAGGTCAAGTCGATCCTGATCCACTTGATCGTCCCGACCTTCGTAATCGGCACCTCCGGCGCGGCGGCCATGATGCAACGCCTGCGGGCCAACATGCTTGACGAACTTGGCAAGCCATATGTGGAAACTGCTATCGCCAAGGGAATGAGCCCGCCACGAATGCTGACCAAGTATCCTCTACGAGTGGCTTTCAACCCGTTCGTGGCTGATATCGGAAACCTGCTCCCGTCAATGGTTTCGGGATCAGTTCTGGTTTCCGTTGTGCTGGGGCTGCAAACAATTGGCCCCACGCTACTGACCGCCCTAAAGACGCAGGATCAGTTTCTGTCCGGCTTCGTACTGATGTTTGTCGCCTTGTTGACTCTGGTTGGCACTATGATCTCGGACGTGCTGCTGGTGATGCTCGATCCCCGGATCCGATATGAGGGGCGCGAAACATGAGCAGGCTCCCCGACGGTCGCTATGTCGACGATGCGCCCTATGATCCGCAGGCCAGCCTGCAACAGCTTGAGCGCCGCGATCTCGACGCCCCCAATTTCGTTCTGGTTTGGCGCAAATTCAAACAACACAAACTGGGCCTAATCTCCGGGATCTTCCTGCTCTTTTCCTATTTGATGCTGCCCTTTGCCGGCTTCATCGCGCCTTACACGCCGAACGAGCGGAACTCGGACCATCTTTATGCACCGCCACAGGCTGTTCATTGGTTCCACGAGGGAGAGTTTCGCGGACCTTTCATTTATCCAATCGTCGCCGAAGCGGACCTTGAAACATTTCAGTGGAAATTCGTTCCGGACACCGACAATCCCGCTCCGGTGCGCTTTTTCTGCGAGGCCGGGGAATACAAGCTTGCCGGCCTGATCCGAAGCGACACGCATTTGTTCTGCGCGCCCGAAGGCGCAACAGTGTTCCTTTGGGGATCCGACCGGCTGGGCCGGGATGTCTTCAGCCGGATTCTCTATGGCGCTCAGCTGTCTCTCACAGTGGGTCTGATCGGCATTTCGGTCTCGTTCTTCCTGGGGATCATTCTTGGCTCGTTGGCTGGATATTTCGGTGGCAAGACCGACTGGATCATCAACCGTGTGATCGAAATCCTCCGCAGCCTTCCTGAATTGCCGCTATGGCTGGCGCTATCGGCAGCGGTGCCCTCGAACTGGGGGCCGGTGGCGGTGTTTTTCATTATCTCTGTCATTCTGGGAATTCTCGACTGGCCGGGACTTGCACGTGCGGTGCGGGCCAAATTCCTGTCGCTGCGCGAAGAGGAATACGTCCGCGCGGCCGAAATGATGGGGGCAAGCTCAGGCCGGGTGATCCGCAAGCACCTGCTGCCGAACTTCATGTCCCACCTGATTGCATCGGCCACTTTGTCGATCCCGGCAATGATCCTTGGCGAAACGGCGTTGTCCTTCCTTGGGCTTGGTCTGCGGGCGCCTGCGGTGAGCTGGGGCGTCATGCTCAACGATGCCCAGAACCTCGCGTCGATCGAGATCTACCCTTGGACGGCGATTCCGATGATCCCGATCATTGTCGTTGTTCTGGCGTTCAATTTCCTGGGCGACGGCCTTCGGGACAGCCTGGACCCCTACGACAGTTAAGCCCGGCGGGTATATTGAATGGCGGCGTCAGCGACGCACCGTTCAGCGGTCGTCGCCACCCGGCCCGATGTCGTCCAGATAATCTTCGTCGATCGCGGCCTGAACGGCACCGGAAACAGCCTCGCGTTGCTGCGGTGTCAGATCAGCCGCTCCCTTTTCGTCTGCCAGCCGAACCGTGACCTCTCGGTGCGCAAACTTGATACCCTCACGGGCAAAGAGCTCGCGGATTTCCTGATAGACCTTCTTGCGCACCAGCCACTGATCGCCGGGCTTGGTCATGAACTTGACCCGAATGATCATGGCACTGTCCTGCATCTCGATCACGCCCTGAGATTTCAGAGGCTGGATGAAATTGTCGCCAATGACCGGGTCGCTCAGCAATTCCTGCCCCAGATTCTTGATCAGCTTGCGAACTTTTTCAACGTCAGTGTCATAGGTGACGCGGAGCGGCAGCTTCATGATCACCCAGTCGCGGGAATAGTTGGTTAGAACCTTGATCTCGCCAAAAGGAATGGTGTTGAGCGCGCCAAGGTGGTGCCGAAGTTGGAACGACCGGACAGAGATCTTTTCAACCGTTCCTTTGACATCACCAATGTCGATGTACTCACCTTTGCGAAACGCATCATCGATCAGAAAGAACGCCCCAGAGAAGATATCGCGCACCAGCGTCTGTGCACCGAAACCAACGGCCAGACCAACGACACCGGCACCAGCAAAGAGCGGGCTGACATTTATGCCGAGTTCCAGCAAGGCAATCAGCACAATCGAAACCACCACAACGGCCAGTATTGCTCCGCGAAAGAGCGGTAGTAACGTTGCCAGGCGTGACGCGCCAGTCGCACCGCCCTCGTCGCCCAGTTCGCCGGGCTCGAGACCATCGGTTTCCTCTTCGATCTTGCTGTCGATCCAAATGCGGAAAAAGTGAAAAACGATGTACCCGATGAATACGATCACGGCCACGTCTATGAAGCGGTCCACAACCGTATCATTCAGCCATGCGGGTTCGGGGTTCCAGACCATGAACAGTGCATAGGACCCGACACCGAAGGCAAGAATTCCGGCGACCCGGCGGGCGAGATCTTCGAAGGTTGCGATCGGATGCCGACGGAACGGATCGGGAATCTCGGCAACCGGCTCTTCCAGTGCCTCCTCGTCGTCCTGCTCGGTCTCGGCATTGCGGCGCTGAATCTCCCGCGACCGATCGAAATATCTCTCGATCGCATAATTGATGGCGCCATAGACAATGATGATGGATATGAAAACGCCATATGAACCAACGATGATCGGCACCGAAACCGGCTTTTCCAACACAAGGTCAAAGGCCATCTCCAGCCAGCTGAAGCCGACATAGACCAGCATGGCCGGGGCCCATGCGAACGAGAGGAATCGCAGCAGCCAGCTAACCTCGGCCGCAGGTCGTCCGCCTCGGATCGCGTTCGAGATGGCACCGACATTGAATAGAACCATCAGGACGTTTCCAAACACACCGACCAGCGACATCAACCCGTAGAACACGGCATAGACATTGTAGTTCAGTCCGAAATCACCGATCCAGGTGCTGAACATCACGGTAATGATGTCATATGTGGCCAGCGTCGAGGCCCACAGGTAGAGCCTCTTGGCGTCACGGTCAGAGAAGTGCGGGATACGGTACTGACTGAGGAACGGCGACAGTATCATACGCCACAGGTCCGAGGCCGTTCGCGCGAGGAAAAAGGTCAGGAAGATGGCCGAAACGGTGAATTCCACAGCCAGATTCTGGGTTTCTCCAAACAGCAGATACAGTCCGATATAGGACACAATCATGCCGAACACTGTTCCCCCAACCCCGGCAAGAAAGCGGACCACCAGAAATGGCATTTTCTCGCGATACCCCTGTGGGTTTTCCAAAATCCGGGCCATGACGAACCGGCGGGCGATGCGCTTTCCATAGATTTCGCGCATGGCGAAATACGCAATAAAGAACATCACCGCACAGACCCCGAGGATCTTTGCGAATGTCAGGATCTCGCCGTCGGGGCTTGTGGCGCGCAGAATATAGGCAACCTCGACAAAAGAGTTTGGCAAAACCTCGAGGCGCTTGCGCAAAGTCTCTCGGAACTGGGCGATTTCTGATTGCGCCCGCATCAGACCAGAGGCGCTCTCCATGCCCGAGCCGCCGTCACCTGAACCGGATCCCGCCTCCGCCGCCTCGGCCAGTTGCCCCGAGCTGTCGACAACGATGACGCTGACGCCGGCTTCCGACGCCTGCCGGATTACTTCTGCAAGCGCATTCTCTGAACCGGTTTCAGTTTCGGCGCTTGCACTGAGACCCGGAACCTGTGCGGCCAACGGCAAAGAAAAAAACACCGTCGTCAAGAAGGCGGTCAGAAAGCGAATGAGGATTGTCGGCATAGGTCAGATCTACTCGGTTTCGGGTCCGCAGGGGTTGCCGACAATTGCGGCGCATACCCCACGCTAAACGACAGCAAGTGGCACCGCAATCGGCGGGATCGGCTGGATTGTTGCCCTACCATCGCAACAGTTTACCTTACAAGATACCTCCCGATTACGTGTTTTCATTGCCACCGGAATTTACTAGTAGAGTGTGTGATCGAAAGGTGCCTTTACCGTAGACAGATCCGCGTTCATTTGGTCGATCGGCAGACTGAAATGAAAGCGGGGATCACCTGCGGCATCATGGGAACCTCCGATCGGGAATGTGCCCGTTCCGGATAACAGAGGCTAGAATGAATAGTGCAGGTGACATGGCTGCCGCTCGGGACGGAGAACGCGCCCCTCGTGTGATGCTTTACAGCCACGACACGTTCGGGTTGGGTCATCTGCGGCGCTCCCGCGCGCTTGCCACGGCAATCACGAGGGCCAACCCCAAGATATCGGCCCTTATTCTCACCGGCTCACCGGTGGCTGGCCGTTTTACCTTTCCGCAACGCGTCGATCATGTGCGTCTTCCCGGCGTAACCAAGCGCAGTGACGGATCCTATGCCTCGCAGACAATGGGGATGGGAATTGAAGAAGTCACCGAGTTGCGGGCCGGACTGATCCGTTCGACAGCCCGCCAGTATGACCCGGATGTGCTGATCGTCGACAAAGAGCCAACTGGCTTCAGGGGAGAACTCCTGCCGACGCTGGAGATGCTACGCGAGACCGGGCGGGCAAAGCTTGTGCTGGGCCTGCGCGATGTATTGGATGAACCCGAAGTTCTGGCCGCCGAATGGGAGCGCAAAGATGCCTTGCACGCGACCGAGCAATTCTATGATGAAATCTGGGTCTACGGCTTGCGATCCGTCTATGATCCGACATCCGGGCTGGCACTTAGCCCCGAGTCCCAGTCCCGAATGCATTGGACGGGTTACCTGAAACGCGAACTAACGGCCTCGGACGAGCCGCCGGGGGATCCTTACATCCTCGTTACGCCCGGAGGCGGAGGCGACGGCAAGGCAATGGTAGACCTGGTTCTGTCCGCATACGAACAGGATCCCGGCCTTTCGCCGCGAGCAATCCTTGTCTATGGCCCCTTCTTGTCCGGTGAAACGCGGGTCGAATTCGAAACCCGCGTTGCCGCCCTGAATGGCCGCGTGGAGGCCGTCGGATTTGAATCCCAGATCGAAACGCTGTTTTCCGGTGCAAAGGGCGTGGTTTGCATGGGTGGATACAACACCTTTTGCGAAGTGCTTTCCTTTGACAAGCGCGCGGTTATCGTACCCCGAACCGTCCCAAGGCTTGAACAATGGATCCGGGCCAAACGTGCCGAAGAGCTTGGCCTCGTGCGTATGATAGACGAGTGGCGCGACGGTCTGGCCCCCGAGGCGATGATCCGGGCCATTCGCGGCTTGCCCGATCAACCGCTCCCCTCACAGTCAATTCAGGACGGGCTTCTGGACGGCCTCGACTATGTAACACGCCGCGTCGAGGCGCTGCTTTCCGGACAACAGCAGCAGGCCGCACAATGAGCACCGGCACGCCCCGGCTTGCCGTGCTTGTCAAAGGCTGGCCCCGATTGTCTGAAACATTCATCGCTCAGGAGCTTGTCGCGCTTGAGGATGCCGGCCACGATTTCGATATCTGGTCGCTGCGCTATCCGACAGATACCAAGCGCCACCCCTTGCACGAACAGCTAAAGGCTCGCGTGCGCTATTTGCCCGAGTATTTGCACGAAGATCCCGATCGGGTTTGGGCCGCGCGCGCAGTCGCGGGCACCTTACCCGGGTATCCCGAGGCCTATCGTGTCTGGCGTGCGGATTTGGCGCGCGATGTCAGCCAGAACCGCATTCGTCGGTTCGGGCAAGCCTGCGTTCTGGCCGCCGAGCTGCCTGATAGCGTGCATGGGCTGTATGCGCATTTTCTGCATACGCCGTCTTCGGTGACGCGCTACGCTGCGATTATGCTGGGATTGCCCTGGAGCTTTTCCGCCCACGCCAAGGACATCTGGACTTCGCCGGACTGGGAGTTGCGCGAAAAGCTGGATCCCACAACGCACGGGGCAAGCTTTGGTGCGACCTGTACGGCCTATGGAGCCGCGCATTTGCGCCAACTCGCACGCGATCCTGATCGGATTGATCTTGTGTACCACGGCCTGGATCTGAGCCGGTTCCCCCCTCCAGCCGATCGCGAAGTGCGCTCAGTCAACGCCCCGCTGCACATGTTGTCCGTCGGACGGCTTGTGGAAAAAAAGGGCTTCGACCGTCTGATAGAAGCATTTTCTCTGTTGCCCGCCGACCTCGACTGGCGCTGGACCCATATCGGTGGTGGGGAATTGAAATCCGCGTTTTCAGCAAAGGCGGAAGACGCCGGATTATCGGACCGGATCTCCTGGCTGGGCGCCTGCGATCAGCCAGAAGTGATAGACGCCATGCGAAAGGCTGACCTGTTTGTCCTGCCCAGCCGAATTGCCTCGGACGGAGACAGGGACGGGCTACCAAACGTTCTAATGGAGGCAGCCTCCCAAAAGCTTCCGATCCTATCCACACCGGTCGCGGCAATTCCCGAGTTTATCGAAACCGGGTCACACGGGCTTCTCTCCAAAGACGAACCGGCCGCGTTGGCCGATGCAATTGCCTTGATGGCACGGAACCCGGTTGTTGCAGCAGACATGGCCGACGCGGCGTATGCCAGGCTGGTGCGCGAATTCACAATGCCCCCCGGTATCAAGAGACTGTCGCAACGGCTAGATACGATGTGCCAGTCCCGGCTGAGCCGGGTGGGCTAACCATGGCCAGGGTCGCCTTCTATGCGCCAATGAAATCCCCCAACCATCCTGTGCCTTCTGGCGACCGGGAAATGGCACGCTATCTCATGGCTGCAATCGGAGCTGAAGGGGACCCGGTTTCGCTGGTGTCCGAACTTCGGCTCTATGACAAGGCCGGCGATCCCGCGGTTCAGACAGGTTTGCTGGAAGACGCCAGAACCGAAGCCAACCGTCTGATCGCCCAGCTTCCGGATTTCGACATCTGGGTCACATATCACAACTATTACAAGGCACCTGACCTGCTTGGCCCAGCGGTTTGCAAGGCCCGTGGCCGGCCATATGTGCAGATCGAGTCCACCCGCGCGTCTAGCCGGCTCAAGGGGCCGTGGAAAGGTTTCGCCAAGGCTGCGCATGAGGCGTGTGATGCTGCGGATGTTATTTTTTATCCCACGGCAAACGACCTCATCACGCTTGATCGAGATCGGTTCGGAAACCAAACTTTGGTCAATCTGCCGCCTTTCCTGCCTCGCGATGACCTGCCTGAGCCCTCGACCGACACCGGGGCGATGCTCACGGTTGCGATGATGCGTGAAGGCGACAAGCTCGCCTCCTATCGGATCATTGCCGACACCCTGGCGGAGCTCGGCGGCGATTGGAGATTGGACATCGCGGGCGACGGACCGGCGCGTTCTCAGGTCGAAGCGCTTCTGAGCCGGTTCGGAGACCGGGTAAAGTTTCTTGGGCAACTGGATCGGGAGGATCTGACCGCTGCCTATGCTCGCGCTTCGCTGTTTCTCTGGCCCGGTGTCAACGAAGCCTACGGGATGGTCTATCTAGAAGCGCAGGCTGCGGGGGTTCCCGTGGCCGCGCAGGACCGACCCGGCGTGCGCGACGTCGTGTGCCCGGGTCATTGCCCTGATCCCGAGACCGGACCGAAAGGTCTTGCCGACTGCATCTCGAAGATTCTGGAAAGCCGTCAGGCGCAGTCTGACATGGCGCGCGATTATGTTGCGTCAAGGCACCTGCGCCCTGCCGCTACTCACAAATTCTGGGCCGCGTGCCGCCCGTTGACAGAGGACCGGACATGACAAAACTCGCCCTTCTCCGCCACGGTCACACCGCATGGAACCGAGCCGGTCAAATTCAGGGCCGAAGCGATATCCCGCTTGACGCGGAAGCCCGGAAGGAATTGGCGGGCTACGCGTTGCCCGTGCCGTGGGAGCAGGCAGAGCTGTGGTCAAGCCCGCTTGCCCGCGCCCGTGAAACCGCGGAGCTGGTCGCAGCCCACAAACCGAAAACCGACCCTGCCCTGACCGAGATGAACTGGGGCGATTGGGAAGGCAAGCGCGGCGTTGACCTTCTGGCTCAGAACGGCAGCGGATACCGACATATCGAAGACTGGGGCTGGGACTATCGGCCACCAAACGGAGAAAGCCCGCAAGAAGTCTGGCACCGATTGCGGCCTTGGGCCGAAGGACTGAAAACCGATGCGGTCGCCGTCTGTCATATCGGTATCATGCGTGTGCTTCTTGCCCGCGCACATGGCTGGCACTTCGATGGCCCTGCCCCGTTTCGGATCAAACGAAACCGCCTGTTTATCATCGACCTCGACAACTGGACGCCTGCACCGGAACCTGTTCGACTGGTGCTCAGGGAGGCTGCCCGGTGAAGGTGCTGATCGCGGTAACGCATCTTTTGGGGACCGGCCACCTAAGCCGCGCACTTACGCTGGGTCGGGCCTTTGCGGCGCAAGATCACGAAATTCTGGTGGTCTCGGGGGGGATGCCTGCCCCACAACTGAACAGCAATGGATTGGATATTCTCAATCTGCCACCTTTGCGTTCCGACGGCACGAACTTCACCCGCTTGTTGACGGAATGCGGATCTCTGGCGGACGCGGCCTATCTAGAAGCCAGACGCATCGGCATGGTGTCGGCGGTCAAGAGTTTCGCACCCGATATCCTGATCACAGAGCTCTATCCTTTCGGACGCAGGGTTCTGCGAGAGGAGTTTCTTTCCCTGCTGCAGGCGGCCCATCAACAACCGCGCCCGCCGCTGATCCTAAGCTCGATCCGTGACATTCTTGCCCCTCCTTCGAAGCCGGAAAAGGCGGTAGTTACGGATACCGTCCTCGAACAGTACTATGATGGTGTCCTTGTTCACTCGGACCCAACGGCGACCCGGCTTCAGGCCAGTTGGCCGGTTTCAGAAAAACTGGAACGCAAGCTGCACTACACCGGCTATGTAGCCCCTGTCCCTGTTGGGCCGCACCCCGAAAAACTGGGCAAAAACGAGATTGTGGTCAGCGCCGGCGGTGGCTCTGTCGGAGGGCCGATCTTTCATGCTGCTATCAACGCCGCCACGAAAATCTCAGACCGGCGCTGGAGGCTGCTGGTAGGTGGATCCGATGCTCCGAAAAGGATCAAAGAGCTGCAACAGATCGCTGGGGATGCACCGGTATTGATCGAGCGCATCCGGCCGGATTTCCGGCAGATGCTGAACCATTGCGCGGCCTCGGTGAGCATGTGCGGCTACAATACCATGCTGGACCTCCTGCAAGCCGGAACACCGGCAGTCCTGATCCCGTTCGACGATGGCCAGGAAGTGGAACAGGGTTTGCGAGCGGCGGCTCTGTCCCACATGCCGCAATTCGCTGTCCTGAAAAGTTCGGAACTAACCGGTGACGGTCTCGCCCGAACGATCGAGACTCTTCTGGCCAGCGGCCGATCACCGGCACCCGCCCTGCAGTTCGACGGTGCAATCCGGTCGGTGGAAATCGCGGTGACGCTAAGGGAGGCAACGGCATGACATTCGACCTCTCCCCACTGGAACGCGAACTAGAAGCTTGGCACCGAGCCGAGCTGACGCTGCCGATCTGGTGGCGCGATGATGACGCGGTTGATCGGACGCTACAGCTTGATCAGCTGATCTCACTCTCAGATCGGGTGGGACTGCCCGTGCATCTTGCCGTGATCCCGCGCGACGCACGGCAAGAACTGGCTGATCGCCTACCCGATCACATGATACCGGTGGTGCACGGGTGGGCTCATTTCAGCCATGCACCGAAGGATGAGAAAAAGGCGGAGTTTGGGCCCCACAGATCACCAGAGGCCATGCTGAACGATGCACATACCGGGATTGCCCGCTTGCGGGACCTGTTCGGCAAGGCGCTTTGCCCGATTTTTGTACCACCGTGGAACCGGATCTCACATGATATTCTGCCCGGACTGGGCAATCTGGGATTTCGGGCGGTGTCTACGTTCACCCCGCGCAATACGCCCGTTGCTGCGCCCGACCTTTTGCAGATCAACACGCATCTAGACCCAATCGACTGGCGCGGAAGCCGCAGCCTTGCCGATCCTGCCCACCTTGTCGAGCAATTGGTTTTGCAGTTGCAGGACCGCCGGTACGGGCGAGCAGACAACGACGAGCCATATGGGTTGTTGACCCATCACCTTGTCCATGATCAACAGATTTGGGCGTTCAGCGAAGCGGTGCTCGAACGGTTGATGGCCGGCCCTGTCCGCCCTTGGGCCTTGCCCTCGACAGCGGCCCTCAAAGCTTCCGCACGGTACGCACGGCATCAAGATGAGGAATAGAGAATGAGTAGGCTGGATTCAATGTTGCGCAGACTGGCCGCCCAGAGAGACGGCCTGAACTGGGCAGCCGAGCGGATCGCCCCAATGGATGGTGATGTACTCGACATGGGTCTCGGCAACGGCCGCACCTACGATCACCTGCGCGAAACGCTTCCCACACGCCGGATTTGGGTTATGGACAGGGTGCTTCAATGTCATCCGTCCTGCACCCCGCCAGAAGCAGATTTTCTTCAGGGCGAAGCTGAACCCATGCTTCGGAAACTCGCGCAAAGCGGCCACAGAATTGCCCTTGCGCATTATGATTTCGGGCGCGGGATCAAAGAAGAAGACGTCGCAGAAGCCGCGCGTCTGAGCCCGCTGATTGCGCAGGTCATGGTGCCGGGGGGATACCTGATCTCGGGCCAGCCGCTGGTTGGATTTGAGCAGGTCAAGGGACCGGACAGCATCGCCCCTGACCGTTACCTGTTCTACCGGGCCTGAGGCCGACCGCCGGATGACAGGTTGAGTATCGCTTTTTCATCGCGGAGTGCGTTTTGAGCTACAGGCGTTTTGCAGTCTACTACCTGCCTCACATGACCGAAGAATGGGTCCGGTATTGCATCGCATGGCTCGGATGGGACGCAGAAACCGGTCGATCCATCGAGCATCCTCCTGCCGATGGACTGGATCTTAAAAAAATTACCGAGGCGCCGCGACGATACGGGCTTCACGCCACGTTGAAGCCTCCGTTCCGCCTGGCCGAAAACCAGAGCGCAGCCGGCCTGCAGGATCAGTTTTCTGCCCTTTGCACGTCGTTGCCGCCGGTCATGATCGAAAGGCTCGAAATCAGAAAACTCGGGCGATTTCTGGCACTTTGCCCGGCAGGGGATTGCGTAGGGATATCAGACCTCGCCGCAGCCTGCGTTCGTGAACTGGACAGGTTCCGCGCGCCTTTATTGCCTTCTGAGCTTGAAAAACGGCGGGCATCCGGGCTGACGGCCCGGCAGGAAGGCCATCTTGTCCGTTGGGGTTATCCACATGTCATGGACCTCTTCAGATTTCATATCACCCTCACCGAGAAACTGGGCAAACCAGAACTGCGGCAGGTACGGGAGAAACTGCGAACGGATCTGGAACCGCTGTTGCAGGACAGCATACCCATTTCCGACCTTGCCCTGATGGGGGAAGACATCGACGGACGCTTTCATCTGATCCGACGGGAGACGCTGCAGGGTTAACCTCATGCGATCCGGCGAGGCGATAGAACGCGATTGCCCATGCAGCCCTCTATCCTTGCTGGCGGAAAACACCTATATCCCCCCCGACTCTCTCACATGCAGGTGCCACCATGAGCTTTGACCGCAAGATCAAGATCGCCCCGTCTATCCTATCGGCCGACTTTGCCAATTTCGGCCAAGAGATCCAGGCAATCGAAGCGCAGGGGGCCGATTGGGTCCATGTAGATGTCATGGACGGGCATTTTGTGCCGAACCTCACGTTTGGTCCCCCCGCCGTAAAAGCCTTTCGCCCACATGTCAAAACGGTGATGGACGTGCACCTGATGATCTCTCCGGTCGATCCCTATATCGACGCCTATGCCGAGGCCGGCGCAGATGTTCTGACAGCGCACATCGAAGCCGGGCCGCACATTCACCGCACCTTGCAGGCCATTCGCGGGACGGGAATGAAAGCAGGTGTGGCGCTGAACCCCGGAACCCCTGCCGAGGCTGTTTCGCACCTTCTGGATCTCACCGATCTGATCTGCGTGATGACCGTGAACCCCGGCTTTGGTGGGCAGAAATTCATCGATATGACAGCCAAAATCCGGCGGCTGCGCGAGATGATCGGCGATCGCCCGATTCATATTGAAATTGATGGCGGAGTAGATCCGACCACCGCACCGCTGGTTGCGCAAGCTGGCGCAGACGTGCTGGTGGCCGGATCAGCAGTATTCCGCGGCGGGTCCGTTGCGAACCCGGACGTCTATGGAGACAACATCCGGCAGATCCGCGAAGCCGCCGAAGGTGTTTGGGCCTGAACCTTCGCGACGGTGCCTTTTTGACCCTGTCTAAACGCTGATCCGGCGGAAGACACCTGTTGCCGTAGCCAGGGTTTTTCCGGCCTCGTCCTGCAGTTCACCAGCGACATGGCAAAGTGTCTTGCCCCCGCCCGTGACACTTGCGGTGGCTTCAACTCGACCTTCGTTGGTAGCGCCGACAAAATTGGTGTTAAGCGATACAGTAACCAGCCGGGACCGCCCGGCTGGATCAAAATGGATGGCGGCGACGTTGCCGCAGACGACATCCAGTAGCATCGCGACAATACCACCATGCAGAATGCCCACCTTGTTCAGATGGCGGGGTTCGATGTCCAGCTTGACCCGGCAGATACCTTCCGAGGGGAACACCTCGGTGCGGTATCCAACCATCTGCTGACACCCCGGATCATCGACGACCCGCAATTCGTTAGGCACGTCAGGCTGCGCTGAATTCAATGAACCGCTCCAGATGATAATCAGCGTCTCCGAACCGATGTTCGGCCATGACAATGCGCTTGGCAATATGCGCCAGTTCATATTCCCGGGTCATCGCAATTCCACCATGCATCTGAATCGCTTCTTCGGCAATCAACCGTCCCACCCGTGCGACAAGGTTGCGGGCTGCGGCGTTCTGAACAGCCTGGTCAGCGCTTCCAAGGTTTCCAGCGGCGTTGATCATTGCGGAGCGCGCCTGTTCCAGCTCGATCAGCATGTCGGAGAAACGATGGGCCAATGCCTGAAACGTCCCGATCGGACGCCCGAACTGCTTGCGGGTCATCAGGTAGTCGCGGGTCAGTTCCGTGGCAGTTTCCATCGCACCAACCGTTTCCGCCGCAAGTGCGACATTGGCTGCGGCAACCCGATCGGACAGCGCAGCAAAGCCTTTCCCCGCCTCTCCAAGCCGAGCGGACAGGGGCAGTCGGACGCCATCAAAAACCACCTCGGCCGCACGGCCGCCGCTGATCATCCCATATCCTTGCATCGTGACCCCATTCGTCGCCGCAGGGACCAAGAACAGGGAAATGCCGGCTTCATTAAAAACGCCTCCGTCTTCGCGCGCGGACACGATCAGGTATTTGGCGGCTTCCGCGTTGATGACCACCGACTTTCGACCGGTAAGCACCAGATGATCCCCGTCGACAAGCACGCGGGCTTCGACGCGGCTTAGATCGTATCGTGCAGCGGGCTCGCCATGCGCCAAGGCAAGCTGAAGTGTCCCGGAAATCACCTCATCGACAAGTTTCTTCTGTTCCGCAGAGCCCAATTCGGCGATCAGCCCGCCGCATAGCAGGGCCGTATCGAGAAAGGGTTCCACCACACCCGCACGACCCAGTTCCTCGAACACAGTGGCAATATCGAACCCGCTGCCGCCGAAACCGCCATCCTCTTCGGAAAACAGGGCACCGATCACGCCAAGATCGGCAAGATCGGACCAGACCGAGGCACTTTGGCCTTCGGGGCTGTCGATAATCTCGTTGCGGATCTGTGTCGTATATCGATCGGACAGGAAGCGGCGCAGGCTATCCTGCAACATTTGGCGTTCTTCAGTCAGTTTGAAATCCATCCGATCAGCCTCCCATCTTTACCTTGGCAATGATGCCGCGCTGGATTTCATTCGACCCGCCAAAGATCGAGAGTTTTCGATTGTTAAAATATTGAGCAGCAACCGGGCCTGCATAATCCGGACCGATCGGATCGTTATCCCCCTCGATCGCCTCGGAGGCGAACGGCATCGCATATGGTCCGACGGCACGTCGCGCGAGATCGTTGATCTCTTGCCGGATGATGGTTCCCTTTACCTTCAGCATCGAGCTTTCAACGCCCGGAGCCTGCCCCGACGCTGCCATCGAAATGATCCGCAGGTTCGTTGTCGACATGGCCATCAGGTCGATTTCCACCTTGGCCATACGCGCGGCAAAATGCGGGTTTTCGAGCAACGGCCGGCCGTTGGCAGTTTCTGCCCGGGCCATGCGCCTGACTGCCTCCAACCCGGCACGTGAGAACCCGACTCCGGCGATGTTGGTTCGTTCATGGGTCAGCAGGTACTTGGCATAAGTCCAACCCTTGTTCTCTTCGCCCACCAGGTTTTCGATCGGCACTTTCACGTCGGTAAACCAGACCTCGTTCACTTCGTGGGTGCCATCCAGCAGGATTATCGGGCGCACTTCGATCCCGGGCGTGTCCATATCGATTAAAAGAAACGAAATGCCTTCCTGTTGCTTGGCATCCGGGTCCGTGCGTACAAGACAGAAAATCCAGTTGGCGTACTGACCCAACGTTGTCCACGTCTTCTGGCCGTTGACCACATAATGATCGCCTTCACGCACAGCGCGGGTTTTCAACGAGGCCAGGTCAGAACCGGCGCCTGGTTCGGAATACCCTTGGCACCACCAATCCTCCCCGCTCATGATTCGCGGCAGATAGTGTTGCTGTTGAGCCTTTGAGCCAAATTTCTGCAGCACCGGACCCAACATCGACAACCCGAACGGAACGATACGCGGCGCGTGCGCACGGCAGCATTCTTCTTCGAAGATGTGCCGTTGAACGGCGTTCCACTCGCAGCCACCAAACTCGCGGGGCCAGTTTGGTGCCAACCAGCCCCGCGCATTCAAAATCGCATGCCACTCATCGTGGCCGGATTTTTCGATCGGTTTGCCAAGCCGCACTCGATCGGCAAGCTCAACGGGCAAATCGGTATCCAGAAATTCCCGCACTTCGGCGCGGAACGCCTGCTCCTCCGGTGAATAGTTCAGGTCCATGCTTCCCCTTTCCGGTCAGGCATCCGCGCCGGGATGCCGGTCAGTAGTAGAATTCTTCGCGTACGATCTTTCCACCGGCAATCGTGTAGATCCCGACTTCTTCCATTTCGGTTTCCTCGCCGGTTGCCCGTTCCCGTGCCTTTAGGCGAAAGATCACGGCAAAGCGGTCATCTCCGTGCATCATTGGCTCACTGACGGTGCCTCCGAGATACTCCATGGCGTTTTCCCACCAGTCATGTTTCGCTTTGATGGCATCGAGACCCTTGCTCTCGCGACCCTGCCCCATGTCCTGCGCTTCGACCGACACGGCATTGTCGGAGTAAAGCAGATCAAGATTTTCCTTGGTGCGATCCTCGCGGCAGCCAGCGACCAGTTCGGCGGCGATTTCTTTCGGTGTCATCAGTTCCTCCACTCACTATGTTCACATAATGTTCTTATGCTGACACAAGACCGCGATTCGGGAAAGAACCGCGGTCTTCACAGTTTCAGGAGTAGATTTCGAACAATCCCGCCGCGCCCATGCCACCGCCAATACACATTGTGACAACGCCAAGTTTTGCGTCGCGACGCTTGCCCTCGCGCATCAGGTGCCCCGTCATCCGGGCACCGGTCATGCCAAACGGGTGACCAATTGCAATCGAACCGCCATTGACGTTGCACTTGTCGTCGTCGATCCCAAGGCGGTCCCTGCAGTAGAGCGCCTGACTGGCAAACGCCTCGTTCAGCTCCCAGAGGTCGATATCGTCGACACCAAGCCCATGGCGTTCCAGCAGGCGCGGAACGGCAAAAACCGGGCCGATCCCCATTTCGTCAGGTTCGCATCCGGCGACGCAGAAGCCTTTGAAGGCACCCATTGGCTCCAGCCCCCGCTTCTCAGCCTCTTTGCTGTCCATCAGAACGACCGCTGCAGCTCCGTCGGACAACTGGCTCGCATTGCCCGCGGTGACGAAATTTCCCTCTCCCCGCACTGGTTCAAGACCTGCTAGACCCTCAAGTGTTGTTGTAGGCCTGTTGCACTCGTCACGATCAACAGTGACGTTCTTCATCGTGATGTCGCCGGTTTCCTTGTCCTTGACGGCCATCGTCGCCTCCATCGGAGCAATTTCGTCATCGAACTTTCCGGCGGCCTGTGCAGCTGCGATCCGCATCTGCGAGCGAAGACCGTATTCGTCCTGCGCCTCGCGACTGATCCCATAGCGTCCCGCCACGATATCTGCGGTTTCAATCATCGCCATGTAGATTGCCGGCTTGTGTTCCTGAATCCATGCCTCCGGCGCCGGTCGGGTCTTGGGCTGCACCATCGAGATACTCTCGACCCCGCCTGCCACCATCGGCCCCGATCCCCCCTCGGTGATCGCCTGCGCGGCAAGAGCAATGGTCTGAAGGCCGGAAGAACAGAACCGGTTCACCGTCATACCCGAGGCGGTCACCGGAAGGCCGGCGCGTATTGCAATCTGTCGCCCGATATTGGCCCCTGTCTCGCCTTCGGGAAATCCGCACCCGATGATGCAATCTTCGACTTCCGAGCCATCAAGCCCAGCGCGTGCCACCGCCGAAGAAACCGCGTGCCCGCCCATCGTTGCACCGTGGGTGACATTGAACGAACCCCGGAAAGACTTTGCCAACCCAGTGCGGGCGGCAGACACGATAACCGCTTGTTTCATTTCGAAGACTCCTTGTTGAGGTCATCAAAGCTGCGGCCCTCGGCCACCAGTTGTTCCAGAAGTGGGGCGGGTTGCCAGAAATAGTCGTCTTCGGACGCGTAGCGTTTGATGTCGGCCAGCAGGCCGGGCAGCCCGACGATATCCGCCCATTTCAGTGGGCCGCCGCGATAGCGAGGAAATCCGTAGCCGAACAGCAGTGTCATATCGACATCCAGCGGGCGGCGGGCAATCGCCTCCCCTACGACCTTGGCCGCCTCGTTAACCATCGCTGCCATGTAGCGGCGCACGATCTCATCATCCGAAAACTCCCGTGGGGTAATGCCTTTTTCGGTGCGTTCAGCTTCGATCAGGCTGGTCACTTCGGCATTCGGCGTTCCGCCTCTCTTGCCCTTCTCGTAAACGTAATACCCTTTGCCCGTTTTCTGCCCGAAATTTCCAGCCTCACAGATCTTGTCGGCGTATGAGCTGTCACGAGCGCGCGGATCCAGCCCTTCGGACCGCTTGCGTTTGCGTACTGCCCAACCGATATCCAGCCCGGCCAGATCCGCCACTGCGAAGGGCCCCATGGCAAAACCGAAATCGGTCAACGCCTTGTCAATCTGGAACGGGGAAGCGCCATCAAGAACCATATGATCCGCAGCGGTTCGGTACGTGGCCAGAATCCGGTTTCCAATGAACCCATCGCATACACCGGCCCGCACGGATATCTTCTTGAGCATTTTTCCCAAAGCAAACCCCGTGGCGACCACATCAAGGGCTGTCTTGTCGGCGACGACCACCTCAAGCAGCTTCATCACATGTGCTGGCGAAAAGAAGTGCAACCCGATCACGTCCTCGGGCCGACGGGTGCTAGCCGCGATTTCATTCACGTCGAGATACGAGGTGTTTGTTGCAAGCACTGCACCGGGCTTGCAGACTTCATCCAGTCGGGCAAAGACCTGTTTCTTGACCTCCATATCCTCGAAAACGGCCTCGATTACCAAGTCGGCCGAAGCAAGATCCGCATAATCCGTCGCAAGCGTCAGCGCCTCTTCGGTGAGGTCATCGAATTGCTGCTGAGAGATCTTGCCCCGCTTCAGCCCCCCTTGCAGATTGCCCCCAATACGGGTTTTGGCTGCGGCAGCTGCCTCGTCGTTCATCTCGAGCATGGTGACGTTCAGCCCTGACAGCAGTGCCGCCGTTGCGATACCGGCCCCCATTGTTCCGCCGCCGATGACACCGATTTTTTTGAGCGTGCGGGGGGCGACCCCCTCCAGTTCCGGCAGTTTCGACACGGCGCGTTCGGAGAAAAAGGCGTGGATCAGGCCCTGACGTTGATCCGAATCCATCAGTTCCGAAAACAGCTCACGTTCACGCTTCATACCAGCGCCAAAGCTCTCCGCTTCACAGGCAGCCTGAACCGCACGCACGGCTGTTGCCGGGGACAGTTGGCCACGACCCTTTTTTAGAACCTCGGCATAGACGCTGTCAAAATCCACGGGAGCGGGTGCCGGCATTTCCCCGATCGCACGGCGTGGTGCACCGCTGTCGAGCAGTTCGCGGGTGTAATCAAGCCCGATCTGGCGCGGTTCGCCTTCTTCTATCCTGTCGAGAATGCCAAGCTTCAAGGCTTCGGAAGCGCCCACATGTCGACCGGTGGTAATCAGGTCAAGCGCCGCCTCGACGCCCGCGACCCGAGGCAGCCGTTGCGTGCCACCCGCGCCGGGAAGAATACCCAGATGGACCTCGGGCAAACCGACGCGCGCCGACGGAACGGCAATCCTGTAATGCGACGACAGTGCAACTTCGAGTCCTCCGCCCAGCGCAGTTCCGTGCAGAGCGGAAACAACAATCAGCGGCGAAGCTTCGATCCGGGCACAAAGATCGGGCAACCAGGGTGCCTGCGGTGGTTTTCCAAACTCACGGATGTCGGCACCTGCAAAGTAGGTTCGGCCGGTACCGTAGATAAGCACAGCTTTGGCGCCCTCTGACTCTGCACGCTCGATTCCGGCCTGAAGCCCCTGACGAACGGACAGCCCCAAGGCGTTGACCGGCGGGTTATTGGCCGCCAACACAGCGATCTCACCTACCAGCTCGTATGCGATTGCTTCGGTCATACGGTTCGTTCCCCTTTTCCATTTGCCCGGCTGTCGGGTGCATTTATATTTTTTGCGACCGACCGGTCGGTCATTGCAAAATCGACATACCTGAGAGCGCTTAAAAGTCAAAGCATTTAGGCAGCACTTTACGCGTTCCGGGATTTCCAAGACATTCGCCCGACAAACTCTGACTTGCCCGGCGATACCCTCATTTACTCTCCCTGCCGAAAGCCTAGGCAGCGGGCCTTGCTCAGATCAAGGCGAAAAACGGTGCGGACGCCACCAGCTGAGAAAACGACGTGTCGTCACTTTCGACCGACGGTGCCGTCTGCCAGCCAACGATCGAAAATCGACAAGGCAAGCGCAGAAAACTCGGGATCGTTGATATGGGCCGGCGTCACGTGAAGCGAAGCGTTCTGCGGGCAACTGGCTTTGATCTCTCCGCAAAATTCAGCAAGTCCGGCAGCATCGTGCAAATCCGCACCCGGCCGATCCCATTCGTTGCACCCGCCTTCGGGAAGAAGCAGGGCAACGGGGCCAACTGATCCGGAAAGCTTTTCGCACATGGCACGCGCAACCTGCCGCCTCTCTTCGGGCTCCAACACCGCGGAGGTTAGCAGGCGGTTATGTGCATGAGTTGGACGTCCTTGCAACTGGCGAGGTGTGTCCTGCCAGCCGACAAAATCCACAAGATCATAGCACCCCGGGGCAACAAGTTGTGGAATTCCTGCACGACCTGCATTGGTCATTCGATCCGCACCGGCGCTCAGCCCGCCAAAAATGTGGTTGGCCACTTCCTGAGGGGCAAAGTCGAAAACCGCAGCGAATGCACCTTCGGCCGCCAGGCTTTCAAAAGCCCGCCCACCCATTCCGGTCGCGTGGAACACGGCAACCTCGAATCCGCGTTCCTCAAGCGCCGGCTTCAGGGTGACCATGTAGCGAAGCACGGTCTTCCCAAAGCTGGTCATACCAATCAGGGGGCGTTTCCGCTTGGGCGGCTCGACAGCTCTGGCTGCCCCAAGAACGGCACCCGCCGCTTGCGACAACGACGCTTTGCAGATTGAGTTCAATCCATACAGCCCGCCGGCCCAGAGGATCATCTGAACGTCTGCCGCAATGCGCTCAGGTGGCATCAGCGGCGAAAAGGAGACTGTGGAAACAACATATTTTGGCACTCCGACCGGTAAGGCTGCACACAGATCCAGCGCCAGATCAGTCCCCATGGTTCCACCAAGCACGATGACTCCGTCAATGCGGCCGGCGCGGAAAAGTTCCAGCGCCTTAGCCGCGGCGCCTCGGGCCATGATTTGCATCGCGGTGTTTTCGTCACCGCTGTCGATCGCTTCCTGAATTGAACTTCCACCTGCCTCGGCCACATCATGTTTGGAGATATCGGCGGGTTCTGATGGATCGCCCAGAACGCTAACATCCATCGACAGCACATCGCCGCCCTGTTCCCGGATCACGCCAGCCAGATAGCCCAGCTCTTCGTTCTTGGTGTCGTAGGTGCCCGCAACGAGTATGGTCTTGTCGGTCATGTTGTCCTCAAAGCTGTATCCAGGCCGTTTTCAGATCGACATACTTGTCGAGCGCATGAAGCGATTTGTCGTGGCCGTTGCCGGATTGTCCGACACCTCCGAGCGGCACGGTGTTGTCGGCACCGCCATAGGTGTTGACATGCACTACACCAGCGCGGATTCCGGCGACCATTTTGTGGGCTCGCGACAGGTTGGAAGTCCACACCCCCGCCGCCAGACCGAACTCGGTACCATTCGCTAGGCTCAAAGCCTCCTCCTCGGTCTCGAACGCCGAAACCGCCAAAACTGGCCCAAACACCTCGCGCTGGAAAAGGGTCGCATCCCGAGTAACACCAGTGACGATTGTAGGCGCCATGTAGCTGCCACCGGTTTCCTGCAGGATCCGGAAACCGCCGGTGACGACTTTCCCGCCTTCGGACACGGCCTTGTCCATAAAGCTCAGGTTACGTCGCAGCTGATCCTCGGAATTCACCGCCCCGATCTGGGTGTCGGTATCAAGCGGATCGCCGACGCGTAGCATTTCGGCCTGTTCTTTCAGCATTTCGACAAACTCGTCGTGAACCGACACTTCAACCAGAAGCCGGGATCCAGCGACGCAGACCTGGCCAGAGTTTCGAAAAATCCCCGCCGCTGACACTTTGGCGGCATGAGCCAGATCCGGCGCATCTGCAAACACGATGTTTGGCGACTTGCCACCCAATTCCAGATAACACCGTTTCAGGTTAGAGGCTGCCGAAGCCTCCAGCAATCGGCGTCCGGTCGCGCCGGATCCGGTAAAGGCCAAAACATCGACCCCCATGGAATGCGCAAGGGCCGCACCCGTTTCGACGCCGGATCCGGTGACCACATTGAGCACCCCGTCCGGCAAGCCGCATTCCGAACAAATCTCGGCCAACCTCAACAAACTCAGCGAGGCCGTTTCCGCCGGCTTCAGCACCACGGAATTCCCCATCGCCAACGCCGGTGCCAATTTCCACGCTCCGATCATCAACGGAAA
The DNA here is from genome assembly GCF_049801055.1 of Primorskyibacter sp. S87. Lineage (NCBI taxonomy): Bacteria > Pseudomonadati > Pseudomonadota > Alphaproteobacteria > Rhodobacterales > Roseobacteraceae > Primorskyibacter > Primorskyibacter sp. S87. The sequence continues at coordinate 317,170 of NZ_JBNAGF010000003.1, read as the reverse complement.
ATTCCAAGGCACAATCGCCGCAACCACCCCGACAGGCGCCCGGTGCACCAGGCCCAGAACTCCGGGCGCAGTCGGCGCGACCTCTCCGGCAACCTTGTCGAGGGCTTCGGCATAGTAGCGAAAAGTTCCGGCTGCCGAACCCGGCTCGGCCCTTAGCGCCATTGCCAGCTCGGTGCCATTGTCCCGAATTCCCAGAACTGCAAGTTCCAGGGCTTCGGCTTCGATCCGGTTGGCGATCCGGTGCAGCACTTTCTTGCGCTCCGCAGGAGCCAGCCCCGACCACCTCCCATCATCGAATGCGGCCCGCGCTGAAGAAACTGCGAGGCTTACGTCTGCCTCCGAAGCACCGTCGATCGTCGTCAGAAGAGTTCCGTCAATCGGCGAAGTAACTTCGAGTGGCGTGCCCGAACCACTTTGCCACGATCCTTCAAGAAAGAGTTTCTGCGGCGCAACAGGAGTTTGCCGAAGCGCGTCGATGAGCTTTTGGTCTGCCATTCGGCCTCCTTGAGTTCCCTGCGGTCCTTCACCACGCGGAAGATATGGACCACCAGAACAACGATAATGATGAGAAACAGGATGAATGCCACCGGACGATCGATAAAGTCGAGCGGCTCCTTCACCCGCGCCATGCCCGCGCGCAGCTTGACCTCCATAATACCGCCCAGAACCATGCCGAGGATGATAGGCACCGAAGGGATCGACAACCGCTTGAGGATGAAGCCCAGCACCCCAAAGACAGCAGCCAGCAGGCAATCCGTCGCCGAATTTCGCAGGCTGTAGACGCCGACAAAGCTCAGCGTCAGGATACAGACCCCGAGGAACCGGTTCGGAATACGCACCACCTGGATCAGCGATTTGGTGGCAAACAACAGGAAGATGAGAACCAGAACATTCAGGATGAGAAGCGCAAGATATAGCGCAACAACGAAATCCATCTGGTTCTGGAACAGCCCGGGCCCTGGCACGACATTGTGTACGTAGAACACCGAGAGCATCATCGCGGTGAGCGCTTCCCCCGGAATGCCGAGCGCCAACAGCGGAACCATGGCTGCGGCCGGAACTGCGTTATTGGCCGTCTCAGCCGCGATCAGCCCCTCGGAGGATCCGCTGCCGAAATCCTGCGGACGTTTAGAGGTTCGTTGCGCATATGTGTAGGACATGAACTGGGCCGTGAATTCTCCGACACCAGGGATCATGCCCATGACCACGCCAAAAGATGCCGAAACACCTGCGACCCGGGGATGCCGCGCCAGTTCGCGCAGGCCCTGGAACATACCGCCACGCAACTTGGTCAGATGCACTTTTTCGTCGTCGTCCATCAAAAGCACAAAGGCCTGCGACAGGGCGAACAACCCCAGCACAACGACGATCAGGTTGATCCCGCCCGACAGGAAAGGCTGATCAAACGTGTATCGCGAGGTGTATTTCACCGGTTCCAGCCCGATGGTCTGCAGGAAGATCCCGAAACAAGCCAGTGCGCCCGCTATCAGCGATTGCCCGCGGTGGGCAACGACCACCAGCAAGAGGCCCAACAGAGCGGCGAGGAAGATCTCGCGCGAACCAAACATCGGTGCGACCTTGGCCAGAACCGGCGCAAACAGGATCAAGCAGATTACCGAGAAGATACCGCCAAAGAATGAGGCCGAATAAGCCAATGACAGCGCCCTTCGGGGCTCTCCGCGCGCGGTCATTGGATAGCCGTCATAGGTGGTCAGCGCATTGACAGCTGTTCCGGGTGTATTGATCAGAATGGCCGGAATGGCACCGCCATACATTGACGATCCATAGATCCCCAAAAGCACGGTCAGGCCGACAATCGGATCCATGGAAAAGGTGGCCGGCAGCAGGATGGCAATGGCCACGGCTGGGCCGACACCGGGAATGGCACCGATCAGCACGCCGCCAACCGAACCGGTCAGAAGAGCCAGTGCCACGTCCCAGCGGGTCAGGATTTCGAGGGCGGAGAAAAGCAAATCCATCAGAGATACAGGATAAAGAAACTGCGAAGCGGCCCGGGCAGGATTTCATAGATTATGCCTCCGGGTATTTTGACGGACAGGAACGCTTTGAAGAGCAGAACCACTGCAACACCAAACGCCGCACTGATCCAGAGCATTTCACGGCTGCGGTAACCCATGCGCCAACTCAGGGCCGGCACGAAAATCAGCGTGACAGGAAGGTAGCCCAAGACCGGAACGAGGATCACATAAGCCATGAACCATAGCGCAAATTCCAATACCCGCGCCCATTTTCGGGTTTCCCACCAGTCATAGCGTGTGTTGTGGCGCCACGGCAGCCGATAGAGGTGCAACCCGCCCATTACCACCATGCCACCAAGACCAATCGCCGGCCAGAAACGCGGCTGTGCAAACATCTTAGTCTTGTCCATCCATCTGGTCTGCTCCCCGATCTGGCTCAGAAGCAGCGCGGACAAGGCCAGAAAGGCGAGCGCAAAAATGAACTGGCCGCGCCGGGGTCCGACGAAACGGCGTTCGCGTTCGGAGGGCATGACAAAGCTCTCTTGGCTGGGGGTACTGGGAATATGGCGGAACGGATCAGAACCATCCCGCCAAGCTTCTTACTGCAGCAACTGACCGATACGGGCCATCGTATCGATGTCGTTGGCGACACGGGACGCGCTGTCGCCTGCATTCTGCCAGTAAACCAAAGCTCCGGTTTCCTTGGCAACAGCCTGCGCGCGCTCACTCATGACCGTCTTTTCTGCAACGGCAATGATTTTGTCGCGCACGTCCTGCGGAGTATCCTTGGTCACAAACAGACCGTTCCAAAGTGCAATGTTCAGGCTTTCGTCAAGCTCACCAATGGTTGGCGCATCAGGGACCAGCGGAATGCGCTCGTCAGTGATCGAGACCAGTACCTTGATCTGGTCAAGGCAAGGCAGAACCAACTGCAAGGTCGTATTGATAACGTCCGCATCTCCCGAAGCCAAAGTGTTGCAGTCAAGCGCATCAAACGCGGCATCCGAACCCCAGTCAAAACCGGCATTCTTGGCATAGGCCTTTGTCACCTGCGTCGGGGTCAAGACATCCCCGAAATGACCCAGCGCCACGTCGTTCTCCTTGGCGTAGGCCGCCAATTCTTCCATCGAGGAGTAGGGAGCATCGCCGCTTGTGGCGATCACGAAAGGATAGGTTAGGAAAATCCCAAGCGGATCGAATTTCTCGGGCGTCAGCGGTGGGATGTCGATCTGGTGGCCCATTACCGGCACACCGATCACGAATGAACCGATTGTGTAACCATCAGCAGGCGCGCTCGCGACTTCGATCGCCCCCGGGAAGGGCCCGCCGCCACCGCCTGGTTTGTTCACAACCGCTGCTGCAACTCCGTATTCCTTCTGGAAGTCTTCGGCGATCATTCGGGTCAGGACATCTTCAAGGTCACCCGGAGGCCAAGGCACAATGAAATTGACTGGCTTTTCCGGATATTCAGCGAACGCTGTTCCGGCGGTCATGGCCACGGCGGTAAGTGCCCCCGCGATTGTGGTGGTGAGTTTCATGCGGTCCTCCCTAAGACGCAGGTTGTGATTGGTTCGCTATATGAACCATCGGTTTAAAATAGATTGACTCCCCACCCAGCCTTCTGTCAACAATTTCTGCAACCGGCGCGGCCGAAAATCATTAACAGCCCAACAAACGGGCGCAGACAATCGACGGGAACCCTGATGGGAACAGTATCCAAAGCCCTGTCTTTACTGACACTTTTTAACCACGGCCGGTTGGAAATCGGGTTGAGCGACATCACCCGGCTCTCAGGCATGAACAAGGCAACCGTGTATCGCCTGATGAGCGAGTTGCAGGCGCAGGGATTTGTAGAACAGGTTGGCTCGGACCGTGCCTACAGGCTTGGCCCCGAGGTTTTGCGACTGGCCGCCCTGCGTGAAGCCGCCGTGCCAATCCTGTCGGTCTCTCAGGATATCCTGAAAAAACTTTGTGATCTGACCGGGGAAACAGCGCACGTCTCTCTCGTTCGCGGAAAGCAGCTCAACACATTAACCCACGCCTACAGCCCGCGGCACGGAACGCGTGTTACGATGGAAGATGCCGAGATCCTATCGTTTCATGCGACCGGATCGGGGCTTGCCTATCTGGCCTTTGCGCCATCCGCATTTGTCGAAGATGTATTGGCACAACCCCTCTCGCGGCATACGACCGAGACCGAAACCGACCCAAAGAGATTGCGGGAAGCCATCTCGAAAGCCCGGATTCTTGGAATTGCAGAATCCGTTGGCGGGTTCGAAGCGGATGTGCATTCACATGCCGCGCCGATCTTTGGCCCGAACCGGGAACCGATAGGATCCTTGGCCGTCGCAGCGCCGGTTGCGCGGATCACGCCGGATCTGAAGACCCTGATCCGCAGAGAGGTCAAGATTGCGGCTCTGGATTTGACACACCGGATCGGCGGTTTCTGCCCTTCAGACTACCCGCAGGAGAAAGCCGCATGACGCGAGCCCTAATCCTCGATTTCGGTGGAGTCGTCACTCGGACATTGTTCGAAACACATGACCTGACCGAGGCTGCTCTGGGACTTCCCCCCGGAAGCTTGACATGGCGCGGGCCGTTCGAGCCGGAAACAGACACGCTCTGGCAGGACATGCAGGCCGGCAAACTGTCAGAAAGAGACTATTACGCCACCCGCACCGTCGAAGTCGGATGGATGATTGGTCAGGACTGGACCGAAATGGCGCAGTTTGTGCGTGCAGCGCGCGGTGCCGATCCTGATGCGGTCATCCGGCCGGAATTTCGGGCTGCCATCGACGCCGCCGCCGTCAGCGGTATTCGACTGGCTATCCTTTCAAATGAGCTCGACCTGTTCTACGGCGCGGACTTCCGGGACAAACTTCCGTTTCTAGAGCGGTTCGAAGTGATCGAGGATGCCACTTACTCGGGCATACTGAAGCCGGATCCGCGTGCCTATCAGGCCTGTCTGAACAGGTTGGGTTTGCCCGCAAACGCCTGCGTATTTGTCGACGACCAGCAGCGCAATGTTGACGGTGCAATCGCACTGGGAATCCCGACCGTGAAATTCGACGTCGCCGATCCGGCGACTGGATATCAAACTGCCCTGCAAATGTTGGGCGTGACCGAGGAGCTGAGCTCATGAAAGACTCCAACTTCCTAAAGGAAATGAATGCACGGTCGCTGTGGCACCCGATGGCGCACCCGGCTGATTGCCAGCAGAATCCGCCAACGATTGTAACCGACGCCGCCGGGGTTCGGATCACGGATATAGTCGGCCATGAGGTCGTGGATGGCGTTGGCGGGCTGTGGAACGTAAATCTTGGATTTTCCTGCCAGCCAATCAAGGATGCTATTGCCGCGCAACTCGATCGGCTGCCCTATTATTCGATCTTTCGTGGAACCACCAATGACACCGTAATCCAGCTGGCCGAAGAACTCCGCGCGTTTTTCGAACCTGATGGCCTGACCAGGGCGTTCTATACTTCAGGCGGCTCGGATTCCGTAGAAACAGCCCTGCGACTGGCGCGCCAATACCACAATGTTCGCGGGGAAACGGGACGCGTGAAATTCCTGAGCCTCAAGAAAGGGTATCACGGCACTCATTTCGGCGGCGCATCAATCAACGGCAACGCGAATTTCCGCACAGCCTACGAGCCGTTGCTTGCCGGGTGCCATCACATTCCGGCGCCTTACACGTATCGCAATCCGTTCAACGAGACCGATCCGGAGAAACTCGCCCAGCTGTGCCTGAATGCACTCGAAGACGAGATCGCGTTTCAGGGTGCTGGAACCATCGCGGCCTTCATCATGGAGCCCATTCTCGGCGCGGGCGGCGTGATCCCTCCACATGAAAGCTTCATGCCCGGCGTGCGGGAAATCTGCAGCCGGAACGGCATTCTTCTGATCGCTGACGAGGTCATTACAGCATTTGGCCGCACCGGCAGCTGGACCGGGTCCCGGCACTGGGGCGTTCAGCCCGACATGATGACCACTGCCAAAGCCATAACCAACGGATATTTCCCGTTTGGCGCGGCAATGATTTCTGAACCGGTGGCGCAGGTGTTTGAAGAGGATCAAACCGGACGGGCTGCGATTGGTCATGGCTATACCTATTCTGGCCATCCGGTGGGTGCCGCAGCCGCATTGGCCTGTCTTGAGGAAACTCAGAAACTGAACGTTCCCGAAAACGCGGCCGCGAGAGGCACCCAGCTGTTCGAAGGGTTCCGGAAGCTGCAGAAAAAACACGATCTGATCGGCGACGTCCGCGGAGGGCACGGGTTGATGACCGCGATGGAGCTTGTCAGCGACCGGGCCACCAAGACCCCGATCGACAAGGGAACGATCAGCGCCATTCAGGAGGCAACCTATCGGGCTGGTGCAATGGTCCGTGTATCCGGCCCGAACATCATGCTGTCTCCACCCCTCATTCTGACCGAAGATGACGCGTCGACGATACTCTCCGCTTTGGACGAAGGGTTTGCCTCGGTGGCTGGCTAAAGCCAATTCGGATTAGACGCCGCCCGGAGTTCACCCCGGGCGGCCGGCACTCAAATCTCAGGCACGTTGAGCACCAACCCGTCAAGATCCGGATGCACTTCGATCTGGCAGCTCAGGCGGCTTTCCGGGCGTCGCTCGGCCGCCGCGATGTCGAGCATGGCGTCTTCGAAGTCTTCGACAGATCCCGTTCGATCCAGCCAAGCAGCATCGACGTAAACGTGGCAGGTCGCACAGCTCAGGCACCCGCCACACTCCCCGATCACGCCAGGAACGGTGTTGGCGACGGCGGCTTCCATCAGAGACTGACCTTCGTCCACTTCTGCGCTGACCTCACGCCCGTCCGGCAATTTCCAGGTGACCTTCATCAGGCACTCCTTACACAGAATAGACGTAGAAATCGCGCAATGCGTCGCCTTCAAGATCGCGGGTCTTGCGCACTTCTTTCTGCTTCATAAACACATGATTGGCGACCAGTTCAGGTCCGACAGCCTGAGCAAGAACCGTATCACGTTCAAGATCGGCCACCGCGCCCTTCAGATCGATTGCCGTGCCTTCTTTGGCATCTGTTCGATCAAAACCGTCCCCGGTTTCCATCGGCGGCAGTGCATGCCCGTTTTCTACGCCAAGCCGGGCCGCGTGCAGCACGGCAGCAACAGCCGTGTATGGGTTGGCCGACGCGTCCGCCATCCTGTGCTCCAATCGCGCCTTGGCCCCACCTTCGGAACTGATCCGGGTGGTCACATTCCGATGGTCGCCACCCCAATTTTGCCAAAAACCCGAAAGGGATCCCGGTTGCAGGCGCATGTATGAGTTGGCGGTCGGCGCAATCAGCCCTGCAAGCCCTTTGTGATGATGCAACAATCCGGCGAGGCAGCCCCGCGCAAGGTCATTCATGTGATCCGGTCCGCCTCTTGGCCCCGACGACAAGGCATTGCCGCCGCTCTCGTCGGAAAAGGAGAAGTTGATATGCATCCCCGATCCACCTGCTTCGGCGATTGGCTTGGGCATGAAAGTTAGGACAATTCCATATTCCAAGGCGATCTCGCGGGCCATGAGACGGAACAGAACGATGTCGTCCACTGCCGTGATCGCATCATCGAATGTGAGCGTGTATTCGAACTGCGGACTATCGAATTCGGCTGTAATCATGTCGAGCGAGAATCCCATCTCGTCCGCCATTGCCCAGATCCGATCGTTGAACCGCAGGGGATCCGAATACGGACCCGTGCCATAAACAACGCCGCCCGGCGCGTCATACGGAACGAGCCGCCCATTGTCATCTGCCTGCAATGCAAATGCCTCAAGTTCTATGCCGACCTTGGGAACCAGACCGTGTTTTTTCCAGTCACTCACGGCGCGCCGCAATGCTCCCCTCGGACAGAGTGGCAGCCGCTCCCCCTCGTCATCGTAGAGATCTCCCAGAACGATCTTTGTGTCTGCGTGCCAGCTGTCTCGGATATCGTCGTGGAGCCATTTCAGCTCCATGTCCGGCAACCCCTGTTTCATTTTGGCGCCCGGTGCATCAAGCAGATCGCGGTCATAATGAACGCCAAATGTCGAGACACAGAACCGGGTGCTGTCGTCGCCAATCTTGGAATTCGGCAGGTATTTTCCTCGCATGACGCTGAGGTGGTCGCAATAAAGGGCGCGTAGGCGGTCTTTCATGTCCGAACTCCTCCAAATGGACCGCCCGCCTTCCCGGTTACGGCTTGCTTCATTAACCTGTTCACCTTAGCCGAGCGGCGATGCCTCGCCTAGGCGCGGGCGACAGTAACAGGCAGTTCTTTGATCCCGCCCACGAAATTCGAACGCAGAAACTTATGTGGCCCAGCTGGTTGAATCGAGCAAATTCTCTTGGCCAATTCCTGAAAAAGAACCCGCACCTCCAGACGCGCAAGCCACATTCCAAGACATACGTGCGGCCCGCCCTGACCAAAACTCAAGTGCCGGTTGGGATTTCGAAACAGGTCGACCCGATATGGGTCTTCAAACATGCTTCCGTCCCGGTTGGCCGAAGCAAACCAATAGAGCACCTTGTCGCCCTCCCGGATTGTCTTTCCGTGCATTTCGAAATCCTGCGTGGCCGTACGGCGAAAATACAACGCAGGAGTCGCCCATCGAATGATCTCATCCGGTGCGGTTTCCCAGATATCATCACCTGCACGCATCTGTTCCAGCAGTTCGGGTTGGTGGCACATCGCCTGGATCCCTGCTGCGATGGAATAGCGCGTGGTGTCGTTCCCGGCAGCGACCACAAGGCAAAAGAAGTTGCGAAACTCGGTCTCGGTGATGATGGAACCGTCCTTGGCCGGTTGCAGGATCATGTGCAGAACACCCGATGTGTCCCCGGCTTTTTCCTTTTTCTCCATCAACTCTTTGGCATAGGCGTACAGTTCTGCACCCGCCGGGGAATTGAACGGCATCATCCGAAATTCGTCAGTGTCCAGTTTATCGAGAACATGGCTGGTGAAATCGGGATCGGTGTTGGCAATCAGCGCATCTCCTTTTTCAACAAGCCATGGCAGGTCTTCATCCGGAAGCCCAACAATCCGGCCCAGCATGCGCATCGGCAACTGCCGTGCGATCTCCTTCGTCGCGTCAAAGGTCTCTTGTTCGAGCACTTCATCGAGAATGTCCACGCAGATACTGCGGATTTCGTCTTCGTATTGCGCCATTGTTGTCCGCGAAAACGCCTTCATCAGCTTCATTCGTGTCTTGGAATGCTCTGGCGGATCGGTTTCCTGAAATGTGCGGCGGGCGAGGTATTCTTCGTATGTCTGGTCTTCCATCCGGATACCGCGAGCCGAAGAGAATACCTGCGTGTTGCGGTTCATGGCCGAGATGTCTTCGTGCCGGGTTACAGACCAGAAATCCTGACCGCCGGCATAAGATGTCCAATGCAACGGGTCTGCTTGGCGCAACCTGGCGAACGTGTTGTGCGGAGGGCCGTCGACAAAAGCATCGTGACTGCTGAGGTCCGCGTTACCGTCATCTGTGGGTATCCAGACTGTCATGTTTTGACTTTTTCCGCTTTCGTTTATATGTATATTAATGATGATACTAAATATGTAAATGAAATATTCTCGATGCAAATCAAGCACCTCGCCATTCTCATGACCAATACGGATGAAAGCTCCTTTGCGCATCGGCACCCCAAGGATGGCGTAAAATTTACGGATCTCATCCAAATGGTCCGCCCGGATTGGACACTTGAGGTGTTTCCTGTGAAGGATGGCGTGTTTCCTGAAGACCTCTTTTCGTTTGACGGTTTGATTATCACAGGCAGCCCCGCCTCGGTCGGCGACAACGCACCGTGGATTTCCGATCTGGTTGGCCTCATCAAGACGGCCCGCGACGCCCGGATCCCAATGTTTGGCGCCTGTTTCGGTCACCAAGCCATCGCGCTTGCCCTTGGCGGGAAAATTGGTCCGAACCCGAACGGCTGGGTGCACGGTCTGACGCGCAATAGCCTGCAGGCGTATCCAGACTGGACCAAGGATCTGCCGGAAGAAGTGAAACTGTATGCCAGCCACAAGGAGCAGGTCGTTTCCGCACCCGCCGAGGCAACTGTTCTCAGCAGCGGGCCGGATTGCCCGATTTCAGGGTTTGTCGTGGACCGCTACATTTATACAACCCAGCATCATCCGGAAATGACGCCCGGTTTCATTGCCGCTTTGACCGACGAGATGCAGGAAGAACTGGGGCAGGATGCATATGAGACCGCACGGGCGAGCCTGACTGAACATTCCGATCAACGCGCCTTTGCCGAGAGCATCGCCCGCTTCTTTGAGCAGGCCTCTTAACCACAGCCGGCAAATCACCCCAAGGCGGCAAGAAGATCCATAACTGTTACCTGATCGAACTGCACATGCCGGATCATCCGAGCCTCGGCCTCCGAGGCATTGTGATCAGCGATCAACGCAGCCAGTTCACGATGTTCCTTGGCGGACCTGGCAATAGAACCGGGATAGCGATACCGAGCACGATAGTACGCAAGCAGTTTCCGCGCATTCGTCTTGATCATTTCCACCAGAAACGGATTGCCCGATCCCAACGCAACCATTTCGTGAAACCGCAGATTCAGTTGATAATACCCATCGGGATCACCATCACCCTTTTCTTGTGCGTGGGCTTCGCAGGCGCATACGATCTTTTCCAGATCTGCAGTCTGCGCAGGTGTCATCCGGCGCGCTGCCAATCCTGCGGCCTGTCCTTCGAGCTTTGCGTGAACTTCGAGAATGGCAAGGAATTCTTCCAAAGTGGGCCTGAACAGAACCGCGCCCTTGCGCGGCAGACGGCGGATCAGCCCGACAGCTTCGAGCTGGATGAATGCTTCGCGAACCGGTGTCCGGGACACGCCATGCGCCGCCATCAACGGCGCCTCTTCCAGCACGTCGCCGGGATTGAGGCCACCTCGTTCGATCTCTTTGAGAATTGCCGAAAGAACCTGCCCTGTCTGACCCGCCATTACCGTCCCCGCTGTCCGTGCTGGCCAGCCTAGGGCGCTGCGCCCAAAGGCGCAATCCAATGAGATCGGCTGTGGGCTCCACATCCGAAGACACGTTTTTTTGACAAGTCCAAATTCAAGAACGGCTGAAACGATCAATCAGTTCAGCAGTGCCAAAACGGCACGGGGCAGTGACTAGCCCAGCAATACGGAAAACGCCGCATAAAGGCCCGAGCCTGCTACGACCACCGCGATCGAAATCATCACCTTTTCAAAAATGGTCAGGTTCTGGTTGGGTATGTTTGAATCTCTCATGAGCAGCTAAATAACGGATTTCCCGGCGTGGATAATCCGTTTATCTGACCCTGCGCGATTTCCTGCCCGGCTGTTGCCGAAACGAAATGGTCACACGCGCTGTGCAAGCACAACCGCATGTAGATCGACCCCACTTTACAGGGCCTTACAGGCACCTTTACGCGGCGGCCAGATTTGGCCGATACAACCGGTGGAGATCACCAAGATGTTTCAAAACTGAAACGTGACTCCTGACCCCGGGAAACCCGCCCGCAGATCACCAGCGTCACACCTGCACGCCCTGCTCTTTACTATTGCCAAATTCTTGTGATGGACCAAACTGTTTAGCTATAGGAAACAGTTTGTTTCCTGTGATTCTCCCTGCCGGCCAAATCCCCCGGACGGCGGGGAGAACACATTTCCCGGCTCCCCTTCACCCCAGACATCAATTTTCGACCCGATTTCGGCAAGAAAGGACAATTTCCCTCTGCATACTGTGGTCTTTTTGCCGCGAATCTCCTATCTCAACGCAACTTCAACAGTCAGAGATTTTCAGACCCGTGTTCGATCTTCCCGCTCTGCGCACCTCGCTGGCAGAGAAATACGACCTGAGCCCCTCCCCCGAACTTGCCGAAGAGATGAGCGACATCTACCAAAAGATGTCCCGCGTCGTGACGCCGGCCGACTGGGCAATCTATGCCCCCTATGTGAAGGCGATCAACCAGCTCAAGACCGAACGAAATGCCGTCGTTCTTGGTCACAACTACATGACACCCGAAATTTATCACGGGATCTCTGATTTCGTCGGCGACAGCTTGCAGCTTGCCATGAAGGCAACCGAGGTCGAAGCAGATATCATCGTTCAATGCGGCGTGCACTTCATGGCCGAGACCTCAAAAGTTCTCAGCCCGGAGAAGATCGTCTTGATGCCGGACATGGAAGCCGGATGCTCATTGGCCGAGTCGATCACGGCAGAAGGGATCGAAGAGATGCGCCGCCGGTACCCAGGCGCCCCGGTCGTGTCCTATGTCAACACAACAGCCGAGGTTAAGGCAGCGTCGGACATCTGCTGTACCTCCTCGAATGCGGAACAGATCATTTCGGCGCTGGACGCAGAAACCATCATTATGACACCGGACCAGTATCTGGCGCAAAACGTCGCCCGGAATGTTCCGGAGAAGAACATCGTCTGGTGGGAAGGGTCGTGCATCGTGCACGAACAATACACAGCACAGGATTTGCGTGACTTCCGGGAATGGAATCCCGGAACACGGTTGATCGCCCATCCGGAATGCCCGCCAGACGTCGTTGCCGAGGCAGACTTCTCCGGCTCGACCAGCGGCATCCTGAACTACGTCACCAAGGAAAAACCTGAAAAAGCGCTACTGATAACAGAGTGTTCGATGGCTTCGAACATCGCAGACGAGCTTCCCGAAGTGGAATTTGTAGGACCCTGCAACATGTGCCCCTACATGAAAAAGATCACACTGGAGAAGGTTCTTTATTCGCTCGACACCATGACCGGCCAAGTCGAAGTCGATCCGGCAGTCGCAGAAAAAGCCCGCCTGGCAGTGCAGCGTATGCTTGATCTTTCGCGCAAGCTGGGGCTCTGATCTCACGCGTGCAGGCGCATGCCTCCCTAGGTGGGGCAAAGCTCGGGGCGCGGCTTGCCAGCGCACAAACCCAGCCGAAAAGGGCAGCGCGCCCATGTGCGACGGTCGCCCCGGATGCATGGGCGTCGGAGGGCTTTTCTGAATTGTCAGAGGCCAGTGTCATTCCAACTTCGACCCTTACCGGAAACGCCGGGGACCCTTTTGACGAAATCGAACACGTCGGGGCTGGTCGGCATATTCAATTTCGTTTCGATTAGAAACTTCTAGGTCCGCAATGAACGCCGCCAACACCATCGTAAAGGAACAGGCATGACCCGATCCTCACTTCCCGACTTGATTCTGGAGCCACTGGTTCGAAATGCGCTGATGGAGGATATCGGCAGCTACGGCGACATCACCACACGGACCGTGATCCCCGCCGGGACCAGGTATCAGGCTCGCCTGAACGCCCGCGAAGATGCGGTGGTTTCCGGCATGCAGGTGGCCGAACTGTCCTTTCGGCTGGTCGATCCCTCGCTTGTGATCACCCGGCATTCCGCCGACGGTGACCGCTGCCGGAAAGGGGAAACTCTGATGGAGATCCGGGGCGACGCTGCCTCAATACTAACTGGCGAGCGGGTCGCTCTGAACCTCGCCGGCCGGTTGACTGGAATTGCGACGCAAACCGCTGCATTTGTGGACAAAACCAAGGGCACCAAGGCGCGCATAACCTGCACGCGAAAGACGACACCAGGTCTGCGCATTGTCGAAAAACAAGCCGTTTTGCATGGAGGCGGGTTCAATCACCGGTACTCCCTGTCAGATGCGATCCTGATCAAAGACAATCACATTGCTGCGGCCGGTGGCGTCCGCGCTGTCCTCCAGGCCACCAAGGCCCAAGTGTCGCATATGATGAAGGTGGAAATCGAAGTCGACCGACTGGATCAGCTGTCCGAAGTGCTCGAAGTTGGGGGTGCCGACGTTGTTCTGCTGGACAATATGGACCCGGAGATGTTGCGGGAGGCGGTATCAATGGTCGACGGGCAGATGGTGACTGAGGCCTCGGGCAACGTCACCCTCGAAACGGTTGGAATGATTGCTGCAACCGGGGTCGACTACATCTCATCCGGGGCCCTGACACACTCTTACCGGACCATCGATCTGGGCCTCGATTTCTGAAATCGGTGCCGGAGGGGCCGTTTCCTGGCCGGTAACGGATTCAGTTGCCTGTCGGATCGACTTGATCCAACTCATTCAGAAGGTCGAGCAGCAATTCGTATCGATCCTGACCGAGCTTTTCCTGTAGCTGCTCTACAAGCGCGATGCTGGTCGACAGATTGTCCTTGATCACCTTGTTTCCGCTGGCAGTGATCTGCACGACTTGCCTGCGCTTGTCATCGCGATCTTTCCGACGCTGGATCAGAGATTTCTCTTCCAGCTTTTGCAGGATACGCGTGAGGCTCGGCAGCAAGAGGCACGCCTGATCCGCAATTCTGGTCGGATCCATCGGCCCGTTTTCGTCCAGAACCCGCAGAACGCGCCATTGCTGTTCCGTTATGTCCACATCGCTCAGCATCTCCCGAATTGGCCCCATGACCCGCTCGCGCGCGCGCAAAAGTGCAATTGGAAGTGAACGGTTCGTCGTTGGTCTGAGCTCTGTCATGCAATGATATTGCAAAGGCCTGCGCCCAAGCGCAATGCGACTCGAACGCGGGATTGACAAATGCTGGAAAATAAATAACATGTTAACTAAATTTGGAGACGAGTCGTGCCCCACCTGAGTCTGGATTATTCTGCAAATGTCGAGGAATGGATCGACCTTTCCACATTTTGCGAACACCTCCGGATTGCCATGATCGACACGGGGGTTTTTCCTCTGGCCGGCGTTCGCGTAAGGGCCTTTCGTGCCAGCCATGTCTCGATAGCTGACGGTAACAAAGATCACGGATACATCGATATCTCGGTCCGCTTGCGCTCTGGACGCGATCTAGAAACCCGGAAGAGAGCAACGAAACAGATCTTTTCCGCGGCCGAGTTATTTCTGGAGCCGGCGATGAAAGCGCATTCTCTCGCCTTGTCCTTCGAGATGCGGGACATCGATCCGGAGCTTTCTCCGAAAACCGGCACTATTCGCGACCACCTGAAACGGGAGGAATCCTGATGAGCGAACTTACCAGCAATGTCGAAAAGCTGAATTCTTACCTTCAGCGGTTTCAGCAAAACGGAGTTCTCAACCTCATCGGTGGAAAATCTGGTCCGGCGATGTCGGGAGCCGAGTTTGAAACCACTTCGCCCGTGGATGAAAGCCTGATCTGTCGCGTCGCTCGTGGCGGAAGCGAAGACATCGACGCCGCGGCCGAAGCGGCACGCAAGGCATTTCCAGCCTGGCGGGATATGCCGGCCCCCGAACGCAAAAAGATCCTGCACAAGATCGCCGACCTGATCGTTGAACGCGCCGAGGAAATCGCACTGTGTGAGTGCTGGGATACCGGTCAGGCGCTGCGCTTCATGTCCAAGGCTGCCCTGCGCGGAGCCGAAAATTTCCGCTTCTTTGCAGATATGTCGACGTCAGCGCGGGACGGACAACAGCTGCAGTCGCCAACATTGATGAACGTGACGACGCGTGTGCCGATCGGTCCTGTCGGGGTCATCACACCTTGGAATACGCCCTTCATGCTCTCCACGTGGAAAATCGCCCCGGCCTTGGCAGCTGGCTGCACCGTGGTTCACAAACCGGCCGAATTTTCGCCGCTGACCGCTCGGATACTGGCCGAGATAGCCCACGAAGCCGGCCTGCCACCGGGAGTTTGGAATCTTGTCAACGGATTTGGCGAGGAAGCCGGCAAGAGATTGACCGAACATCCCGACATCAAGGCCATTGCCTTTGTCGGCGAAAGCAAGACCGGATCAATGATCATGAAGCAGGGAGCGGATACGCTCAAGCGGGTGCATTTCGAGCTTGGCGGCAAGAACCCGGTCGTCGTGTTCAACGACGCCGATCTGGACCGGGCGCTGGATGCGGCAATCTTCATGATCTATTCGCTCAACGGCGAGCGGTGCACCTCTTCGTCGCGACTGCTATTGCATGAGACAGTCGCCGACGAGTTCGAGACCAAGTTGATTGAACGCGTGAACAGGATCAATGTTGGCCACCCTCTGGATCCGGCCACCGAGATCGGACCTCTGATCCATAAGGTGCATTTCGACAAAGTTACTTCGTATTTCGATATCGCCCGGCAGAATGGCGCAACCATCGCCGCAGGCGGATCGCGCGTCGGAGATACCGGCTGGTTCGTCCGGCCCACCCTTTTTACCGGGGCGACCAACGACATGACGATTGCTCAGGAGGAGATCTTTGGGCCGGTCCTGACATCCATCCGATTTCGGGATGAGGACGAAGCCTTGCGCCTTGCGAATGACACCCAATATGGCCTGACTGCCTATGTTTGGACCAATGATCTAACACGAGCCATGCGATTTACCGACAAGCTCGAGGCCGGGATGATCTGGGTCAACAGCGAGAATGTCCGTCACCTGCCCACCCCCTTTGGCGGCGTGAAGGCCTCGGGCATCGGGCGTGATGGCGGCGACTGGTCCTTCGAGTTTTTCATGGAGCAAAAACACATCGGCTTCGCTCTGGGACAGCACAAGATCCCGCGCCTTGGCGCGTGAAGACACAGAGATACGCCAACGCGAACTTCTGTGGAACGCTGTGGTTCAGCCCGACCCGCAAACAGACCGGAGGACAAAATGGGAGAAATCGTTCTCGCCGCTAAATGCACCCATGTTCCGACCATGCTGATGTCGGAACAGCCCGGCCGACTGGAAGGCACCCGAAAACCTGCCATAGACGGACATCGCGAAATCGCGCGCCGGGCAAAAGGACTACGCGCCGACACCATCGTGATCTGTGATACGCATTGGATGATCAATGCCGGGTTCCACATCAACGCCAATCACCGATTCAAGGGTCTGTTCACTTCGAACGAGTTTCCGCAATTCATCCAGAACCTGCCTTATGAATACGCAGGCAACTCTGAACTTGGCGACGCCATCGCCGAATGTGCGTCCAGCAAAGGCGTCCACACGCTGTCGCACAAGCTGGATTCACTGGAGTTGGAGTACGGGACGCTGGTGCCCATGCGTTTCATGAGCCGCGAAGGGGATTTCAAGGTCGTATCGATCGCCGCATGGTGCACCGTCCACGATCATAAGGAAAGCCGCGTTGTCGGCGAAGCCATCCGCGAAGCCGTGGAGGCTTCGGACAGCAGGGTGCTGTTGATCGCATCCGGTTCCATGTCCCACAAGATCTGGGCAAACAAGGACTATGCCGCCAACAACGGGACGTTCACCATCAGCTCCGAATTCAACCGGCAAATGGATCTGCGCGTTCTGGAGCTTTGGCAAAAAGGCGAACATGCAACCTTTCTGAAGATGCTGTCGGAATATGCCGACCACTGTTGCGGAGAGGGATCCATGCACGATACCGCCATGCTTTATGGCGCATTGGGTTGGGATGACTACGATGCCCCCTGCGAAATAGTCACCGAGTACTTTCCCTCGTCCGGAACCGGGCAGACAAACGTTATCTTCCCGGTCAGCAACGCTCGATAGACTAAGATCAGAACAAGGTAGAGGACCATGTGCCAGAACGAGGACATCATCTACGGCAGCGATGCACAAATCGCTCTCGTTCGACGTGCCCTCGCTCTGCGACGGTTCTTTCGGGATGACCCGCAAATGACCTTTCAGGGGCGCACGATTTCCTGGCTGGCGCGCGGCCCGGAAGAGGCTGGTATTGTGATCGACCTGTGCCGTCTGCAAGGATATGCCAGTGCACAATTCGTTGCCAGGACAGACAGCCGCTCCTTCCAGAATGCATATGAACAAGCTGGCCTTATCCCGATCGAATGGGACCAATTCCATGGGCGGGATAGCGCACAGAAGGCCAGTGCCGAATTCCTTGCCACGTATTCTCCGCCGGAGGGCCTGAGACTATGTTCCGTCACCACCAACACGCCTGACGATCGAATTCACGCGCTGTGCCAAATGTCTTCGGAAAACGGAGTGCTGCAGCCGCCCGGCTCGGTAATGCGCGGAGATGGGCCGCCTGGTATCATACTCTACGTCGAAACAGACAGCGGAGATGTCGTTGCAACCGGGGGCGGTTTCATGGCGTATCATCCTCAGAGTGACCGCCGCGATGAGGCGTTCTGGGGAATGCTCGCCACCGCTCCATCGTGGCGCGGCCACCGGCTGGCCCGTTGGGTCGGTGCCGCCGCCATCCGTGAATTGACCCATAGATTTGGCGCGCGCGGGTTCTCCAGCGGCGTGAAACCAGACAATCTGGCCTCGCAGGCCATGTGCACGCGCCTCGGCGTGACCCGTTCTGACCGGGTCTATGCCGGCGCAATCGACCCTGAACTGACCGGTGGCGGATCACCCACCCGCTAAACGCAAGGAGTTACTCTGATGCCTGTCCCTGCCCCGAACCTGTATCCACCGTTCAACATCGTTCGGCTGAGCCATGTGGAGTACCGTGTAACTGACCTTGCGGCCTCCCGTGCGTTTTACGTCGACACTCTTGGCCTGCAGGTCACACATGAAGATCCCGCCCGGATCTATCTGCGTGCAATGGAAGAGCGCGGACATCACTGCATTGTTCTGGCGCAAGCCGGCACGGCGGATGTTGGCGTTTTGGGATTTAAACTCTACGACGAACCAGATCTGGAAAAGGCCGCCACGTTTTTTCAGGACCGCGACTTGCCAGTGGAATGGGTCACCCGTCCTCATATGGGGCGCACGTTCCGCACTCGGGATCCATGGGGTATTCCACTTGAATTCTATGTGAAAATGGAGCGCCTGGAACCGATCCATCAGAAATACCGACTCTACAATGGGGTCAAACCGCTGCGTATTGACCATTTCAACATGTTCTCTGCAGATGTGGACGCCAGCGTCGCCTTCTACAACGACATGGGGTTCCGGGTGACGGAGTTCACAGAGGATGACGAAAGCGGCAAGGTCTGGGCCGCTTGGATGCACCGCAAAGGCGGTGTGCACGACGTGGCCTTTACCAACGGCCTCGGACCGCGACTGCATCACACAGCATTCTGGGTGCCCACTCCACTCAACATCATCGACCTGCTCGATCTGATGTCAACAACCGGATATGTCGGCAACATCGAACGAGGACCGGGCCGGCACGGGATTTCAAACGCGTTCTTCCTGTATGTCCGCGACCCCGATGGCCACAGGATAGAAATCTATTGCTCAGACTATCAGACAGTCGACCCGGACCTCGAACCTATCAAATGGTCGCTTACCGACCCTCAGCGCCAGACACTGTGGGGGGCTCCCGCCCCACGTAGCTGGTTCGAGGAAGGCTCCAGTTTCGAAGGCACCGAACCGGTGCCCAGCAAACTGAAAGCACAACCGATCATTGCCCCCTAAGGAGACCGGAATGAAGTGGGATGAATTCGCTGGCTGGGGCCACAAGGTTGCAGACTGGGCGCAGGAGTATCACCAAACCATCGCGGATCGCCCAGTGCGGGCGCAGACCGAGCCCGGAGACATACTGAACGCGCTGCCCGCTTCGCCGCCGGAGGGGCCGGAATCGATGGAGGACATATTCCGGGATTTCGAACAGATCGTGATGCCGGGGATGACCCATTGGCAGCATCCTCGTTTTTTCGCCTATTTCCCAACCAACGCGACCCCTCCTTCGGTTCTGGCCGAGTATCTTGTCGCCACGCTGACGGCCCAGTGCATGTTGTGGCAAACCTCGCCAGCAGCCACCGAGATGGAGACCCGCGTGCTGGACTGGCTGCGGCAGGCGACGGGACTGCCCGAAGATTTTTCCGGCGTCATTCAGGACAGCGCCAGCGGAGCGACGCTGGCCGCGATCCTGACAATGCGCGAGCGTGCCTTGGACTGGCACGGCAACACCCAAGGGCTGGCCGGACAAACCCCGGTTCGAGTTTATGCCTCGAGAGAGGTGCATACATCCATCGACAGGGCAATCTGGATCGCCGGGATCGGAGAAGAAAACCTCATTCGTATCCCGACAAACGGGCCGCAACGCGCCATGGACATCGCCAGCCTGCGCAAGGCCATTCAAGCGGACCGCGAAGCCGGATTGAAGCCAGCGGGCATCGTTGCCTGTGTCGGAGGGACAGGGGTCGGCGCCACGGACGACATAGCCGCGGTGGCGCAGGTGGCACAGCAAGAAGGGCTGTATCTGCATGTCGACGCGGCCTGGGCCGGCAACGCTATGATTTGCCCGGAATTCCGCCCGATGTGGGCTGGAACTGAAAGCGCGGATTCAATTGTCTTTAATCCGTACAAGTGGATTGGCGGCCAGTTTGACGGCTCGGTGCATTTTGTCCGCTCTCCCGAGGATCTGACCCGCACACTGGCGATCAGCCCTGAATACCTGCGCACTCACGGCAAGGATGGCATCATCAACTATTCGGAATGGTCGGTTCCGCTTGGCCGCCGGTTCCGGGCCTTGAAACTCTGGTTCCTCATCCGTGCCTATGGTCTCGACGGGCTGCGGAAACGCATTCGCGACCATGTCCGGTGGTCACAACAGCTGCATGACAAGATTGCCACAACACCGGGCTTCGAAATTGTCACGCCGCCGATGTGGTCGCTGTGGTCCTTTCGTTATCTTCGCGAAGGGTTCGATCCTGATGACCTGAACCTGCGGCTGGTCAATGCAATCAATGATGATGGGCGGATCTACCTGACCCAAACCCGTGTCGATGGCGATCTGGTGATCCGCTTTCAGGCCGGGCAGTTTGATACCACCGAGAAGGACGTGATGATGGCCTGGGATGTCATAACCGAAATCGCCAGAGGGTTGGAGTAATGCGGTTTGCCACTTACTCCGCGAACGGAGAAACCAACTATGGTGTCGCGACGGGCGAGGGCATGATTGCGCTCTCGGCGGATTTTCCGCAATGGGCTACCTTGCGGCAGGTGATCGAATCCGGTGGGCTCCATGAACTGTCAATTGCCGCTCAAGGCAGAGCCGTCAGCCACCCGAATGGCAGCTTTGACTTCCTAATCCCGATCCCTGACCCGGAAAAGATCATCTGCGTCGGTGTCAATTTCCCGGACCGCAATGCAGAGTACAAGGATGGGCAGGAAGCGCCACCCAACATGTCCCTGTTCATCCGCTTTCCCCGGTCCTTCTGCGGTGCCGGGCAGCCCATAATCCTCCCGCCGGAATCCGACAAGCTAGACTACGAGGGCGAAATTGCCGTCGTCATTGGCAAAGAGGGGCGCCGGATCTCGCAGGAAAACGCATTTGATCACATCGCCGCACTCACACTTTGCAACGAGGGGACCCTGCGCGACTGGGTGCGGCACGCCAAGTTCAACGTCACACAGGGGAAGAACTGGGATCGCTCAGGGGCCATGGGGCCGTGGCTGGTGCCGTTCACTGCAGCCGCACAGCTTGACGATATCCGCCTGACGACCCGGGTGAACGGAGACCTGCGCCAGGACAACCGAACCAGCCGGATGCTGTTCCCGATCCGCAGGCAGATCGAATATATCTCGACTTTCACCACTCTCGTTCCCGGCGACATCATCGTCACTGGCACTCCGACCGGTGCCGGGGCCCGGTTTGATCCGCCTGTATTCTTGCGCCCCGGGGATGTCATCGAAGTCGAGGCCGAAGGCATTGGCAAGCTGGTGAACACGGTAGAGGATGAGCTCGTGGAGAGTAGAACATGACCCCCGATCAACACCGGGACGCTGCCGAAATGCTGTTTCAGGCCGAACGAACTGGCCGGCAATGTGGGCTCCTGTCTTTGGCTAATCCCGGGATGACGCTAAACGATGCTTATGCGGTTCAGAAGCAACTCGTGGCGCTCAAGCTGGCCGCCGGGCGGCACAAGATCGGCTGGAAAATTGGCCTGACAAGCCGTGCAATGCAAGATGCGCTAAAGATCGAGACACCCGACAGCGGCGTTCTGATGGACGACATGCTGTTTGAGAACGGTGGGACCGTGCCGGCCGGCCGGTTCATCCAACCTCGGGTCGAAGCCGAGATCGCCTTCGTCATGAAATCGCCGCTCGCGGGCGCTAATTGCACCCGCGACGAAGTGCTTGCGGCAACGGAATGCGTGGCCCCGTCTGTGGAGATTCTCGACACCCGCATTCAGCGCGTTGATCCGGAAACCGGCCAGGCCCGGGTGATCACTGATACAATCAGCGATAACGCCGCCAATGCCGGCCTTGTTCTGGGGGATGAGCGCCACCCGAGCGATGCGCAGGATCTGCGTTGGGTGGCTGCCATCGTATCGCGTGACTCTATTGTCGAGGAAACCGGCCTTGGCGCCGGAGTCCTCAACGACCCCGTCACATCGGTTCTGTGGCTGGCACGCCGGATGGCAGAATATGGACAAGTGATTGAAGCTGGCGATATCGTCCTTTCAGGCTCGTTCATCCGGCCTATCGAATGCCCGCCCGGATCACGCATCGAGGCTGATTTCGGTAGCTTCGGTTCGGTCAACGTCAACTTCGCCTGAAAGGTCACTTCATGCCTGCTCCGACAAATTCCTTCAAAAAGGCGCTTGCCGATGGCGAGCGGGTTATTGGCTGCTGGATGAGTTTTGCCGAACCCTATTTGGCCGAGATCATGGGGACCACTGGTTTCGATTGGCTCTTGGTCGACGGCGAACATGCTCCGAATGATATCCGGTCAATCCGGGACCAACTGACAGCCTTGCGTTCCAGCCCCTCTCATCCGGTTGTCCGGGTGCCGGTAGGTGAAACCTGGATCATCAAACAGATCCTTGATGCCGGTGCGCAGACAATTCTTGTCCCCATCGTGGAGAGCGCAGAGCAGGCGCGCGAGCTGGTCCGCGCCTGCACCTATCCTCCGCTCGGAACACGCGGTGTGGGCGCAACGGCGGCCCGTGCTTCCTTGTTCGGGTCGGTTAGCGAATACGTCCCGACTGCAGATGACGAGATCTGCCTGCTGGTGCAGGTGGAAAACCGGGCCGGCATTGAGGCCCTGGACGCTATCCTCGCGGTCGAGGGAGTGGACGGCGTTTTTATCGGGCCCGCGGACCTTTCTGCGGACATGGGTTATGCAGGAAATTCCACTGCGTCCGAAGTTCAGGAAGTAATTGCGGACGCCATCGCGCGCATTCACGCTGCGGGCAAGGCGCCTGGTATTCTCGGCAAGACGGAAGAAACAATTCAAGGCTACCTCGACATGGGCGCCCAGTTTGTTGCCGTCGGTATCGACGTAATGATCCTTGCGCGCAATGCCAGAAATCTGGCCAAGCGCTGGAAGGCGGAATAGCTACCCTCTGGGCATACGTATTTCCGCATAATTGACCGTTTCGCGACGCGCTCGCTACCCTGTCATCATAAGAGAGAGTTGCATTGCGGCCATTCTGAGAGCCCCTTGCACCATCAGGGAGAAACATCGTGAACCGTCTGTTTGCTGCAAGCATGGTATCTGCTCTGGCACTGGCCTCGGCCGCCGCTGCGGATATCAAAATCGCCCATATCTATGGCAAAACCGGCCCATTCGAAGCATATGCCAAGCAATCCCATGACGGGCTGATGCTTGGGTTGGAATACGCCACCGGCGGAACCATGGAGATCAACGGCGAAAAGATCGTCGTGATCGAAAAAGACACCCAGCTGAAACCGGAGAACGGCAAGGCCCTGCTCGAAGAGGCCTATGGCGACGACGAAGTTGACTTGGCGATTGGCCCTGTCAGCTCGGGCGTGGCGCTAGCAATGCTGCCCGTTGCCGAAGAATACGAAAAAGTGCTGATCGTCGAACCTGCGGTTGCAGACTCGATCACCGGCGCAAACTGGAACCGCTACATTTTCCGCACGTCACGCAACTCGTCGCAGGACGCAGTTTCGAACGCCATTGCGCTGGCGGGCGAGAATGTTCATATCGCGACGCTGGCCCAAGACTACGCCTTTGGCCGGGACGGAATCGCCGCCTTCAAGGAAGCCCTCGAAGGTGTTGGCTCAGGTGTCGCTCATGAAGAATATGTGCCCACCGACACCACCGATTTCACTGCTGCAGCCGAGCGTATCTTCAACGCGATGAAGGATCTGGACGGCGAAAAGAAGCTGTTCATCATCTGGGCCGGTGGTGGCAACCCGATGGGTAAGATCAATGCCATGGATCCCGGCCGCTTTGGGATCGAGATTGCAACCGGCGGAAACATTCTGGCTGCCATGAAGGGCTACAAGGACTTTCCCGGCATGGAAGGCGCGACCTACTATTACTACGAGATCCCCCAGAACCCGGTGAATGACTGGCTGGTCAAAACCCATCAGGAACGCTTTGATTCACCCCCGGATTTCTTCACCGCAGGTGGCATGAGCGCTGGCATCGCGGCAGTCGAAGCGATCAAGAAAGCCGGCAACACCGACACCGAAGATCTGATCTCGGCCATGGAAGGCATGGAGTGGGAAACGCCAAAAGGCACCATGAAGTTCCGCGCCGAGGATCATCAGGCGATGCAGTCCATGTATCATTTCAAGATCAAGGTCGAGGATGGCGTGGAATGGGCAATCCCTGAGCTGGTCCGCGAGTTGAGTATCGAAGATCTGCCCATCCCGGTTCGCAACAAGTAAGTAGATCGTCCGAAAAACGGGTCAGGGCAGCGTGGCGCCCTGACCTCGCCCGGGGTTCCGACCCGGGCTATCCCGAAGAGTTCGAAGCTCATGTGCTCGAAAGCGGGCCGTTCGAACGATCAAGAGTCCGAACCATGACAGACCCAATTCTTCAGACGCAGGACCTGACGGTGCGCTTTGGCGGCCATGTTGCTGTCGATGCAGTCACCTGCGCCTTCCAGACAGGTGAACTGACGGCCATTGTTGGCCCGAACGGCGCGGGAAAAACGACCTATTTCAATCTGATTTCGGGCCAGATCCCGGCAAGTTCGGGGTCAGTTCATCTGCGCGGCAAGCCCATCGACAGCATGTCCGTTTCGCAACGCACGCGGGCGGGGATCGGGCGGGCCTTTCAGCTCACCAACCTCTTTCCGAACCTGTCCGTTCTGGAAAACGTCCGATTGGTGGTGCAGGCGCATTCCGGCAAAGGCTTCAACATGTTTTCCATGGCCAGCCAGCATATCGAGCTGACCGAACAGGCTGAACGGGTCCTGACCCGGGTTCGCCTTATCGATCAACGTGAACAAGTGGTTGCGGAACTGAGTCACGGCGATCAGCGCAAGCTCGAGGTTGCTCTGCTGATCGCCCTAGACCCTGCGGTTTACATGTTTGATGAGCCGACTGCCGGAATGAGTGTCGACGAAGCCCCCCTGGTGCTCGACCTGATCGAGGAACTCAAAGACCAGCAGGACCGAACAATTCTTCTGGTCGAGCACAAAATGGATGTAATTCGCACGCTGGCCGACCGTATCATCGTGCTGCACAACGGCCAGCTGGCAGCGGACGGTCCGCCGGCAGAAGTCATGGCGTCCGACGTGGTTCAGGAAGCTTACATGGGCCGGGAGTTGGAAGATGTCTGACCCGATTTTGCACCTAGAGGGCGTCTACACCAACATTGCCCAGTATCATATCCTGCAAGGGGTCGACCTGGAGGTGCCGCGCGGTGAGGTGACGATGCTGCTGGGCCGCAATGGGGTCGGAAAGACAACCACCTTGCGCACGATCATCGGACATTGGCGAGCCCACAAAGGCCGGATCCTATTCGACGGCGAAGACATAACCCGGACCCCGACCCCCGCGATCGCTAGGATGGGCGTCGGTTTTGTTCCCGAAGACATGGGCATCTTTTCCGATCTGACGGTCGAAGAAAACATGATCCTCGCTGCGGTTTCCGGCCCGATCGATCAGTCCCGCCTGGAATGGGTCTTCTCGGTTTTTCCGCCGCTCAAGACATTCTGGAAATCCGAAGCCGGAAATCTGTCTGGCGGACAAAAGCAAATGCTGTCGATCGCCCGGGCGATGATCGAAGAACGAAAGCTCTACCTGATCGACGAACCCACGAAAGGTCTTGCACCCGCCATCATCTCAACCATGGCTCGAGCCCTTCGCGAACTGAAGGAACAGGGCGCATCGGTTTTGCTGGTGGAACAGAACTTTTCTGTCGCAAAAGCACTCGGAGACTCTGCAAACGTAATGGATGACGGTCGGTTGATCTGGTCCGGGGCCATGGCGGATCTGGTATCGGATACCGAGCTGCAGGAACGGCTTATGGGCCTCAGCATGGAGGCGAATTGAATGCACATCCTGACGCGACAGAGAACGCCGATTTCCATACTGCAACTAGGTGGAACCCCAAGATGACAACCGCACCTGAACATGCGCCGACAATGATGCGCGCTTCGCTAGGGGAGCGTCTAGCCCCTTGGATACCCGTTCTGTTGGTCCCGGTTCTGACCTTGCTGGGGTATCTGGCGATACCCAGCACGTCATCGTGGCTGACCCTGACGGTGTCCGGGCTGGCAATGGGCATGATGATTTTCATCATGGCCAGCGGCCTGACCCTCGTTTTCGGATTGATGGATGTAATCAATTTCGGCCACGGTGCCTTTGTCTCGGTGGGGGCGTTTGTCGGTGTTTCAGTCTTGCTCATGCTTGGACAGATGACCGGAGCGCCATCGTTGGCCCTGAACCTGCTGGCGCTTCTGCTGGCGGTATTTGGTGCCATGCTTGCGACCGGGCTCATGGGTTGGGCCTTTGAAAAAGTGATCGTCGAACCCGTCTATGGCCATCATCTGAAGCAAATTCTTGTCACGATGGGCGGCCTGATCGTCGTAGAGCAGTTGATCGTCGTACTCTGGGGACCGGACGAGATTTACATCGCTAAGCCGGAGATGCTGAAAGGCGCGCTAACAATGTTCGGCGCTGCGGTGGAAAAGTATCGTCTGGTCGCCGTGGGAGTCGGACTGGTGATCTTTCTTGCCATGCGATTTGTTCTGCAACGGACCAAGCTGGGCCTGATCGTGCGGGCCGGGGTGCAGAACGGAGAAATGGTGCAAGCACTAGGTTATCGTCTGCGTCTTGTCTTTGTCGGTGTTTTTATAGCTGGCTCGGCTCTTGCCGGTCTAGGTGGAGTGATGTGGGGGCTCTATCAGGAAACGATCACTGCCCATATGGGCAATCAGGCCATGATCCTGATCTTCATCGTGGTGATCATCGGCGGCCTTGGCAGCGTCGAGGGTTGTTTCATCGGGGCCCTTCTGGTCGGCCTCATGCAAAACTACGTTGCCTTTCTTGAACCCAAAGCGGCATTGATTTCCAACATTGGCCTGATGGTCGCCATCCTCATGTGGCGCCCAATGGGCATGATCCCGGTGGTAAAAGCGAAATGATCAAGGCTCTTCTTTCTGGCGACCTGCCCCGCTCGACCGCGCTGGCGCTGATCCTTTCGGTCATTTTCATTTGTTTGGCACTGGCGCCATTTCTGTTTCCGGGCGTCCGTACAGTGGATACCGCCGCGCGTATTTGCATCTTTATTGTACTGGTGGCCAGCTACGACCTGATGCTTGGCTATGGTGGAATTGTCAGTTTCGCCCACACCATGTTTTTTGGCATCGGGGCCTATGGGGTTGCTTTGGCCTCTACTCATATGGGGCGCGGTTTCGATGCAATTGCAGTGGGATCCCTGGCCGGTGCCGGGCTGGCAGCTGCGCTGGCCTTGTTGATCGGCCTGTTTTCATTGCGCGTTCGCGCGATCTTCTTCGCCATGATCACCCTTGCGGTTGCCTCGGCCGTGGCTGTTCTGGTCAGCCAGCTTTCCGGTTTGACAGGGGGTGAGGACGGTCTCACCTTCAAGACCCCCCGGGCCTTGGGACCCGCGTTCAAGTTCGGCGACACCCTGTTCGGAGTGAAGCTGAACGGCAAGTTGCTGGCCTACTACTTCGTCTTTTTCGGCGCGCTGATCCTGTTTCTGCTGTTACTGCGCGTGGTCAACTCGCCGTTCGGGCGCGTT
Source organism: Primorskyibacter sp. S87 (assembly GCF_049801055.1). NCBI lineage: Bacteria > Pseudomonadati > Pseudomonadota > Alphaproteobacteria > Rhodobacterales > Roseobacteraceae > Primorskyibacter > Primorskyibacter sp. S87. The sequence goes on along the minus strand of NZ_JBNAGF010000003.1, from coordinate 289,405 downwards.
CTGCAAGCGATCCGCGAAAACGACTTCCGCGCCGAAGCCATCGGATATCGGGTCGTACTGTACAGGGTCGCCGCAACCTGCCTGTCGGCATCCGCGGCCGCATTGGCCGGAAGCCTGTATGCAGTCTGGCTGCGATATGTCGGTCCCGATACAACCCTGAGCCTTGAGATCATGATCGACATCCTTCTGATGGTGGTCATCGGAGGTATGGGGACGATGTACGGCGCCGTGATCGGAGCCACACTGTTCGTGCTGGCTCAAAACTATCTGCAAGCTCTGATGGGTACTGCGTCGGGCTTGTTCGAAGGCCTGCCTGTCCTTCCTGAACTTCTCAGCGCAGATCGGTGGTTGCTCTGGTTGGGCGTGCTGTTCATCCTCAGCGTCTATTTTTTCCCCACCGGGGTCGTGGGCAGAATGCGAAAGGCACGGGGCTGAGCAAACAAAACGCTGCGGTGGATCAGGCCCCCAGACATTGATGTCCGTCGCCTCATTCCGGCATCGCAAGCCATCTTCCCGATTGTGGCTACCGGTCCAGTGGTCAAACTGCGCCGCCGCGACAGAGTCGACCGAGCAACCCCTTTCAAATGGCCGGGAATCCTTGTAAGGGAACCGCCGCCGGTCATGAGACCGGGCAGATCTGGAGAAACAAGAAAATGGGCTACCGTATCGTCGTCGTAGGCGCCACTGGCAACGTGGGCCGCGAAATGCTGAACATTCTGGCAGAACGCCAGTTTCCTGTGGATGAGATTGCCGTGCTGGCAAGCCGGAAATCCCTGGGAACCGAGGTCAGCTTTGGCGAAACAACTCTGAAGACCCAGGATCTGGACACATTCGACTTCACCGGATGGGACATGGCGCTGTTCGCCGTCGGCTCGGACGCGACAAAAACCTACGGCCCCAAGGCGGCTGCGGCTGGTTGCACCGTGATCGACAACAGCTCGCTGTATCGCTACGACCCGGACATTCCGTTGATCGTGCCAGAAGTGAATCCGCAGGCTGTGCACGGCTACACCAAGAAGAACATCATCGCCAATCCCAACTGTTCCACGGCGCAGATGGTGGTCGCGCTGAAACCGCTGCACGACCGGGCCAAGATCAAGCGGGTCGTCGTGTCGACCTACCAGTCCGTTTCCGGCGCCGGCAAGGAAGGGATCGATGAGCTCTGGGATCAGACCAAGTCGATCTACAACCCGACCGACGACAAACCGGCGAAGAAATTCACCAAACAAATCGCGTTCAATGTCATTCCCCATATCGACGTCTTCATGGAAGACGGATCGACCAAGGAAGAATGGAAGATGGTTGCCGAAACCAAAAAGATCGTCGATCCGTCGATCAAGGTAACGGCCACTTGTGTCCGCGTGCCCGTGTTTGTTGGCCACTCCGAAGCCGTGAACATCGAGTTCGAGGATTTTCTCGATGAGGACGAAGCGCGCGATATTCTGCGCGAGTCGCCCGGTGTCATGGTGATCGACAAGCGTGAAGACGGTGGTTACGTCAGCCCGGTGGAATGCGTTGGCGACTACGCCACCTTCATCAGCCGTATCCGTCAGGATTCCACCATCGAAAACGGTCTGAACCTTTGGTGCGTTTCTGACAACCTGCGTAAAGGTGCCGCGCTCAATGCGGTTCAGATCGCGGAATTGCTCGGCAGAGAGGTCCTGAAAAAGGGCTGATCCCTCGTCAGACAATCTTGAAGCCGTCCTGCCTTCGGCTGGGCGGCTTTTTTGTGTTCCAATTCGGCCCCCTCAAGATTCCTCAAACCCGGCCCAATTTGAACCGCAATTTAGCCCTATCGGTATAACGTCGCATCTCTGAGGTGACCTTTCGGCGCCCGCTTTTTGTCAAAAAGACGCAAAAAGCGGTGACGCCAAACCCATGAAGAGCGACTCATCCGAGGGTTTAGACAACTTTCTGTCGAATTTCCTTGTTTCCGAAGCCTGCAAAATCCGGAAGCCACAAGGAAACTATGCGCCAAAATGGCGACAATCTTTTGATTTTTGTGTGATTTTCCACTTTTTTGCCACAATCTCGGTCGAATCCCGACCGAATCAAGGCGAAGCATGGGCATATCAACGAACAACCCTCCAAACCTAAGGAGACAGGAAATGACAACCACTTCGCCTCGCATCACTACCTCAAGGGTTGTGACGGAATTGCGAATCACGGTCGCAGGACTTCCTGTTTCCCTCTTTTCAAAGTGCTCGGATCAACCGGGCCGCATCGACCCGCCGCGCATCAGTCAGGCCGACGCGTGGGTCATCAATCCTGTATCAGTTGCCAACACAAACAAGGCGGTTGCGCCTCCAGAAACTGGGGTAAGAAAATGAACAACATCATTGCATTCAAAAATCAAAATGCCACCCGCAACGTGGTCGCAAAGACCGACCAGGCGGACAACGTGATTTCCCTGGACGACTGGCGCTCGGGATCGCACCCAGTACGCACCTGCAACGGTGTGTTCTTCGTATCAAATGTATGGGGCACATCCGGCGACGCCGCCTGATCCCCTTTTCCAAGAAAATCACGTACTCAGGAGAACTCAATATGACCACTTCGCTGCTCAAAACCGCCCGCGCCAACCGTATCGCCGCTCTGGATTATCTGGATGCAAAACGACAGGCCAAGGAAAGCGTGGGAGAGGTGTTTGACCTCTCCGCAATCCGGGCAAAGAAAACCGCGGCACCGGTGTTCTCGTCGCGGCGCGTGGTCAGGGATGATGTCGCATTGGCAGCCTGAACGGGACTTTCCCTCGTCCGCTCAGAGCAGAGGGCAGGCTATTCGCCTGCCCTCATTTTTTAAGCAGTGTCAGACCGGGAAGAATGAATTGCCCTTCGGATCGAAGCATTCCAGTCCGCCTTCGCCGATATCGGTCCATAGCCCATGCAGGCTTAGCGACCCCTCTTCAACCGCAGACGCCACAAACGGGAAGGTCATCAGGTTTTCCAGCGAGGCGACAACGGCCAGCTTCTCAAAATGGCGCGCCTGCACCTGCATATCTTCGATATCTGCAACCTCAGGAAACTTGGGTTTGAGAATCTCCATCCAGCGGCCGACAAAACTCTCTTTTGCTTCAAGCTGCGGAGCGGAGCCTTTGCACATATCGATGCAGCCCTGCACACCGCCGCATTGCGAATGGCCCAGCACAATAAGATGCGACACCTTCAAGGCCGTAACAGCGTATTCTACCGCAGCAGAGGTGCCGTGATGGTCACCGTCCGGCAGATAAGGGGGAACCAGGTTGGCGATATTGCGGTGAATGAAGAATTCACCCTGATCGGCACCGAAGATAGAGGTCACATGCACTCGGCTGTCGCAGCACGAAATAACCATGGCGCGCGGGCGCTGCCCTTCGTTGGCAAGGCGTCGATACCAACCCTGGTTTTCGTCGTACGTGGTCGCTTTCCAACCGTGGTACCGTTTCACAAGATACGTGGGAAGAGGGCGAGCAGAGTCCATGATGCCATCCGTTTCGTTTCGAGTCCTCCTGACATAGTGCGAAATGAAACAAAATTCGAGAAATTTCAGAGCCTCGCGTGCAACCTTTTGCAAACTTAAGGAGGCCAATGTCATCGAGCCGTGGGGGCAGATCAAAGGGGTGAATGTGGTGGAACAGCTGATCGCGCTAAAACAGGCGGAAACCGTGCGTCTGGATTCCGAGAAACTGGCAAATCTTTATCGTCAACTGGGCGAGGCCGAAGCCGAAAATGTGGTTTGTCGGGCGGTCGAGGAGCTTGCCGTGCGCCTCACCCATTGTGAGCGCCTATGGCGTCAGGCCAAGTTGAGGGATCTGCGCAAGAGCGCCAGATCCCTGATTGCGATTTCTGATCAGATCGGGTTGGTCGCAATGGCCCGGGTAGCAGGGGATGTAACCGAATGTGTCGACAATGAAGACAGCGCTGCCATTGCCGCGACCCTGTTCCGCCTGATCCGAATAGGCGAGGGATCTTTGACTGCGGTTTGGGATCAGCGAGACCTTTCACTCTAGGGGACTGCCAAGCAGGACGAGGGACGGCGCAGCGGTTCTGCTCCACCCGGGCTTGCGAGCGGCGGCGAGGCCGTTACTGTGGCGGCATCACGAACGACCCGAGGCCCAAATGTCCCCGAGCTTTTCCAATGCCCCCGACCCGATCGCCCTGCATGTTCTGGCAAAACCCGACATGGACAGATGGTTGCAGGAGCAACCTGAACCTATTCGGTCTTGGGTGGCGACAAACGGGTTCACCGGCGCACTCGGAGAGGCTTTGTTGGTTCCCGCGTCAGATGGAACCACGCTCATGGCGCTTGCAGGGTTTGGCACGAAAGCAAAGCGTGATCGTGTAAGGTTTGCTCTGGCCGCAGCTGCCGAACGTCTTCCTGAGGGAGACTACCGGCTTGCCGGGTTTCCAGAAGATATGAACCTGCTCAAAGAATGCCTGGGCTGGCTGATGACCGCCTACCGGTTCGACCGTTACAAAAAGGGCGGTTCGAAATCAGCTCGGCTGGTGGCACCCGACGGGGTGGATGCCGATCGGGTCGTGGCGATGGCCGCCGCAGAGCAGCTTACACGCGACCTCATCAATACGCCCGCTTCTGATATGGGGCCGGACGCTCTTGAAGAGGCCACCCGGAGCCTCGCCGCCGAATTTGGTGCAACCATCGAAACGATAACCGGCGACACACTGCTGGACCACAACCTGCCCATGATTCATGCCGTCGGTCGGGCTGCGGACCGCCTGCCGCGGCTTGTCGATCTGCGCTGGGGTCAATCCGGCCCAACGCTGACCTTGGTCGGCAAGGGCGTGTGTTTCGATACTGGCGGTCTTGATCTGAAACCCGCGAATGCGATGGCCTTGATGAAAAAGGATATGGGCGGCGCTGCCAATGTTCTGGGGTTGGCGCGAATGATCATGACCTTGAAACTGCCGCTTCAGCTCAGGGTTCTGATACCTGCGGTGGAAAACTCCGTGTCAGGAAACGCATTTCGCCCCGGCGATATTCTGACATCGCGCAAGGGACTGACGGTCGAGGTCAACAACACGGATGCCGAAGGGCGGCTTGTGCTTGCCGATGCGTTGTCCCTCGCCGCCGAAGAAACGCCCGACTTGATGATTTCGATGGCAACCCTTACCGGCGCGGCGCGTGTTGCAGTCGGCCCGGATCTGGCCCCGTTTTTTACCGATGACGAAGCTGTGGCCAACGCGTTAATTGCCGCCGCACCAAAAGCTGCGGATCCCGTCTGGCGCCTGCCCTTCCATGAACCCTATGAGGTGAAAATCGAGCCGGATCTTGCGGATCTCGACAACGCACCAGCCGGCGGGTTCGCCGGCGCGATAACAGCAGCGCTGTTCCTGCGCCGCTTTGCCGGCGAAGGTCGGTACGTGCATTTCGACATCTACGGCTGGCAGCCCGTCAAGGCGCCGGGCCGATCCAAAGGTGGTTTGGGTCAGGGACCGCGCGCCCTGTTGATCGCCCTACCGGACCTCTTGGGCCTGTGAGCGACCCACGCCTGACCCCAAGCAATGCCCGTGTCACTGCGGCGCATTTGCCGGCACCCTCCGAAGGCCAGAATCGGGTTACCGGTTCACCGATGCAGGTAAGCTGTCCGGTGGTTGACCTGTGCCGCTCTCCGGGTGGAGCGCGTGATCGCCAACTGCTATGGGGAGACCGTGTGACGGTGTACGAAACCCGTGAAGGCTGGTGTTTTGTTCAGGCTGAGAAAGACGGGTACGTTGGTTACATTCCGGCCGAAACCGTGTCGCCGGCACACGAGGCAACCCATCTGGTCTCTGCGCGGGCCACACATGTCTATTCGGCGCCAGACATGAAATCACCTGACCGGTTGAATCTCAGTTTCGGCAGCCGGATAGCCGTCGGCGCGGTTTCGGGTGGCTTCGCCGAGATCGAAGAAGGGTTCTTGCCCGTTCAGCACTTGTCCCCGATCGGGGTTGCCCTGGCTGACCCGGTTGAGGTGGCCGCCCGGTTTCTGGGTACGCCCTATCTTTGGGGTGGAAACAGCCATCTGGGGGTCGACTGTTCCGGTTTGGTGCAGGCAGCGGTGCTAGCCTGCGGCATGGATTGCCCCGGCGACAGCGACATGCAGGCCGAAAGTCTGGGTGTGCTGTTGCCAGCCGGGTCCGAAATTCAACGCGGAGACTTGCTGTTCTGGAAAGGGCATGTTGGGCTTGTCGCCGGGCCCGATACCCTGCTGCACGCAAATGCTTTTCACATGGCCACTGCGTATGAGCCGCTGGAAGAGGCTATTTCCCGCATCAAAACGCAAGGGGACGGGCCGGTGACTGCACATCGGCGCCTGTCGGTCACGGGTTAATCCGGGTCGACTGACCGGATCAACTTTCGCTCCAGCACCCGCAGAACGGTTTTGAGATCGTGACCGCGCTTCAGAATTCTGCCGTCCATGCCAATCACCGAGTACATTCCCTGCCTGCCACGCAGTTGGGGATGCTTCTCGATCCGGTAGATCGGGTGTTCTGCCGTTTTGCGAAATACTGAAAACACCGCCATGTCGCGCAAGGTGGAGATACCGTAATCCCGCCATTCCCCAGCCGCCACCATCCGGCCATAGACAGCGAGAATAACAGATAGTTCCTTGCGGTCGAACGAGACCTGCGTTGTGGCCGAACCCTTCGAAAAGGGACTTGGAGGCTGCATGTTCATGGCTCAAGCCTCGCTAGAAATCGTTACCAAATCAAGCCCCACCCGGAATTTGGTTCGGCGCTTATGCAAAACTGCCCTGGCAGAACCAACCTGGCGACATGGTGCCGCCGTGGCCAAGATAGAGCCAGAGCCGGTCCCCCTGCTTCGTGACAACAACCCAGTAATCACGCACGCCACTGCGCCAGTTGGGGTCGTCAAGCCACCATTCCGGAGCGATCCTCTCGGGGCCCGAGGCCTCGGCCAGATGCCAATCTCGCCCTCGCCAGCGGAACCTGTTGGGAACCGAAGCCGTATCCGGGGCCATCACCGGTTCGGGTGACCAGAGCAGCAACGGGCGGGGCCGGACCGCAGCGGGCCAGTCACTTGCCGGCTCCGACCAGGCAGCGGCCAGAACCTGTGCGGTTTTTTCGGGAATATGGGACGGGACGGGGTGTCGCCGAGTGATTGCTTCCATCCCCACCCGGGCACCCAGCTTACCGATCAGATCGTCGACGGCAGTATTCCCGGCCAGTCTTTCCCGCACCGCTCGATTGGCTTCGGCATGGCCAGACAAGGTACGTGCATGAACCGGTTCGGTTTGGATGGCCTGAAGCCGTAGCATGTCGATGCCGAAACCCGCATCTATGCCGTCGATCTTCATCTCGAGCAGCGGGCGAATACGATGGCGATCATGGCTTGGGCGGGCCAACCCAACCTCTACCACCTCTGCGGCCTGATCAGTGCGATGCGCTTCGAGTCGCAGGGTGCGGACACCACGACCGCGCGCCTCCAACCGGGCGCAGAGTGTCGGAAGAAGACGATCGATTCCGGCCATCAGGTCTTCTTTCAAACCGATTGGATCCGGCAGGGTCATCCGGACCGCGAAATGATCCGGAGCCCGGGCGGGGGAAACCGGCTCGGGCGCACTGCCCATGGCCTGGTCAAGTCGGTGCACCAAACCGCGTCCAAATCGACGGGCCAGCGAAGCGCGGGGCTGCCCCAACAGGTCCTCCACCCGCCGCAGACCAAGGCGGTTCAGCTGGGTCACCACAGAAGCGTCCACCCGCAAAGCGGCAATCGGAAGCGGGCTGAGCGCCCTGTAGCTCTGCCCCGGTGGCGCGATCCGCGCCCCGCCGCCAGGCGTTACAGCCGGCGGGGCCGTACCGCCCCGGGTCCAGTGCCGCCGCTTTCCGGCGCGGGCGCGTGTCGCACGGGCCTCTTGGGAAATCGCATCGCCTGACCGGTCGGACCCTGCCTGCTGCCCGGCGAACCGCGCCAACGCCCAGGCCGCGCCCAGTGTATCGGCAATCCCCAATCGCACCGTCAGCCCCATATCCCCACAATCTGTCTCGATCACCGACAGCAGCGCCTCTTCTCCGCCAAACAAATGCGCACATCCACTGAGATCGATCACCAACCCATCTGCAGCTTCCTCGGCCACCCAAGGTGAGAATTTCCCCGCCCAGCGCCGCAACGCAGTCAGGAAAGCGGCCTCGGCCGGTGCATTCTGCGGCCGTGTCAGAAGATGCCCACACATGGCATGAGCATCACGCACCGGCTGCCCCACCTGCACCCCGGCCTCCTCACCAGCCTGATTGATCGACGCGACCACCTGCATGTTGCCCTGATCGGCCACCACCGCCAGAGGTCCGTCGGCAAGACCACGTGCCATACGCATCAGCCGCTCTGCCCCAAGGCGGGGGAACCACAACGAGAGAATACGGCGTTTGGACATGGACGGAACCGAAGATGGGATCGATCGAAACTATATGTTCATATTTTGTTCTATATGATGCCTGCACCTGATCTGTCGAGTCATCAAGGGCCGTCATGCCAGCATTGCTACGGAACATACTGCTGCTGGCCATGTGCCTGACAACGCTGTCAATCCTGCCTCTGCCGACGCTACCGCTCCGGGCCGAAGACATGATTTCCGTGAGCGACCCTCACGTTCAGGCACGGGTGGAAGGGATGCGGGATGCCAGCAAGGCATTGAACAGACTCAACCAGATGATCGCGGGCCGCCACCGGTTCGACCCACGCAGCGCCAGACAGGATCGCAAAATCCTGATCGCCGCAATGGGCAACATTCCGCGGCGGTTTCAACGATATAAATACGATACGGCCACCCGCGCCAAACCGCGGATCTGGTCGAATTGGAATGACTTTCGCGCCCGTGCCCGCGCAGCCCGGGCGTCCGCCCGATCACTCAACGCCAACAGCCTGAACCGCCTCCGCCAGACGGCACCCGCGGTTGTCAGAACCTGCCTGGATTGCCACCAACGATATCGCCGGCCACCGTAACCGGTTCAGCCGCACCAGACCCGCACGACGACCCCGCCCGCATCCACGGAAACATTGGTGCGATCAGGACGAAAATCCTGAGTGACAACCGAGTTCGGCCCCAGAACACGCGTTCCCGAAGGGAGCTGTGACTGAATTTCGGACACCGGTTTTCCTACCACCCCCGCCCAACCGTCGGCATTACAGGATGCGGTTTTATCCGCACCATCACCGCAAGCCGCCAGAAGTGGGGCAATCAGCAGAAGTCGTTTCATTGGCGCTCCTATCTTCGTTCATGTCGGATACCGCAATTCAGGCTCTCTAAGAAACGTGTCACGAATGAGGCATTGAAAACACCCGCCACCTACCGCAGGGTAACGAAAAACAAGGAGGTCTGAAACATGCGCACCCGTGCCGCCGTCGCCCTGGAAGCGGGCAAACCCCTGGAGATAATGGAGGTGAACCTCGACGGCCCGAAGGCTGGCGAAGTTCTGGTCGAAATCAAAGCAACCGGCCTGTGCCATACCGACGAGTTCACCCGGTCTGGCGCGGATCCCGAAGGTCAGTTTCCCGCAATTCTTGGGCACGAAGGCGCCGGTGTGGTGCTGGAGGTCGGCCCCGGCGTAACCAGCCTGAAGCCGGGAGACCATGTCATTCCCCTCTACACCCCGGAATGTCGGGAATGCGAATACTGCCTCAATCCCAAAACCAACCTGTGTCAAGCCATCCGGGAAACGCAAGGTCAGGGCCTGATGCCGGACGGCACTTCGCGCTTTTCGATGCTCGATGGCACACCGATTCTGCACTACATGGGGTGTTCGACCTTTGCCAATCACACGGTTCTGCCCGAAATCGCGCTCGCCAAGGTCCGAAAGGATGCTCCTTTCGACAAGATTTGCTACATCGGCTGCGGCGTGACCACCGGCATCGGAGCTGTGATCAATACCGCCAAAGTCGAAATCGGCAGCCGGGCTATCGTGTTCGGGCTGGGCGGCATTGGCCTGAACGTGATACAGGGTCTACGCCTTGCAGGTGCCGATCAGATCGTGGGCGTAGACCTCAACCCCGCCAAGGTCGAAATGGCTGAAAAGTTCGGTATGACCGACTTCGTCAACCCGGCCGACGTCGACGGCGATATGGTGGCACACCTTGTAGGTCTGACCAACGGCGGCGCAGACTACACCTTTGACGCCACCGGCAATGTCAGCGTGATGCGCACGGCACTGGAAGCGGCACACAAAGGTTGGGGCGAGAGCATCATCATCGGTGTCGCGCCAGCCGGGGCTGAGATCTCGACCCGTCCTTTCCAGCTTGTCACCGGGCGCAGCTGGCGCGGCACCGCTTTTGGAGGTGCAAGCGGCCGCACCGATGTACCCAAAATCGTTGACTGGTACATGGACGGCAAGATCGAGATTGATCCGATGATCACGCACACCATGGGGTTAGAAGACATCAACAAGGGCTTCGACCTGATGCACAAGGGCGAAAGCATCCGCAGTGTCGTCCTGTACTGATTGAACAAGATAATCGGGTGAACGGAAACACTCTGTTCACCCCTTTAAATTGAATTTCCTCCTCATACCTAGTTTATCAGATTGATTTGAGGAACTTAATTTGAGCACCAAAGAAGCCGACCGCCTCGCCGTTCTCATAGACGCGGACAACATTTCGTCCAAGCATGCCGAAGTGATTTTCGCGGAGATCGCATCATTAGGCGAAGCCAGTATTCGGAGAATCTATGGCGATTTCTCGCACGGTCCCCCGCAGGGCTGGGACAAGGAAACACTTGCCCGTTGGGCCATTGTTCCGCATCAGCAATTTGCAAACACAACTGGCAAGAACGCCAGCGATATCGCACTGGTCATCGATGCCATGGACATCCTTCATTCAGGCCGGTTTGACGCATTCGTGCTGATATCATCCGACAGCGATTTCACCCGGCTGGCGAGCCGCATCCGGGAACAGGGTCTCGGTGTTTTCGGGATCGGACTACAAAAGACACCGGAGGCCTTCGTCGCAGCGTGCAAACGGTTCATCTATATCGAAAACCTTGAAGCAGAGGTTTCCGCGGATGAAGAGCAGGACGGCAAATCTACCAAAAAGAAAAAGCAGGACCTGCACAAAGCCTATCAGCTGATCCGAAATGTCGTTCTGAACACCAGCGACCCCGAAGGCTGGGCTGGAATGGGCTATGTCGGCAGTGAACTGGGCAGGCGGTACCCCGATTTTGATTCCCGCAGCTATGGCTACAAAAAGCTAAGTGATCTCGTTCGGGCGACCGAACGTTTCGAAGAGTCCGGCAACAACGGAAACTTCAAGATCAGGTATCGGGATGATTTGCAGTTAAAGCCGATCTCACGCCGTAGCGCGCCATGAACATCTCGGTGGTATAGGCTGCCACCTCGTCGATTTCTTCTTTGGTGAACTCGCTTTGCACTCCAAAAACGGCACGACTCCAAAGTCGTGTCTTACACAGCTCAGAAAACTGTTCGGCCGCCATCGGGATATCGTCTATCTGCAGCTCACCACGGGCCACGGCCTTTTCCAGATAATCGCTAATGCGCAACCGCCCTGTTTCCGGTCCGGCCTGATAAAAGGTGCGGGCCAGCTCGGGAAAACGTTCTTTCTCGGCCACACAGATCCGGAACACCTGTTGGGCAAAATCCGATACCAGAAACGCAATCACCTGTGTCGCGGTAAAGTGCAAAACCTCGCGTGCCGGGCGGGTCTCGTCGATCATTTCGACGATCCGATCCGCCATGCAGGTGCATTCCGTCTGGGCCACTTCCATGAACAGCAACCGCTTGTCGGGGAAATAGCTGTAAAGCGTCGCCTTGGAGACACCGGCAGCCCGTGCAATATCATCAACACTGGCACCTTCGAACCCGTCTGCCATGAACACGTCGCGGGCACCGGCCAGAACCTGATCGAACTTTCTTCCGGTGCGCAAGATTGGCGAAGCTGCGGTCATTGCGGATCCTTACATATTCACCCAGCGAGGATATAAACTGGTCAGTTCAGTTTCAAGGATTCGCATGCACTGAATCGGAATACCGCCTTGCGTTCGGTGGATTTCTCCATAGATTTAGAATCATTCTAATAAGGGCCGACTATGCGATTTCTTTTTCAACGAAAGCACTTTCGGGATTTGTCCGAGCAGGAAGTTCTGGCGCTGGCCATCTCATCCGAAGAAGATGATGCGCGCATCTATCGGGGGTATGCCGAACGGCTCAGGGCAGACTACCCGGGGACAGCAAAGATGTTCGACGGCATGGCCGCAGAAGAAGACACCCATCGCGCCCAGTTAATTGCCCTGCACGAGGAGCGGTTCGGGCCAGTCATTCCGCTGATCCGGAGAGAGCACGTCGCCGGATACTATGCGCGCCGTCCGGTCTGGCTCGTCGAAAATCTGGGGCTGGAGCGTATCCGGGAAGAGGCTGAGATGATGGAACGCGATGCCGAGCGGTTCTATCTAACGGCCGCCAAGTACAGCTCGGACGCGGCTACTCGCAAACTGCTGGGCGATCTGGCCGCGGCGGAAGCAGGACACCAGGCAAGGGCTGCCGATCTGGAAGACACGCATCTAGACGGAGACAGCAGATCCGACGAAGAGGCCACCGCCCACCGGCAATTCATCCTAACATGGGTGCAACCCGGTCTGGCCGGGTTGATGGACGGGTCGGTATCAACGCTGGCCCCGATTTTTGCAACGGCCTTTGCCACACAGGACACTTGGACCACGTTCCTCGTCGGTGTCGCCGCGTCAGTCGGGGCAGGCATCTCGATGGGCTTCACTGAAGCCGCCTCGGACGATGGAGAGCTCTCGGGGCGTGGCTCGCCCGTCAAGCGCGGATTGGCATCCGGGGTCATGACAACCGTAGGGGGGCTGGGACATGCCCTGCCCTATCTGATCCCGGAATTCTGGACGGCTACCATGGTGGCCATTGCCGTTGTGTTTGTCGAATTGTGGGCAATCGCGTGGATCCAGAACCGATACATGGAAACCCCGTTCTTTCGGGCAGCCATGCAAGTTGTGCTCGGCGGATCGCTGGTTCTGGCAGCCGGCGTGTTGATCGGCAGTGGCTAGAACGACACCCTCCGGTTAGGCGCTGGCCGCGTGATCGGACGGCGGCCTCGCTTCCACCATCATCCAAAGGCCGGAGATGCGACGTCCAAATCTCCCCTTGCAGACCGGTCATCTTTTGTTACCAATTTTCGCATGGTCGAGATCTTTCTCAGAACCCTGCCCTTTTTCGCAATCATCGGTCTGGGTTTCTGGGCCGGGCGGTCGAGGTTTTTTTCGGAAGAGGCGACTGCATACCTGACCAAGTTCGTCTTTTTCTTCCCCCTGTCCGCGATGCTGTTTCGGTTTTCGGCAAACCTGCCTTTCGGCGACATTTTCGATCCTCAGCTCATTCTGGCCTATCTCAGCGGCACAGCCGCCGTGTACGGGATAGCGGTGCTTGTCGCTTTCCTGCGAGGCCTTGATACGCCCACCGCAGCAGTCGAGGGGCAATGTGCAGCGATCGGAAATACCGGCTTTCTAGGGTTACCGATGTTGTCGATGCTCTTCGGAGAGGCCGCAATCGGGCCGATCATGCTGGTGCTGGCGGTTGATCTCGTGGTGTTTTCCTCGCTGATCGTCATCCTGATCAACGGTGGCCGCGACGGTCGGCTGACACCGCGGACCTTCAAGCTGATAGGAACGGGGTTGCTCAAGAACCCGATGATCATGTCGATTTCAGCTGGCATGATCTGGTCTGCCCTGTCGGTTCCGATCCCTGGCCCGATGAATGACTTCCTGTCGATACTCGGAGGGGCGGCCACACCCGGTGCGCTGTTCGCCATAGGAGCGTCGCTGGCATCGAAATCCGCCGAACGGCTTCGGATCGCGGTGTGGCTCAGTTTTTGCAAGTTGGCCTTGCACCCCGCGCTTGTTGCGATTGCCGTATTAAGCCTGTTTTCCGTTGATCCATTTTCCGCCACGATAGCCATTTCCGCAGCCGCCCTGCCGGTTGCCGGTAACGTCTACATGCTGGCGGCACATTACCGGGTCGCCCCCCAGCGTGCCTCTGCGGCGATCCTGCTTTCGACTATCGCCAGCATTCTCACACTGCCTCTGGTGATTGCCTGGTTGGGCACTGGATAACTGCCTGACATCGTCCGGATTCAGCCGCTTGGCCCGACCTCGGGCCTTTACGCCCGCACGTGTCAAAGGTAGCGATAGGCATTGGCTACTCAAGGATTGCAGATTATGGAAACCCTATCGGAAAATGCCTGTTTCGAAGGCATTCAAGGTGTCTACCGGCACAACTCGGAAGCCTGCCAGTGCGACATGACGTTCGGGTTGTTTCTTCCCGAAGAAGCCAAGGACGGACCTGTGCCGGTGCTTTGGTATCTTTCGGGGCTGACCTGCACCCACGAAAACGCGATGACCAAAGCCGGGGCGCAGGGTTGGGCCGCCGAACAGGGCATTGCGCTGGTGTTCCCCGATACCTCGCCGCGCGGCGAGGGCGTCGCGGATCACGATGACTACGATCTGGGACAAGGTGCCGGGTTTTATGTCAACGCCACCGAATCTCCGTGGGCACCACACTTTAGGATGTGGGACTATGTCGCCGATGAACTACCCGCCCTGCTGGCCGCACAGTTCGCAATCGACACAGACCGGCAGGCCGTCACCGGGCACTCGATGGGGGGGCACGGTGCGCTGACACTTGCCATGAACCGCCCTGATCAGTTTCGATCTGTTTCAGCATTTGCTCCAATCTCGAACCCCACCGGTTCCGATTGGGGGCGCAAGCAATTGCGCGCCTATCTGGGGGACGACGAGGCAGCCTGGGCACGTCACGACTCAACCATGATGATGCATGAAAAGGGGTTTGACGGCCCGATGCTGATCGATACGGGGACCAATGATCAGTTCATCGACCTGTTGCGACCCGAAACACTGGCACAGGCCATCGCAGAACGCCGCCAGCAGGCGATCAACCGATTGCAGCCGGGGTATGATCATAGCTACTTTTTCGTCTCAAGCTTCATGGAAGATCATGTGAGCTTTCACGCCCAACATCTCTGGGCCTGAGGCGGAAAAATGGCAGTTTTTATCGATGCCGATGCCTGCCCGGTTCGGTCTGAAGCCGAACGTGTCGCCACCCGCCACAGGTTGAAGATGTACGTTGTGTCGAATGGCGGCCTGCGTCCGTCGCAAAACCCGCTTGTGGAAAATGTTATTGTCGCAGCAGGCGCCGACGAAGCCGACAAATGGATCGCGGACCGCTGCGGACTGGGGGATGTAGTGATCACCAGCGATATCCCCCTTGCAGCAAAATGTGTCGAGGCAGGCGCCCGCACATTGCGGCCCACAGGCGAGGTGTTTACCCCGGCCAATATCGGGCAGCAGCTTGCCATGCGGGATTTGATGGCTGACCTGCGAGCAGCATCTCCGCTCGGTGCCGGCGGTGGTGGCAAGGCCTTTACAAAAGCAGACCGCTCTCGTTTTCTGGATTCACTTGAACGGGAAATCAGAGCGGCATCGCGCGAGGCGTAGCGCGCGGATCATTTTAACATCACTCCGGTGCTTTTTATTGGATGGAACCGGGTGCCGGGAGATCTGGACATGCAACCACAGGCCGTAATTTTCGACATCGGCAATGTGCTGATCGAGTGGCAGCCAGAGCGGTACTATGACCGCGTCATCGGCGAAGAAAGACGCCGGGCCATGTTTTCCGAGATTGATCTGCACGGCATGAACGACATGGTCGACCGGGGAAACAATTTCCGGGACACCATCTATGACTGGGCCGAGAAAAGCCCCGAGTGGCGCGACGAGATCCGAATGTGGCACGACAACTGGTTAGAGCTTGCCACCCCTGAAATCCCGCATTCCACCCGCCTGCTACGCGCGCTCAGAACAAAGGGGATCCCGGTATTTGCGCTGACAAACTTCGGGATCGAGAGTTTTGATTTTGCGTCGATGCATTACCCGGTTCTTGCCGAGTTCGACCGCCGATACATCTCGGGGCATATGAAGGTCATCAAACCTGAAGCTGAGATCTATGAAATGGTAGAGGCAGATTGCGGGCTCCCACCGGAGGCGTTGATCTTTACCGACGACCGCATCGACAATATTCGCGCGGCACAGGATCGTGGTTGGCAAACCCATCACTTCCTTGGGCCACAGGGATGGGCGGATTGTTTGGTAAAGGCCCGTCTGCTGACCGAGGAGGAAGCGCGATGACCATACCTTTCATTCCGTTCGAAGCCGGTGAAGCAAACCTCGACTGGCTGGACCTGACCAATGCGCTGGTCGACGGCCACAACCTTCCCAAGGCGGAAATCGGCGATACATTTCTATATCGGGATCCGGATACTTTGCTGTCGCGGGCAGCATGGATCGACGGGCTCGGCGCGGCGGTAAAGACCGCGACCATCTTTCCCGGCAACCCAGAGCGCAACGCTCCGATGATCAACGGAGCCGTCTGCCTCTATGATGATCGCGACGGAACGCTTGCAGCGCTGGTAGACTTCCATCTGGTCACCAAGTGGAAAACCGCAGGAGACAGTTTGCTGGGCGCATTGCGCCTTGCAAACCCCGATAGCCGGGAGATCCTGATTATCGGCGCTGGCACAGTCGGGGGATCTCTTTGCGAAGCTTTTGGCGCGGGTTTTCCGAAGGCCCGGATCCGCGTCTGGAACCGGACCATGCACAAGGCGCGAGAACTCGCCGACTCGATCGCCGGTGTAGAGGCCGCCGACGAACTGGAACCGGCCGTGCGGATGGCGGATATCATTGTCTGCGCGACTATGTCTTCGACACCCATCCTAAAGGGAGAGTGGCTGCGCCCAGGGCAGCACGTGAACCTGATCGGAGCCTATCGCCCGGATATGCGCGAGGCGGATGACGCAACCATGAAACGCTCGAAAATCTATCTCGACAGTTTTGACACTACGGTTGATCATATCGGTGAAATCAAAATTCCGCTGGCCGAAGGAACAATCTCAATGTCGGATCTGCATGCCGACTTCTACGATCTCGCCGGTTTCGCGCCTGATCCGGACGCGATCACCCTCTTTAAGAACGGTGGCGGCGCACATCTTGACCTGATGACCAGCCGCTACATCCTGGATTGCTGGCGAGGCGGGCAATGACTTTCGTGATCCTTCTGATTCTAGTCGCAATCATTGCAATTCCCTATGTGCGGGAATGGCGGCGCAAACCGATGGACGAACGCGCACGGCAGGACTTGCCGGGTGAAATGGTCACGTTGTCACAGGGTAACACCTATTTCCGCTGGCATGGCCCTTTGCGCGGACCGGTTGCCGTCTGCGTGCATGGGCTCTCGACCCCTTCGTTTGTGTGGGATGGCATGGCCGGGGGCTTGTCTGCCATGGGCTATCGGGTTTTGACCTACGACCTGTATGGCCGCGGTTATTCTGACCGCGTGCCGGGCACCCAAGATGCCGCATTCTTTGTGCGTCAACTTGAGGATCTTCTGGAAAGCCAGAAGGTCGGGGATGATATCACCCTCTTTGGTTATTCCATGGGCGGTGCCATCGCCACGAGCTTTGCGTCAACCCATATCGACCGGGTTCGGCACCTGGTCCTTTTGGCACCAAGCGGGGCCAAGTCTTCGCAAGGTCGGATGGTGCGTTTCATCCGTGACACGCCCGTGTTGGGCGACTGGTTGATGCTTGCGCATTTCCCGCGCAAGTATCTGCGCGGAACAGAGGCCGAGCGCGATCTCCCCAGTTCGGTTCCAGGTATCGTCGATCTGCAGCAACGGGAACTGAACTATCGGGGCTACATTGCTGCCATTCTGTCCAGCCTGCGTGGAATCCTGTCGAACGATCTGGAAACGGAACATCGCCATATCCATAGCGAAGGCGTGCCGGTTCTGGCGATCTGGGGCCGCAAGGACGAAGTGATCCCCAAGAGCGCCATAGGAAAACTGTCGGAGTGGAGTCGCGACGCACGGCAAGAGATGATCGACGATGCCGGTCACGGCCTGCCCTACACCCATACGGATCAGATCATGCAAATTCTCGGTCAGCGCCTGCGCGAGGGATTGAATTGATCAGGCAGGCTGGTGGGAATCCCTTTGCCCAAGCGGGTTTTCCCGGATCGGCAGGTGGATGATGGCGCTGAAGGCCCCGACACCGACACCGATCCACCAGACCATCGTGTAGTCGCCATAGATGTCATACATGCGTCCGCCCAGCCAGACCCCTATGAAACTCCCGATCTGGTGGCTCAAAAACACGATACCGTACAGCGTTCCCATGAAGCGCAGGCCGTAGATGTAAGCGACCAGACCCGAAGTCAGTGGCACCGTCGCCAGCCAAAGCGTCCCCATCGCCAGCGAAAAAATGATCACCGAAGTCGGTGTGATCGGAAACACGATGAACACGGCGGTGACGAAGGTGCGAGCCGTGTAAATGCCCGCCAGCAGATACTTCTTGCGAAAGTGCTTTCCGGCCCAGCCCGCCAGCAGGGTACCGGCGATATTGGCCGCTCCGATCAATGAAATCGCGACTGCGCCGAGTGCAGAGGTCGTCGTGATACCCATCGAGTGCAGAACACCCCCTGGCTGGATTGGGCCGCACAGTTCAGTCACAAACGCAGGGAAGTGCGCGGTCAGGAAACCCAGTTGATAGCCACAGCTGAAGAAGCCTAGAAAGATCAGGGTATAGGACGGATCGCGAAAGGTGGTGGCGAGGACCTGACCGAGGCTTTCTTCCAGTTCCTGACGCGACGCGGCCTCGGGCGCACGCATGGCTGGCAGGGTCAGGATCAGCAGCAGGATCGCAATTGCGAACAGGATGAAGGTTTGCTGCCAGCTGAGAAATGTCAGCATCCATTCCGCTGCCGGAGCGCCGACAACCTGCCCGATACTACCCGCCGCGGTCACCAGAGCCAGCGACATTGACCGGTTCTCCTCTGAGGCCGCGCGCCCGACGACCGCAAGCACCACGCCAAAGCCGGTACCCGCAATTCCGAAGCCGACCAGCCAGGCATAGATCTGATGTTCGAGAGGCGTCACGGACCATGCCGTCAGAACCATACCGGCCGCATAGGTAAGCGCACCAAGAACGATGGCTTTGCGGTCTCCGATTTTCTCCGCAATCGCTCCGAAAATAGGTTGCCCTATTCCCCAAGCGAGGTTCTGAATGGCGATGGCCAACGAAAAATCGGTCCTGAGCCAGTCGAGTTCTTCGGCGATCGGGATCTGGAACACCCCGAATGAAGCACGCACTGCGAAACTGACCGCGATGATGATACATCCCACGATCAGAACTGGTGTAAAGAGCCCCGAAGAACGCTGCATATACTCACCTCGCAACTGCAAGAAACCTAAAGGCATTCCCTTGCCAGTCAAATCACAAGATTTGCGGATCTGGTTCACCGTCGTTGATGCGATCCGCTTTTCAACACACCGGATGCAGGGTAAGGCTCGGACATGACTGACCTGCCCACCCTTTATGCCGAACGGGTCGCTGACGGCACATTGAACGAGGATCCCGCACAGCTCGCGGTGCTGCCCGAATTCGAACGGATCCGCGCAGAGCTATCCTCACCGGTCAAGCGCGGTCTGTTCCGCAAGGCTCCGCCCCCGCCAAAGGGACTGTATCTTTGGGGAGGGGTTGGGCGCGGCAAGTCCATGATCATGGACCTGTTCATCGAATCTCTGCGCGACATCCCTTCGCGTCGGGTACATTTTCACGCATTCATGCAAGAGATTCACGCCGGTATGCACGACGCCCGCAGCCGGGGCGTAGAGGATGCGCTGGCGCCGGTCGCGGCAGAGGTCGCCAAGCAGGTCAAGGTTCTGGCCTTTGATGAAATGCAAGTCACCGACATCACTGACGCGATGATCGTCGGGCGGTTATTCGAGGCGCTGTTTGCTGCCGGTGTCGTGGTTGTCACCACCTCAAACCGGGTGCCGGATGATCTCTACAAAGACGGGTTGAACCGACAACTGTTCCTGCCTTTCATAAAGATGATCAAGGAACGTCTGGTGGTGTGGGAACTGGCCAGCCCGACGGACTACCGTCAAGACCGTCTGGAAGGGGCGCGGGTCTATTTCACACCCATCGGCCCGGAAGCCCGCGCCGAAATCCGCCAGGTCTGGCAGGATCTTTCAGGCGGACCGGCAGAGCCGCTAACCCTTCGCGTCAAAGGCCGTGACGTGACCCTGCCAGCCTTTCGAAACGGCGTGGCAAAGGCATCGTTCTACGATCTTTGCGGACACTATCTGGGGCCGGCGGATTATCTTGCCATAGCCGAGAAGGTCAAAGTTCTGGTTCTGGAAGACATTCCCCACCTGTCGCGCAACAACTTCAATGAGGCCAAGCGTTTTGTGACCCTGATCGACGCGCTTTACGAGGCCCGGGTCAGACTGATCTGTTCTGCGGCGGCGGAACCGGAAATGCTCTATGTCGAGGGCGAAGGGTCTTTCGAGTTCGAACGCACTGCGTCACGCCTTCGAGAGATGCAGGACAAGGATTGGGGCCAGTAAAGGATCGTTTTTCGGCCCTAGTAACCTTAGCAAACCCAAGGTCGATAATACTCTGCCGACGGCGGCCACGGGCACTTTTTCAGCCGTTCTCTCGCAGAACAATGCCTGCCAGATAAAGCGAACCACAAATCAGAACCCGCGCATTCGGGTTGCGAGCGGAGATTCCGGCCAAAGCAGCCTCGACACTGGCTGCAACGGAATTCGGAATACCGACCTTCCCTGCCTGTTCCGCGGTTTCCGCAGCGGGCAGAGTATTGACCTCGCCGGGGATCGACACCGCCGAAAGGCTGGCAGCGTGAGGCAACAAAGGTTCCAGATACCCTGAAACATCCTTTGTGTTCATCATACCGCAAATCAGATGCGTTTCCCGTGTCGGCAGACGTGTCAGCGTTTCTGCAAGGCTCGCACCGCAGGCTGCGTTATGCCCGCCATCAAGCCAGAACTCGATGCCTGGTGCCGCTTCGACAAGGGGGCCTTTGCGAAGTCTTTGCATCCGGGCGGGCCACGTTACCTCGGTGACGGCAGCGTGGCAGGCGACCTCTCCGTGGCCTAGAAAACGCAGGGCGGCGATCGCGGCCCCAGCATTCTGAAACTGGTGCGCCCCCATCAAGGCCGGAGGAGGCAGGTCGAGCAAACCGGTTTCATCCTGAAAGACCAGACGCCCGCGTTCTTCCCAAACCTGCCAGTCCTGTCCCTCGACCAGCAACGGAGCCCCGACCTTTTCGGCCCGCGCTTGGATCATCTCCATCGCCTCCGGCGGCTGCCGCGACACCACGCAGGTTACGCCGTGCTTCAGTATACCCGCCTTTTCGGCTGCGATCTCGGCGACGCTATTGCCCAGAAATTGCGGATGGTCGAACGAGACCGGTGTGATGACTGTCAGGGCGGGTCTCTCAACCACATTCGTTGCGTCAAGGCGACCACCCAGCCCGACTTCAAGCAGAGTGTAATCCGCAGGTGTCCGGGAAAATGCCAGCAAGGCGGCACAGGTGGTAATCTCGAAATACGTGATATTGCCACCCGCATTCGACCGGTAGCATTCGTCAAGCACCTCGGTCAGAGCCGGCTCGGAAATCAGCTCACCCGCCAGCCGAATTCTTTCATGGAACCGAGCCAGATGGGGGGACGTATAGGCATGGGCTGATTTTCCATCGCCTTCCAGCCCGGCTCGGATCATCGCCAGCGTTGAGCCTTTGCCATTGGTTCCCGCGATATGAATCACCGGCGGCAACTTGTTCTGGGGATCGCCCAGCGCACTGAGCAATTCCCACACCCGGTCCAAAGTGAGGTCGATAATCTTGGGGTGCAACGCCATCATTCGATCAAGAATGGCGTCGGAAGTCGGGGTATTCATGTTCCGGTTTCGACCTTGCCTGCAGCTTTTTCGTCAGCTGTGGAGCCGGACGGCGCAGGAAGATCGCCACGCACTTGTGGCGGCAGGTTCAACAACATGCGCGTAATGGTTATCAGCTCTTCGCGCATATCGGTGCGCGGTGTGACCCGATCAAGCATGCCGTGATCCAGCAGATATTCAGCGCGCTGGAAGCCGTCGGGCAGTTTTTCGCGAATAGTCTGCTCGATCACCCGTGGGCCGGCAAAGCAGATCAGCGCATTTGGCTCGGAGATATGCACATCGCCCAACATCGCATAGGAGGCGGTCACACCGCCGGTCGTGGGATGGGTCAGGACGACAATGTAGGGCAGCCCGGCCTCTTTCATTATTTGAACCGCCACAGTGGTGCGCGGCATCTGCATCAGGCTGAGGATCCCCTCTTGCATTCTGGCACCGCCCGCGGCGGAAAAAAGGATCAGCGGGCGTTTCAGCTCAACAGCCTTTTCCGCGGCAGCGATA
Source organism: Primorskyibacter sp. S87 (assembly GCF_049801055.1). Taxonomy (NCBI): domain Bacteria; kingdom Pseudomonadati; phylum Pseudomonadota; class Alphaproteobacteria; order Rhodobacterales; family Roseobacteraceae; genus Primorskyibacter; species Primorskyibacter sp. S87. The sequence continues at coordinate 267,115 of NZ_JBNAGF010000003.1, read as the reverse complement.
ATCGCGTTGCCGACATACATGCCCATTGAACCACCCATAAAGGAAAAATCCTGTGCGGCTGCAACGATTGGCGTGCGCCCGATTTCACCAGTAGCGACCAGCATGGCCTCTTTTTCACCGGTGGTTTTCTGGGCTGTTTTCATGCGGTCCGGGTATTTCTTCTGATCCCGGAACTGCAGGGGGTCCGCAGCTGGTGCGGGAACCTCGACTTCTGAATACACACCGTTGTCAAACAGCCCGTGAAAGCGGTCGCGCGGGGTAATCGCCATGTGATGGCCGCAGCTGGAGCAGACGTTAAGGTTGTCGGTCAACTCGCGGTGAAACAGCATGGTGCCGCACTCATCGCATTTGTGCCAGAGGTTCTCGGGCATTTCCCGGCGCGAGAAGATCGAGTTGATCCGGGGCCGGACATAGTTTGTGATCCAGTTCATGACGGAACCTCTGTTGCAGTGACGTCGCGTTCAGATAAGCCCCTGTGCCGGTAAATGCAATCAGCGGCGCAGGACAACACGCGCAACCAGCCATCCCACGATCATCATCGCGAAATCCACGATCAGCCATTCTCGCAGCCCAACAGTATCCGAAAGGTCGATCGGCAGGATGAAAAGCGACAACCCACTCAGGTTGTCCGGCAGCGAAACGACCAGCAGGGCGACGGCATTGTTGAACAGATGCAGCGCGATCGCCGGGCCGAGCGTGCCCGAGCGGGCCGTCAGATCAGCCGCCAGAAGACCGAACATGCCCGACCACAACGCCACGAGAAGCGCATTATCTCCTGCACTGGCTGGCGCATAGTGACCCAGCGCAAATAAGAGCGACGGCAGGCAGAGCCAGATCAGCGGCGATTGAAACCGTGCGGCGAGACTCTGCTGGAGATATCCTCGAAACAAGATCTCTTCCGCTGCGGTCTGGATCAGAATCACGGACAGCGAGACCGGTAACAACAACAGCCATGTTGACGGGGGCAGATTTTCAACAAGGGGAATTCCCATGTCATAGGGCGGCAGGATCAGTAGCACAGCACCGAGAACAAGCAGAGCGCGAAAAACGCGCCAGAACTGTCTGGCCGTATCCGCAGCTGGCCCCAGAATGCTGAACAGGCTGCGTTTCTGAAGCAGCCGGGTCGCAAGCGCGATTCCGGCGATTACGAATCCGAAACTGGACAGCAGCACAATCATTGCCAACGGAGTCGCCCCCGTCATCAGTTCGTTGGCGAACTGATGCGGCGCCATGCTTCGGATGGCTGCCAAAAGGGTTGTGTTGAAGCCAAACACGACAACAGCAATTGTCACGATCCCCAGAAACAACCGCCAGAGCTCGGGTCGCGGCCTTGCGGGGGCAACCAGCTGCTCGTGGGCAGCATAAGGTCGGTTATGCATCTTGACCTTCCTGCGGCTTGTCAGGCTCGGCTTCTCCAACAATCGGATCTCCCATCGGATTGGTGAACTCTGCGATATTGACGTGGCTATCGCGAAGGAAATCCGCGGCATCGACCAGATGCCCTGCCACTGTTTCCAGCAGGCGAACCGCAACGGTGGCATCGTTTTCAATTACCGCACGGAACTCCTCGGCACCGATTCTCAGGAATCCGCTGTCTTCGAGCGCAATCAGATCCAGTGGGCGCGGATCGCCGGTGATGATCGACAGATCACCAATCAACCGCCCCGGTTCGACAAAGGAAAGCGGAGGATCATCAGGCGCGCTTTCCGGCCAGCGCAGGGCGGATTTTCCTGTCAGGCACAGATAGGCCGCGTCTGCCGGCTGGTTATGCAAAAAAATAACCTGCCCTGCCTTGGCATCATACCATTGCGCCGAGAAAGCCAGCAGACGCTGGTTGCGAGGATCCAGCCGCGAGAACAACTCGGTTGACGCGATGATATCGAGCTTCCGTTTTAGATCCGCCGTACCGGCATGGTCCATACCCGACAGCCGCTCCCGTTCGACCCCGTCAATCCGGCCATCGCGGATCTCGACAAACAAATCATATGCTTCCGGATGTGCAAACTGATCTTCCATGAAGATCATGATGGAATTCGGAAGAAGTTCGCGCAGTTTCTGCCTCGTACGAACACGGCTTTGTGAATCGTGGCTCGCCAGAGCCCGATCAAGGATTAGAATATCGGGCCGTTTGATCGCAGCGCGGCTGAAGGCGGCGCGTTCCTGAAACACCGTTGGCAGGTTGGTCCCACCCAGACCCGCGGGCAGATCGTAAACCACAGCCGCAATCCGACGCCTCATGCCTTGCTCGCTCAGCACTTCTGCGACCAAATCCTCGATTTCGTCGGCACGCGCGCCCGCCATCAACGATACACGCCCATAGATGGCGTTCTCGATCACCGTCAACTGTGGGATGAAAACATCGGGTGAAATCGGAAAGAAAAGCGAACCGCCTTCCTTCAACAATTTGGCGGATTGAGATTTCCGAAACTGAAGGATCTTGTCCTTGTATTCTTCCGGGAAGCTCGGCCCGATCTGTTCGGCAGATAACAGGAAGGGAACAGTCAGCAGCTTTGCCCGGTCCTGTTTGGTCAGGCTGCCGGGCCCATGAGATTCGCGCCGATCAGCAATCTCCACCAGGCTGCGATACATGTCCGGGTCCATTCCCAGCCGACGAAACAAGGGGTGATCGGTGCCATCCCGTCCGAACGCCTGTTTCAGCGTCGATATCACGCCGAGAGAAATCTGAAACGCCTCTTCGGCCAACCCCTGATCGTCCAAAAGTTTAACGAAACGGTCCTCGTCGCTAAAACCGTTTGTCGAAATCTCATGCTTGGTGGATGCGTAGAGCAGGTTTCCGCCAAGCGGCACGGCCGGATTGAACTGATCCGGTTCAAAATGAAAAATCGCCTCGTCCAGACCTTTCTTTTGCAACCGTTCCCTGATTTCCGGGCGCAGGCGGACGATGTCCTTTGCCAGATCCGGATGCAGGGCCATGTCGAAGTGAGACCGCAGCGTACGCCGAAACATGATCTCGTCGGTTCCCATCGCCTGAACAAGTTTGAACCACCAGTCGCGGATTTCTTCTGCATCATCCATCCCCGCAAGATCGAGATCGATCCAGTTTGCTTCGAGCGAGTCTGTGCTGTTACCGGATTTTCGGGCTTCTACGGCGGCCTTGTCCTGCTGCTGTCGCTCCCCGGTCGCATTCTGTGGACGGGTTCGCAGGGGCATAAGCAAGTTATCACCCAGAGCTCCGTCAAACAGGTAAGGGCGTGAGTGAGCATGACCAATGCGCGCCGCAATGACCGCCTGATGGAGATCTGAAAGACGCCGCCCGGATACAAGAACTTCACCCGAGACCGGTAGCACCTCGCGCGTCAGCAATTGCGCCAGCGCAACACGCTCGCCTGCCCGGCTGCTTTGCACCGCAACCCGAGAACCCGGAGGGATGGTCAGGTTGATCTCTTCGAGAACAGTGTTACCGTCCTGATCGCGAACGGTCACGTTTCTCAGCTCGATCGAGCCGTCCAGATGCGGGATTTCAGCGGGTTCGCCGGAAAAGAGGTCTTCTGGAATCATGTGCCTTGGCGCGAAGCGTTCTGTCACCACCTGCCAGCGCAGCGACATGTCCTGCACCTGATTGTAGTAGGTCAGCAGCTCTTTCCACGGTGCCGAAAGATCCTTGTAAGCCCCCAAAGCTGCAACAAGCGCACCAACGGTAATTTCGCCTTTGATCGCCAGATACCCGCCCACGGCGTAAAACAGGAAAGGCGTCATCTGGGTGATAAGGTTGTTCAGGAACTTCATGAAGAATTTCTTCTGGTAGATCCTGTAGCGAATCTCGAACAACCGGCCCAACCGATCTGTTATCTGCGCCAAACGGAACCGCCAGCCGCCATTGGCACGAAGGTCCGAGATCCCGGCCGCGCTTTCGCCGATCTCAGAACTAAGCTTTCTGACTTCGTGAATGCGCTCCTTGTTCAGCAGGTTGATCTGTCGCTGCAGGCGCGGGATCAACCACGCTTGCAGTGGAATCAACGCGACCGATGCCAACCCGAACCAAACGCTCTGCAGAAACAGGAACGACACGATGGTCAACATTTGTCCGGCCTGAAATGCCGGCTGCGCGATCGCGTCCCCCATCAGCCCGCCCATCGGCTCGGCTTCGGATGTTACCATTGACACCAGTTCGCCCTGGCTGGTGGTGTTGAAGTAGGGTTTTGGAAACCGCATCATCCGAGCGATCAACGTGTAGCGCAGGCGTCGGAGCATACGCTCGCTCAACACGCCTTTCATCGTGTTGATCCGCATTTTCATCAACCCGCCGATAAGCACGACCGCCAGAAAGGCAAAGCACAGCAGCATCAGATACTGTACCTGGGTCAATTCGACACCCCACAGGGTCTTTGTGGAATTCACGGCACCGATGGCGTCATTGATGATGCGCTTGGGCAACTCCAGCGAGGCGTAGAGAAACGGGAAGGTCAAAACCGTGAGCAACAGCAGAAAGAACTGCTGGCGCTTGGAATACTTCCAGATGAATGAAAACAGCGTGGGTTCCATACCCAACCGGTCCTCGCAACGTGAAACTTGCCCCGGGCCGGACAAATCGAGCCGACAGGTTCCAAACGGTAAGCACTGGCTGCCGTCAATACAAGGATACCGACTGCGGCGGCGTTCCGACTTGTGCCTTTCAGAACGCGGGGCTATGCCCTTGGAAACGACATTCGGGAGACCAGCAATGCTCAAGCGCCAGTTCGACAAGACCAAACTTCCCAGCCGCCATGTGACCGAGGGCCCCGAACGGGCACCCCACAGGTCCTATTATTATGCGATGGGCATGACCGAAGATGAAATCCATCAGCCTCTGGTCGGTGTGGCAACATGCTGGAACGAAGCCGCACCCTGTAACATTGCTCTGAACCGCCAAGCACAGTCGGTCAAGATGGGTGTCAAGCAAGCCTTTGGCACGCCGCGAGAGTTTACCACCATCACCGTGACTGACGGTATCGCGATGGGACATGAGGGGATGCGTTCCTCGCTTGCCAGCCGCGAGGCGATTGCCGACACCGTCGAACTGACCATGCGCGGACATTGCTATGATGCGCTGGTTGGCCTTGCGGGCTGCGACAAATCGCTGCCTGGCATGATGATGGCCATGGTTCGCCTGAACGTGCCTTCTGTGTTCATCTATGGCGGTTCGATCCTTCCGGGCAAGGCCCCTCAGGTCGAGGAGATCCCCGAAGACTTCCGTTCGCGGGACCTGACCGTGCAGGACATGTTCGAGGCGGTTGGCCGCCATCAGAACGAGCAGATGTCGGACGCCGCGCTTGAGATGCTGGAACGCGTTGCGTGTCCATCGGCAGGCGCGTGCGGCGGTCAGTTCACCGCCAACACCATGGCCTGTGTGTCTGAAGCAATCGGACTGGCATTGATGAATTCGTCTGGCATGCCCGCACCCTATGAAAGCCGGGACCAATATGCCGAGGCATCAGGCCAGGCTGTGATGGATCTGCTTGAAAAGAACATCCGTGCCCGCGACGTGGTTACCCGTAAATCGCTGGAAAACGCTGCACGGGTCGTTGCCTGCACCGGCGGTTCGACCAATGCCGGCCTGCATCTTCCCGCGATTGCACACGAGGCAGGGATCGAGTTCTTCCTCGAAGATGTCTGCGACATTTTCCGTGACACACCCTATTTCGTGGACCTGAAACCCGGCGGTCAGTTCGTGGCCAAGGATCTGTTTGATGCCGGCGGCATCCCGGTCGTTATGAAGGAGCTTCGCAAGGCGGGGCTGATCCACGAGGATTGCATGACAGCAACCGGTCGCAGCATCGGCGAGGAACTTGACCGCATCGACCGCGAAGCCGACGGCCGCGTGATCTACCCGATCGACAATCCGATCACCAAAACCGGTGGCGTTGTCGGCCTGAAAGGCAATCTGGCTCCGCAGGGTGCGATCGTCAAAGTTGCCGGCATGACCGAAGATCAACAGGTCTTTTCGGGGCCGGCTCGTGTGTTCGAATGCGAAGAAGACGCATTTGCCGCCGTCAAGGACCGGGCCTACAAAGAAGGCGAAGTCATCGTGATCCGCAACGAAGGCCCCGCAGGCGGTCCCGGCATGCGCGAGATGCTCGCCACCACTGCCGCGCTCTCAGGGCAGGGCATGGGCAAAAAGGTGGCACTGATCACCGATGGGCGCTTCTCCGGTGCGACCCGGGGGTTCTGCGTTGGTCACGTCGGTCCCGAGGCCGCGCAGGGCGGTCCGATCGCCTTGCTCAAGGATGGCGATATGATCACCATCAACGCAATCTCGGGTGAAATCTCGGTTGACCTCAGCGAAGATGAATTTGCGGCACGCAAGGCGGACTGGAAGGGTCCGCGGGAAACCATCTATGCCTCGGGTGCCTTGTGGAAATACGCTCAGCTTGTCGGCGAAACCTACAAGGGCGCCGTCACACAACCCGGTGGCAAGGCCGAAAAGCACGAATACATGGATCTCTGACCCGGTCTGGCAGGTTCAACATGCAAAGGGGGCGTCGCCCCGACAGACCCGCCGGAGACCTTTCCGGCGGGTTTTTTGCAACCATTTGACCTGAACGAGCAGGTTCATTTGACCGCAACCCTTTTGTTTCATAAGTAGAAACAAAGACGTGCCATCACGCACGCACTCGCGACAGGTCCAAAATGAGCAGCATCCTAGACCGCCTGTTCCATCTCCGAGCTCTGCGCCGCTGGCGGCGGGCCGCGCGATCGGCGGGGCATACAAACCTCTCGCAGCTGCGAGTTCAGCGCAATCAGGCTCGCCAGTTGCGCACTCATTTGGACAAGCTTGTTCATATTGCCGACGGTCGGCTGGCACTTCCTATGATCGGGTCATCGTTCTTTCCACGGCCACACGGAACCGACTGGTCGTGGCGACCGGAACTGTGGCGCGGGCCTCTGGCCCGCCCGGGTATCAGCTCTGCCCCAACCAAGTCCATGCTAGGATCCGAGGTGACCCTGTTCCACGACTGCGATTTCTCGGAACTCACCTTGCGCCAGTTGCGCAATACCCACGAAGAGGATCTGGCTCCATACGGCCTTCGGCTCGACGTGTTCAAGTTTGACGGCAGCTTTCTTTCTTTGGTGATCGACCTGCCTGCGGAAGCGGCAGCGGGTCTTACCCGTCAGCATCTTCTGCGGTTGAACACGATCATTGAAACCGAAAAACCACTGGAGATTTTTGCCCGTCTGAACATTCGTCATGGCCCGAACACCGAACAGATCGTTCTGGAACTGCCGTTGGACGCCAAGGACATCATGGTCGAGTTTGATCTTGCCTATTCGCGTCTGAACGAAAAGCGGATCGAAAAGGCCTGGCTCGACCTGATTTTTGAAGCACCGGAAATGAATCAGGTGATCCTGAGGGATGTCACCTTTGCCCGCCACCGCCGCGCGGCACTCTAGGAGGAGCTGGGATGAGCGAACTCACCGTTACGAAAATCCGTCTGCGCAACGGCATCTGGGAAGGCCGGATAACAGGTGCTGGCAATTCCGGAAAGCGGCCCGGGATCCGGGTCACCCATCAGGACAAGCCTGTCGAGGGCGTCGAAATGACCGAGGCCGATTCCGTCGGGGAATGGACCCTGACAGTGCCGGTTCCGTCCCATGCTGTCGCCGATGGCGTTCAGACATTTTTGATATTTGATGGGGAAACGGATACCAAACTGGCGGATTTTTCACTGATTGCCGGAGAGGCACTCGCAGATGACCTGCGAGCCGAGGTTGAGCTTTTGCGGTCGGAGCTGGATATGCTCAAACGCGCGTTCCGCCGCCATTGCTTGGAGACTGCCTGATCATGCGGATACCCGATCAGCCCTGACCAGAAACAGAAAACGGCCCGCGAACTCGCGAGCCGTCAAAATCAATCAGTTCGAAATTTGTTTCACTCGGTTGGGCCCAGTGCCGACAATCCCTTGAGAATGTCGATGGCGTAAGCGAGCTGGTAGTCTTCTTCGCGAAGCTCAGCAGCGGCTTCTGCCTTGGCGCGATCTTCCTCGATCTGGCGCGCCTCATCTTCCGAAAGGCTGTCATTGTTCAGGCTGCCCCGCAGATCGGCCTCGGAACGCGTCCGGCGGCCGTTGTCCTCCTCTTCCTCGGTCGGAGGCTGTCGGCGCGGTTGTTCGACAACGATATCGGGGCTGACACCGAGTGCCTGAATCGAGCGGCCAGACGGCGTATAGTAGCGCGCCGTGGTCAGGCGCATGGCGCCATCTCCACGTAGCGGCATAACCGTCTGAACCGATCCTTTGCCAAAACTCTTGGTTCCAACAACGATCGCCCTGCGATGATCCTGAAGTGCCCCGGCGACGATCTCGGACGCGGATGCGGACCCTCCGTTGATCAACACAACGATGGGTTTTCCTCCGGCCAAGTCCCCCTCCTCAGCGTTGAACCGTTCGCCATCCTCCGGCAGGCGCCCACGGGTCGAGACGATTTCGCCCTTTTCGAGAAAGCTGTCAGCAACCTGAATTGCCTGGGTCAGCAGTCCTCCGGGGTTGTTTCGCAGATCCAGCACAATGCCGTTGACCTTGTCCATGCCGCCCGCTTCTTCGACCTGCTCTTCGAAACCTGCAATGAGGTTCGGCGTGGTTTGATCATTAAATGTTGTCACACGCAGCACCACGCTGTCTCCGACGGTGCGCGCCCGCACTGCGGTCAACTTGATGGTGTCGCGGATGATGGAAACGTCGAACGGTTCAGCCTCGCCTTCACGCACGACGGTAATCACAATCTCAGACCCGACGGGGCCGCGCATCAGGTCCACCGCCGAGTCCAGCGTCAGACCCAGCACACTTTCGCCGTCAACATGGGTAATGAAATCGCCGGCCTCGATCCCGGCTTCGTCTGCAGGCGTTCCGTCGATGGGGGAGACAACTTTGACGAAGCCTTCCTCTTGGGTGACCTCGATCCCGAGCCCGCCAAACTCACCCCGGGTCTGAACCCGCATTTGGGCAGCATCTTCGGGGGATAGATAACTGGAATGCGGATCCAGCGACGTCAGCATCCCGTCAATCGCGGCCTCGATCAGTTCGGCTTCGTCGACTTCTTCTACGTATTGAATGCGAATCCGCTCGAAGATGTCACCAAACAGGTCCAGCTGTTCGTAAACGCTGGAGCTGCGCACGGATTCCTCCGCCACCAGCGGACCTGCAAACTGCGTGGTTGCCACGACCCCGGCCACCGTACCGCCCACCGCGGCCATCACGAATTTTTTCATTTCGTTCTATCCATCCTTGTCGGTTTGGAACCACTGCTCCGGATCCACCGGGCTGCCGCCCTCTCTGACTTCTATATAGAGCGTTTCTGACCGGTCAGTTCCAGTGCCATCACTGCTTAGTGACAAAAACGTTCCGCTTTGCGGCGCCGCGCCGCCCATTAGCCCAACCGGAGAGCCTTCGGGAACAACCTGCCCTGTCTCTCCGAAGACCTCCTGCAAGCCTGCCAGAACAAAGAGTGTTCCGGGCTGCGGTTCAAGAATGACCACATTTCCAAGATCTAGCAGCGGCCCGCGATAGCGGATTGTTGCAGAAGTCGGTGTGGTTACCAGCGCACGGGGTCTCGCTGCAACAAGGATGCCCGGTCGATCGACCCCAGCGGCATCCGCTTCACCGGCACGTCGCAGAACTAGGCCCTGAACCGGCAACCCCAATGTTCCCTTGAGCGCCAGAATATTGGCCGACGTTTCTTCGATCTCACCTTCGGCCACCTCGGACAGGCCGCTGGCAAACCCCTCTAGTGTCTCGGTCGATGAAAGAAGGATCGCAGTCCTCACCGGATCTTCGGTAAATCGTGACGGTAGATCTGTTCGGTCGGCAACGGCCTTGCTCAGCTCGGCCCGTGCTTGCTGGGCGCCGACCAGCCCGCTTTCCAGCGTCTTGGCCGCATTCTGTTGCAACAGGCGCAAGGTCTGCACCTCTTCAAGGTCGTGGCGCAGGCGGTCTGCCTGTTGGGCCAAAGCAGGTGTTACCTCGGCCAGCATCATTCCGGACCGCGCAGCCCCAACCGGCCCGGATGGGTGCAGCAACAAAACCGGAGGCGGCGATGTCTCGATCACCTGCAAGATGCCGATCAGCCGGGCGACTTCCTCTTCTTGCGCACGAAGCCGGGCGCTCAGCTGTCCCTCGCGGGTAGCAACCCTGCGCAACCCGTCCCGCATGGCCGCAAGCCCGGCCTCATAGGCGCGAACGGTTCCCGTCAGAGCTTTGACCCTGTCACGCGCCGAGTTCGCTTCCCCAAGTGAGACCGAAGCCGCTTCGAGCTGCTTGGCAGCCGCGCGGGCGGCAACAGCCGGGTCGTCCTGTGCCATCAGGACCGAGGGGATCAGCCCCGCCCAGATCGCTGCGGCAAGACTAGCGGCGCGCAGGTTCATGACAGAAGGCTCTTTCCAGTCATTTCTTTCGGCAGCGAAACATTCATTAGGTCCAGAATTGTCGGCGCCAGATCGGAAAGACGCCCTTCGCGCAACTGTGCGCCTCCCGGACCGCCAACAAGCGCCACCGGAACTGGGTTGAGCGTATGGGCGGTATGCGGCCCACCGGTTTCAGGATCCACCATCATTTCGCAGTTTCCGTGATCTGCGGTGACAATCATTGCGCCTCCAGCCCGCATCAATGCATCAACGACGCGCGCCAGTCCACGGTCCACGGCCTCACAAGCCTTGATTGCAGCCTTCAGATCGCCGGTGTGTCCGACCATATCAGGATTCGCGTAGTTGGTGACAATCAGATCATAACCTGCCTCGATCGCCTCAACGAACTTGTCGGTTACCTCATCGGCGGACATTTCCGGTTGCATGTCGTAAGTCGCGACCTTGGGCGATGGTGCCATGTAACGGTCTTCGCCCTGCTCCGGGTCTTCCTTCCCTCCATTGAGGAAAAATGTGACATGCGGGTACTTCTCGGTTTCCGCCAGCCTGAACTGCCGCAGCCCCTGTTTCGCCACCCACGCCCCCAGCGTGTTCACGATGTCGCGCGCAGGAAAGACCGTGGAAATGTAGGCATTGTGGCCTTCGGAGTACTCGACCATTCCCAGAAGAGCCGCCCATTTCGGACGCTTTCCCGTATCAAACGCGTCAAAGCCGGGCTCACCAATGGCCCTGAGGATTTCCCGCGCCCTGTCGGCTCGGAAATTGAGACAGAAGAAACCGTCGCCGTCCTTGGCCCCTTCGTAGCCCGCAACTACAGTGGGCGCTATGAACTCGTCGGATTCCGATTGGTTGTAGGCATGGTCCACAGCAGAATGTGCAGTGGCCACTTGCCGACCTTCTCCCTTGATCATCGCAAAATAGGCTTCGCTGACCCGGTCCCAACGGTTGTCCCGGTCCATCGCAAAATATCGCCCTGATACGGTGACGACTTCCGCCTTTGAGGGAAGTCTCTCTTCCAATTCGGCAAGATAGGTAAAGGCCGACTTTGGAGCCACGTCGCGACCATCGGTGACGGCATGCAGCGCAACCGGAACCCCGGCACGGGTTATCGCTTCAACGGCCGCCACGATATGATCAAGATGCCCGTGCACCCCTCCATCCGACACCAGCCCCATCAGATGCGCGGTGCCTCCGCTCTCTTTCATCTGGGAGATAAAATTCTGGAGTGCCGATTTCTCAAAGAACGAACCGTCTTCGATCGACAGATCGATCTGCCCCAGATCCATCGCCACAACCCGGCCCGCGCCGATGTTCGTATGTCCGACCTCGGAGTTTCCCATTTGCCCTGTCGGCAGCCCGACATCCGGGCCATGCGTGATCAGGCGGGCATGCGGCCCTTTCGTCATAATGGCATCAAAGGTCGGGGTGTCGGCCAGATAAGGCGCGTTCGCAACGGTATCCTCTGACAATCCCCAGCCATCAAGAATGCACAGGACAACGGGCTTGGGGGCGGTCATGATTTTTCTCCGTTTGCTGCTCTTGCGCGCCTTCTACCCCCAGACAGCGAAAGGGTGAACCGCCTTTAGCGCAACCAGCCCCCCTTGTTGCGTGATTTTCCGAACTTAACCCATGTGTTTCAGGCTGCGACCGGTTTTAGTTTGGCCATTCCGGGCATCAACGGCACCTTACGGGCGAGATTGCTGACCAATTCTTCAGAGCCGAAATACGGCGCAAGAACCGCCTTGCCCAGCAGATCAGGGTTGCGCGTCAGGAACGCCTCGGAATCCACATATTTCTGCTCTTCCATTCGCGCGGCGATCAGGCTGATGAATGCGAAGGTCACCGTTGCATTGAATTTTTCGGGCACGCCGGCGGCCTCTGTCAGTTTTTGCAAGCCACCGGCAAAAAGCGCCAGCGCCTCAAAGACCTCGTGCCGGGTAAGGATTTCGTAGGCAACCGCAACATGTGCCCGGTGGGAGAAACCCGCCGGGTCCAGTTTTCCGGCAATCAGTTCGTTGGCCATTTCTGCATATGTCTTGGGGTCGTTGCTCATTTCGGATCCTCCTGCAATTTGTGGCTGTCCTCGGCCGTCAGATCCAGACCGTAGACCTGTTTCAGGGCAGCGATCTTTTCCAACGTTTCTTCCGAGAACGGTGCTTTGCCTTCGAATGCGTGCAATGCCATGCCCTCGACAAGTTCCGCGACCGAGATGTCGAGGTATTCGGCCAGCGCCTTCATGGTTTTCAGCAAACGGGTTTCCAGCCGCAGCCCAGTCTGAACGCGATTGACGTTTGGCATTGCAATCTCCGGTATTGTTACCTTGGTATCAAGGTTTATATATCTTTCTCGCCGGGCGTCAAGATGTCCCGAAGCAGGGCCACCGGATGTGCCTTGAGGCTCAGGCGCATGGAAACGTAATCCTCCACGACCTCCTCACCCAGTTGCATCCGCGGCAACCGGGTCTCCGGCTCAGTAATCGCCTCGCCTTCCAGTTCCCGTGCAAAGAGCGGTAACGGCTGAGCCGTGGCGATTGCCTTGGCCGCCCAGAGCGCCTCGCGACGCCCAACGCCGCAGGCCATAAACACATCTGCCTCGGCCAACCGCTCGATCACCGCCGGCGACAGACCGGCACGGCGCCAGACATCCTCAACCTCGGTATAGCCATTGCCACGCGCGGCCGTGAGCCAGCTGGCGTCTTCCTCTCTCAGCCCCTTGATCTGGCGAAACCCCAGCCGCAGGGCGAGCCCGCCATGCCCGTCTGGTTCCATCACGTTGTCCCAGAAACTTGCATTAATGCAGATTGGGCGGACGGCGACCCCATGCTCGCGTGCGTCCCGTACGATCTGAGCCGGGGCATAAAACCCCATCGGCTGCGAATTGAGCAGTGCACAGGCAAAGATGCCCGGGTGATGGCACTTGATCCAGGCGCTGGCATAGACCAGCAGCGCAAAACTGGCAGCATGGCTTTCGGGAAACCCATAGGATCCGAAACCCTCAATCTGGGAGAAACACCGCTCGGCGAAATCCCGGTCATAGCCGTTGCGCGCCATGCCACGCAGGAACAGCGCGCGAAACTCGCTGACGCTGCCATGTTTTTTGAACGTGGCCAGTGAACGCCGCAGCCGGTCGGCTTGCTCCGGGCTGAACCCCGCACCGACGATGGCGATCTGCATTGCCTGTTCCTGAAACAGCGGAACACCCAGCGTCTTGCCCAGCACCTCACCCAACGCGTCGGACGGAAAAGAGACCTCCTCCTCGCCGTTCCGCCGCCGGATATAGGGGTGCACCATGTCGCCCTGAATGGGACCGGGGCGGATGATGGCGACCTCGATGACGAGATCATAGAAGTTGCGCGGCCGCATCCGGGGCAGGAAGTTCATCTGCGCCCGGCTTTCCACCTGAAAGACACCGACTGAGTCCGCCGCGCAGAGCATGTCATAGACCCGGGGATCCTCCGGTGGCAGCGTGGCCAGCGTATAAGCGGTCTGGTGATGCTGGCCAATCAGGTCGAACGCCTTGCGGATGCAGGTAAGCATTCCTAAGGAAAGGACATCCACTTTCAGAATTCCTAACGCATCTATGTCATCCTTATCCCAACAGATGACCGTGCGCCCCTCCATTGCTGCATTTTCGACAGGCACCAGTTCATCCAGCCGCCCCTCGGTGATGATGAAACCACCTACATGCTGGGACAGGTGGCGCGGAAAGCCGACGATCTCATAAACCAGCGCCATGGTCTGCTGCAGGCGGCGGTCATCCGGGTCGAGGCCGATCTCGCGCATGCGCTGCGCTTCGAGACCGTCGGCCGAAAAGAACCCCCAGAGCTGGGAAGAGAGCGCCGATATGGTGTCCTCGGTCAAACCCATCGCGCGGCCGACTTCGCGGATCGCCCGCTTGCCCCGGTAATGGATCACCGTGGCGCAGAGGCCGGCCCGATGCCGGCCATAGCGTTCATAGATATGCTGAATCACCTCTTCACGGCGTTCATGCTCGAAATCCACGTCGATATCGGGTGGCTCGTCACGGGCTTCGGAGACGAACCGCTCGAACACCATGGTACCCATCTCGGGAGATACGCTTGTCACACCGAGGCAGTAGCAGACCACCGAGTTGGCTGCCGAGCCACGGCCCTGACAAAGAATGTCCCGCCCCCGTGCGAAATGCACGATATCGCGAACCGTCAGGAAATAGGGTTCGTATTTCAGCTTGCCGATCAGTGCCAGCTCGTGGGCCAGCATGTCCTGCACCCTTTGCGGCGCACCCGCCGGATAACGCCAGGCCAGCCCCTCATGGGTCAGACGGTGCAGACGTTCGGCGGGCGTCTCTCCTTCGGCGATCTCGCTGGGATATTCATAGCGCAGCTCATCCAGCGAGAAGGTGAGGCGCTGGCTCAACTCTTCCGCGCGGGTGACTGCGCCTTCATGGCCACGAAAGATCTTTCGCATTTCCTCGGCCGAGCGCAGGCGCTGTTCGCCATTGGCCAGCGCATTGCGACCCAGCTGCTCGATCCTGCAACGCAAGCGGATTGCGCTCAGCACATCCGCCAGTTTGCGCCGCGCGCCGTGATGCATGCGGGGGGCGGCGCTGGCAAGCGTGGGGACACCCAACTTGCGCGCGCCATTCGCCAGTGCGGCAAAGCGGACGGTATCGGAACCATCATAGCGCGGGGTCATCAGCAGGTGCATCCGGCCCGCAAAGCGGCGCGTCAACCGATCCACATGCGACTCCCAGCCGAACGCGCCGCCCGGCAATGATCCTGTTTGAGGCCAGAGCAACAGGTGCAAACCTTCGGCGAATTCCTCGAGATCGGACAGGTGTAGAATGCACGCCCCCTTTTCCGCCCGCCGCCGACCCGTGGTGAGGATCCGGCAAAGGCTGGCCCACCCTTTGCGATTCAGCGGCAACGCGGTAATCGGCGGCGCGTCAGCAAAAAGCAGGCGCGCTGCCGGGATCAGCCGGGGCACCGCATGGACGGGGAAAGATGGAGGCCGGGGCAGATGGTCGGGCCTTGGTGGGCCGATCAGGGTGTTCTTCCCTTCCCAGTCAAGACGTTCGCGCACCCTGCGGGTGATGTCTCGGGCCCGACTATGCGCGCGGACTATTCCCGCCACGGAATTGTCGTCGGCAATCGCAATCGCGGGCAACCCCAGCATGACCGCGCGCTCCATGTACTCCTCGGGGTGAGACGCCCCGGTGAGGAAGGTGAAATTAGACGTGATCGACAACTCGGCATACATGGCAATTCGATACTATATTCATGTTTTGTTCTCATTGCGAGTCTCCGCTGCAACCTCGCCCAACGACACCCTCTTGCCCCGGCCTGAGCCTTCGCCCATAAACACGGGAAGCGATCAGCCACGGGGCAGCGCCCCGGAAAAAGAGGACAGCCAGCGATGAGTATCGAAGCGCCGGAAACCAAAATCGTAGAAACCTCACGCGTCGCCTGTGACGGTGGCGAAGGAGCTTTGGGACATCCGCGTGTCTGGTTGCAGATCCCAGAGGAACAGGGCTGGGTCGAATGCCCCTATTGCGACTGCAAATACGTTCTGAAGGGGCGCGAAGCCTGAGCCCGGGCACATTGCAGCCAGGGTCGGACATTAAGTATTTTTAAAAAGATGAAACAGCTGGTTGTGCGCGCAGGTGGCGCAGGCGGGTAGCGCAGCGGCGCAGCCCGTGCCATTAGTGATGTGAGACGAAAAGGGGAGATGCGCGGTGACAACGAATTTCGGAAAGGGCTGCCATCTGCACCTGATCGACGGATCGGCATTCATTTTTCGCGCTTATCACGCATTGCCGCCCCTGACGCGGAAATCCGATGGGCTGCCGATCGGCGCGGTGTCGGGCTTTTGCAACATGCTGCAACGCTACGTCGAAGGGAACAACGGCCCCGACGCCCCGACCCACCTTGCGGTTATCTTCGACAAGGGGTCGCATACTTTCCGCAACGATCTTTACGATCAGTACAAGGCCAACCGCGAGGCCATGCCTGAAGATCTGCGACCCCAGATGCCGCTGACACGGGCCGCGACCGAGGCTTTCAACATCGCCTGCAAGGAGCTTGAGGGCTACGAGGCAGATGACATCATTGCAACGCTGGCCGTGCAGGCCCGGGAGGCCGGCGGGCGGGTGACCATCGTAAGCTCGGACAAGGACCTGATGCAGCTTGTCGGCGGCGGAGTCGAGATGCTCGACGCGATGAAGAACAAACGCATCGACCGCGACGGCGTGGTCGAGAAATTCGGCGTTGGCCCCGAGCGTGTAGTGGATGTTCAGGCACTCGCCGGCGACAGTGTCGACAACGTCCCCGGCGCACCGGGCATCGGGATCAAAACTGCAGCGTTGCTGATCAACGAATACGGAACTCTGGAAGAACTTCTGGACCGCGCCGACGAGATCAAGCAGCCGAAACGCAGGCAAACCCTGATCGAGAAACGAGATCAGATCGAACTCAGCAAAAGGCTGGTGCAGCTGGATGCCCAGACACCTCTGGACTTCACGCTGGACGATCTGGAAACGCGCGATCCGGAGCCGGACCGACTGATGGAATTCCTGGCAGAGATGGAGTTTAGGACACTTACCAAGCGGATCGCCGATCGGCTTGGGGTGGAACCTCCTGTGATCACCGAGAGCCCGGCCGCAGAAACCGCCGAAGAGACCAACGAAGCCATTCCATTTGATGCCTCAAAATACGAGTGCGTTCGCGATGCCAGTGCATTGGTGCCATGGATCGCCCAGATCTATGAACGCGGCTGGGTGGCCGTGGATACCGAGACCACAGGCCTGAACGAGATGATCGCCGATCTGGTCGGAATCTCGCTTTGCGTGGAACCGGGACAGGCCTGCTACATACCACTGACTCATCGGGACGGAGCGGCAGATGATCTTTTTGGCTCGGACGCACTGGCAGAAGGACAGATGCCGGTTGACGATGCGATTGCTGCATTGAAACCGGTTTTGGAAGATCCTGCGATCCTCAAAATCGGGCAGAACATGAAGTACGATGCCAAGATCTTTGCCCGGCTTGGCATTGCCGTTGCGCCCGTCGATGACACAATGCTCATGTCCTACGCCATGCATGGTGGTGAGCACGGACATGGCATGGATACCTTGTCCGAACGGTACCTCAGCCACACGCCGATCCCAATCAAGCCGCTGTTGGGTTCGGGCAAGTCGGCGATCACCTTCGACAAGGTTCCGATCGACGAAGCCACCGCCTATGCCGCAGAAGATGCCGACATTACCCTGAGGCTCTGGCAACTGTTCAAGCCGCAACTTCACCGCGCTCAGGTGACCACTGTTTACGAAACCCTCGAGCGTCCGCTCATCCCGGTTTTAGCCGAGATGGAAATGCATGGGATCAAGGTGGACCGCGAAACGCTCTCACGCATGTCGAATGCCTTTGCGCAAAAGATGGCTGGGCTCGAAGCTGAGATCCACGAACTTGCGGGCCAGAGTTTCAACGTCGGCTCTCCGGCGCAGCTGGGTGAAATCCTCTTCGACAAGATGGGATTGGAAGGCGGAAAGAAAGGCAAGACCGGCAAGTATTCCACCGGTGCGGATATTCTGGAAGATCTGGCAACGGAGCACGAGTTGCCGCGCCGGGTTCTCGACTGGCGGCAGCTGTCCAAACTGAAATCAACCTATACCGACGCGCTGCAAACCCACATAAATCCCGATACCGGGCGGGTGCATACGTCCTATTCGATCACCGGGGCCAACACGGGCCGCCTGGCTTCGACTGACCCGAACCTTCAAAACATTCCCGTTCGCACCGAAGAGGGCCGCCGTATCCGCGAAGCCTTTGTGGCTGAGCCCGGTAATGTTCTAGTATCGCTGGACTATTCGCAGATCGAATTGCGCATCCTTGCCCATATTGCCGAAATCGACGCGTTGAAACAGGCTTTCTCGGACGGGTTGGACATTCACGCGATGACCGCATCCGAGATGTTCGATGTTCCCCTTGATGAGATGACGCCGGACATCCGGCGGCAAGCCAAGGCCATCAACTTCGGTGTGATCTACGGCATCTCGGGGTTCGGTCTTGCGCGAAACCTGCGTATTCCACGCGCCGAGGCGCAGGGCTTTATCGACCGCTACTTTGAGCGGTTCCCGGGAATCCGCCGGTACATGGATGACACCGTCGAATTTGCCAAAGAGCATGGGTTCGTCCAGACGTTGTTCGGGCGCAGAATTCACACGCCCGAAATCGCCGCCAAGGGGCCGCGTGCCGGATTTGCCAAACGCGCAGCCATCAATGCCCCGATTCAAGGAACCGCCGCAGACGTGATCCGCAGAGCCATGGTGCGAATGCCGGGTGCGATTTCTCACCTTCCAGCCCGAATGCTGTTGCAGGTGCATGACGAATTGCTGTTCGAAGTTCCGGCAGAAGCCGTTGACGAAACCGTCGAAACCGCGCGCGCAGTAATGGAGAATGCCGCCGACCCTGCCGTGGCGCTGGACGTCAAGCTTGTGGTCGATGCCGGGCAAGGATCAAACTGGGCAGATGCCCACTAGCGCCGCTCGATTCCGAAGAGGCTGGCAAAAAACCGCGCGCTAGCAGCTCAGTTGTCCTGCCGAACCAGCAAAGCAACCAATCTGCGAGTCAATGGCGCAACAAACAGAACAACCACAAAGGCTATCGGCCAACTGAAACCCCATGCGCCGAGCCATGCCGAAATGGTCTCGGAATTCATCCCGACATTCTTGATTGCTGCCACACAGGTGACGATACAAGACATAAGCCCAGACAGGATGAACCCGAACAGGACAGGAGCATAACGCGCTGGGATCATGAGAACCTCGCAACCAAGTTGCCTGCCACTATGGCAGTTTCCTGCAGATAGCTAACTGCGGCGCTTCGTATCGTTAAGCCATCCATCCCAGCGATGCCTCGGTCCGGGCAGTTGAGGGATTGTATTCTGCGCTCACCCAACCGGTGTAGCCGCTCTGATCCAAAGCTTCAAAAAGCGGTGCAATTTCTGCCGCATCGGGTTCGGTACGATCCGGGGCAGAACCGATCTGCACGTGGAATGCCCCCTCGCCATAATCGCGCCAGACCGAAAGCGCGTCACCGTGGATCATTTCGGCATGGTAGAAATCGTACTGCAGTCCGACATTCGGGCGGGCAACCTTCGCCAACACTTCAGCTGCCAATTGGTAGTCATTCAGGAAATAGCCCGGCTGATCCTTTGGATTGAGCGGCTCGATGGTGAATCTCTGTTTTGGAAATGTGTCTGCCAACCACGCCAGATTTCGAATAAATGCCGCCTGCGCCGCGATACCCTGTTCATAACCTGCCATCACATGGATCAACCCGGGGGTTAGTGAGTCCGCGTAGCGCATAACCTGAACCATATCCCGGCGAAACTTCGCCCCTCCTTCAGGTAACGCAGGATAGCCCGGGGCTTCTCCCGGCGGCGGCGCATTGATCAGGACCAGCTCCAACCCGGCGGCCTGCAATGCGTTTTTGGTCTCATCTGCTTGGAGATCATAAGGAAACAGGATCTCGACAGCATCGAAGCCCGCGCGCCTTGCGGCAGCAAATCGGTCAAGATACGGCAGTTCCTTGAACAAAAGGGAGATGTTGGCGGCGAATTTCGGCATGGCGCTTTCTTGCATTGACGCTCTGTCCTAACCCGAGGCGGCGAGCCTGCCAAGAAGGTGACGACGCACGGCGCCATTTGGCAGCACCGATCGAACCACAGGCGCAAAACACTTGACTCTTATCGACCGTGGCCAAGACCCTCGGACGGAATAAAAGGAAAGAACTGTCCGGACGACCAGACCCCAAAGTCACCGTTTCGGTGAACGCCCAGATCCACAAGCCGATAGAAACTCTTGCGATCAACGAGCGCCTCAAGGCCTGCCCTGACATGAACATAAGGTGAGGGTTCATCTGTATCGGGATCCAGTTCGACCCGTATCGGGTGGTCCGGTCCTGCTACGGCCCTGTCTCCCACATGGGTTTCAAAGGTGATCATCTGTGTTTCGTCCGTTCCAGTCACCTCGAAATCAATGGCGACAAACGGGGCGTCATCTACGGTGATTCCCACCTTCTCCACTGGTGTAACCAGAAAAAAGTTGTTCCCTTCTTTCTTCAGGATCGACGAAAAGAGACGCACCAGCGCTATCCGGTTGATCGGAGTGCCGAGGTAGAACCACGTACCGTCCCGCGCGATGCGCATGTCGAGATCTCCGCAAAAAGGCGGGTCCCACAGATGCACAGGCGGCAAGCCCTTAGCTTTCACCGCTCGGACCGATGCGGCGATGTTGTCTGGCGACGGGGTCACGGGCTTTTGTCCGCTCATTGTTTTTGCCATTTCCTTCCCGCGCTATACAGTTGAAGAGCATATATGCTTACGGAAAGGAATGTCATGTCCGAACCCGCCGATCTGGTCGCCGCGATCGAGGCGCTCGAAGACAAGTTGGCGCGCGCCAAATCGTCGATCACACGCCGTTTCATCGGACAGGAGCGGGTCGTTGATCTGACTCTGGCCGCCCTGCTCTGTGGGGGTCACGCCCTGCTGATCGGCCTCCCCGGACTGGGCAAGACCAGACTGGTGGAAACGCTGTCGACCGTCATGGGGCTCGACGGAAATCGGATCCAGTTCACGCCAGATCTGATGCCCGCGGACATTCTTGGCTCCGAAGTTCTGGACACGGCCGAAGATGGCAGCCGCCATTTTCGTTTCGTACCCGGTCCCGTCTTTTGCCAGTTGTTGATGGCAGATGAGATCAACCGCGCGTCGCCTCGCACGCAATCCGCGTTGCTGCAGGCGATGCAGGAACACACGGTGACAGTCGCCGGCGAGGATCGCTCGCTCGGGTCTCCTTTTCATGTGCTTGCAACTCAAAACCCGATCGAACAGGAGGGAACCTATCCCCTGCCGGAAGCGCAGCTCGACAGATTCCTTGTGCAGGTCGATGTGAATTATCCCGACCGCGGAACCGAACGTGACATTCTGTTGGCGACCACGGGCGTCGAGGAAGACCGGGCCGAACAGGTGTTTACGGCAGAGGAACTGAAAGCTGCTCAAACCCTGTTGCGCCGGATGCCGGTGGGAGAGACAGTGGTTGAGCTGATCCTCGATCTCGTCCGCGCCTTCCGCCCCGAAGAATCCGATGCATCAGACCGGGTGCGCGAAACCGTGGCCTGGGGTCCGGGACCGCGAGCTGCGCAGGCTTTGATGCTGACCGTTCGTGCACGCGCACTGCTGCAGGGACGTCTGGCGCCCAACACCGAAGATGTGCTCGATATGGCGCGGCCGGTGCTCAGTCACCGGATGGCATTGAATTTTGCAGCGCGGGCAAGGGGCGACAGCCTGTCTGATCTCATCGATGAAACTGCAGCAGGGTTGTCCAGACCCGAGGCTGCGGCGTGAGCCCCGTCCTCACCCTGCGCGAAAGGTCCGAGGCCGAGGCCTCACGCCTGCCGCCCCTTTTGGCCCGGGCCGAGCATCTGGCCGGCACGGTTCTTTTGGGCGAGCATGGCCGTCGGCGCGCGGGGTTGGGGGATGATTTCTGGCAGTATCGACCGGCCCAAATCGGTGACAGCCGACGGATGATCGATCACCGCCGCTCGGCCCGAGGTGACATGCAGTATGTTCGGGAACGCGAATGGCAGATCGCCCAATCGGTTATGCTGTGGGTCGATCAGGGCGCTTCAATGCGGTTTGCATCGGACAAGGAATTGCCCACAAAAATTGACCGTGCCCGGTTGCTCGCGCTTGCCGCATCGATCTTGCTGGTTCGCGGTGGTGAGCGGGTCGGTCTGACCGGCACGACGCTGCCACCGAGGCGCGGCAACGCACAGATCATGCGGATGGCCGAAGCACTGTCCCTTGACGACGAGGCCGACTACGCTCCACCCGAGCACCGAGCAATGATCCCGCATGCCCGTGCCGTTTTTCTGTCCGATTTCCTCGGGGATCCCAAAGCGATGGAGCTGGCTTTGACCAAGGCCGCCGACCGCGGGGTCCGGGGCGTAGTATTGCAAATCCTTGACCCCAGCGAAGAAGGCTTTCCTTTTCACGGGCGAACGGTGTTCCAGAGCGTGGGCGGAAGCATTGAACACGAGACCCTGAAAGCGGGGCAGCTGCGCGACCGGTATCTCGAACGGCTGGCCGAGCGAAAATCGCGGTTACAACAAATCTGCCGGATCGCCGGTTGGCAACTTGGTCTGCATCACACTGGTGACTCGGCCCAATCTGCACTTCTTTGGCTGCACAGAGCCTTGGACGGGGGGGCCGGATGATCCAGATAGCTGGCATCGGCTTTACCACACCCTGGCTTCTGCTGGGATTGTTGGCTTTGCCAGCCTTGTGGCTGTTGCTGAGAGCGGTTCCACCTGCTCCGGTCGTGAAGTTGTTCCCGGCGGTCACGTTGCTGCTCGGGCTTCGCGACGATGAAAGCACGTCTGACCGGACACCGTGGTGGCTTCTTCTACTGAGAACTCTGGCCGTTGCTGCCGTGATTTTGGGACTGGCAGGTCCGGTAATGAACCCGAACGAACAGGTCGACGGAGACGGCCCGGTTCTGGTCGTACTTGATTCAAGTTGGGCCGGCGCGTCGGAATGGCCAAAAACCATGCGAATACTGGCGGCTGAACTGGACAAGGCCGGGCGTGCTGGGCGGCCTGTCGCGCTACTGTCTCTTGCGGCACCCGATACTGTGGTCTTCCAATCCGCCGAAACGTGGAAACGCAGGCTGGTAGGCCTGAACCCGCATGCCTGGCAACCCTCGTCAGAGCAGCTTGCGCTGGCCGTGGATGCGATTGCTGGTATCGATGGGGGGTTCGACACGTTCTGGATCAGCGACAGTCTCGACTATGAAGGGCGGAGCGATCTGACCGCACAGTTGCAGGAGCGCGGGACATTGCGGGTCTTCGAAACCGGACAACCGGTTCTGGGCCTTCTGCCTGCGACTTACGCCGACGGCGCTATGTCATTGACCGCTCTGCGCAGCCAGGCCGGCCCTGCCAGAGAGGTGACCCTTCAGGCCGAAGGACGTGATCCCGGCGGGACCGAGCGCATCCTTGCATCGGTCCCTGCCCGGTTCGAAGCGGGGCAGACATCGGCGGTGTCCGAATTGTCACTACCCGCAGAATTGCGGGCCCGTGTCACCCGTTTCACTATACAGGGTCACAAATCCGCCGGTGCCACAGCCTTGACCGATGACGCTCTGAGGCGGCGAGAGGTTGCACTGATATCCGGCCGCGAAGCGCAGGAGGGGCTGGAGCTGCTGTCGCCTCATCACTATCTGCGACAGGCCCTGATCACCACGACCGACCTAATCGAAGGCGGCTTGCTTGACCTGTTGCCCGCCAATCCCGACGCAATCGTTCTGACCGATATTGCGACACTTTCAGATGCCGAGCGTGAACCGCTCACCGAATGGGTAGAAGCCGGCGGTCTGCTGTTGCGTTTCGCGGGTCCTCGGGTTGCCGCCAGCGATGTCAGCCGCCAGCAGGAAGACCCGCTGATGCCAGTACGCTTGCGCAGCGGCGGTCGCAGTATCGGTGGCGCCATGAGCTGGGGCGAACCAAAAACACTGGCCCCATTTCCAGACGGCTCTCCGTTCAAGGGGCTGAAGATACCGCAAGAGGTAAACATCTCGGCACAGGTGATGGCTCAACCCGACCCGGCGCTTGCTGACCGGGTCATTGCCGCCTTGACCGACGGGACCCCCCTCGTCACCCGCAAGCCGGTCGGTCAAGGGCAAGTCGTTCTTTTTCACGTGACCGCGAATGCCGAATGGTCTTCGCTTCCACTTTCGGGTCTGTTCGTAGAGATGCTCGAACGGCTGGCCGTCAGCTCGGCCACCGGGGCACCGGACGCCAGTGATCTCGAAGGCACTACCTGGATTCCAGTTAGGGTCATGGACGGCTTTGGAGGATTGCAGGATGCATCAAACCTTCCCGGGGTGGACGGGCCTAGCCTTGCGAGAGATCCCGCAGGCCCCGCGCTGCAACCCGGCCTCTATCAGAGCGAAGACCGGCTGCTGGCGCGTAACGTGCTGCCTGCTGGGAGTGAACTTGAACCAGCAACTTGGCCCGATGACGTGCCCGTAGAAGGTCTGAGGCCACGTGACGAACTTCCATTGACCGGCGCATTGCTGAGCGCAGCCCTTGTGCTGCTGGCACTGGATGTGCTGGCTTCGCTGATGCTCTCGGGACGTTTGCGAGGCAGCCGGGTGGCACCGCTGCTCGCACTGATGTTGCTGATCCCTGACCCCACGAGCGCACAGGACAGCAACCCCGACCTTGCCATAATCGCCGCAAGCGAGCTTGCGCTGGCGCATGTTCTGACCGGCGACCGGCGTGTCGACGATGTTGCACGCGCTGGGTTACAAGGGCTGTCGGACACTCTCTATTTTCGAACTTCGGTCGAACCGGCGAATCCTGTTGGCGTGGATCTGGAACAGGACGAACTTGCCTTTTTCCCGCTGCTTTACTGGCCCATCACTTCAGATCAACCGATCCCGTCGAAAGAGGCCTATGCGCGCCTCAATGCCTATCTGAGAGCAGGGGGTATGATCCTATTCGACACTCGGGATTCCGATATCGCCGGCTTCGGTACCGCCAGCCCGAACGGGCGCAAACTGCAACAACTTGCCCGCCCGCTCGACATTCCTCCGCTCGAGCCGTTGCCGCATGACCACGTTCTGACGCGCACCTTTTACCTGTTGCAGGACTTCCCGGGCCGTCACCCTGGCGGAGAAATCTGGGTCGAGGCCGCCCCGGCCGATGCCGAACAGATAGAGGGGATGCCGTTTCGAAACCTCAATGACGGCGTTACGCCCGTGGTAATCGGAGGGAATGACTGGGCCGGCGCATGGGCCGTGGATGCAAATGGCAGACCATTGCTACCGGTCGGACGTGGCTTTGCCGGAGAGCGCCAGCGCGAACTGGCCAATCGGTTTGGTGTCAATCTGATCATGCACGTGCTCACTGGCAACTACAAATCCGATCAGGTCCATGTGCCTGCGCTTCTCGACAGGCTGGGACAATGACCGGAACCATTCTCTTCGATCCACTCGTTCCATGGCCAATTTGGGCCGGGCTTGCAGTTTTGTCCGTTGCCGCCATTGTGCTTGCCGGGTGGAAAGGGCTTTCAGGTTGGGCCTTGCGCGCATTGGCAGCCATTGTCGTGCTCGGCGCACTCACTGGGCCCGTGTATCAAATCGAAGACCGAAGCCCCCTCAGCGATATCGTGTTACTCGTCGAAGATCGCAGCGCCAGCCAGTTTCTGTCTGATCGCTCCGAACAAACGCGCGAGGCCGCCGAGAAACTGGCCTCTACGATTTCGGCTCGGGAAAACACCGAGTTGCGGCGGATCTCGGTTCCCGATGGTCGGGACAACGACGGCACGCAGTTGATGTCCGTCGTTTCCGAAGCACTTGCCGAAGAACCCCGGGCTCGGGTTTCCGGTATCATCGCACTAAGCGACGGTCGGGTGCACGATGCCGAGCAGATTCCCGATCTTCCCGCGCCTCTTCATTTGCTGATGACTGGCCGGGACTCTGATTGGGATCGTCGTTTGAGCGTCAGCAACGCGCCCGCCTTTGCCATTATCGGCGAACCTGTGACGCTGACCCTACGTATCGAGGACAGCGGCGCGGTACCGGCTTCCGGCGCGTTTGCCCCGTTGGAGATTTCGGTGGACGGAGCTGCCCCGACAACGCATCAGGTGCCCGTTGGACAGGATATCGAGCTTCCCGTGACCCTGCCTCATGGTGGTCGCAACGTGATTCAATTCACCGTGCCCAAAGCTGACGGCGAGCTGACAGATCGCAACAACACGGCACTGATCCAGATCAACGGCGTTCGTGATCGGCTGCGTGTGCTGCTCGTTTCCGGCGAACCGCATCCCGGTGGGCGCACATGGCGCAACCTTCTGAAATCGGACAGCTCGGTGGATCTGGTACATTTTACCATCCTCAGGCCACCGGAAAAGCAGGATGGGGTGCCGGTCGATGAGTTGTCGCTGATCGCCTTTCCCACCCGCGAACTGTTTCTGGAAAAGGTCGATGATTTCGACCTGATCATCTTTGATCGCTACAAAAGACGCGGCATCCTGCCTGCGATTTATCTCGACAATGTCGCCGGCTACGTTGCCGACGGAGGCGCGGTGCTCGTTGCAGCCGGCCCGGATTTTGCCACTGCAGACAGCATCTTCCGCTCGCCACTGGCGCAGATCCTGCCCGCAGAACCCTCGGCCCGCGTCATCGAAGAACGTTTCCGGCCCGTGATCTCGGAACTCGGCAATCGCCACCCTGTGACCGAGGGATTGGAGCCGGACACTCCGTGGGGATCGTGGTTGCGCCAGATCGACGTAGACCAGCGCGCCGGGCAATTGCTGATGACCGGTATCGAGGACAGGCCGCTCCTGATCCTCGACCGGATCGGCACCGGGCGAGTGGCATTGCTGGCATCCGACCATGCCTGGCTCTGGAGCCGCGGTTACGAGGGCGGCGGCCCGCAGTTGGAGTTACTTCGACGGCTGGCACATTGGATGATGAAAGAACCAGATCTCGAGGAAGAAGCTCTTTGGGCCGAAGCACAGGGTCAGACCATGCAGATCCTGCGCCGCACACTGGAAAGCGAAATTGGACCGGTCACAGTGACCCGTCCCGACGGTTCCGCAGAATCGGTGACGCTCGAAGAAACCTCTCCCGGCCGGTTCGAAACAACATATGACGGGCCGGAAATCGGGCTCTATCGCCTGAAAGAGGGCGATCACGATGCCGTAATCGGACTTGGCCCTGCGGCTCCCCGGGAGTTCGAGGAGACAATAGCAACCGCGAGCCTGATGGAGCCGGCTGTCGATATGCTACGAGGTGGCGTTTTGCGGCTCGAAGACGGATTGCCGGGCATTCGCTCTGTGCGCGAAGGACGACCCGCCGCCGGGCGCGGCTGGATCGGGCTGACCCCGCGAAATGCCTATGAAACCCGTAGCGTATCCCAGACGCCACTTCTGCCAGGCTGGCTTGTCTTGTTGCTCAGCGCCGCACTGATTATCGGTGGCTGGCTCCGGGAAGGACGACGCTGACCAAAATCTTGCTGAGAAGGCAAATGCGGGCGGACCAACTGGTTCAGTCTATCCGCACCTTTACCCGGTCGCTGCCTCCGTGGCTGTCCAACACCACGAGAGACGCAAACCCCGGTCCCGGTGCCGGTATGTCGAACTCGCGCTGCCGGATTCCGCTGGCAACAGGCATTCCATCAGCAAGGACCGTAAAGGGCGCGGTTCCACCTCGCAACTTCAATGTCAGCAGTCCGTCGCCAGTTCGCAACAAAGCCCCATCCGGCGGAAAAATCAGATCCGGAGCTAAGACATCATCGGCAAAAGCCGACGAGCGCGGGCGAAACCGCTGCAGGGGCTCTGGCAACTCCGCCGATCCCAGAATGAGTGTTTCCGGAGGCGGAGGCGGCAGTGGGGTCGGATCCGGCGCCACATACCCGAACACCTCGAACAGGATCGGTGCGGCCAGATCACCGCCGAATGCGCCCGGCACTGGGGTGCCATCAGGGCGCCCGAGCCACACTCCGACGACATGGGCCCCGTCGAACCCAACGGCCCAGGCATCACGATGCCCATAGGAGGTTCCGGTCTTGTATGCGATGCGACCGGTCACTCCGCCAACGGGCGGAGCCAGCCCCGACAGGATATCCGAGATCTGCCAAGCGGCGGTTTGCGAAAGAACCCGCCCGGTCATCTCTTTCTGGCCCGCTGACCGATCGCGAAGAACAGCACCCTGGCCGCCTGCAGCCAACCCGGCATAAATTTGCACCAGGTCACGCAAGCTCATACCGATTCCGCCCAGAGCAATCGCCAAACCTGGCCGCCCTCCCGGCAACCGGGGCGCGGCACCCCCAGTTTGCAGTGCTGCCAGCAATCGGGGCGGCCCTATTTCCTGCAACAGCTTTACCACCGGGATATTCAATGACATCTGCAACGCTTCGCGAAGCCTGACATCACCTCGATACTGTCTGTCGAAATTGATCGGACGGTAGCCGTCGAAATCGACCGGCCCGTCCAGAATCAGGGTTTCAGGGTGGGCAAGCCCCCGGTCGAACGCCAATCCATAGACCAAGGGCTTCAGCGTTGAACCCGGCGACCGCAGAGCGCGGGTCATATCCACATGACCCTGTCGGTCTTGCGCATGCAATCCGGGCGAGCCGATCGAGGCAAGGATTTCTCCGCTGCGATGGTCCGCCACCAGAATCGCTGTCGACACACGACTTCCGGCGGTCGAAGCGGCGCGAGCGGCCACCGGTTGCAGACGGGCCTGCAGCCCGGCATCAAGGGTCAGGTCGTGCCGCAGCACCTCGGGATTTTCAGACCGGACACGGTCAGCGGCATGCGCGGCAAGCTGCGGGAAAGCCCGCAAACGGGCCGGAACAGGTTCGCGCAGCGCAGCGGAGAGATTATCTGCGCTGATCCGGCCCGCCTGTTCCAATCGCTGCAGGACTCTGTCCCGGGCGGCGCGCGCGATAACCGGGTTGCGGTCCGGCCGTCTTGCATTTGGTGACTGCGGCAACGCCACCAGCAGCGCCGACTGCGCCGGCGTCAGGCGGCGGGGTTCCTTGCCGAACCATGCCAGAGAAGCGGCACGAATTCCCTCAAGATTTCCACCATAAGGTGCGTGTGTCAGATACAGCCTGAGGATCTGTTCTTTGCTCAGTTGTTGTTCCAGTGCCAGCGCCACCCGAATTTGCCGGATCTTGCCATGCAGACGCCCTGTCGTGCCGTCCTCAAGTAGACGCGCGACTTGCATCGTCAACGTCGACCCGCCAGAAACCACGCGCCCGTTCCAAATCGTCTGAGCAGTGGCCCGCAGCATAGCCAGCGGGTCAACACCGGGGTGCGACCGGAACCTTTTGTCTTCGTAGCGAAGCAGCATTTCCACAAATTCGGGATCAACATCGTCCGGAGCCAGCCGCCAGAGACCGCTATCAACCTGATAGGCGCGCAGCAGATCTCCGTTCCGATCCCTGACCTCAACCGAGGTTTCGGACAAGACCGGCGGCAAAACCGTAGATGCAACCCAGTCATCCACCCCATCGCGCGCTGCCGCTCCGACAAAGAGCACCGCAGCCAGCAGGATCAGGCCACGACCCCTCATGGCGTGATGACAACCCGACCGGTGTCAGTGCGCGCCCGGTAGCGCGGACGGTACATGTCTTCGACTGAAGCAGCCGGGTGATGGAACTCTCCGGGACTGACCGCCCGGGCGACATAGGCAAGCGTGATGGTGTCTCTGCCACTGTGATCAACAGCGGCAAGAAACCGGTCGGACCGAAATTCAGTATGCGTTGCTTCGGACAGGTTCAGCCAGTCCAGCGCCGCAACATCGCCCGAGCGCAACAGGGCCGGATTGTCGATCTCAATTCCTGCGGGCAATGGGTCATTGATCATCAATCGCGCACCCGAGAGCTCAAAGGGCCGGATCTCGATCATAGTCACAAACCGGTCGCCCACGCGCAGCGGTGCATCGCCCAGCAGTTCCCCGTCCATCGAAAGATAACGGCGGGCAATGGCGTAACCGACCCCGCCGGCCCCGGGTAGGCTTTCCGGCACTCCAATCGTTGTCAGGGTAATATTCGTGACCTGACCGTCAGCCGTTGTGATGTCTTGATCCGCTACAGGATTATCGTCAGACAAGAGCCGGACAAATGGCCCGTCGACAGCTACCCCGTCCACAAGCAGGCCGCTGCTTTCCGGATTGGACACAAGCGCTTGCGCGGCAAGCAAGGTCCAGCTGGCTTCCTGGGTCGAAAGGGTGTCATTCGTCGTGATGCTGTCGGTCAGCACGGCCTTGTCGATGACAGCACTGCCGGCCTCTGACGCCAGGGCCAACAGCCCGGCGCGATCCCGCAACCCGGTGCCATAGTCGGCGCGCCAATAAGGGCCTTCCCGCTCCGGAGTGGCGACCATCCGAGCCGCCCGGGCAAACATGAGGTCCGCGCGTGTCTGATCGCCGTATGCAGCCAATGCAGCCCCCATTTGCGCGGCAGACAGGGAAGTTGTGAAGGCTTCGCCCTTTACGTCCGCGTAATAGCGCAGATCACCGATGGCGGCCGCGCCTTCTCGGGCCAGTACCATCAGCGCATAGGCGATGTCCTCTCCGCCCTGATCGAAATCAGGCGCATAGTTTACCCGGTTGCGTAGGTTGTCCATTGCCAGCGCAAAAGCCCGGTCGGGCACCGGATGCCCTTGGGCACGGGCTCGTGACAGAAAATCGCTGACATAGGCATCAAGCCAGAAATCGCCGCTTTCCGCACGCCAGAGACCAAAGGCCCCGTTTGCAGCTTGGCGCGCCAGAACCCGCGAGATTGCCATTGAGATACGTTCGTTGACTGCAGGGCCATCACCCAACCCGGCGGCCTGCGCTACGGATGACAGGTAGAGCAATGGCAAGGCCTGCGACGTGACCTGCTCGGTGCACCCATAAGGGTAGCGGTCAAGCGTTGCGAGCAATCCCGGCACGTCGAACTTGGCCAGTGGTCCGGCAGACACGATTGCCCGTCCAGTGCCCGCACGCAGACCAGAGAAAACATCGTCGGTCAGGGTAAAGCTGTCCTGCGCTCCAAGTTCAAAACGCCGAGTTCTTGCAACCGCCGGGTCGTTGGCCCGGACCGGTACGATCAGGTTCTGCGTCAGTTCACGCCCATCTGGTGTGGTCAGGGCAATGCTGATTGCCGGATCGCCCGTTGCGGTGGCTGTCACCGGTATTTCAAACCGTTCTTTTCGACCGGCAGCCAACTGGAAAGGGCCCGGCGCTTCACCGATTGTCAGCCCATCGCCGCCTGTAATTTCGAGATGCACCTGACCTTCCGGCCCATCTGCATGAACGACTTCGAGCAGGATACGACTTTGATCACCGGGGGCGAGAAAACGAGGGGCCGTTGCGGTGACCACAATCGGGTCGCGCACGATCATCTCGGCTTCGGCTTGCCCCACCCCGGATTGCGACCATGCGACAGCCATCAGTCGCACCGAGCCATTGAAACTTGGCAGATCGAAATCGATCAAAGCCTCACCTTCTGGCCCCAGCTCGACCGGACCTGAAAACCGGGCCATCAATTCCTGCTGCGGCGGCGGGGATTGCATGCGCATTCCAGCGTTGGCGTCACCGCCGGAACGCACGGTTCCCAGCGCTCCGTTCATGCCATCAATCAGCCTCCCGTACATGTCACGGATCTCGACCCCCAAACGGCGTTGTCCAAAATAGTGCGCTTGTGGATCAGGGCTTTCGAAACCGGTGAGGTTGAGAATACCGACATCGACCGCGGCCAGAGTGAGCCAAACCTGATCACCCGGCACGCCCCCGGTTGCCGTTACCTTCGCACGAACGGTTTGGCGCGGCTCGGATTGATCCGGCACTTCGATAGCCACGCTCAGCGCTTTTTCTTCCGGGTCAATATAGGCATGCGCCAGTCCAAGCGACCGTGTCGGGAGCTGTCCTGCCGCCGGGTCCATTGCGCGCAGGTGCGAAACAGTCACGTAAGCACCGGTGCCCCATTCCTGTGTCACCGGAACGGGAATTGTGCTTTCTCCTGCAGGAACTTTGACAGCCTGCCGCGAGATGACCTTGTCGGAGAGCACGGTCACCTGTGCGGTTCCGGCAGTTCTGGGGACAACACGCAGCATCGCGGTATCCCCCGGCGCGTAACTTTCCCTGTCCAGCGAAATCTCCAGCCGGTCCGGTGTCGAACTTGCGTCTGCCGTGACATGCCAACCGGCATAAAAGTCTCGAGACGCCGCAGTGTAGCTGCCGCCGGTTCGCTCGACGACAAGCTCATAGTGCCCCCAGTCGACAGGATGCGAAACTATCAAAGGCTCATTGTCCAGCCCGGCTTCTCCGGTCGCAATTCGCGTGCGCCGTGTCACGGGTTCCCAGTTCCAGTTTCCGTACAGCTGATACCACTGATAGTGGGTTTCGACCCGGTTCAGAGTCCAGCGGACCTGCATTGGAACCGGGGTCAGATCGGGAGATAACGCAATCACCTCAAACCGTGCTTCGCTGCCTTCACTGACGACGTCGTCAAACAGAGGCTTTATACCTATGACAGAGGTATCCGGACGAACCGAGACCGTTACGCGTCGCTCCACAGGCCTGGCAGAACCGTCTGCGAGGCGGGCGATAATCTCGGCCTGCAACGGCTGCCCAACGCTGTCAGTTGGTGGAATTTCAATGGAAACGGCGGCGCGTCCATCGGGATCGGTGCGCTCGTCGCCAAAATAACTTGCCTGCGCCGGTGACCGAGTATCATAACGACCAAAGTGGTAACCGGGCCATTCCGCAAGTTCACTGGTTGCCGTCAGCCGCACCTGACCGTCAATACTGAGATCCGAACCCGGCGCGCCAAAGAGATATCTTGCGTCGATACTGAGAACCGGGCTGTCCCCGGGACGCAAAGGGGCATCCGGAACAGCGAGGTCGAAATCGATCCGTTCGGGCAGGAAGTCCTCCACAAGAACGGTCTGACTGGCAAGGACCGGCCCCTTAGGGTCCCCGAGGATTTCCAATCTCCACGTCCCGCGAGGAACGTCCTGTCCGGTCGCCATCGAGAAGACATGTCCCCCCGCCTGAGCGCTTCCGCCAAGCTTGCGCTGATACTCCACCCCGTCCGGGCGCTTTAGTACCGCCATCAGTGGCAGACCCCTTATTGCCTGCGCATCGCTGTCCCGTGCCAGTGCCGTGACATGGATGGTTTCGCCTGCCCGATATGCGCCGCGATCTGTTGCCAGAAACACATCTACGGGTCCGGCCGGCGCGCGCCCTTCAACCCCGCGATCAGACAGGTCGAAAGCGGGATCCGTGAGGGCAAGAAAGGCAAAGTCCAGATCACCGTCCTCGACCGTTATCAATGCTGGAGCCGATCCATCGGAACCGCGGGTCAGCCCCGGAGCAAACACCGCCCAACCGTCTTCGCCCGTCTGCGTTTCTGCCAGTATGGCGTTGGCACGAGAAATCAGCCGGACCGTAACCCCTTCCCGCGCCGATGCATCGGCCAGACTGCGCACCGAAACATGCAAACCGTTGCTTCCCGACAGTGTCGACAGCCCCAGATCGGTCAGGACGAACCACTGCGTTGCACCGGGTTGTTCGTAGGGGTCGGCGCCCGGAATCCGGGCGCTCAACGCGTAGATCCCTGTCGGCTGATCAGCAATCGCTTCGCCCAATGGCAGACGGGTGGTCATATTCCGGTTCAGCTCGGATGGGAGTTCGGCAGACCCTGTCCAGATCTCTTCGGCGATATCGGTTGAAAAACTCTCTTCTTCCCAGTGATTCAACGGTCGCCCGAAATACCCTTCCTGAAAGCTGCGCAACAGATTGCGGTCACTCACACGGCGAAGAACCAATTCGACGCGAGACAGGTTTACCGCTTCAATAGGCAGGGCGGCATCGGCAGTGCGCGGCAATACATAAGCCCGACCGGGAAACCGAATGTCCGGCGTCCGGTCGCGCACATATTGGGTCAGCTCAACACTCTTGTGCAAAACTTCACCGGATTCTGACGGCAACCCTTCGCGCAGAGTCAGTCGGTAGCGCGCACCATGATCTAAGCCGTCAACGCACAACTGGTTGCCATCGGGCTGCACCACCAAACCCGGTTCCGGAAGCTGAACATAGGGTTCATAATCCACACCAGCCTGAACCAGTGGGTCGCTGAACTGCACACAAATTCGCGGGGCTGCGGTATCACTTTCGACACTGTTTTCAACCACCCGGAACCCGTATTTGGCAATTGCAGCATCCAGTGCTTGCGCAATCTCGTCGCGTCCCTGCACCGCCTGTGCCAACCTAAGTGCAGGGATGGCGTCACGACCGCGATCCGCCGCCTCCAGAGCGCTAGCCAGAACCATCAACGCGGTCGCTCTGGTCTCGGGCACATCCGCACGAAGATAGCCGTTTATCGAGGCCGCAACCGCCCGGTTTCGGAAATCGCTCTGCCTTTGGCGATCACTGCTTTCGAGATCTGTCAGCGACCGCGCATATTCGACCCAGAGATCCGCCCGGTCCGACACCGCGACAGCGGCGCCTGCCCAGCCCATCGCGGCCAATTCATCACCCGCTGCAGCTCTTTCACGGTATGCGATGACGAGTTGCCCGGTCGTGTAGATACCGCCAAGATGGCGCAGACCAATTGTATCGGCTTCGTGTCGAGCGCCTTTCAGGTCTTCATCGCGCAGAAAATCAAGGTCGGATACACGGGCGTTTGCCGCCTGCAACCTGTCGGGGTCCATATCCACTTTCTCGGCCGAAACTGCGCCTTCAAAAGCATCCCTCCGGCTGACCCCCCGTTTGGGAAAGCACGCACCTGCCCGGTTGTTGAACGTGAACGCCCGACACGCGGAATTGGCGGCGCAGGCGCGTATACAGCTGTCCAGATCCGTATCGAAGAGCGCATCCAGATCTTCACCGTAGAAATCTGTTTCCGCAGTCCCGACGAGCCGGCTCTGCGGGACGATATCCTGTGCCTGCACCATCACCGAACTGAAAAGAATTACAAAAATGCTG
Source organism: Primorskyibacter sp. S87 (assembly GCF_049801055.1). Taxonomy (NCBI): domain Bacteria; kingdom Pseudomonadati; phylum Pseudomonadota; class Alphaproteobacteria; order Rhodobacterales; family Roseobacteraceae; genus Primorskyibacter; species Primorskyibacter sp. S87. Next base: position 232,236 of record NZ_JBNAGF010000003.1, on the reverse strand, counting down.
AATAGAATGCGCGTCATACCTGCCTCCGGAATTGGGCAAAGGGTGACATGTAGCCCGTGGCTAGGCAACGATTCCCCGCATGGATCTGCCTTTAAACAGTTCTTCATCGGGTTGTCCGATGCTGCGCTTCCAACTGTCGTGAGGAGCCCGGTGGATGAGCCTCGTCAACAAACTGGCCAAAGAGCGGCGAGCACGTCTTGCGGCTGAGAGATTGCTGGAACTCAAACAGGCCGAGTTGTCTTCCGCAAATCGAAAACTGGGTCGTCATGCGCTGGCTTTGACCAAACAGATAGGCGCCACTCAGGCCGAGGTCGCGAATGTTCGTGACGAGAATGAGAAAGTGAAATCGGATCTCTCGGCTGCCAACCACAAAATCGAGGTCGCGGAACGCAGATTGTGGCACTCGATCCAAACCATACAGGACGGCTTTGCCTTCTTTGACGCCGACAGCAAGTTGATCGGGGCGAACGCAGCATATCTCAACGCCTTTGAAGGGTTGGACGAGGTAACGCCCGGCGTCTCTTACATGCGGATTCTGCAGGTGATGACCGACGAAGGTATCGTCAACACCGAAGAAATGTCTGCGGTCGAATGGCGCGCGATGATGACCGACAGGTGGTTGTCGCTCACGCCTGCGCCGATCGTGATCCGGATGTGGAACGACCAGTATGTCAAGCTGATCGATCAGAGGGGGCATGGCGGCGACGTGGTCAGCCTCGCGCTGAATATCACTTCGACGGTTCGTTACGAGGCGCAGATTCATGCGGCTCGTGAACGGGCGGAAGCTGCCAATCGGGCAAAATCCGCCTTTCTCGCAAACATGAGCCACGAGATCCGCACCCCGATGAATGGTGTGGTCGGAATGAGCGAGCTTTTGGGCGATACGAAGCTGGACGAAGATCAGCGCCTCTATGTTGACACGATCAGAAACTCGGGTGAGGCCTTGCTGGTGATCATCAACGATGTGCTGGACTATTCTAAGATCGAGGCTGACCGGCTTGCACTTTATCCCGAGCCATTCGATCTGGAGCGCAGCATTCACGAAATCGCACTGCTATTGCAGCCCACCGTCCGCGACAAAGGGCTGACGATGCTGGTCGACTACGACCTGTTTCTGCCGACACGGTTTGTCGGTGATCCGGGCCGAATCCGTCAAGTGCTGACCAACTTGATCGGCAATGCCGTGAAGTTCACCCATACAGGTCACGTCGTGGTTCGCGTGACCGGCGTGCCTGATGCCGAAACCCGTCCCTGCGCAATTCATGTTGCTATCGAGGATACGGGGATTGGCATTCCTGACGACAAGATCGATCACGTTTTTGGAGAGTTTAACCAAGTCGAGAACGAGCGAAACCGACAGTTCGACGGCACGGGGCTGGGGCTCGCCATTTCCAAGCGGCTTATCGAGATGATGGGTGGCTCCGTCTGGGTGGAGAGCGAAGAAAACAAGGGTTCTTGCTTTGGGTTCCGGGTCACCCTGCCGCTGGCCGATGGGCCGCAGCCAGCGCCGCCACCTTTGCCATCCAAACTTCGCCATGTGTTGGTCGTCGACGATCTGGCCGTCAATCGGGCCATTCTCGAAAAACAGATGACGCAGATGGGCATCCGGGTGACATCCTGCTCCTCCGGGCGGGAAGCGCTCGAACAGCTGGAATCCAGCGTGGATCTTGTGTTGAGCGATCACAACATGCCGGAAATGGACGGGCTGGAACTTGCTCAGGCAATTGGCGATGGCCCCTATGCCAGTGTTCCGTTCGTCTTGCATTCTTCGAACCCGGCGATGGCGCAGACTGATCCTTGCAGGCGTTACGTTCAGGCGGTCTTGCAAAAGCCCCTGCCAAGAGCTGAACTTTATTCACGCCTGTCAGAACTGGGGGCCGGCTTGCAGGGTGAACAGGCAAGGGTTGCACAGAATTTGGATCGGGAGGAGGTGAACCCACTGACGCCGTCCCCTGCCCCACATGAACGCGAGGCGCATTCACCCCAAGCCCCTCAGGCCGAACGGAAAATGCGGATCCTTGCTGCAGAGGACAACAGAACCAACCAACTGGTGTTTCAAAAGATGGTGCAGGATCTCGATGTCGATCTGCGTTTTGCAAATGATGGGGTGGACGCCTTGCGTGCGTATTCCGAGTTTCGGCCAGATCTCATTTTCATGGACATTTCGATGCCGCAGATGGACGGCAAAGAGGCGACAACCGAAATCCGCCAAATCGAACAAGGAACCGGACGGCGGGTTCCGATCATCGCTCTGACCGCCCACGCAATGGACGGCGATGCCGAGGAAATCCTGTCGGCCGGGTTGGACTTTTATATGACGAAACCACTCAGAAAGGCAGAAATCCTTGACCGGATTCGCAGTCACTGCCCCGAGGATGCGAGGCATCCGATCTTATACGATTGACCGAACATGGCCCTTTTTTTGCTCGCACTATAGCCGCCGTAACTCAGGCTTCCGCAGGCCGAACGAATACCGGTGCTTCCGGTTTGGACAGATCAGGACGATAGGCATATCCACCGGTATCGAAATCGAGCAGCGCTGCGGGATCGGTCAATCTTTTCTGCACCACATACCGTGCCATTGCGCCCCTCGCTCTCTTGGCAAAGAAGCTCACGATCTTTGGCCCGCCAGGTTTGTCTTCCATGAAGACCGGCGTAACCACGCTGAGTTTCAGAGCATCGGGCTTGACGGCGCCAAAATACTCTTGGCTCGCACAGTTGACCAACACCGTCGCACCGGTTTCTTGGGCCTGTGCGTTCAGCGCCTTGCTTAAGCGATCGCCCCAATAGTCATACAAGGATGATCCGCGCCGCGTCTTCAGTCGGCTGCCCATCTCCAATCGATAAGGCTGAATCGCATCTAGTGGTCGCAAAAGCCCGTAAAGGCCCGATAGGATCCGCAGGTGATTCTGAGCCCAGTCCAGTTCTTCAGGATCAAGAGAAGCGGCCTCCAGCCCCAGATAAGTGTCGCCGGCAAAGGCGAACGCCGCCGGTCGCGTTAACTCAGGGGACGGAGCGTCGTCGAACGCGCGAAACCGGTCTCGGTTCAGGCGCGCAAGGTCCGGGCTGATTTTCATCAGGGCCTGCAGATCCTTCAGTGTCAGATTGCGCGCGGCTCGAGCCAGCCGGACGGCGTCATTCGGAAAGTCGGGCTGCGTCACGTCGCCCGTGCGTTCTGCCCAATCCAACCGCTTTGCCGGAGAAATCACAACCAGCATGTCTGCCCCCAAGTTTGCCTGCCAGAAGGGACTTAGCCCGCCGCTCGCAAAACGTCCAGAAACGCCTCACCAAATCGCTCGACACGGCGCTTGTCCAACACCCGTTTCAACCCCTGCTCGTCGCCCGGTCGCAATTGCGCAACTTTGGCAAGCTGGGTTGCCGAACAGCTTAGCGGCTTATCGATCCCGTCCGTTCCGCGCGTCAACTCCGCCTGCACTTCGAGAAGTTGGTCGTAGACCGAACCGCCCGCACGTCCTGCGAGTTTCCGTCGCGCCGGGTGCAGGGTTTCCGCTGCCCCAGTGATCACTTCCAGAAAAATCGCCCCATACCGTTCCAGCTTTTTGGCACCAACGCCGGACACATTGGCCATTTCATCCAGTGAGTTCGGCCTTCGTTCGGCCATTTCTACCAAAGTGCGATCCGGAAAAATGACATAAGCCGGTACCTTTGCCGCTTCGGCCAGTGCCCGCCGTTTTGCCTTGAGCGCTGATAGCAGCGGCGCATCCTCTTCCGAGACCATCGCCTTGACGGCTGGCCGGCGACCGGCCGCGCGGATTGTATCCTTACGTAACCGGATCCCTGCCTCTCCCTTCAGAATTGGTTTGGCTGTTTCCGTCATCCGCAACGCACCATGCCGTTCAGGGTCTGGGCGCACCAGATCATGTCCCATCATCTGGCGAAACACCGCTTGCCATTGCGGGCGGGAGTAATCGCGGCCAACGCCAAAGGTTGGCAACTGGTCGTGGCGTTTGCCCAGAACCTTTTCGGTTTCGTTGCCGGTCAGGATATCGATCAGATGCCCCGCCCCGTACCATTCTTCGGTGCGCAGAATGGCAGACAGGGCTTTTCTCACTGCCGTTGTGCCATCAAACACTTCGGCAGGGCTGTCGCAGAGATCGCAAGATCCGCAGACGATCTCTTCTTCCCCAAAGTAACCCAACAGGCTCTGTCGCCGACAGTCCAACGCCTCGGCCAGACCTAACAGGGCATTCAGGCGGGCATGGTCGGCAGCGCGTCGTTCTGGCGGGGCCAGTCCTTCGTCAATCTGGGATCGCCGCAAACGGATGTCTTCGGGGCCAAATAGGGTGAGAGTTTCTGCCGCTGCTCCATCCCGACCTGCTCGCCCGATTTCCTGGTAGTAAGCTTCGATCGACTTGGGCAGATCCGCATGGGCGACCCACCTGATGTCCGGTTTGTCGATCCCCATGCCAAAGGCAACCGTGGCGACAACGATCAAACCGTCTTCGCGGGCGAACCGGATTTCGACGCCCCGGCGATCACCGGCCTCCATCCCGCCGTGGTAGTGGCACGCGTTGTGCCCATCTTCGCGCAACGCCCGGGCCAGCGCCTCGGTCTTGGCGCGGGTGCCGCAGTAGACAATGCCTGATTGCCCGCGCCGTGCACCGGCAAAGTCAAGGATCTGCCTTCGGGGGCTGTTCTTGGATGCAAAGGCAAGATGGATGTTGGGACGATCAAAGCCACGCAGGAATTCCTGCGGACCGCCGCCTTCGAACAGTTTTTCTATGATTTCGGTGCGGGTTTCGGCGTCTGCTGTCGCCGTAAACGCCGCCAGAGGGACATCCAGCGCGCGGCGCAGATCGCCGATGCGCAGGTAATCGGGGCGAAAATCGTGACCCCACTGGCTCACACAATGGGCTTCGTCCACAGCGATCAGCCCGACACCGATCCGCCGCAGCATCCCCATTGTTGCGCCAGACGCCAAACGCTCGGGCGCCATGTAGAGAAGCTTCAGATCGCCAGCTTCAAGCGCGGCCCAAATGGCCTGAGTTTCTTCGTCAGTGTTACCGGATGTCAGGGCACCGGCGGACACACCGGCCTCCTGCAGTGCGCGCACCTGATCTCGCATCAGCGCAATCAATGGCGAGATCACGACCGTCACTCCCTCGCGCATCAACGCCGGGATCTGAAAACACAGGGACTTCCCACCGCCGGTCGGCATGATCGCCAGCACGTTTTTTCCTGCCGCCACGGCGTCGACAATCTCCGCCTGTCCGGGACGGAAAGCATCAAATCCAAATACGTCTTGCAGCAAGCCTGCGGCGGACATGCTCGGGCCTCGTCCGGTTTTTGTTATCTGCTCTTGCTGCTCACTGTCACACAGCGAGATTCTGCGGGCAAGAGGCGAGCCCCTCGCTTATCGCGATCAACACTCGGAATAATTGCCTAGTAGAAAGCAGGCGCGTTGTTGATAAGGATAATTCTCAGGGCAAACACACCGAGCAATACCACAAGCGGCGCCAGATCCAGTCCTTGCATCGGCGGCAGGATACGACGCACTGGCCCATAGAGCGGTTCAAGAATCCGGTTCAAGCCATACCAGATTTGCGCCACGAATTGCTGATGCAGGTTGAGCACCTGAAAGTTGATCAGCCAGCTCATGATCACATGCGCGATGATAAAGAACCACACCACGTCCAGAATAAGCATCAGAATTTGGAACAGAGACTGCATCGGGTTCCCTTTCTTGACCGTCTCTCCACCTAAGCGGCTCGCTCCAAAAGGGCAAGTGCCGCTGGGTTTAGATTGACAAGAATGCCGCGCTTGCATCACCCGGACCGCGCGTTTCACGGAGTCTTTAAATGTTTCCCATTGTTCGTCTTGTCAAAGATCTGTTTGTCGCCAGCCGCATGGCACCTCTGGACCTGACCGAGACTCATATCTCGACCCACATCTGCTGGCCGTGGGATCTTGATCTCTGGATGGAGTTGAACAACGGACGCGCCATGACACTCTATGACCTTGGGCGCACCATGAACGCGCAGAGGGTCGGGCTGATCCGGGCGATTTCAAAGCGCCGATGGGGAATGACCATGGCCGGCAGCACCGTGCGGTTCCGGCGCCGAATTCGCGGCTTCGAACGGTTCGAGATGCGCTCGCGCGCCCTGTGCTGGGACGACCGGTTCATTTATCTTGAACAGTCGATGTGGAAGCAAAACGGCGAATGTGCAAGCCATATCCTGTTCCGGGCGGCCATCACGGACAAGAACGGCATTGTCGCTCCGACCGAGGTTCTCGCCGCGATGGGCCGGGCCGATACACCCTCGCCCGCCATGCCGGACTGGGTTGCCGCTTGGTGCGCTGCCGATGCGACGCGGCCATGGCCCCCTATGCAGGAAACGCTTGCTTAACAGGTGATGGACCCCCCATAACTTTTCCAAAGAGTATTGGGGACGGGTATGGCGGAAATTTCCACGCGAAAGCGGATATGGGGCTGGTATTTCTTTGATTGGGCAAGCCAGCCTTATCACACGCTTCTGGTAACTTTCGTTTTCAGCCCCTTCTTCGCGGCAGTGGCCGCCGCGCATTTCATTGGACAAGGCCTGGAAACAGAAGCCGCCAAAGCGCAGGCACAGGTCACCTGGTCACAATGTTTGACGATTACCGGCCTCATCATCGGGTTCGGCGGGCCATTTCTGGGGGCGATGGCCGACATCTCCGGGCGCCGCATGTCGTGGATTACCCTGTTCAGCGTCATGTATTTCGTTGGCGCGTGGTGCCTATGGTATATGGACCCTGCCGGTTCGAACATGTGGCTGATGCTTGTCAGCTTTGGCTTGGGCTTTATCGGCGCGGAATATGCACTTATCTTCATCAATTCGCAGCTGCCCTCTTTGGGGACTGAAGAAGAAGTCGGCAAAATCTCCGGATCGGGATTTGCCTTCGGCTATCTCGGAGGTGTGGTGGCCCTGTTCATCATGCTGCTTCTCTTTGTTGAACAGGACAATGGCAAAACCCTGATCGGTTTGGACCCCGCTCTTGGACTGGACGCATCGCAAAAGGAAGGCACGCGGGCAGTCGGCCCATTCACGGCGCTGTGGTTCGCGATCTTCATGGTCCCCTATTTCCTCTGGGTTCGGGAAACGGGGCCCACCGGCAAGCGCGGCACATTCAGCGAGGCGATTGCACTTGTTGTCAAATCGGTGCGCAATTTGCGCCACCGGCTCAGCCTCGCAAGCTATCTCGGGTCTTCTATGTTTTACCGGGATGCCCTGAACGGGCTTTATGGGTTTGGCGGTGTCTATGCCACGCTGGTGTTGGACTGGCAGATCACCCAGATCGGCGTCTTTGGCATCATCGCTGCCATCTCGGCCGCGCTGTTCAGCTGGCTTGGCGGGTTCGCCGACAGAATATTTGGGCCAAAGCCGGTGATCATAGGATCCATCTGCGTTCTGATCCTCGTTTGCGTGACGATCGTTGGGATGGACCGAACCCAGATATTTGGCCTGTCATTGCCCCAGGGGTCCTCCCTGCCTGATACAGTCTTTTTCACCTGCGGCGTTATGATCGGCGGGTTTGGCGGGATCCTTCAGGCCGCAAGCCGATCGCTGATGGTTCGCCACACCGATCCACTGGCCCCCACTGAAAGCTTCGGGCTCTACGGCCTGTCTGGCCGTGCAACCGCCTTTCTTGCACCAATGCTGATCGGTCTAATGACCGCTGCAACCGGTAGCGCGCGATTGGGGGTTTCACCGGTTGTCGGGTTGTTTATTCTGGGCCTGATCCTGCTGATTTGGGTGAATCCGAAAGGGGACCAGAAATAGTGTTTTTCAAACGAGTAGCCGCCGCCTTTTTTGTTCTGACCACATTTTCCGCACTCTCAGCCAGCGCCGAACCTCTGGCCAAGCAGCTGTTTGGCGGCAAGAGCACGGCTTCTCAGCAGAAACCCGCCGCTTTTGGCAGCTACGCCAAGGGCTGTGCGGCAGGCGCCGTGCAACTGCCGGAAACCGGCCCAACGTGGCAAGCCATGCGTCTGAGCCGAAACCGCAACTGGGGGCATCCGGAAACGATAGACTTCATCGAGAAACTCAGCGCTTTTGCTGCACAACAGCGTGGCTGGAGCGGGCTTTATATTGGTGACATCAGCCAGCCCAGAGGAGGTCCGATGCTGTCGGGGCACCGCAGCCACCAAATCGGGTTGGACATCGACATCTGGATGCGCCCGGCCAACAACCTGCGCATGAGCCGGCAGCAACGCGAGAACATCTCATCGATCTCCTTGCGCCGCAACAACGGAGCATTTGTCAATTCGAACTGGACCGCGCAGCACCATGCCATCATCCGTGAGGCAGCACGGGACAAGCGCACAGCCCGGATCTTTGTGTTTCCGGGCGCCAAGGTGCAAATGTGCAAGGATGAAACGGGCAACCGTTCTTACCTGCGCAAGATCCGGCCATGGTGGGGTCATCACTATCACTTTCATGTCCGACTGAAATGTCCGAGAGGTTCGCGCGGCTGCGCCAATCAGGATCCGCCTCCAAAGGGGGATGGGTGCGCCGAAGCCCAGCAGTGGGTGAACAACATTCTCAATCCGCCTCCGCCCAAGCCGCGTGATCCCAACGCGCCGCCACCGAAGAAGCGACGTGAATACGTGCTGGCCGACCTACCGAAGCAATGTCGCTCCGTCTTGCAGTCGCAATAACCGCACTACTGTCCCTGGTCGCTCCGCTGCATGCGGGCGGGTCGGCACGTGCCACGCTGCTGAGCTCCTTTACTTGGCAGCATGATACGTCGTGGTTTGGTGGGTTTTCCGGCTTGGAGGTTTCTCAGGACGGCAAAAAAATCCGAGTTCTCAGCGACCGTAGCCACATCGTCATCGCGTCTCTTGACCGGGCAGATGGCCTGATCACGGGCGCCACTCCGCTGTCGGCAACCCGGATACGGTCCAGCAAGGGAAAGGCCCTACCCGGCTATGCCGGGGATTCCGAAGGGTTGGCCGTAGCGCCTTCGGGAGAAATGTTCATTTCTTTTGAAGGCGCCCATCGGGTGGCGCGTTTTGACGAGCCGGATGCATGGTCAAGGGTTCTTCCGGTCCACAAGGCATTCCGGCACCTTACCAAGAACAGATCCTTCGAGGCCCTTGCACTGGGCCCGGATGGCACGATCTACACGATGCCTGAGGTTGGGTATGCTCAAAACGGTGAAATACCCGTATACGCTTGGAACGGATCCGCCTGGACCCAACCGTTCACCCTGCCTGCCAAGTCCGGATTTCTCCCGGTGGGTGCCGATTTCGGGCCGGATGGCCGGTTCTACGTGCTTGAGCGAGCGGTTTCATTCCCGGGGTTCCGAAGCCGGTTGCGCCGCTGGGACATGGTCGACGGCCAGCCTGTCAACGAACGGCTACTGCTGCTGACCGGGCCGGGAAGGCATGACAATCTCGAGGCCGTCTCGATCTGGCGCGATACGCAAGGCGGACTACGGGCCACAATGGTCTCGGATGACAATTTCAATTTCGTGCAGGTCACAGAACTGGTGGAATACGCATTGCCCGAAAGCTGAACGCACAGGCAAAATCCTCGCACCCTCTTGCGCAGATGGATCCGAACCGCTAGAAGCCCGCCCTGCCCGATTGGTTTCGGGCCAAGTCGCCGCTACCTTGTCAAAACGGGCTCAGAGATATGAAACGCGCACACATTCCCGGCATTATTGCCATGGCGGCCATTGTTGTCGCCTCGAACATTCTTGTTCAGTTCCTGTTTGGAGACTGGCTGACCTGGGGGGCTTTCACCTACCCGTTTGCCTTTCTTGTTACCGACCTGATGAACCGAATATACGGCGCTGGACCGGCCCGGACGGTCGTGTTCGCAGGCTTTGTCGTAGGTGTCATCTGTTCGTTGATCGGCACACAGATCGTGGGCGAATTCGGCCCCCTGGTCACCCTTCGGATCGCGATCGGTTCCGGCACGGCGTTCCTGACGGCACAATTGCTGGATGTCAGCATTTTCTCGGCCCTTCGCGAAGGGCGTTGGTGGCGCGCACCATTGGCTTCGACTCTGATCGGATCGTCTGTGGATACCGCACTGTTCTTCTCGATCGCATTCTCGGCTCAGCTGGCCTGGATCGAACCGGGGAATGACGTGTCTTGGGCCAACGAGGCCGTGCCGCTGCTTGGCGCGGGTCCGATGACCCCGCTTTGGGTTTCACTGGCTGTCGCGGACTGGATGGTGAAGCTTTCTCTGGCGCTCATTGCCCTGATCCCGTTCCGGGTCATCGTCAAGCGTGTCATGCCGGTCCGGCATCCAGCCTGACCCGCGTCGATACACAGACCGGGCCGCGCGCTACCGCGGCCCTTTCTCATATTGCAGCTCTCAGATAGGCTCCGGCTGATGCTGCATGTCTCGGACGATATCACCATTCAGGACTGGGAACTGACCGAAAGCTTCATGCGGGCCTCCGGTCCTGGTGGTCAGAACGTGAACAAGGTTGCGACCGCAGTGGAATTGCGGTTTGAGGCCGCCCGTTCACCTTCTCTTTCGCCCGCGATAAAAGCCCGCCTAAAGCGATTGGCGGGACGTCGCTGGACGAAGGATGGTGCCATAGTCATCCAGTGCGATGAAACACGCTCGCAGATCCGCAATCGCGAAATTGCCCGCAGCAGGCTGGCGGATCTTGTCGTCCGGGCAACTGTTGTTCCGAAACGCAGAATCGCAACCAAGCCGACCAAGGGTTCGGTCCGACGGCGACTCGCGGAGAAAAAGGCGCGCAGCGAAGTCAAATCTCTGCGCGGCAAAATCAGCGACGAATAATCTGGCATCCGTGCCCTGCACTGATACTCTCCGCTACAAGTTAGGGGAGGCGAGAGCATGAGATTGGATGGCAAAACCGCAATTGTCACGGGTGGCGCGTCAGGTTTCGGCGCAGGTATCGCCCGCAAATTTCTGACCGAGGGTGCAAGGGTTTTGGTGGCCGATATCAACGGCGAGGCCGCTCAGGACATGGCATCCACATTGGGTCCGCAAGCGACCGCGCATCAGGTGGATGTTGCAGATGGTGCATCGGTGCGGGATATGGCCCAAACGGCGATGTCGATGTTCGGCCAAGTTGATATTCTGGTGAACAATGCAGGTGTCACCCATCTGCCGACCCCCTTGGAGGACGTCTCTGAAGAGGACTTCGACCAGATGTTCAGGATCAACATGAAGTCGGTTTTTCTGACAGCCCGGGAGCTGGTTCCCCGCATGAAACATCGTGGTTCCGGAGCGATCCTGAACGTCGCGTCCACCGCCGGCATTTCACCGCGGCCCAACTTGAACTGGTACAACGCCTCGAAAGGCTGGATGATCACGGCGACCCGGACGATGGCGGTGGAACTTGCGCCCAACGGTGTGCGCGTCAACGCGATCTGCCCCGTGGCGGGCGAGACCCCCCTTTTGAAATCGTTCATGGGTGAGGACACGCCCGAGATGCGCGCCAAGTTTCTGTCCACCATCCCGATCGGGCGCTTTTCCACGCCCGAAGATATGGGCAACGCCGCAGCATTCCTTTGCTCGGATGAGGCTTCGATGATCACAGGCGTGGCAATGGAAGTCGACGGCGGGCGCTGCATCTGATGACCCTGCAAGCCAGATTATGCATTCCGATGCCAGTTCCAGCTCTGAGCCTGCAACGAACGCAACACAACCAAGGCGAGTAACATGAAGCCCGGTTCTCGAAATCTGATAACGGACGTCCCCGGAATTCTGGTCGGCAACGCCCAAGATGACACGCTGAAATCCGGTACCACGATATTGACGGCCGAAGCGCCCTTTACGGCTTCGGTCAGTGTCATGGGTGGTGCACCGGGAACCCGTGAGACCGATCTGCTTGCACCTGACAAGTCGGTTGCCAAGGTTGATGCTATCACCCTTTCGGGTGGGTCGGCCTTTGGGCTGGATGCCTGTTCGGGTGTAATGTCGCGGCTGCGTGAACAGGGTCGCGGTTTTAAAGTCGGAAATGCCGTCATCCCGATTGTGCCCGGTGCAATAATCTTCGATCTGATCAACGGCGGTGAAAAGAACTGGGCGGAATCCCCCTACCCTGCGCTTGGCCGCGCCGCGGCGGAGAACGCCGGGCGAGAATTTGAACTTGGCAGCGTCGGTGCTGGCACCGGAGCACTTACTGCGATGCACAAGGGCGGTTTGGGGTCTGCCTCGCTGGTACTGGAGGACGGCACAACCGTTGGCGCCTTGGTTGCCGCCAACCCGATGGGAAGCGTTACCACTCCCGGCGAAAGACATTTCTGGGCCGCGCCGTTTGAGATCGACGATGAATTTGGCGGGATTGGTGCGGATCCGTCCTCGGGTCTGGGGCGCAGCCTGAACAGCCGCAAGGTGCAGCACATGGCCGCACAAGCCCAAGGCCCGCACCCTCCTATGGATCGTGCGAACACGACGATAGCCATCGTTGCTACGGATGCCGACCTTTCGAAATCACAATGCCTACGTCTAGCCACAGCCGCGCAGGATGGCATCGCTCGCGCTATTGTCCCGGCCCATTCCCCGGCCGACGGAGACCTCGTTTTTTCTGTTTCCACAAACACAAAGCAGATGATTGCGCCTGAACGCGACCTGACAATGATCGGGCACGCGGCCGCCTTGTGTCTCAGCCGGGCAATCGCCCGTGCGATATACTCAGCCCGACCCGCTCCCAATGATGTTCTACCCTGCTGGTCCGACCAAATGAAATGACGGCATCCCGCCGATGCCAGCGGGACGCGGCAATGTGACCGTTGACTCTCTGCGTGTGCAAAGACGTAGTGAGGCCATCAAAAAAATAACTGGAGTAACAGCCATGAAATCTCTGATCGCAGCCGTGACATTGAGCCTTTTCGCCGCCCCCGCCTTTGCTGCAGGCGACGCCGCCGAGGGTGAAAAAGGCTTCAAGAAATGCAAGTCCTGTCACGCGATTGTGGACGATGCCGGCGAAGCAATCGTCAAGGGCGGCAAGACCGGCCCGAACCTCTACGGCGTAATCGGCCGCACCGCCGGCACTTCTGACGGGTTCAAGTATGGTGCAGACTTGGTCGCTGCTGGCGAAGCCGGCCTCGTTTGGGACGAAGCGAACCTGGCCGAATTCAGCATGGACCCCAAAGCGTTCCTTCAGGCCTATCTCGACAGCACTTCGGCCAAATCGAAAATGTCGTTCAAAATGAAAAAGGGTGCCGAAGACGTATCTGCATACCTGGCCAGCGTCGGCGCCCAGTAATCGCAGCCCCTTGGGGGCCGATAAGCTGAGAACGAATAGGCCGCGGCATCCGCTCCGCGGCCTATTGTGCAATTGATCAAATGTCCGTTCCCTGCTAGCGGGGACATGACAATGACCACCCGCCAATACGGTTCACGAATGCCCTCGAAAACTCTTTTGCATTCCACGCCCTGCGAAGTGCGCATTCCAAACACGACGGAGGCCTTATGGGTATCATGATCCCTGCTTGGGTGGACGGCGAGTTAACACCAGTCGACAAGTTGGAAGCCCATGAACGCGGCCTGAAACACAAGGCGGTGTCGGTTTTCGTTGTGCGTGGAATGGACATCCTGATGCAACGCCGGGCAATGGGCAAATACCATACTCCCGGTCTCTGGGCGAACACCTGCTGCACCCATCCCGATTGGGATGAGGTTTCCAGTGCCTGCGCCGTGCGCCGCCTTCGAGAGGAGCTTGGCGTTTCCGGGCTCTTTCCCGAGTTTCGGCATCGGCTGGAATACCATGCCGATGTGGGCAACAACATGGTCGAGAACGAAGTTGTTGACGTATTTCTTGCCCATGCCCGTGGACCGGTCGAGATGCATCCCAACCCGGATGAGGTGATGGACACACGCTGGATCGACTACCACGACCTTCAGGCCGAAGTGAAAAGGCATCCGGAACGCTTTACGCCGTGGTTGAAGATCTACCTTCACAACCACGCCGACACGATCTTTGGGCCCGATCTGATCATCTCCGCAAAGACCTGAGGACTTGCTCTTGCGGCGCTGCGCTGATTTCTTCCCAGGCAAAAGAGGAACCAGCACATGACAGTATTGATTGCAGGCGCGGGCATTGCAGGCCTCAGCCTTGGGCTTACGCTGCATCAGATTGGCGTTCCGTTCCGTATCTTCGAAAGCACGCAGGAAATCCGGCCAATGGGGGTTGGCATCAATCTTCAACCCAATGCCGTGAGAGAACTGCTTGACCTCGGGCTCGCCGATGAACTGGACCGGATCGGCGTCAAGACCCGTCAGTACGGGTTCTATTCCAAGCTCGGCAAGACGATCTGGGAAGAACCGCGCGGCACCTGGGCCGGATATGCATGGCCGCAATATTCGGTTCATCGCGGGCATCTGCAGATGATGCTTTACAAAGTCCTCACCGAGAGAGCCGGTAAGGATTGCGTAGTCACCGGTGCCCGAGCCATTGGATTTGAAAACTCCGATGACGGCGCTGCACTAGTTCTGGAAAACGGTGAGCGGGTGCTCGGAACTCTGCTGATCGCCGCCGATGGCATACATTCGGCGCTTCGAAAGCAGATGTACCCCGACGAGGGGGAGCCGATCTGGAATGGGCGTGTGCTCTGGCGAGCCACAACCGAAGCCGACGCCTATTTTGGCGGGGCTGCAATGGTAATGATCGGGCATGATGACCTGAGGCTCGTGGCCTACCCAATCTCGAACAGCGACGAAAACGGACGCGCCGTGATCAATTGGATTGCCGAAAAACGGTTTCCACTTGATGCGACGTGGAAAAAGGAAGACTGGAACCGCCCTGCAGATATAGCTGACTTTTTACCTGATTTTGCAGACTGGAAGTTTGACTGGATCAACGTTCCAGCGCTGATTTCCGGGGCCGAAGTCGTATTCGAGTATCCAATGGTAGATCGCGATCCACTGTCCAGCTGGACGAATGGGCGCACAACGCTCATGGGCGATGCTGCGCACCCGACTTATCCGGTCGGCTCAAACGGCGCAGGGCAGGCGATCGTGGATGCGCGCGTCATTGGAGCTGCGCTTGTGCAGCATGGGCTGACGCCACAGGCACTCGAGGCCTACGAAGCAAAAGTTCGGCCAATCGCAACTGCGGTCGGCAATGCGAACCGAGCCGGCGGAGGGCCTGATGGGGTGTTGCAACAGGTCGAAGATCTATGCGGCGGCGATTTCGTGTCCATCGACGACGTGATCCCGCATGCCGACCTTGCCGCACATGCCGAAAAATACAAGAAGACGGCCGGGTTCTCGATCCAAGAACTCAACGCAAGACCCCGAACCATCCCGATAGGCGCGAAGATCAACTGATCCGCAACTGGCCTGCCGTGTTCCGGCAGTACGGTGCCGGTCAGATTCTGGCTACGGGAATGTTGTCGATCAGGCGGATCCCTTCCACCCAAGCCGCTGCGAACAACCGGGCAGGTTCGCTCGGCCGTGTCAACGCGGCCAGTGACGCGGCGCTGTGCAGCTCAAGATACTCCACTTTCTCGAACCCGGACTGTATCAGCCGATCTTGGGCCTGCCGGATGGTTGATTCATAACCGGCCCCGGCGCTTAGCGCTGCAGCGGCCTCCTGCAATGTCGGAAATAGCACAGCAGCTTTGAGCAATCCCTGTTCGCTGAGCCGCAGATTCCGCGACGACATGGCAAGGCCCGAAGGTTCCCGCACCGTCGGACAGCCGACCACCTCGACAGGTATATCCAGATCCCGCGCCATGTGGCGCACGACCATCAACTGCTGGTAATCCTTTTCGCCGAAAAACGCCTTGTCAGCCCCGGTTTGCAGGAAAAGCTTGGCCACCACGGTTGCAACACCGTCGAAATGGCCGGGCCGGTTGGGCCCTTCCATTACGTCAGTCACGCCGGTCAGTGAAACATTGGTGGAAAACCCGTCGGGGTAAACCTGATTCGGATCAGGGACATAGACGACATCCACAGCAAAGGGGGCCAGCTTGACAGCATCCTCTTGTTCGGTGCGCGGGTAGTTTTTTAGATCTTCCAGGCGGTTGAATTGCCGCGGGTTCACGAAGATCGTCACAATGACCCTGTCGCACGCAGATTTTGCAGCTTCGACAAGTGAAAGATGACCAGCATGAAGCGCCCCCATTGTCGGAACAACACCGACAGCCTCACCGGAAAGACGCCATCCTGCGGTGAGCGCGCGAAGGTCTTCCAGCGTGCGAATGATCGGGGCTGTCACGAAGCTGACCCTTTTCCGGTTGC
This sequence comes from Primorskyibacter sp. S87, assembly GCF_049801055.1. Lineage (NCBI taxonomy): Bacteria > Pseudomonadati > Pseudomonadota > Alphaproteobacteria > Rhodobacterales > Roseobacteraceae > Primorskyibacter > Primorskyibacter sp. S87. The sequence goes on along the minus strand of NZ_JBNAGF010000003.1, from coordinate 216,055 downwards.
CGCCTTTTTCGGTGCCTTATCCGCAAAAACATGTTGGTCGGCAGGAAAGCTACGCGATCTGACTTCGGCTGCATATTCGGCAATTGCTGCTTCGGCCTGCTGACCAAGATCGGCATAGCGTTTGACGAATTTTGGCTTGAACGCGGTGAAAAAGCCCAGCATGTCGTCAACCACAAGGATCTGGCCATCGCATCCAGCCGACGCACCGATCCCGATAGTCGGAATGGGAACTTCGGCGGTGATCTTGTCTGCCAACCCCTGCGGAACCTTTTCCAGAACCACCGAAAACGCGCCTGCCTCGGCCACGGCTTTTGCATCGGCCAAAACCGCGTCTGCCTGCGCGTCGCGCCCTTGCACCTTGTAGCCGCCCAACGTGTTCACGGATTGCGGCGTAAGGCCGATATGCGCCATGACCGGGATCCCCCGGTGCACCAGAAAGCGAATGGTTTCGGCCATCTCGACCCCGCCTTCCAGTTTCACCGCTCCGGCGCCCGTTTCAGCCATCAACCGCGCTGCATTGCGAAAGGCTTGCTGAGGGCCTTCCTCGTAGCTGGCAAACGGCATGTCGATCACCATCATTGCCTGCGACAGACCCCGCGCCACCGCCTGACCATGCATGATCATCATTTCCATCGTCACCGACAGGGTCGAGGTCATGCCATGCATCACCATGCCAACGCTGTCACCAACCAGAACAAAATCGCAATGAGCGTCCATGAACTTCGCCATTGGCGTGGAATAGGCCGTCAGACTGACGAGTGGTTCGCCTCCCTTTCGGGCGCGAATGTCTTCGGCGTTCGGAGCGGCCTTGCGGGCGGTTGCGCTCATTCGAAAAATCTCCTCCTTGAAGGACCGATTGGAAAATTGGGGGCGCAATAGCAGCCTGACGCCCAGCCGGCCACCCCGGTTGCGCCAACATACCCTTGATCGAATGTGGTTTTGGTTGAACACTCGGTAAAAAGCGGCCGGGATTCATGGCCGGAGAAATCAAAGGGGAGGGATTCTGATGAGAAATTCGCTATTCATTCGCGGTCTAGGTGCTGCGCTGCTGCTCGGTGGCAGCCTGCTGGCCGGGGCGGCCGCCGCAAAAAGTGACATCACCGTGGCGTTGCAACTGGAACCACCGCACCTGGATCCCACCAGTGCGGCGGCCGGCGCAATTGATTCCGTTCTTTACTCAAACGTCTTCGAAGGGTTGACCCGTTTCATGGGCGATGGCTCGATCGTTCCCGGGCTCGCCGAAAGCTGGGAAATCTCGGATGATGGCAAGGTCTATACGTTCAAACTGCATGATGGCGTCACATTTCACGACGGCTCGACAATGGATGCTGAAGACGTCAAGTTCAGCCTCGACCGGGCCCGCGCCGAAGACAGTGTCAACGCGCAAAAGGCGCTGTTTGCCGGCATTACCGATGTCGAGGTCGTCGATCCTCTGACCGTCAAGGTCACCCTTGGCGAACCAAATGGCAATTTCCTGTTCAACCTGGCCTGGGGTGACGCGGTGATCGTGGCACCCGAAAGCATCGACAACATCAAGACCAACCCCGTTGGCACCGGCGCGTTCAAATTTGCGAACTGGGTGCAGGGTGACAAGATCGACCTGATCCGGAACCCGGACTACTGGGGCACACCAGCCGTGATGGACGGTGCCACCTTCAAGTTCATCTCGGACCCCACCGCCGCCTTCGCGGCGGTGATGGCCGAGGACGTGGACGCCTTTGTCAATTTTCCGGCGCCCGAAAACCTGCCGCAGTTCGAGGCCGATCCGAGGTTCCAGGTGCTGATCGGATCAACCGAAGGCGAAACCATCCTGTCGACCAACAACAAGCAGCCGCCGTTCGACGATGTACGGGTGCGCAAGGCCGTGGCCCATGCGATTGACCGTCAGGCGATCATCGACGGGGCGATGTTCGGGCTTGGCACACCGATCGGCACGCATTTCGCGCCGCACAATCCCGCCTATCTGGATCTGACCGGCAATTCGGCCCACGACCCGGTAATGGCCAGGGCGCTGCTGGCCGAGGCGGGTTTTCCCGACGGGTTCGAAACCACGCTGCACCTGCCGCCGCCCTCCTATGCGCGCCGCGGCGGCGAGATCATCGCGGCGCAGCTGGCTGCGGTGGGCATCAAGGCTGAGATCACAAATGTGGAATGGGCCCAGTGGCTGGAAACCGTGTTCCGCGGCAAGAATTTCGGCCTGACCATCGTCAGCCACACCGAGCCGATGGATATCGGCATCTATGCCCGGCCCGAATACTATTTCCAGTATGACAACAAGGATTTCCAGGACCTGATGGCCAAGCTGAACGGCACCACCGATCCGGACATGCGCACAAAATTGCTGCACGAAGCGCAGACCATCATTTCCGAAGACCACGTGAACGGGTACCTGTTCCAGCTCGCTTGGCCGACCGTGGCCAAGGCCGGATTGCAAGGGCTGTGGAACAACGCTCCGACGCAGGCCACCGATCTGACTGCCGTAAGTTGGGCAAACTGATGCGAACGCCGGGGGCAGCATCTGCTGCCCCCGGGTCCTTTTTCATTCCAACTTGATGCAACCGACATGAGTATTTTTAAAACAACGCGCGCCTGTCTGACTGCAGCTTTACTGTTTTGGACGGGCTTGTTCGGCCAGCTTCAGGTTGAGGCCCAGGCTCTGTTCCATTCAAATCCCGACGCTCTCATTGCAACGCCCGAGAACCCGCTTCAGGTAGGCATTGGCATTCGGATCGAACAGATAACCGGCGTCGACCAGAAGTCGGAAAACTATGGCGCGGTCGTCGTTCTTCGCGCCGAATGGGATGAACCAGCGCTTGCGTTCGACGCCGGGGAAGTGGGCCGCGACGTACAGGTCTTTGAACCCTCAGCCTTGGCAAAGAAGCTGACCGACGTGGGATCTGTTGTACCGGCCTTTCTAATTCACAACCAGCAGTCCAACAAATGGATCCACGAAGCCGCCGTGGCGGTGCGGGCTTCGGGCAGGATGCTCTATGTCGAGAAATCTTCGCTGACGCTTCAGGCCCCACATTTCAATTTCCTCAAATACCCATTCGACACGCAGACTTTTTCGTTTGAGGTCGCATCGGTTTTTCCGTCGGAATTTGTGAATTTCCACCCGTTGAACGAACATTCCGGGTTGGGGGATACACTCGGCGAAGAGGAATGGATCCTCGAAAACGCTCGGATGGAAAGATCTGAGATCAAGGGTATTTCCGGGCAGCCCACTGATCAGGTTGCGCTTGTCTTCGAGGGGCGTCGGCATGTGACATACTACGTGATCCGGGTTTTTCTACCGATGCTGGTGCTGATCACAGTCACTTGGGCGCTGTTCTTTCTCGACGAATATCGAAAGCGGATCGAGATTTCGGGGGCCAATCTGCTCGTATTCGTCGCCTTCAACTGGGCGATCTCGGCTGACCTGCCGAAACTCGGATACCTGACTTTCCTCGATTTCATTCTGCAGTGGATGTTTGTGGTCACCGGCGCGATCATCGTGTTCAACGTGGTCTTGCGAAAGATCAAGGCCGGCGGCAACGAACCCCTTGCGAAAAAGCTCGACAACTATGCAATCAAGTGGATCTATCCGTTGGGTTATGCCGCGATTGTCGGATACGCCATTTTTGCCTTCCTTCTTGTCTCCTGATCCAATGAGCGAACAAGCTGGGCAAACGATGGGCGGCGCACCCCCCTTGGGCATATTGCATCTGCGTTCTGGACCCAAAGCTTGGGCGCGCCTAACGTGTCGCCAATGCTCAGATATTCACTCAAGCGCCTGATCTCTCTGATTGTCAGCCTGGCCGTCGCCTCGCTGGTAATCTTTTCAGTGATCGAGATTGCGCCGGGCGACCCGGCATCCTTCATGCTGGGTGTCAATGCCCAACCCGACACGCTGGCGGCCCTGCGGTCGGATCTGGGGTTGGACGTTCCCAAACCACAGCGTTATCTGAACTGGGTCAGCGGAATGCTGACCGGGGATTTTGGCACCTCGTATACCTACCGGACACCGGTTTCGCAGATGATCGCAGACAGGCTGTGGGTGTCGCTGCCCCTGGCGGTGTTTGCCCTTGCGCTGTCGACTCTGATCGCCTTTCCCGCCGGGATCTATGCTGCAGCGCGCCGAGGCAAGCCGGGTGATCTGGCTGTGATGGGGGCAACCCAGTTGGGCATCGCCGTCCCGAACTTCTGGTTCGCGATGATGCTGGTTCTGATCTTCGCCATAAACCTACGATGGTTCGGCGCTGGCGGCTTTGCAGGCTGGGAGAACGGTTTCTGGGTCGGGCTCCATTCCCTGGTTCTGCCAGCAATCGCTCTGGCGCTTCCACAGGCTGCCATTCTCGCCCGGGTCATGCGCTCGGCCCTGCTTGATATCCTTGGTGAAGATTTCATGCGGACGGCCCGCGCCAAGGGGCTGTCCCGTCGGCAGGCGCTGTGGCGGCACGGGGTGCGAAATGCTCTGATACCGGTCCTGACCATAATCGGGTTGCAGTTTTCCTTTCTGCTGGCTGGGTCGATTATCATTGAACAGGTCTTTTATCTGCCTGGATTGGGCCGGCTTGTCTTTCAAGCCATTTCCTCGCGCGATCTGATTGTCGTGGAATCGGTTGTCATGTTGCTGGTTTTCGCGGTGATTACCGTGAATTTCTTTGTCGACTTGGCCTATGCCGCGGTTGACCCCCGGCTGAGGAACCGGACATGAACCGCAACCTGATACTGGGCGCCATCCTGTCATCCATGGTCGTTCTGGCCGCGCTGATTTCCTTTGTGTGGACACCGTATGACCACACCGTGATGAACATTCCGGACAAGTTGCAAACACCGAACGCGCGACACTGGTTCGGAACCGACCACTTCGGCCGCGATATGTTTTCCATGATCATGGTCGGAGCCCGAACTTCGATCGCGGTGGCCCTCGTCGCCGTGGGTATCGGCATGGCGATCGGAGTGCCCCTTGGGCTCGCTGCCGCAGCCCAAAAGGGGTCGTGGCTCGACGAGTTCATCATGCGCGGCAACGATCTGATCTTTGCCTTTCCGTCCCTTGTCATCGCGATCCTGATCACAGCCGTTTTTGGGGCAGGCGCCATCAACGCCATCATCGCCATCGGGATTTTCAACATCCCGGTGTTCGCCCGAATAACCCGAGGCGCGGCGCTTTCTCTCTGGGAGAGGGAGTTCATTCTTGCGGCCCGAGTCGCTGGAAAATCTCGATCGCGCATCTCCGCTGAGCACATTTTGCCTAACGTCGCCAACCTGCTGATTGTGCAAGGCACCATTCAGTTCTCATTGGGCATTCTGGCAGAGGCCGGGCTGAGCTATGTCGGGCTCGGTGCGCAACCCCCGATACCCAGCTGGGGCAGGATGCTGGCCGACGCCCAAACGATGGTCAGTTTCGCGCCGCATCTGGCTTTGATACCCGGGTTTGCGATCATTCTGACAGTATTGGGATTGAACCTGATGGGTGATGGCCTGCGGGACTGGCTTGACCCCAGGATCCGAGTGGCCCGCGCATGAACCTTCTAGAAATACGAAACCTGTCGCTGTCGATTCACAAGCTTCCGATCCTTCGGCAAGTGTCCTTGACCATCGCTCCGGGTGAGATTGTGGCCGTTACCGGGGAAAGCGGGTCGGGCAAATCCATGACCGCGCTAGCGGTGATGCAGCTTCAACCGGAGGCGGCAACGATGTCCGGCGAAATCCTGCTGGAAGGCGAGAACTTGTCGGGTTGCTCCGAGCAAACGCTCTGCGCTTTGCGGGGCGCGGCGATCGGAATGGTCTTTCAGGAGCCGATGACTGCGCTCAACCCTGTCAGGACGATTGGGGATCAAGTGATGGAGACGATCCTGATCCACAGGGCCATGCCCCCAGATGAAGCCCGAAACCGCGCCCAAGAAGTCCTGAACCGCGTAGGTCTGCCACCCGAAAACTTCCCCCTGTCCCGTTTCCCGCATGAACTCAGTGGGGGACAGCGCCAAAGGGTCGTTATTGCGATGGCGATTGCATTGCGCCCAAAGCTTCTGATCGCAGACGAGCCAACCACGGCGCTCGACGTGACAACACAGGCGCAGATTCTGGATTTGCTCAAGGGGCTGGTTCAAGAATACGGCATGGGGCTTATGATGATCACCCATGACCTTGCGGTCGTGGCCGAATTGGCTGACCGGATCACCGTCATGCGCCGGGGCGAAGTGGTCGAAGCAGGACCGACGAATGACCTTCTGGCCAATATGCAGCATCCCTACACGAGGATGTTGTTTGAAGCGTCCGGTCACAAGGTCGACCTGCCGGACACACCGGCCAGTTCCGCCCTTCTGGAGGTGCAAAAGGTAGTGCGGGAGTATCGCCGGCCGCGGACCAAACTGTTTGCCCCCGTCGAACATCACAGGGCCGTGGACAACGTTTCGTTCACTTTGCAACGCGGTGAGCGTCTGGGACTTGTCGGCGAGTCCGGATGTGGAAAATCAACGCTCACCCGCGCCATTCTGGGACTGGAAGAGGTTCAAGCCGGCTCTATCCTGCTCGAAGGGCGGCCAGTTTTTTCCGGCCACCGGGCCAATCTGGAAGTACGGCGCAGAATGCAGGTTGTGTTTCAGGACCCGTTTGGAAGTTTCAATCCCCGCCACCGCGTCGAAAGACTGATCACCGAGCCGTTTCATCTTCTCGATGCGCCACCAAGAGGCAGTGAGCGTCGAGACCGGATCGCCGAGATGCTGACAGCTGTTGGTCTGTCGCCTGACGATGCCAACAAATACATCCACGAGTTCTCCGGCGGGCAGCGTCAGAGGATTGCAATTGCACGGGCCCTGATCATTCGCCCCGAACTCATTCTGTTTGACGAGGCTGTCTCGGCGCTTGATGTTTCGGTACGCGCCCAGATCCTCGATCTAATGGCGGAGCTGTGTGATCTGTACGAACTGTCCTACCTTTTCATCAGCCATGACCTGAGCGTTGTGCGCACGATTACTGACAGGGTTTTGGTGATGCAGGCTGGAAAGATCGTGGAACAGGGTGAAACAGAGCGTGTGTTCACCGACCCGAGCCATCCCTACACCCGAAGTCTCTTGTCGGCGGCCCCGGAACTGCCCGACCCGGAATCACTAAGGAGCACCACCCATGCCTGATACCATCTGGTTTGACCCTTCCCTCTGCCTGATAGGTGGCGACTGGCGCGCGTCGTCGAGCGGTCAGACATTACCCCTGAGCAACCCGTCAGACGGGAGCGAAATCTGCCGGATTGCCCGCGGCCAATCACCCGACATTGACGCCGCGGTTCAAGCAGCGCGGTTTGCTCTTAACGGAGAATGGGGAAGGATGACCGCGCTTGAGCGCGGCCGCATCCTGACCCGGCTGGGGCAGCTGGTTCTCGAGCAGGTCGAAGACCTTGCCGCCCTCGAAGCCAAGGATGTCGGAAAGCCGCTGACTCAGGCGAGAGCGGATGCGGTCGCGCTGGCCCGATACTGCGAGTATTATGGCGGTGCCGCCGACAAGATCACTGGCGAAACCATCCCTTATCTGGACGGCTACACGGTCTACACGCTGCGCGAGCCGCATGGAGTTACCGGCCACATCGTTCCGTGGAACTATCCCATGCAGATCATAGGCCGTTCAGTGGGGGCGGCGCTGGCGATGGGAAATGCAACCGTCCTGAAGCCGGCAGAAGAGGCGTGCCTGACCGCAATCGCCTTTGCTCATCTGGCAATCGAAGCCGGCTTGCCGCCGGGTGCTCTGAACGTAGTACCGGGACTGGGCGCCGAGGCAGGCGCTTCGCTGTCAGCGCATCCGGGCATAGACCACATCTCGTTCACCGGGTCGGTGGCCACAGGCGCGTTGGTGCAGCAGGCCGCCGGACGTAACGTGATCCCGGTAACGCTTGAGCTCGGTGGGAAATCTCCGCAGCTTGTATTCGAAGACGCCGATCTGGATGACGCGCTTCCGTTTTTGGTAAATGCAGGGTGCCAGAATGCCGGCCAGACCTGTTCCGCGTCCTCTCGCATACTGGTCCAGCGTGGAGTCTACGAAGAGGTCAAAGACCGGATGGCCGCAGCCTATTCGAAACTGACTGTCGGGCCAGCACAGGAAGACCTACAGGTCGGACCCCTGATTTCGAACCGACAAAAGCAGATTGTGGAGGGATTTCTGGCAAAAGGTTCGGATCTGACAATTGCCGCGCAGGGCCAGATCGTCGATCACGCGCCCGAATCTGGCTCCTTTGTCCATCCAACCCTGTTTTCCGATGTTCCGCCACACCATCCGCTTGCGCAGGACGAGATATTCGGTCCGGTTCAGGTGCTCATTCCGTTCGAGACCGAAGCCGAAGCGGTGGAGATCGCGAACGGCACCGACTACGGCCTTGTTTCTTCCATCTGGACAAGAGATGGCGCCCGGCAGATGCGATTGGCCAAGAAACTGCGGTCTGGGCAGGTTTTCATCAACAATTATGGCGCTGGCGGCGGGGTGGAATTGCCCTTTGGCGGCATCGCGAAATCGGGGCACGGTCGCGAAAAGGGGTTCGAGGCCCTCTACGGTTTCTCGCAGCTCAAGACAGTAGCCGCGCGTCACGGGTAACTCTGTCGGGTGCTCCGGTCAGACGATGACCTCCATCCGCTCCTGAGCTCCCACCTCAAACACACGCTTGTAGCGCGCAATCTCCGACTCTGGCCCCATCGCCTTTTCCGGATTGTCCGACAGTTTGACTGTCGGGCGCCCATTGGCCGAGACCGCCTTGCAGACAAGGGAGAATGGCGCGAGGCCGTCGCCCGGGACGAGGCCCCGGAAATCGTTGGTCAGCAAGGTGCCCCAACCAAAGGAGACTTTGGCGCGACCGGAAAACTTGGCATGCAGATCAGCGATGGTGTCCACATCCAGACCATCGGAAAAAATGATGCGCTTCTGGCGCGGGTCCTCTCCCCGCTCCTGCCACCACCTGATCGCGGTTTCCGCACCCTTTGACGGGTCCCCGCTGTCTATACGCATACCGGTCCAACCAACCAGCCAGTCTGGAGCATTGTCCAGAAACCCCTGAGTTCCATAAGTATCAGGCAGGATGATCCGAAGGTTCCCATCATGTTCATCATGCCAGTCGCTCAGAACATCGTAAGGAGCCCGGGCCAGCTGTTCGTCGCTTTCGGCCAACGCGCTGTAAACCATCGGCAATTCATGTGCATTGGTGCCGATCGCCTCGACCTCCCGGCGCATGGCAATGAGGCAGTTAGAAGTTCCGGTGAACGCATCTCCAAGGCCTTCAATCATCGCTTGCGCGCACCAATCCTGCCAAAGGAAAGAATGACGCCGGCGGGTTCCGAAATCCGCGATCCCCAGACCGTCAATCTTGCGAAGTTTTTCAATCTTTTCCCAAACGCGTGTCATCGCGCGCGCGTAGAGGATCTGCAGTTCGAACCGGCGCATGTCATTCAATATAGCACGGGATCTGAGCTCCATAAGGACTGCCAGAGCGGGGATTTCCCAAAGCATGACCTCGTGCCACTTGCCCTCGAATGTCAGCTCGAACTGGTCGCCCTTGCGTTCCAGATGATAGGCAGGCAACTGCAACTCTTCGAACCACTCCATGAAATCCGAGCGGAACATCTGCCGCTTGCCATAAAACGTGTTCCCGCGCAGCCACGTGCTCTCGCCGCGGCTGAGTCTGAGCGATCGTATGTGATCTAGCTGTTCCCGCAATTCACCTTCGTCGATCAAACGTGCCAGCGGCACTGACGTCGACCGATTGATAAGGGAGAACGTGACCTGCGTGTCCGGTTTGTTGCGAAAAACGGACTGGCACATCAAAAGCTTGTAAAAGTCGGTATCGATCAACGAACGGATGATCGGATCGATCTTCCATTTGTGGTTGTAGACGCGGGTGGCAATATCCACGGGGCAGCCTCAAATCATGGGTCGGCCTGTGTTACGCTAATGCCTGGGTGGCGGCAAAGCAATTGCAAGCGGACGGATTCAATCAGCCGGGGGAGAGTGCGAAAGATGGGCAAACATACACCCCAGTAACTGCGTTCGCCGAACCGGCTTGGTCAGGAACCCATCCATCCCGGCAAGGGAACAGGCCCTTCTGTCGCTGTCAAATGCATTGGCTGTCAGCGCGATGATCTTGGGCTGAACCAAATCCGTGGCGCGGATCTGACGGATCACGTCCAAGCCGCTCAGATGCGGCATCGACATGTCCATGAACACAAGGTCTGGTTTCAGTTTCAAAATTTGCTCTACGGCCTGGATGCCGTCTTCGGCAAAGCTGAGTTTCAAGGGCAGATCCTCCAGAAATTTTCGGATCAGCAAACGGTTTGTTCTGTTGTCTTCCGCAACAAGAACGCGACGACCTTTGAGAGCCCCCACTTCCCACTGATCAATGGGAACGGCGCTCAAACACCCAACTTCGGGTTCCATGATTGCTTCGATAGGTATTGCCACAGAAAAACAGGATCCCACCCCGAGATTGGAGGTCACGTCGATGCGCCCACCCATCGCCTCAACAAGCATTCGTGAGATGGTCAGCCCCAGCCCGGTGCCACCAAACCGGCGGGTGGTCGCAGCATCGGCCTGAGCAAAGCGTTCAAAGATCGTTTCGATCTTGTCTGGAGCGATACCGATCCCGGTGTCCTCGACATCAATCCCGAGAAGGCAATTTGTGCTCTCTTCCACAACTGAAACCCGAATAGTCACGTATCCCTGTTCCGTGAACTTGATTGCGTTCCCGATTAAATTCAGCAAGACCTGCCTGATCCGCCCGTCGTCGCCACGAATTTTTTCTGGCAAGTCGGACGCCAGTTTCATCTGCAACTCCACGCCCTTGCTGGCAGCCTGGGACCCGAGAAGGAGCACCGTGTCCTCGATACAGGACGTCAAATCGAATTCGACCGGATCCAGCTCCAATTTACCTGCGTCCAGTTTGGACATCTCCAATATGTGGTTGATGATTGTCAGCAGTGCCTGCGCCGAATTGCGAATTGTCTTGGTGTATTTCAGTTGGTCGGGTGTGAGTTCTGTCTCCGCAAGCAGGTCGGTCATTCCGATTACCCCGTTCATCGGCGTTCTGATCTCGTGGCTCATGGTGGCAAGAAACTCTGCCTTCGTCCGAGCGCCTTCCTCTGCTGCCAAGCGCGCCTGAGCAAGTTCGGCCTCGTAGTTCTTGGCCGCAGTTACATCCCTTTCAACCGAAACCACGACTTCGACCTGCCCGTCCTCATCGAACACCGGAGACAGATTGGTTTCGACCCATATCCTGCGGCCATCCCGGGTTCTGTTGAGGATCTCGCCGCGATAGGCCCGTCCGTCCCGAACAGCAGCGGAAATTGCAGCAATTGTTTGGACATTAGTTTCCTCGCAATTCAGCAATTCGGCTGGCGTTTGGCCGATGGCTTCGCTGAGTTCAAAGCCTGTCATTCGAGTAAACGCGTCATTGACCCAGATTATCTGCCCTTCCCGACCGGAGAGTATGACGCTGTCATTCGCATTCCGGGCAATCATTGACAGCTTCTGTGCTTCCTTCTGATGAAGTCGTAATTTGCGGTTCGAAGCTTCCAACGCGCGCCCGAATTCTGTCAGGGACAGTGTCTGGCGGCGAACCTTTGAAAAGCCCGAAAGAACATAGGCCAGAAACAGAACAACCATGGCCACAAGCATGAACACACCAGTCGCGTCCAGAAAGAACCGGGCATCCACGCCAACACCCCCTGCCCGGATGGCTAACAGCAATACCGGTGTCGCTGCATACAGTCCCAATCGGAGCGCAGCGGCCTGTTTGTGAAACGGCAATACGATTGCCGCGTTCACGGCTGCCCCGGCCAAGAAACCAAAAGTGAAGAGCGGCGACTGGCCGGTTGCCGGACCGAACCATGACAACCCTGTACAGATAGCGATGCTGGCACCCTGTAATCCTCCGGTCAGGGTTGAAACTGCCCGAACCCGGCGAAGCGGTTGGCCTGCCCGGATCCTGCCCTCGACACCGCGCAGATAGGCGCAATCTAAGACCTCTCCCCCCAGCGCAATCAGCAGGGCACCGATGCCATATTCCGGGCCGTTCGCCAGCCAAAGGACGGCGCTGCCTATGAGGGTGACGAGCAGGCGGTTGTGAAAATGCGCAATTCGCCCCCGTGCATAGCGCAGCAGCAGCCCCCGACGGCTGAACTGTCGACCGTATTCCGACAGTGCGTCGAAACTGGCCGGTGTCGCGTGGCGCATGATGTAACCCTGCCCTTGCCCCGGTATCCGGTGCCGAGGCTAATCCTGCGCGGGTTAAGAAATCGCAACTTTAGGTCTGGGTCAGTTCAACTCCGGCGGCTCGCATTGCCTCGTGAGCTGCCCCGAGCGAACCATCAAGGTCGATCCCCCGGCAGGCAGACAGATCGACCTGCACCTTGAAGCCGAGCCGGGCGGCATCAACGGCCGAGTAGTTTACGCAAAAGTCCGTGGCGAGCCCCACGATGGTCAGGTCAGCGATCCCACGTGACCGCAAATACCCTTCAAGGCCTGTCGGCGTCTTCTGGTCATTCTCAAAAAAGGCGGAGTAGCTGTCGATTGCAGAGCGGAACCCTTTTCGCAAAATCAGATCCCCATCAGTGCGCAGATCAGGGTGAAACGCAGCGCCATCCGTTCCCTGTACACAATGGTCGGGCCACAACACCTGTGCTCCATAGGGCATGTCCACCAACTCGTAGGGCGACTTGTCCGAATGCGACGTCGCAAACGAAGAATGCCCGGCCGGATGCCAATCCTGTGTCAGCAGAACAATCTCGAACGCATCCATCATCGTGTTGATGCGCGGCACGACCTCGTCGCCGTTGGGTACGGCAAGTGCACCGCCAGGACAGAAATCATTCTGCACGTCGATAACGATCAGGGCATGGCTCATTGTTACCTCCTCGGATTGCCCATTCTGCCTAGGCAGAGGTTGGCCGCGCGTCAATGCGGCCACTTGCGCAATGCAACCCAGAGGAATAGATCGCCGCATATGTACACGATCGCCGCCCTCTACCATTTCACTCGTTTCGACGACCCGGCCGCATTGCGCCCGGCCCTGCTGGAACTCTGCACAAACGAACTGGTCAAGGGGACTCTGCTCTTGGCCCAAGAGGGGATCAACGGCACGATCGCCGGTCCGCGAAAAGGGATCGACGCGGTTCTGGCGCATATTCGAGGCCTACCCGGCTGTGCCGATCTGGAATGGAAGGAAGCCAGCTCGGATCATCCGCCCTTTGCTCGGATGAAGGTCCGTCTCAAAAAAGAGATCGTGACAATGGGTCAACCCGACGTGGATCCGCGGGCCAGCGTTGGCAATTACGTTGAACCCGAGGATTGGAATGAGTTGATCCGCAGCCCCGACGTGGCCGTGATAGATACCCGAAATGATTACGAAGTTGCCATCGGAACATTCGAAGGCGCGGTGGACCCGGAAACGGAAAGCTTCCGAGATTTTCCCGCCTGGTGGGCAAAGAACAAGGAGCGTTTTCACAACAAGCGCATTGCAATGTTCTGCACCGGTGGAATTCGCTGCGAGAAATCCACCAACTTCCTGCTCGGCCAAGGCGTAGACGAAGTGTATCACCTCAAAGGCGGAATCCTGCGATACCTCGAGGAAGTCCCGGCCGAGAACAGTACATGGCAGGGAGAGTGTTTTGTGTTCGACAACCGCGTGTCCGTAGGCCACGGGCTGGTCGAAGGGCCACATGAACTGTGCCATGGTTGCCGCCGCCCGATCCTTCCCGAGGACCGCAAGCGCCCGGAATACGAGCATGGCGTTTCCTGCCATCACTGCGTCAACGAAACATCGGACAGCGACAAGGTCCGGTTTCGGGAGCGTCAGAAACAGATCCGGCTGGCGCGGAAACGCGGCGAAGAGCATCTGGGCCAATAACCTTAGTGGTCGCTTGACAAAAATTGTCCAACCAGAGCTTTCCGGCTCTGGTCACGCCTGCTGCGCTCGCCTAAGAAATGCGTAAGCAGGAGTCGCATGATCCATGTCGCACATCACACTGATCCGTCACGGCCAGGCCAACACCGAAGCCCGTGACGAAGAAAGCTACGACAAGCTCAGCTCGCTGGGGCACCAACAGGCGGCCTGGCTGGGGCAGCATCTGCGCAGCACCAACGCGCATCATCCACGCACCTACTGCGGAACGCTGGCGCGCCACATCGAGACTGCAAGCTCGATGGGGCTGAGTGATCCGGTCATCGACCCCCGCCTGAACGAGATCGAGTATTTCAATCTCGCCCGGCTGCTCGAGGAACAGCACGGCATTGCAATACCGGAAGAGCGCGAGGGTTTTATCGAACACCTTCCCCGTGTCTTCACCGCATGGCGCGACGGAAAAATTGACGATGCGCCGGAAAGCTTCACCGATTTCGAAACCCGCGTCACTTCGGCCCTGACCGAAATCGGACAGGGTCAGGGACCGGCTATCGTGGTGACCTCGGGCGGGTTGATTGCGATGGCAATGCGGCAGTTCCTCGACCTTGAGATCCCGGCTATGGCCCGGATGGCACTTGCGGTGATGAACACGTCAATGCATCGTCTTTATCCGATCGGGGACCATCTCAGCCCGGTACTGTTCAACGCCGTTCCACATCTGGAACACCCAGACAGGCATTACGCCCAGACCCATCTGTGAGGCCATTGCGATGCAGCTATACTACGCGCCAAACACGATCTCGATCGCCGTCGCGATCGCCCTCGAAGAGGCCGGGATCGATTATGAACCGGTTCAGGTCGATTTTTCCATTTCCGAGCAAACCAAAGCGGCATACCAACAGATAAACCCCAAGGGTCGGGTTCCCGCTCTGGTTGTCGAAGGCGGAATTCTGACAGAAACCGGAGCCTTACTGGACTATATCGCGACGAAGGCCCCAGAGGCCGGTCTGGTCCCGTCGGATTCCCTGCAGGCCGCCCGGATGAGGGAAGTCATGTACTATCTTGCCTCGACCATGCACGTGAACCACGCGCACAAGATGCGGGGCCATCGCTGGGCGGACGCGCAGTCGTCGTGGAACGACATGGCCGCAAAAGTCCCGCAAACAATGACCGAAAGCTGTGCCTATATCGAGGAAAATGGCCTGCGCGGGCCGTATGTTCTGGGTACCGATGTCAGCCTTGCCGATTGCTATCTTCATGTTGTGTGCAGCTGGCTTGAAGGCGACGGTGTGGACGTCTCGGCATTCCCGAAGATCATGGCCTTCCGAGACGCCATGGAAACCCGCCCGTCGGTGCAGGCCGTTCGTGCCAAGGGCATGCTTGGATAGAGGACAACCGAATGACACATCTGTGGGTCCGGGCAGAGCAACGCCCGCACGAAGAACGCGTAGGGCTGACACCGGACGGAGCTGCTGCCCTGATCGCGGCCGGAATCCGGGTCACGGTCGAAGAAAGCTCGGTACGGGCGATCCCGATGCAGGGCTACAAAGATGCCGGTTGCGAAGTCGCGCCCGAGAACAGCTGGCCCGACGCCCCGCATGATGCCATCATCTTTGGCCTCAAGGAGCTGCCCGAAGACGGATCGCTCCTGCCGCATCGCCACATCATGTTCGGGCATGCATTCAAGGGTCAGAATTCCGGTCGCGCTCTGCTGGATCGCTTTGCGGCGGGTGGCGGCACACTCTACGATTTAGAATACCTTGTTGATGAAAGCGGTCGCCGGGTCGCGGCTTTCGGCTACTGGGCCGGATACGCAGGGGCCGCCGTAACGTTGAAGGCATGGGCGGCCCAACAACATGGTTCGGTCTGCGGGCCGGCGGGTGTCTACCCCGGAAAAAACGCCTTGAACAACGAACTTTTGGCCACTCTGGATTCAACCGGCGCGGACAGGCCCACAGCCATCGTTATCGGTGCCTTGGGCCGGGTCGGAACAGGAGCCGCCGATCTTTGCGAAGCAATGGGCGTTGCCGTCACCAAATGGGACATGGCTGAAACCGCCAGCGGCGGACCGTTTCCGGAAATTCTCGACCACGACATCTTTCTGAACTGTATTTTTGCGCGTCCCGGCACACCCGTTTTTGTCCCACGCGACGCGCTGACCGCACCGCGCCAACTGACCGCCATCGGCGACGTGGCATGCGATCCGGACAGCGACTATAACCCGGTGCCAGTCTACGACAGGGCAACGACTTGGGACGACCCCGTGTTGCGTGTCGCCAGTGATCCTGTTCTGGACGTCATGGCGATCGACAACCTGCCGTCCATGCTGCCCGTTGAAAGCTCCGAAGATTACGCGGCGCAGTTGCTGCCATCGCTTTTGACACTGACGGACCTGGAACAGGGTGTCTGGGGTCGGGCAAAAGCAACATTTGATGCGCATATGGAAAGGACCTGAACGATGACCATCCACTGGTGCGGCACCGGCCTTTCGGCCATTCCCGGATTGCGACGTCTGATCGCCTCCGGCCACCCAGTTACCGTCTGGAACCGAACGATTGCAAAGGCAAAGGCGGAGATCGGGGATCTGACCGATGACATCTGTGCCTTTGACATCGACGCGCTTGGCGCCGCTTTGTCAAAGGACGATGTAGTTGTCTCGATGCTGCCCGGAGACTGGCATGTTCCGCTGGCAGAGCTGGCAATCTCGAAGAGCGCTCACTTTGTGTCTTCTTCGTATATTGCCCCCGAGATGCGGGCGCTGGACGACAAGGCAAGGGCAGCCGGCGTAGCCCTTGTGAACGAAGTCGGTCTTGATCCCGGTATCGATCATCTGATGGCGCATGCGCTGGTCGCAGACTACCGGGCTTCGGCTGCATTCGACCCGGAAAATCACATCAGCTTCATTTCCTATTGTGGTGGCATTCCCAAGAACCCGAACCCATTTCGCTACAAGTTCAGCTGGTCCCCGCTGGGCGTGCTGAAAGCGCTGCGTTCGCCGTCGCGTTCTATCCGAAACTATGCTCCGCTGGATGTGGCCCGCCCGTGGGATGCAATCTCGAGCTACACGGCCCCGCTGCCCACCCCTGAGAGCTTTGAGGTCTATCCCAACCGGGATTCACTACCTTTCATGGCGCAGTATGAATTTGAGGCGCATTGGCCCGTAAAGGAATTCGTCCGCGGCACGCTGCGGCTGAACGGCTGGGCGGATGCCTGGGCTGATGTCTTCTCGGAAGTGGAAAGCCTGACCGGAACCGAGGGCGATGCACGGCTCAAGGAAATGTCGGACCAGTTCTGGGACGAAAATGCATATGACGATGGCGAACCGGACCGTGTTGTTTTGTGCGTTGGCCTGAAGGCGGAAAAAGACGGCGACGTGAAATGGCACAAAACCTATGTCATGGATGCATGGGGCGATGAGCGCGGCACTGCCATGGCCCGGCTGGTCTCGATCCCGGTTTCACTGGCGGTTGAGGCTGTTGTCGACCATTCGATCCCAGCGGGCGTGCACGCCGCGCCGAGCGATCCGAAACTGATTTCCAACTGGATGGGCGAAATCGACAAGCTCTCTCAGCATCTGCAAGTGGTCGACCATACTGCCTGACAAGAACTCCGGGACGGGCCCGATGGCAACGCCCCGGACAAAGCGCTGCTCGACACCACCCAAGGTGTCACGCCAAATGACTGGGCAACCTTTCGCTTTTGACCGGTTGTCACATCAAGTCGTTTTCAGCATCCTCAGCCGATATTCCCATCGCATCTAGCCCGTTTTCGAGGTGGTCTGACAAATGCGGCGTGCCGATCAAGTAATCTGCACAAGGTGTCGAGGCCTCAGCCCGCGCTGTTGCGACGGCTTCGGCAAAGTCTTCGGCAAAAAAGCTCTCGCGTCCTATCCACATGATCGCGACAAGCTCTGCTTGTTCGTCCTCGCTCATCCGGTCGATAAAAGCCCGTAGCTCGCCCTCGGCCCGGTTCAGTTCCCGTCCCATCAGGGCCACCTGAGCCACTTTTCGTGCAGAGATTTCCAGCATCTCCGGCATCCTCCTGTTCGCATGTCTCCGCGCCATCAAACCCGGTGGAATGGTTCCCGTCTTTGATCTTAAACAAACAATCACTGCAAGAGCCAGCATCGCGCCACTTTGGTCACCGGAACCTGACCTATGCCACCGGTGAGGTCTATGCGTCGGGCTTGCTGAGCGGCACGACGTTTGCGGGGTCGTCCGCCGACAATTCTTCGAAGTCGAAACTGTCGAGCCTGAGCGCACGGCGACCGGCCTTGTCCGCACTGACCTTAATTTCGGCGATGTCCTTCGACGCCTGCCCGAAATGCCGGTCAAGATTGGCCACCCTGTCGCCGAGCCGCTCGACGTCCTTGTGGAGCATCCCGAGCTCATTGCGAATGGCGCCCGCCTGCTCGCGCATTCGTGCATCCTTCAGAATTGCCCGCATCGTGTTCAACGTCGCCATGCAGGTTGTCGGGGATACGATCCACACCCGCGCCGCGAAACCTTCGCGCACGATTTCGGCAAAATTGGCATGCAACTCGGCATAGACAGCTTCAGAGGGCAGGAACATAAGCGCACCGTCGGCGGTTTCTCCGTCAATAATGTACTTCTCAGAGATCGCCTTGATATGTGCGCGCAACGCGGTTTTCATCATCCGGGCCGCTTCCTGCATTTGGCCCTGTGTTTCGGCCCGACGCAGCGCCTCATAAGGTTCCAGCGGGAATTTGCTGTCGATCACGATGGGGCCCGGTGGATTTGGCAGATGGATCAGACAATCCGCCCGTTTCCCATTGGAAAGCGAGTGCTGAAACGCATAACTGTCGGTCGGCAGCGCCTTGGAAACGATATCGTTCAGCTGGATCTCACCAAAGGCTCCTCGGGTTTGCTTGTTTGACAGAATGTCCTGCAAGGACAGAACGTCTCCCGATAGCTTGGTGATGTTGTCCTGGGCCTTGTCAATTGCGGTCAGGCGCTCCTGCAACTGTGTCAGCGACGTCGCTGTCTGTTTCGACGAGCCGTGCAGGGTTTCTTTCATCCGTTCCTGCATCTCGGCCAACGCACGCTGACCACGCATGGCGTTGTCAGCCAGCCTGTCATTCATCTGCTGCTGGACCGATGACAGCCGTGCCTCGACGGTCTGCACCATCTGAACCTGCGCGTTAGCCTGCGCTTCGGAGACATGGGTGAGCCCACCACGCAATTGCTCCTGCCCAAGGCTGAGCTGCTGCACGTTATGGCCAAGAACTGCCATCTGTTCGGCCAGAGGAGCCGAGACGCGGGCTGACCTGTTTGCCGCGCGCAAGGCGAGAAACAACATCAAGATGATAAGAAGGATGGCCGCAACCCCGGCAAGGGCAGCCATCACCACAGGATCGCTGAGATCGTATATTTGCCCTGAGATTTCTATCATTACGCCTCGCTTGTTCTTGTTTTGTTTCCGCCTGTTTAGCTACGAGTGGATCGTTAATCAACTGCGGCCGAACAGTCTTTCGATATCGCTGAGCTTGAGTTCGACATAAGTCGGCCTTCCGTGGTTGCACTGCCCGGAATGCGGGGTGGCCTCCATCTCTCGCAGAAGCGCATTCATTTCCTCACCGCGCATTCTGCGCCCCGAGCGGATCGACCCGTGACAGGCCACACGTGACAGGATCGCTTCGACTTGAGCTTGCACAAGCCGAGAACTGCCGTGGTCCGACAATTCGTCGAGGATATCCTTGATCATTGCGCGCGCGTTCACTTCGCCAAGGATTGCTGGCGTTTCCCTGACGGCGATGGCCGAACCGCCGAAAGGTTCCAGCACCAGCCCGGCGATGCGTAGATCATCAGCCACATCCAGAAGCCGCGCGCAATCGCTCTCGCTTAACTCCACAATTTCAGGGATCAGAAGCGCCTGAGTCGCAACGCCGGTTTGAGCCAATTGCTTCTTGAGACGCTCGTAGACAAGGCGCTCATGCGCCGCGTGCTGATCCACGATCACAATGCCGTCAGCGGTCTGCGCGATAATGTAGTTCTCATGCACCTGTCCGCGCGCTGCCCCCAAGGGCAAGTGTTCCGCTGCTTGCAAGTCGGAAGGTGGCTCTGCCACTTCGGAAATTTGGCCGCTGAATGCGTCCGACAGCTCGGCAAAGCCGGGTTCCGGAACCTGATCCGGCTGCGGTGCCTGCATGGAAAAGCCTAATCCCCGGGCCGCCTGTGATGGGCGATCCATCTGGTATACCCGTGGGCGTCCGGCAGGCGACTCTGGTCGCATTGCCCCCAAAGTGGCGTCCGCGACAGTGGAGGACGCTCTGTGCCCAGCCTCTGCGAGTGCATGGCGCAGAGCGGAAACGATCAGCCCGCGTGCCATACCGGGATCGCGAAACCGCACCTCGGATTTCGCCGGATGCACGTTCACATCAACCAGGGTCGGATTGCAGTCCACGAACAATGCCGCCGCCGGGTGGCGGTCGCGGCTGAGGAAATCGAAATAGGCAGCCCGCAACGCACCGGTCAGCATCTTGTCACGCACCGGCCTGCCGTTCACAAAGAGATACTGAGCTACTGCCGCGCCCCGGGAGTAGGTTGGCAAAGCGGCATACCCATACAGCCTGATCCCGTCGCGGGTGGCATCGATACGCAATGAATTCTCGGCGAACTCCCGACCCAGAACCCGCGCCAACCTTGCGTGCAATGCATCAAAGAGATCGCCCTGCTCGGCATCGGCCCGAAAGGTCACCCGACCTGCGCCGCCCCCGCTAACATCGCGCAGGGTGAATCCAATCGAAGGTTCAGCCATCGACAATCGCTTGACCGTATCCGTTATTGCCTGAGCCTCGGCCCTGTCCGACCGCATGAATTTGAGGCGCGCAGGTGTGGCAAAAAACAGGTCACGCAGTTCGACGATGGTACCGTTGCGCAACGCGGCCGGCCGCACCGGATCCATGCTGCCGCCTGCGACCCGGATCTGGGCCGCATCAGATCCGTCTGATCTGCTGGTAATCGACAACCGGCCAACCGCTCCCAATGATGGCAACGCCTCACCCCGAAAGCCGAAGGTGTGGATGTTCAGCAGATCGGACCCGTCAATCTTAGATGTAGCGTGGCGACTGAGCGCCAACGGCAATTCCTCCGGAGGGATTCCGCAACCGTCATCGGTGACCCGTATCAGGGTCTTTCCGCCGTCGGCATAATCGATGGCAATTCGCGAGGCCCCGGCATCAACGGCGTTCTCTACCAGTTCCTTGACTGCCGAGGCCGGACGCTCCACCACTTCGCCGGCTGCAATGCGGTTGATCGCAGTTTCATCCAATTGCCGGATTTGCGCTCGATTCTCGCTGATGTTGGGGTTCGCCTGGCTCATACCCCAATACCTAGCACGGAGCGAAGCGATTCTGCCACGATGATTTTGGTTGTCCGACCTTGGATATCAGGCTCGGATCATCCCTCGACCGGAGCCCCCTCTCGGCTGCGACACGGCCCGAATACAGCCGCCAAAGCCAGAAAGATTCCGGACATGGTCGCGATCATACCTGCGGCGCTGACTGCGTCCTGTCGACCAAGCCACAATGGCCCGTAACCGGCCAACACATATCCCGAGACTGCCGCAGCAATGGCAAAAACGACGCTCCACGCAATCTGATGTTCCAGTTGGTTCGTCATCAGACGGGCGGCGGCCGGCGGGCAAATGAACATTGCGATCACGATGATTGAACCCACGGCGTCAAAGGCGGCCACAGCCGCAATCGCAGCAACGATCACCAGTGCAAGACCGAGCGGGCCGGTTCGGATTCCAACAGTTCGCGCAAAGCCCTCGTCGAAAGTCGAAATCTTCAATGGGCGCCAGAACAACCATGTGAACGCGATTACCGCCAACAGGGTCAAACCCATTCGCGACAACTCGGGCGGCAGCCCGCGCAAAGCTTCTGGATCCAGTAATGAAGCCCATCCGGTCGCATCCAGCCAGATGAGGCTTTCGAGATTGCCATAGAGGGCATGCTGAACATCCAGATGGACCGACGAGGTGTCAGATTGCTCCAGCAATAGAACGCCCGCCGCAAACATGGTGGTAAAGACCACGCCCATGGCCGCTCCGGGTTCGATCCGCCCCAACCGGCGGATCGCCTCAATCAGCGCCACGGCTACGATCGCGGCACCTGCCGCGCCCAACATCATTGGCCACGCGGATATCGCACCGGTCAGAAGGAAGGCCACCACGATACCCGGCAGCACAACATGGCTGATCGCATCACCGATCAGGGCTTGTTTTCTCAACACCAGAAAGTTGCCGGGTAACGCGCAGGCCACGGCGCTGAACACTCCGATCAGCAAAGGCGTCAGAGAGAGGGGCACAAACTCTTCACCGCTCATGCCGGAACTCCCTTTGGGCCACCGATACGCGCATCGATGTCCCGGATCTGGTCTGTTGTTAGTACGGTTTCAATGTCGCGCAGCCCGTCATACAGCGCTGCTGCAGCTTCGTGCGACTGATCCGATCGAACGATTTCCCAACGCTTTTCATCCCGCAGGGCCTTGGCAGCGCGAGCGCGCCCGGCCTCAGTTGCGACGCCGTCTGCGCGGACCAGACCGGCGCGACGGAGCAGACGCAAAGTGAGTTTTTCGTAGATGGGCTGGCTCTGTGCCAACGCCAACAACCCCTGCCGCAAATGAACTCGTTTCTGGAACCGCAAGTGCCGTAGCACCGCCGCCAGTACTCCACGGTTCGGTGCGAACAGTAGGGAAAGCAGAAACAGACTGAAACAGGTGATGACGATGATGGGCCCGGTGGGCAGGTTTGGGGCCGAAGCCGAAATCGCCGCGCCGACATATCCCGCGACGCCACCTGTCGCTCCGGAAAGAACCGCAACACGGTCGGCCCTGTCTGTCCAGAACCGAGCCGTTACCGGAGGAATGATCAGCAAAGCTACGATCAGGATCAGGCCGACGATTTTCAGTCCTACGACGGTTACCGCCATCACCAGCCCCATCATGGCAAGATCCACCCGATCGACCGGCACCCCCCGGGCAGCCGCGTATTCCGGATCAAACGCGACAAGTGTTAGAGGCCGCCTTAGCAAGAGTATCAGCGTGAGTGTTACTGCCCCTCCGGCCGCGATGACGACCGCGTCCGACCAGAGCATTCCGGCGGTCGAGCCCAGCAGAAAGCTTTCCAGCCCAGCTTGACGGCCAGCGCCAAGGGTCTGGATTACGGTCAGCAACACCACCCCGAACCCAAAGAAAACCGACAGAACTGCCCCGATCGCGGAGTCCTCGGCAAGCCGTGTGTTTCGGGTAATCCAGCTGAGACACCAAAGACCGATCCAGGCAGAAATGGCGGATCCGGCGAGCAACCCGACAAGGTTTCGGCCATCTCCGCCTAAAGCAACCATCAGCAAGAACGCGCAGCACACGCCGGGCAGCGTGGCATGTGAGATTGCGTCGCTCACCAAGGCGCGCTTGCGTAGGAACAAAAACGTTCCGGCGACACCCGCTGAAATCCCCAGCAACGTGGCACCGGCCGCTACCAGCGTGGCGTTATAACCAAGCTGCAGTAACAGGGCATCGCTTAGCATGGGTTACCCGACAACCTGCGACAGCTGGTCAACCTGTGCCGTCGCCAGTCGTCCCCCGTATGCAGCCTGCAAAGTATCGGCGGTGAAGGCTTCCGACACCGGGCCTTCGGCGATTTTACGGGTGTTGATCAGGAAAACGTGGTTGAAATAGTCGGTAACGGTGGCAAGGTCGTGGTGCACGACGACGACAGTTTTTCCGGCCTCTTTGAGTGACTTCAAAACACCGATAATTGCTTTTTCGGTCGCAGCGTCCACGCCGGCAAACGGTTCATCCAGCAGGTAGAGATCAGCATCCTGCGCCAACGCGCGCGCAAGAAATACACGCTGTTGCTGGCCGCCGGAAAGCTGTCCGATCTGACGATGAGCGAAATTCTGCATTCCGACACGGTGAAGACAGTCCATCGCCTTTGCCGTGTGCCGCGACAGCAGGCGCCCGATCAAACCCAATTCGCGATAGAGCCCCATCAGGACCACGTCGATGACACGGGTCGGGAAGTCCCAGTCGACCGAGGCCCGCTGCGGGACATAGGCGATCCGGGCGCGCTGATCGTCAAGCGGCTTGCCGAAAATGGTCACCTGACCGGAAAGGGGCTTCACAATGCCCAGGGCTGCCTTGAGCAAGGTCGATTTTCCGGCGCCGTTCGGTCCGATAATTGCGGTCATGGCACCGGGTTCTATCGTCATATCGACGGAGAATACCGCCGGCTTCTGCCCATAGGACACCGTCATTCCACGCACAGCCAATGGGCTGTCGGCAATCACGCTTTCCCGGTCTTGAGCACCCTGATTATGAGCCAGTTCCAGCATGTCTCACATACCTGCTGACAGTTTTCCATCCATGCCGCGTTCGACAACGTCCGCCCCCAGACCTCCGGCGATGACCGTGACATTGTGGTCGATCATTCCAATATAGGTCCCTTCGTAAGAGCCATCAGGCCCCATGGCGTCGCTGAAGAGCTCTCCTCCTACACGAACCTCGTGGCCCCGTGCGGCGGCGCCTTCGATGAGGGCGCGAATGTTCCGGTCAGACACCGAGGTTTCAACAAAGACGGCGCCAATCCCGCGATCGACAAGGATATCAACCATCTCGCTAATGCGGTTCAAACCCGCTTCACTTTCGGTCGAAATGCCCTGAATTCCCAGCACTTCGATGCCATATGCGTCGCCGAAATATCCAAAAGCATCATGGGCCGTCAGCAGAACTCGCGCGTCCTGCGGAACGCCGTTCATGGTTTGGCGCGCGTAGCTTGCCAGCCTGTCGACCTGTTCCAGATGCTTGTCGGCATTTGTTGCAAAGATGTCGGCCGCCTCGGGGCGGGCTGCGGTCAGGGCATCCTGAATATTTCGCACCACATGGGCCCAGAGGTCCGGGACCATCCAGACATGCGGGTCAAACTTGTCCTCATAACTGTCGTGGCCACGCAGCAATTCCCTTGGGATCTCATCCGCCACCGCGATCACGTTGCGCTTGCGACCCAGATCCTGGAGAAAGCTCTCCATCTGCGCTTCGAGATAGAGACCATGTGCCAACACAAGGTCCGCGCGGGTCATGGCAACGATGTCGCTCCGGGTTTGACGATACGCATGCGGATCTACGCCCGGCCCCATCAGGCCACGCACGTCCACCAAATCCCCGCCGACTTCCCGTGTGGCGTCAGCGATCATGCCGGTGGTTGCCACCACCTTCAATGGCTGTTCGGCCTGCGCCCCAACAGGGCTCAGGGTCAAAGCAGCCACAATCAGGCTACTTGCGATCAGGAACTGGCGACGAATCATTACAAATCCCACGAACTGAGTTTCCGCCATACAATATGAGAACGATTCTCATCTAAGTCAACGCGATTGAGAATTATTCGCAACAAAGGTTTTTTTGTCCAATTGGTAAAAAAGTTTCCACAAAGGCCCGCCCATCGCTTGCCAACATGACGTTTGGCATGCGACGTTTTGTGCAAACCTCCCTAAGGAAGCGAAGATGGAAACGCAGAGCCCAGAGCAAACCGCGCATCTGCCTCGAGTGGCAGAGCCCCGAAACCCGGGGATGGAGCTCGACCTTGAATGGCTGAGATCAGTACAGGCCAACACTTCGGCCATCGAAAGGCGCGCAGCGACCTTGCCCGGACGACGTTCGGTCAAAAAGGACCATCAGGCGGCATGGTTGCTGAAAGCGATAACCTTGATCGATCTGACCACACTTGCGGGTGACGATACCGTCGGGCGCGTTCGTCGTTTATGTGCCAAGGCCCGCCAACCGGTGCGTGCCGAACTGCTGGACGCGCTGGGTATGGATCCGATCACGACCGGGGCGGTTTGCGTCTATCACGACATGATTGTAGCCGCCGTTCAGGCTTTGTCCGGTACCGGAATTCCGGTTGCTGCGGTGTCAACGGGGTTTCCGGCCGGGCTTTCTCCGTTCCACTTGCGGGTTGCTGAGATAGAAGAAAGCGTCAAGGCCGGCGCCAATGAAATTGATATCGTGATCTCTCGTCGTCATGTTCTGTCTGGTGATTGGCAGGCGCTCTACGACGAGATGCAGTCATTCCGGGCGGCCTGTGGCGAAGCGCATGTGAAAGCGATCCTTGCGACCGGAGAACTCGGCAGCCTGCGCAATGTCGGACGCGCTTCGCTGGTTTGCATGATGGCAGGTGCCGACTTCATCAAGACGTCGACCGGCAAGGAAAGCGTGAACGCGACACTGCCGGTGTCTGTCGTGATGATCCGCGCCATTCGCGACTATTTTGACCGAACGGGCTATCGCGTCGGTTACAAACCGGCCGGCGGGATCTCAAAAGCCAAAGATGCATTGGTGTACCTGTCACTGATCAAGGAAGAGCTGGGGGATCGTTGGCTGGAACCCGATCTGTTCCGATTTGGAGCCTCATCGCTTCTTGGCGATATCGAACGTCAGTTGGAACATCATGTAACCGGCGCGTACTCTGCCGGGTATCGCCACGGGATTGGATAGCGAGATGCTTGAACTCCGACCGAACTGCGAATGCTGTGATCGAGACCTGCCGCCGGAAAGTGATCAAGCCATGATCTGCACGTTCGAATGCACCTTCTGCTCTGGATGCGCGGCGGATGTGCTAGAGGGCACCTGCCCCAACTGCGGCGGCAATCTGGTACCGCGCCCGATCCGACCGGCGGCGATGCTCGACAAGTTTCCCGCCTCGACAAAACGCGTCCTCAACCCCGAAGGCTGCCCAGCGCAGAATGTGACCGCATGACCGTCAAAGAAATTTTCGAGACCATGGATTATGGACCTGCTCCTGAAAGCGCGGCAGAGGCTTTGGCCTGGCTGGTCGACCAGGGCGACCGTTTCGGCCATTTCATCGACGGCCGGTTCACGGAACCCGGTGACGGCTTCGAGAGCCGGAATCCAGCCACCGCAGAAGTTCTGGCAACCCTGACGCAAGCGACCCAGGCGGATGTGGATGCTGCGGTTTCAGCTGCACGCAAAGCGCAGCCGAAGTGGGAACGATTGGCCGGGCCGGGCCGGGCCCGGTACCTTTATGCCATAGCCCGGTTGCTACAAAAACATGCGCGCCTGTTTGCCGTTCTGGAAAGCCTCGACAATGGTAAGCCGATCCGCGAGAGCCGGGACATTGATATCCCGTTGGCACAGCGGCATTTCTATTATCATGCGGGCATGGCGCAATTGATGGAGAGTGAGCTACCCGATGCACAGGCGCTGGGCGTTTGCGGCCAGATCATTCCGTGGAACTTCCCGCTGCTGATGCTGGCATGGAAAATCGCACCGGCGCTTGCAATGGGCAACTGTGTGGTTCTCAAACCCGCCGAATACACGTCTCTGACCGCATTGCTGTTTGCCGACATCTGTGTGCAGGCCGGCCTTCCCAAGGGCGTTGTCAACATCGTCACGGGTGATGGGGCTGTGGGCGAGATGATCGTGTCTGCCGAAGTGGACAAGATCGCGTTTACGGGTTCAACATCGGTCGGGCGTCGTATCCGTCAATCGACCGCCGGATCTGGCAAGGCCCTGACGCTCGAACTGGGCGGGAAATCAGCCTACGTGGTTTTTGACGACGCTGATATCGACAGCGCAATCGAAGGGCTGGTCGATGCGATTTGGTTCAATCAGGGGCAAGTGTGCTGCGCTGGATCACGGCTGTTGGTGCAGGAAGGCATCGCCGGGCGTTTTCATGAGAAGCTCCGTGCTCGGATGGACAAACTGCGCATTGGCAATCCGCTCGACAAGAGCATCGATGTCGGGGCAGTTGTAGATCCCGTGCAATTGCAGACGATTAGCCGGATGGTCGCAGACAACACCGTCGGAGAGACACATCACGCCAATACGCCTCTTCCCGAGAATGGCTGTTACTACCCGCCGACCCTGATCACCGGGCTTGAGACCTCGGACCCATTGATGCAGGAGGAAATCTTTGGTCCTGTGCTGGTGTCTTCAACCTTCCGGACACCGGCTGAGGCGGTCGAACTGGCGAACAATACCCGCTATGGGCTTGCGGCCACTGTCTGGACCGAAAACATCAATCTCGCGCTCGACATCGCACCCAAGCTAGTTGCCGGTGTTGTCTGGATCAATGCCACCAACCTGTTTGACGCAGCCGCCGGTTTCGGCGGTATGCGCGAAAGCGGATTTGGCCGTGAGGGCGGTTGGGAGGGATTGAGCGCCTACACAAAAGCCAAGGGCAAATCGAAACCCCTGAACAGACTGGAAGCTGAAACCGGTGAAGGTTCTTCGGTAGATGCGATTGATCGAACAGCCAAGATGTATGTTGGTGGCAAACAGGCAAGACCTGATGGCGGTTATTCGCGGCCGGTCTGGGGTCGGTCCGGTCTGTTGGGCCATGTCGGGCTTGCCAACCGAAAAGACGTTCGAAACGCCGTTGAGGCCGCCGCAGGGGCCAAAGCATGGAGCAAGACGACCGGGCATTTGCGGGCACAGATCCTGTATTACATCGCCGAGAACCTTGCGGCCCGTTCGGACGAATTGGCTAAGCGGATTGACTCGATGACCGGAAAACGAGGAGGCGCCAAAGAAGTCGAGGCGTCGATACAGCGCCTCTTCACCGCCGCGGCATGGGCTGACAAGTATGATGGCAAAGTGCACGGGGTTCCGATCCGCGGCGTGGCCATCGCCATGAACGAGCCTGTCGGGGTGATCGGGGTGCTGTGCGCTGACGAGGCCCCCCTGCTGGGTCTGGTTTCAGCGATGGCTCCGGCGATGGCCATGGGCAATCGTGTGGTGCTTGCTGCAAGCGAACCCTATCCTTTGGCCGCGACAGATTTCTACCAGGTCCTCGAGACTTCGGACGTTCCGGCAGGCGTGGTCAACATCCTGACAGGGAACCATTCCGAAATCGCGAAACCACTTTCCGAGCACTTAAACGTCGATGCGGTATGGAGTTTTTCATCAACCGACCTTTCGGGTGCCGTGGAAACCGGTTCAGCCGGCAATCTAAAACGCACATGGGTGAACAACGCTGCGTCCTGTGACTGGTTTCAGGATCACAGCCGGCGTTTCCTGCTAGAGTCGACCGAGGTGAAAAACATCTGGGTTCCCTACGGAGAGTAGGCCCCGGCAAATTAACCGGAAGGTATCGAATGAATTTTGCGGGAAAAACTGTCGTCGTTATAGGCGGCACGAGTGGCATCAACCGTGGCATTGCAGAGGCCTTTGCCAGTGCCGGAGCAAAACTGGCCGTGGCCAGTCGCAGTCAGGACAAGGTAGATGATACGGTTGCGGCCCTTAAGACAGCTGGCGCGACCGAGGCCGTTGGTTTGACCTTTGATGTTCGTGACCCCGATGCCGTGGCGGACGGCCTGGCCCAGATCAACGCAGCATTGGGAGAGTTTGACGTTCTGGTTTCCGGCGCCGCCGGAAATTTCCCGGCCCTCACAGCGGAAATGTCAGTTAATGCCTTCAAGACGGTGATCGATATCGACCTGATGGGAACGGTCCACGTAATGAAGGGCGCATACCCGTTCCTGAAACGTCCCGGAGCATCCATAATCAACATCTCGGCGCCGCAATCGTGGCTTCCCTACGAAGGGCAAGCCCATGTCTGTGCCGCAAAGGCCGGGGTCGATCAGATCACGCGCACATTGGCGCTGGAATGGGGCGTCGAGGGGATCCGGGTAAACTCGGTTGTGCCCGGTTTCATCGAAGGCACCGAAGGCGCCAAGCGTCTGGCACCATCTCCGGACGCCGAAAAGAAATTCAAGGCAGATGTCCCTCTGGGCCGTTGGGGCCAACCTGAGGATGTCGCCAATGCCTGCCTCTTTCTTGGGTCAGATATGGCGAGCTACATTAGCGGCACGGTACTGTCAGTGGATGGTGCCCTCTATCAGCGCGGCTCAGGCCAAGCGGGTCGGATGATTGGCCAGATGCTGCGGTCGATGTCAGGTGGCAAATCCTGACCACACGTAGCTGAACAGCAAAGGGCGCTTGATACCCAGCGCCATTTGTTCCGAACTCTTGCCGGCGAGACCTTGCTCCGCAAGGCGCGCCGGCAAGAGGTGAGCAGTTCAGTTTGTGGTTTTCAGCCCCTCCGGTTTTCCAACCACCACGAAATGGAGTTTCTCGGGTTGCAGCAATTCGTTTGCAACCCGGTTGATATCCTCAAGTGTAACTGCGTTCACCTTGTCATTCCGGGTGGCGATGTAGTCGATCGGCAGGTTATCCATCTGCATGCCCACCATGATCGACGCGATCTTTCCGTTCCCGTCAAACCGCAGGGGGTAAGCTCCGGTCAGATAGGTCTTTGCGTTGCGCAGTTCTTCTTCGGTTACGCCGTCTTTTGCCATCTTCGCCCATTCGTCCCGGATGACCTGCACTGTTTCGGCAATGCGATCATTCGCAGAGGCAACGCTGCCCATGTAAACGGCGGCAAGATCCTTGGGCACGAGATAGGAATACACGCCATAGGTCAGACCACGTTTCTCGCGCACTTCGTGCATGAGCCGACTTTCGAACGATCCGCCCCCAAGAATATGATTCAGCAAGTAGGCGGCAAAAAAGTCGTCATCGTCCCGCTCCATTCCGGGCTGCGCAAAAAGCGCCACGGACTGAGGCGTATCGTAGTCCACAACAGTCGTGCCTTCGTCAATCTGCACCTGTGCCTTGGCGGGAACCGGAGCGCCCGTTTCCGGGAGGTCGCCCAAAAGGTGATCAAGTAAATTGCCAAGTTCTTCTGCGGTGATATCGCCAACGGCGCTGACATATATGCGATCCAAAGATAGCGCGCCCTTGTGTGCAGCAACAATATCTTCGCGGGTCAACGCCTGGACGCTTTCAATCGTGCCTTTTCCGTCGCTGGCATAGGGATGGTCGCCATAGGCCATGGTCGAAAAAGTGCGGCCTGCAATCGCGCTGGGATCCTTCAAGTCGGACCTCAACCCCGAGAGCACCTGCGCCCGGACCCGGTCAACCGCCTCAAGATCGAACCGCGGTTGAAGCAGAGAAAGCCGCAAAAGGTCTGCCGCCTCATCCCGGTTTTCAGTGAGGAAACGGGCAGAAACCGAGAGGGAATCGTCGCTGCTGTCATAGGAAAACGAAGCCGCAAGCGCCTCCAGTTCCCGGGCAAATGTCCGGGCATCCAATTCCCCGGCCCCTTCTTCGATCAGTGCAGCCATCAGGTAGGTGGAGCCGCGCCTGTCTGGAGCATCCAGAGACGTGCCACCGCGAAAGCGGATCTCCAGCGCGGTAAAGGGAATCGAATGCTCCTCTACCAGCCAGGCTTTGATGCCCTTTGGGGACGTAACTTCCTGTATCCGGACTTCAGCGGTGGCCGGAACGGCCAGCATCAAGGCCAAAATCAGTGCAAGAACAGCTTTCATTGGGTCACCTCCTCGGCACGCATAAGCCAGCCGGTCACCGATGTTTCAGGGCGCAGCACCGATCGCGCCGCAGCAATGATATCTTCGCCGGTCACGTCCTGAAGAATGCTCGGCCACTCCTGGACATCTTCGACGGTCAAACCGCTGGTCAGGGCTCGGCCATAACGGTTTGCAATGCTGTCCACGTTGTCGCGTGCGTAGATCTGCGCAGCGCGAAGCTGCATCTTGATCCGGTCGAGATCATCCGCATCCACGCCCTCTTCGATGAAAGCTGCCACAGCCTCGTCCAAGGCTGCCTCGGCCTCTTCGAGCGACACGCCCTCGGCCGGCAGGATTATCAGATCAAAAGTCGCATCATCCAGCGACATGCCGTTATAGAATGCCCCTGTGTAAACGGCTGTCCGGCTGTCGAACTGCAACTTTTCCGCGAGATGCGACGTGGTTCCGCCGCCCAATAGTTCCGCCAGAAGGTAAAGCGCCGCGGCTTTCTCCTGCGCGCCGGCGTCGCGCTCGGGCGCCAGATAGCTGCGCTGGACATAAGGCTGCGCCACCCGCGCATCCTTGAATTTCAGACGCCGTGCGGCTGTTTGGGGCGGTTCCTGTGTGCGCAACCTTTCTGGCAGGTCGGGGTTTGCCGGAATCACGCCATAGTAGGTTTCCGCGAGGCGTTTAACGTCCTCGGGATAGACGTCGCCGGACACCACCAGAATGGCGTTATTGGGGGCATAGTAGGTTTTGTAAAAACCCAGCGCGTCGTCGAGATCAAGCGTTTCCATTTCGTGACGCCACCCGATGACCGGCACTCCGTAACGGTGATTGTAGTACTGGGTGGCATTCATCTGCTCTCCAAAGAGAGAGCGCGGGTTGCTGTCGGTGCGCTGGTTTCGTTCTTCCAGAATGACATCGCGTTCCGTTGCTATGTCAGCTTCGGTCAATCGGAGATTTTGCATCCGGTCCGACTCCATCTGCATCATCAACTCCAACCGGTCAGCGGCAACACGTTGAAAATACGCAGTGTAATCATAGCTGGTGAAGGCGTTATCCTGCCCACCATTCGCCGCAACCGTTGCGGACAGCTCGCCCGAAGCAAGATTGTCGGTGGCCTTGAACAGAAGATGCTCGAGAAAATGGGCAACACCGGAGGAACCGACAGGTTCGTCAGCGGAACCGATCCGATACCAGACCATGTGCTGAACCACTGGCGCACGATGATCTTCGACCACGACCACCTGCATGCCGTTGTCCAGTGCGAATGTGGTAACGGCTTCTTCGGTCTGCATATTCGCCTCCGACGCCGCGGCGGGGATTGCGGCGGCCATCAGCGTTGCGACCAGCGCCAGCCTTTGAAACATAGAGGATCCTCCTTGTCTGCCCGTCACAAACTACGGTGTGGCGAAGCATGTTCAAGGTAGGTTAACGGAATTTAATCTGGCGTGAGCCGCACTCACCGAAACCTGATCGACCGTTGGCAAGGCCGCGCTCGGGTTATTCCGACACTGGCGGAGCAGACGGCGTCGCCGCGCCCGAGTTTCGGAACAGCTGGTTTTGTTGGCTCGGGCTCAGGGCTTCCTTGCGATAAACCTGCTCGTACCGGTCAACCGGGAACAGCTTGATCCGGGTCATGCGTCCCTGACGCTTGCGAAACTCGGCATCCTCTGATGCAATGACAGCCCGGGCGTCCTGCGCAACGCCGTATCGGCTCGAAGCAGTCACCAGCGCGGCGTCCGAACTCGGAATCCCAGATGTTTCCAGCGCTGAAGCGCGCCCGCCGAGCGCGACAACAGCATCAGCATTCGGATTAATATCCGTCAAGTTACGCCCACCCGGCGTTGGAGGCGGTAGAACCGCGTAATCCTTGGGCGCGGTGAGCGGCTTGGCAGGTTGAATCATGAACTCATCAGGGCCCGTCCCCGGCGCCTTCAGGTCGCGCAATCCCTTGTTTGCACAACCTGCCAGGCCCAGCCCGGCAGTCAATATGATAAGTCCCAGCGCGACACGCATGGTCTTCTCCTGCCTGTTTCGACGGTTTTTACCCCATTTGCCTGCGCAGGTCACGGGGCGTTTTTGTGCATTTCCGATCAAGGCGTTTTCTTGCGATTTTGCCCACGAGGTTCAAACAGAAACAGCGCCGCTGCACCACCAAAGATAAACACATCCGCAATGTTGAACACATAAGGGTTGTCAATACCGCAACAGGACATGTTGAGAAAATCCAGAACATATCCGTAGAGCAGCCTGTCCACCACATTCCCAAGTGCGCCACCAACCATCAACCCGGCCCCGATTTGCATGCCGATACCGCCCTTGCAACGGCGCACCCACCAAATCACCGCGATGCAGACGGCCACTGAGAAGCCGACCAAGATCCAGCGCATCAGATCAGAGTCATCCTGGAAGAGACCAAAGTTGATCCCCTGGTTCTCGCCGTAGCGAAAGGTCAGGAACGGAGGCCACACTTTGATGACGTGGACCCGCGACAGGTCCATGGCATGAACCACAAGATATTTACTCAACTGATCGATCAGAAAGGCCCAAAACGCGGCCCAGAATGTTGCGCGCATCGGCATCAGTGCCGGAAATGCCGCATGCCGGTGAAGACCATGGCAAGGCCGGCCTCGTTAGCCGCCTTGATGACCTCATCATCCCGCATCGAGCCACCGGGCTGAATCACGCATGTGCCGCCAGCTGCCGCGGCCTCCAAGAGCCCGTCCGGGAAGGGAAAGAACGCGTCTGATGCCACGGCGCACCCTTTGGCGAGGCTTTCGGGCAGGCCAAGTTCAGCGGCCATCCGTTCTGCCTTGGATGCGGCAACATTGGCACTGTCGAGGCGGCTCATCTGGCCGGCGCCGACACCTACGGTTGCATTGTCCTTTACGTAGACGATCGCATTCGACTTTACGTGCTTGGCAACTTTCCACGCAAACAGCAGATCCTGCATCTGGTCGTCGGTCGGGGCTTTCTCGGTGACGACCTTCAGATCCTCCCGCCCGACATACCCGACATCCTTGTCCTGCACCAACATACCGCCCGCGACCTGCTTGAAAGCTTTGATCGGCTGGCGGGTGTCCGGCAGGCCGTCGGACAGCAGCAGGCGAAGATTCGACTTAGCCGCAAAGATTTCTTTTGCCTCGTCCGAGGCGCCGGGTGCGATAACCACTTCGGTGAAGATCTCGGTGATCTTACGGGCCGTTTCCGCGTCGAGCGCCCGATTCAAAGCTACGATCCCGCCAAAGGCCGACGTCCGGTCGCAATCAAAGGCCTTCTGATACGCCTCGGCAAGCGTCGATGCCCTTGCCACGCCGCACGGGTTGGCATGCTTGATAATGGCAACCGCCGCGCTGTCCGCCGGATCGAATTCGGCGACCAGTTCATAGGCGGCATCGGTGTCGTTGATGTTGTTGTAGGAAAGTTCTTTGCCCTGCAGCTGCTCGGCGGTCGCTACACCCGACCGGTTGGAACCGTCGGTGTAAAACGCAGCTTTCTGGTGGCTATTCTCACCATAGCGCAGAGTTTGCTTCAGCTCGCCGGCAAACGCCCGGCGCTTGGGTGCCTCAAGTTCCAACGCTTCCGCCAACCAGTTCGAGACAGCCGCGTCGTAAGCAGCCGTCCGGGCATAGGCCTTCTGTGCCAGCTTGCGGCGGAATTTCGGGCAGGTGGCACCGTCGTGCTGATCCATATCGCCAAGGAGTTTTTCGTAGTCTTCGACATCCACGACCACATTGACGAACGCATGGTTCTTGGCCGCGGCCCGGATCATCGCCGGACCACCGATATCAATGTTCTCGATGCAGGTGTCATAATTGGCGCCCTTTGCTACCGTTGCCTCGAACGGATAAAGGTTCACGACCAGCAGGTCGATACCACCGATCCCGTGCTTTTCCATCGCAGCAACATGATCCCCATTGTCACGCAGGGCCAAAAGGCCGCCATGAACCATGGGGTGCAGCGTCTTGACCCGGCCATCCATCATTTCCGGAAAACCGGTCACATCCGAAACGTCCCGAACCTCAAGCCCCGCTTCGCGAAGCGCTTTGGCAGTCCCACCGGTCGACAGGAGCTCCACGCCACGCCCTGCCAGCGCGGTGCCCAGTTCGATCAATCCGGTCTTGTCGGAAACAGAAAGCAGCGCGCGGCGCACGGGTTGAAGATCGGTCATAACTCTGGGGCCCTTCTCGGATCAGTCGAAGTCTGGTTCATCCCGGTTGAGATCGCGGATCGCAACTGCCGTGTCCTGAGCCTTGCTGAGCGACCACCGGATGCGCGTCGCATACTCCATTGCGCGTCCGGATAGAACGACTTGTTTTGTCGCGCGTGGCTTCAAACGACCCTTTTCCAGATAAACGCTTGGTTCCAATGCGAGTTTCGCCTTGCCGTCATGCCGAAATACCCAGATCTCTCCGCTCTTGAGCGCCATCGATACCGCTGCCCCACCGAGATCGAGCGTCGCGTCCACCTCGGGGTGCAAGTGCAGCCGTATGTCAAAACCGATTCCCGCCAGAACCGAAGCATCCATGGCCCGGTCAAAGCGATGTTTCGACTTGTCGTCCATTGCCAGCAACATGTCCTCGCCGAAAAGACCGCGCCCGTCATGGGCCAACTCAAGCGCGCGGGCATGAGTCAATCCGAAAGCATCTGAATATCCGTCATGGCCGCCGTGGAACCTCGCTCCATCGGTGACCTCGATGATCTCAACCGGCACCTGCTCAGGACCGTCAACAAGCGCCTCGTGCCCGGAACCGCGTTCGGGTTCCGTCAGTCGGGCACTGGAATAGCCGTCGAGACAAAGCGTCGAGTGAGATGGTGTCGCCCGCCCGGCCCTGCGCCACTCAAGGCCGAAACTTTCACCCGATCCGCAATTGACAACCAGCGGTCTGCGTCCCGAAGTCAGCTCGAAGGCAAGCGTAGAGGCATGTGCGCCGTAGGAGGCCCTGCCTCCCGGCGGGGGACTGGCATCGATAACTACATTCGTGCGCCCGCCCGAAAGCCGGGCATAGCCCATCGAAAGCCCCTGCGGATGAGCCGGTTTGACATGGCTGGCGGCCAAAGCCTGATCCAGCCGCCCTTCCAATCCTCGACCACCGCCGTGGAAACGGGCTAGCCCTCCATCCGAGTGTCGCAACGCGCGCAATGTCGGTGCAATCCGCTCGATCGCCGCAGTCTGGGCCGGAGGAACTCCGCGACCTGCTTCGTGCAGCGCCGCCGAAGCCCAGGTCAGCAGAGTGAACACCTCGAGCAATTCTTCCGGGTTGCGTGTCGGCAAACCGCCTTCGTCATCAATCTGTGTCTCGCATTCATGGGTCAGAGCCCGGATCGCCGGATCGGCCAGCTCTTCGCGCCCTTCCAAAGCCAGGCCCGCATAGATCAACCCGGTGAGAGCCTCGAACCTCGGTAACCCCGGCGCGGCGCTGTGCCAACGCTTGGACAGGAACCACGTCTGCCGACCAAGAGATCGAAAGAAGGCATCACTTTTTGCGCTATCCTGTCCGCGCAGCAGAAAAATGGCGTGGCTAATCCAGCGGATCAATCTTCGCCCCGTGAGGTCCGGTGTCCAACCCGGACCAGTTCCACGTCCGTAGAGCTCGATCCATGACCAGAGCCATTTTTGCGCCTTTTCACGGGATTTCGGATTTCCAACTGCTGCCAGATCGTCCAACCAGACAAAACCCTGCCGTTCGGCTTCGAACGCGGCATCGGGTGCGCGAATGCTCCAGAGATCGGTGGTTTCAGATTCGACCAGATAACCGGCAAACAAAAGGTTTCCGGCCACAAGTTGCCGGCCTCGCGCAAAATTGCCAATCGTGCGAGGATCGGGCTGCGACACGAATGCGGTAACTGCTTTCTGCCGACGACTCAGCCGCGCGAAGAAACGGTTCAGGAACCGTATGCGCCGGCCTGCCATTGTATCTGGACTGGACATGCCCTCTGCCTCTCACGCTCTGGTGGCGTTTGTGGCAGATAATAGCGGCCTCCGGTGCCTGAGTCACCGACGAATGGCCGCCTTAGGCATCTTTGCGCAAACAGGCGATATAAAACCCATCCATCCCGCCCAACTCGGGCCAATAGTCGGGGCGCAGTCGCAAACCGCCTTCCTCAGTAATCCAGGCCGGATCGACGCCCGGCAGATCCAGCGCCGATCGGTCCACCGAAATGCCCGGCAGAGTTGCCAGCGCCTCGTCGATTTGCACCTCGCCTTCGTCCGGCAACAGCGAGCAGGTGCAATACACAAGACGGCCGCCAGGCTTCAGGAGGCTCCAGGCATGGGCCAGCATTTGGCTCTGCAATTCGATCAGAGCGCCGAATTCCGAGCCATCCTTTGCGTGGGGAAGATCGGGGTGACGTCGGATTGTTCCGGTCGCGGAACAGGGCGCATCCAGAAGAACCGCGTCATAGCTGCCCTGATGTTGCAACGCATCGCCGACGGCAAGCTGGGCCTTCAATTTGGTGCGCCCCAAATTTTCGCGGACCCGCTGCATCCTGTTGTCAGATATGTCGAGCGCCGTCACCTTTGCGCCGGCGGCGGCCAACTGTAGTGTCTTGCCGCCGGGCGCAGCGCACAAGTCCAACACGGTTTCACCTTGTTTTGGCGCCAGAACGCTCACCGGCACCGCGGCGGCGGCGTCCTGAACCCACCAATTGCCTTCGGAAAAGCCCGGCAACGCCGAGACCTGCCCGGCGTCGGCAAGACGAACCGAGCCGGTTGGCAGGTCTTGTCCACCATCAAATTGGGCCCCGGGCTTCAAGGTCAAATCCAAGGGCGCGCCCTCGAAATGCGCCCTTTCCATCCCGGCAACCGGCTCGGCGCCCCAAGCTTCGACCAGCGGACCGCGCAACCACTTGGGTAGGCGTGGCATCCTCAACGTTGGCCAGATCTCAGGACCTTCGGCAGCAACCTTACGCAGAACCGCGTTGACCAGCCCCTTGAGTCGGCCATGATGACGGTGTCTGCCAACAATCGTCACCATAGCGTTGACCACCCCATGCGCAGCCCCGCCGGAACAGAGCTCAACCGTCCCGAGCCGCAATGCATTTCGGACATGAAGCGGCGGGTATTTCTGCAAGTGATGGCGCAGAATTCGGTCGGCCCGCTCCAGCCCGCGCAAGGTTTCCACGGCGAGCCGCTGGGCGCGAGCGCGGTCTTCAGGCGGGAGCCGATCCAATGCCCCAGCAGCAAGACATTCCGAAAGCAGTTTCCCTTCACCCAACACTTGATCCAGAAGGTAAATCGCACTGCGCCGGGCTTGCGTTGCCGGATCCGGTTTTCTTGCTGGCTGATCGGTTTTCATGAGCTCTCCTATGTCTTTGCAGCCGGCAAAAAGCATCGACTGAGACCTTGTGCCCGCATTGCCTTGGACAGAGAGGCGCGTATATCACAGCATCAGGATAAGGAAACCCGCGATGACCCAGAGCCCCAAGACCACCCGTTCCGAACAATTCGTTCCCGAAACCGGTTCCGGCTCGGAAAGGTCCGACCTTCCGCCAGCCGCGCGCCGTGCACTGGCCGAGGCGGAAGAGCGCCGAAAGCAGGCCGCTGCGGATACCAAGCCGCTTCCCAAAGAGCTGGGAGGACGCGATGGCCCCGAACCGGTGCGCTATGGAGACTGGGAGAAAAAGGGCATCGCAGTCGATTTCTAATTTGCCGCAACGTCGGGTGACCCTTAATCAACGGCCGGCTGCAATGTCTGCGGCTTCATGGTCTGACAAGGCCGCGGATGATTCGAGACGCCTGCCGATTCTTGCACCAATTGCCGAAAAAATTCGTCCCGGCACCTGAGACACGGCATATCCAGCCAGAGTTCGCAGCTGATGACTCAGCGATCTCAAGCCGCGTTTTCCCCACAAATCATGGGTGCGGACCGTCTGTGTTCGGATGTTCTCGGCTGCTGCAGGCAACTCTGGGCTTGATTGTTACAACCCCACAGGGCTGGTATTTTTGCAGGTACATTTTCACGCAAGGTTCAGGATCTGCCCATGCTGCGCTCAATCACCCATGATACAGGTATTGTCACGGTCACATTCGAGGACGAAACGGTCGCTCGCTTCCACGCAATTTGGCTGCGCGACAACGCTCTTGATCCGGACACCCGCGCACCGGGAAATGGCCAGCGGCTGATTACGATCGGCGACATCCCTACCAATCTGTCCATCAGCGCCGCAAAAGTGGAGAACGACGATCTCCATGTGACACTCTTTCCGGAAAACCGGACATATGTTTTCCCTGCGGACTGGCTAGCCGAGCACAGTTATGACCGGCCGCATGACGCGGAACCGGGATGGGTCGCCCCCGGGATCACAACCTGGCAAGCCGGGTTGCAGGTGCCGGATGCCGATTGGAACGCCGTACTCGCCAAACCTGATGTCAAACGGGATTGGCTGGCGGCCATAGCCGAGTTCGGATTCGCACGGTTGAAAAATGGCCCGACAGAACCGGAGTCTCTGCTGAAAGTGTCCGATCTGTTCGGCTATGTCCGGGAAACCAATTATGGCCGCTACTTCGAAGTTCGGACGGAAGTGAACCCCACGAATCTCGCGTTCACCGGGCTTGGACTCCAGGCGCATACCGACAATCCTTATCGCGATCCGGTTCCGACATTGCAGATCCTATACTGCCTTGAGAACTCAGCCGAAGGCGGTGACTCGATCGTGGTTGACGGCTTCCGCGCGGCCGAGCGTCTGCGGGAAGACAATCCCGAAGCCTTTGGGCTGTTGGCGGGTTACCCGGCACGGTTTGAATACCGCGGCTCGGACGGTGTCTGCCTGCGTTCCCGCCGCCCGATGATCGAACTTGCCCCGGACGGGCAACTTGTTGGCATCCGGTTCAACAACCGGTCGTCCGCGCCGTTCGTCGATATTCCGTTCGAAAAGATGGAGGCGTTCTATGCCGCCTATCGCCAGTTTGCGGGCTATATCGACGATCCGGACATGGGCGTGGCGTTCAAGTTGGAACCGGGAGAAAGCTTTATTGTCGACAACACTCGCGTTCTTCACGCGCGTACCGGATACTCCGGGGCAGGTTCGCGGTGGCTGCAAGGGTGTTATGCCGACAAGGACGGGTTGCTATCGACGCTGGCGGCGATGGAAATGAAACCGCGGGAGGCAGCGGAATGACCAGCGCAGACCGCCCCCTGAGCCAAGAAAACATCGTGGATTTCCTCGCTGACATTTTCGAAAGGCGCGGCGACGAGGAATACCTCGGCGAACCAGTTACAATGGCAGAGCATATGTTGCAGGGCGCAACAATCGCCGAACAGAACGGATTGTCCGAGGAAATCATCGTTGCGGCGCTCTTGCACGATATCGGGCATTTCACATCCGAGTTCGGAACATTTTCGATGAACGATACCAAAGACCGGCACCACGAAGATGCCGGGGCCGAGGTGCTCGCTCCATTCTTCCCATCCATCGTTACCGATTGCGTGCTCTATCACGTTGCCGCGAAACGCTATCTCTGTGCGACGAAGCCGGAGTATTTCAAGCGACTTTCCGAAGCATCCGTGCATTCTCTGAACCTGCAGGGCGGGCCAATGGACGCGTCAGAAGTCGCTGAATTCGAGAAAAACCCGAACCTCGAAAAGATCATTCAGGTGAGATATCTCGACGAAGCTGGAAAGCGGGCTGATATGGATACCCCGGATTTCCACCACTTCGCACCGATGGTTCAGCGCGTGGTGGATGCCCACATGACATCCGGAACGCGCTGACTTTATCGATGATGGGCCGTCAACGTTGTCAGGTTCACAGTCCCAGCACGTCGGCCATGTCGTATTGACCGGGATCTTTTCCCTGTCCCCATAGCGCAGCTTTCAAAGCCCCGCGGGCAAAGATGGACCGGTCGGTCGCAAGATGCCGCAGCACAATCCTTTCTCCGGCCGCGGCAAAGAGCACGTCATGCTCACCAACAATGTCGCCCCCGCGAATGGCCGTAAAACCAATATCGCCACGTTTGCGCGCGCCGGTGATGCCGTCGCGCCCGCGGTCGGAAACTTCCGCCAGCGATACACCACGGCCATGGGCAGCAGCTTCGCCCAGCATCAGGGCCGTTCCTGACGGGGCGTCCACCTTGTGATGATGGTGGGCCTCGATCACTTCGATATCGAAATCTTCGTCCAGCGCTGCCGCCACCCGTTTGGTCAGTTGCACAAGCAGGTTGACACCAAGGCTCATGTTGCCGGCCCGAACGATGACGGCGTGCCGCGCCGAGGGCTCCAACGCCGCGATCTGCTCATCCGTCATGCCTGTCGTTCCGATCACATGGACGCAACGCGCCTGAGCTGCCAGTGCCGCAAACTCGAGCGTGGCAGCGGGCGCCGTGAAATCGATGACCGCCTGAGCGCGTGAGAATGCTTCCAACGGGTCATCCGTGACCACAACACCGAGCTCGGATCCGCCCATCGCCTCGCCGATATCGCGTCCGATCCAGTCATGACCACTGCGTTCCACACACCCAACCAGATTGGCCTTGTCGCTTTCGGATACAGTGCGGACCAGCATCTGCCCCATGCGACCCGAGGCTCCTGTAATGACTATCCCGGGAATGTGGGTCATGGATACGGTTCCTTCAGCAAATGGTTTCTCAGCGTCCTAACCTGTCGAGGACCGCTTGGCAAAGCCCCGGTTTCTGCTTAGATCGGGTATATGGGGAAGAATAAGTTTCATGACGGGCCAGGCCCGTCCCAAAGACAGTTGCGTGTGGGCGAATTGATCCGGCGCACTCTATCAGACGTGCTTGCGCGCGGTGATGTCCACGATCCGGATCTGAATCGCATGTCGATTACCGTCGGCGAGGTCCGCACCTCGCCCGACTTGCGCATCGCAACGGCCTATGTCCTGCCATTGGGCGGACAGGGTCAGGAAGATGTGCTCAAACTGCTGGCCCGCAACAAGGGTGAGTTACGCCGGGCCGTCTCCAAAAAGCTGGCGCTCAAGTTCGCTCCGGATCTGCGGTTTCAGCTAGACGAAACTTTTGACAGGATGGACGACACCCGTCGAATGCTGGATCAGGACGCGGTGCGCCGCGATCTGGACGAGTGATCCGCGCGGCGCTGGTCACGATAGCCGGGCTTGCCGCGACCCCGCTTGCGGCCGTTGAGTGCCGTGACCTCACCCATGATGACAATGCCTACACGGTGTGCGACGTCGATACCGCAACCGAGGATTTGCGCTTGTTCCTGAACGACGAGGACGGCACCCTGCTCGGGCAGTTCTCCACGATAGATGTTCAACTTGAGCAATCTGGCGAAACGCTGGTCTTTGCGATGAACGCTGGCATGTATCACTCCGACCGGTCTCCTGTGGGGCACTATGTCGAGAACCGGGAAGAAACGATGCGGGTCATTACCAATGCCGGCCCCGGGAACTTTGGCCTTCTGCCCAACGGGGTGTTTTGCATCCGTGAGAACCGGGCCGACGTATTCGAGACCCTTACCTTCGTTGATCAGAAGCCCGACTGCCGAGATGCCACCCAGTCCGGTCCGATGC
The DNA here is from genome assembly GCF_049801055.1 of Primorskyibacter sp. S87. Lineage (NCBI taxonomy): Bacteria > Pseudomonadati > Pseudomonadota > Alphaproteobacteria > Rhodobacterales > Roseobacteraceae > Primorskyibacter > Primorskyibacter sp. S87. The sequence continues at coordinate 173,363 of NZ_JBNAGF010000003.1, read as the reverse complement.
TGGTCATCGATGGCGAGCTGCATCCGAGATTTCTGGTCGACTCGAACTCGCGCTATATCCGAAACGGGGTCGGAACCAATGCCGACGGCAGCAGGGCAGTTTTTGCCATTTCACATGGCACGGTCACGTTTCATGAATTTGGCCGACTGTTTCGGGACGAACTTGAAATGGCCCAGGCACTCTATTTTGATGGCAACATCTCGCGTCTCTATGCACCGCAGCTGCGTCGGCACGACGCCGGGTTTGCGATGGGGCCTGTAGTTGGCGTGGTGCGCAAGGCGCAGTGATATCTGGGCGGCGGGCAAACGCTGCTCACCTTGTTGAGCGCAATTTGACAGCACGTCGATGATCCGCTAGGTCGCGCGCCTCAGCATGACATCGAGGAACAAGATGGGACGCAAACGCAAGGGTCGCGACATTTCCGGCTGGTTGGTGGTGGATAAACCTGCTGGCATGACTTCGACTGCCGTGGTCAATAAGGTTCGCTGGGCACTGGATGCCAAGAAAGCCGGGCATGCCGGAACTCTGGACCCTGACGCAACCGGTGTTCTCGCTGTCGCATTGGGTGAGGCAACCAAGACCGTTCCCTACATCACCGACGCCCTCAAGGCTTACGTATTCACGGTCCGGCTGGGACAGTCGACCAACACCGACGATGCCGAAGGCGAAGTGATTGCACAAAGCGAAGCCCGCCCGTCGGACTCAGAGATCAAGGCCGCTCTGCCCCAGTTCCTTGGGGATATCATGCAGGTGCCACCAAAATTCTCTGCGGTGAAAATCGATGGCCAGCGTGCCTATAAACTGGCCCGTGACGGCGCGGACGTCGAGATCGCGGCTCGACCGCTTTGGGTCGAAGAACTGATCCTTGTCGATCGGCCTGACGAGGATCACGTCGTTCTGGAAATGACCTGCGGCAAGGGCGGTTACGTCCGTTCGATTGCACGGGATCTCGGGTCTTCGCTTGGCTGTTTTGGCCATGTGAAGAAACTGCGCCGCATTTGGTCAGGTCCGTTCGACGCCGAGGATGGGCTGAGCATCGAACGGATCGAAGAGCTGGCAAGAACATCGGAACTGGACGAGCACCTACTGCAACTGGAGCAAGGGTTGGTAGATCTCCCCGAGGTTAAATGCACCCTTGAGGGCGCTGCCCGGCTTCGCAACGGGAATCCCGGAATGGTGCTGCCCACGGATGTGGAATACGGCGACGAGGCCTGGGCCTCTCACGACGGAAAGGCTGTTGCCGTCGGGGTATACAAGGCCGGAGAACTGCACCCGAGCCGCGTGTTCAATCAACCCGTCTGATCCCGCGACCCGTCCGTGACCGAAAGGCAAGACTCGACATGATCACCCGCTCACATACCAAAGGCGACGCACCGTCGACGGCCATCTATTCGGATTGCGAGAACTATCGCTATAGTCTGACACGGGTATGGGATGCAGAGGGCCGGCGCGCGTTGTTCGTAATGCTCAATCCTTCGACAGCGACCGAAGTTCAGAACGATCCGACCGTTGAACGCTGTGAACGACGAGCAAGAGCCTTGGGTTTTGGAGGGTTTCAGGTCACCAACATATTTGCGTGGCGTGACACCGACCCCCGCAAGATGCGTGCCGCCGGTGACCCGGTCGGGCCGGACAACGATGCGGCGATTCTGGCCGGCGTCGAGTGGGCGGATCAAGTCATCGCGGGATGGGGAACACACGGTGCCCATCTCGACCGGGGTCCTGCCGTGGAGGCATTGTTGCGAAAGACCGGTCAGCCCTTGTTTCATCTCGGACTGACCAAGGACGGGCATCCGAAACACCCGCTGTACATCGCGTATAGGCAACAGCCTGAACGCTGGTAGAAACGCTCCTACGTTAACCCTGGTCACGGTTATTCTTTGACTCGTATAGGGTTTTTCCATTCCCATAACACTGGGGTTTCGGGTGTGATCGGAGTGGTAAGATGTTCTTTCTGGCCGGAATTTTGGGCCTGATGGCCGTTGGCGGCGTCGCCATGATGGATCTGGCATCAGGAATTACAACAAATGAAGACGAGGATGATCTGGCCCTCGATGGGAACTCTGACAGCATGGCCGGATCCGATCTTGCCGATAGCGCAGATCAATTAGATGTCGCCGGGATGACCGGCCACGCCCTCTCGGTGCCGGACGTCAGTGATAAAGACCCCGGACCGGGCCTGATCCTACCTGGAGGGGCAGAAGACGACCTCTTCATCGGTGGCAATGGGCAGGATCAGCTAAACGGGTATGCCGGTCACGATATGGTTCTCGGCGGAGCTGGCGCAGATGACCTGCACGGTGCAGATGGTCACGACACGCTTGATGGAGGTTTCGGAGCCGATACGTTGCAGGGCTGGAACGGTGACGACCAGTTGCTCGGTCGAAAGGGTGACGACGTTCTTTGGGGACATGGCGGGTCCGATCGGATGTCGGGTGGGCAAGGCTACGATTCTCTGCACGGTGGCGAGGGCGATGACCTGATGAGCGGAGGCCATCAGGACGACGTGGTTCATGGTGGATTGGGCAACGATTTGCTGTATGGCGGCCACGGACAGGACACGCTCTTTGGCGGGTGGGGAAACGACACACTTGTGGGGCAGGATGATGCCGTTGGTCGCCTCAGTCCCGACGAGCTCGGACATAACATACGTGACTATCTGAACGGGGGAGGCGGTGACGACCTGATCCTTGCCGGCACCGATGATGTGGTGACACCGGGAGAGGGCGAGGATCACATCGTGTTGGAAGAGCAGACCAACAGCGGTTCCCCGGTGCAAGTTCTGGATTACGACGTAACAGAAGACCAGCTGTTGATCGCGTGGGATATCCAGAACAATCCGGATCCGGACATCGAAGTGTCACAGGACCCGCAGAACTCGGATCTGAGTCGAGTTTCGGTCAATGGAATTGTCATTGCTCACGTTCAGTCGACTGATGTGATCCGGCCTAATGATATCATCGTTGTTGATCGGACGGGCTGGCCAACACTCGATGCCAATCGGTCCGGGTCGTAGAAAATCCAGCCAGAATGTACTGGGTTCAACTGCGTGGCCCTAACAAAAGAACCTTTTGCATTGGCAACACAAAGAGCGTATACGCCCCTCCTGTTGCGGATTCGGTCTTATCGACCGTCAAGACCGCGGCGATTTTCTCCATGGGCCTGTGCTGGACGACATCCCGGCCTGCGCCATCAACTCTAACCTGTAAAGGAGACCCCGATGTCGATTACTGTTGAAGAAAAAGCACGCGTGATGAAAGAATTCGGCACCAGGGACGGTGATACCGGTTCCCCGGAAGTCCAGGTTGCTATCCTGAGCTCGCGCATCGCCACACTGACCGAACACTTCAAAACCCACAAGAAGGACAACCACGGTCGTCGTGGCCTTTTGAAGATGGTTGCTCAGCGCCGCAAACTGCTGGACTACCTGAAGGGCAAGGACGAAGCCCGTTATCAGGACCTCATCCAGCGTCTGGGTCTGCGCCGCTAATTAGCGCGACCAGCCCGAATTCAGCGCCCGCCATTAGGCGGGCGTTTGTTTTTTTAGTTTCAATTGTTGCGACGTTGCCAGAGACCCTCGCCCCAGAACCCGCATAAGCTTGACCGCCTGATGGGTTGGAACGTCCAAAATCTGCACGCGCGAAACCTCGACAACAACTGTTGATCCCGACCAGGTCGAAGGTGCACCGGGAAGAAACACTACGGCCCGCTCTTCATCGCGTTCGATCTCAAACGCGATCTGTTCGTAGTCATCGAAACGCACCAGGGCGGGCTTCAACAGGGCAGCAATGTCATCTTCCTGAGCAACACTTCCGATCATGCCCTTGGCGATGGCATAGCCGGGAATGACGTCAACCAGCAGCCCGTCCAGCTTTTCCATACGGGTCGACATCAGGCCACGTTTGGCCGCCATCCCGGCAAGATAGCAGACCAGCACGATGAGGCCGATTGCGATGAAATTGACAAAGGCCACCCCGGCGATGCTGCTGACTGGGATTAGCTGATCCAGCGGATCCGCAATCACCATACTGACCTGATAGGTTTTACCCAAGACGATGGCGACAAAGGCCAGCGGCACCAAAAACAGCACGCCCCCCAGAACTGTCGTTTTCATTTCGATTCCCCTGTTTTGGCCGGCCAAACGGCTTGGCGGAGGCTTGGCGATCGGACGAAAGCCGGTCGTCCTCGCCTGTTTGATAGTAGATCGCGGCTTCCTACCTGACATACTAACCCCGACAAGTTGCCCGCAACCCCGTCGGCCCTTTCAATCCTCGGAAAACTCCTGTAAGGGCGCTCCATCTGAGACGTTGTGCCCGGACCCCGGCACTCGGAAGCAGGATGAATTGGGGTCGGCGGCATGGGGCCGCCATTCAAACGGGAGACCCGGAGCGCCGGGAGTGCTCCCAGCTAGGATACACACATGTTTGATGTAACGACTAAAAGTATGCAGTGGGGCGAAGAGACGCTCACACTCGAAACAGGCAAGGTTGCCCGTCAGGCCGACGGCTCGGTAATCGCCACTCTGGGCGAAACCAGCGTCATGGCCAACGTGACCTTTGCCCGCGCTCAGAAACCGGGGCAGGATTTCTTCCCGCTGACCGTTCACTATCAGGAAAAATACTATGCCGCCGGTAAAGTTCCGGGCGGCTTCTTCAAACGCGAAGCGCGTCCGACCGAAAAGGAAACGCTGACCGCACGACTGATCGACCGACCAATCCGTCCGCTGTTTGTCCCGGGCTTCAAGAACGAAGTGCTGGTTATGTGCACCGTGCTGTCGCACGATCTGGTCAATGACCCCGACATGGTCGCGATGATTGCTGCTTCGGCGGCGCTGACGCTTTCCGGCGCTCCCTTCATGGGCCCGATCGCTGGTGCCCGCGTCGGTTTTGTCGATGGCGAATATGTTCTGAACCCGACTGTTGACGATATGCAAGATCTGCGCCTCAACCCCGAGCAGCGCCTCGATCTTGTTGTTGCCGGCACCAAAGACGCCGTGATGATGGTGGAATCGGAAGCCTACGAGCTTTCCGAAGCAGAGATGCTTGGCGCCGTCAAATTTGCGCATGAGCAGATTCAGCCCGTCATCGACCTGATCATTTCGCTGGCGGAAGACGCCGCCAAAGAGCCGTTCGATTTCACACCTCCGGAATACTCCGACCTGTTCGAAGCCGTGAAATCCGCAGGTGAAGAGCAGATGCGTGCCGCATTCGCGATCACCGACAAGCAGGAACGCACGACCGCTGTGGCCGAGGCACGCGATGCCATCAAAGCCGCTCTGACCGAAGAGCAGCTTGAGGACGCGAACCTAGGTTCCGCCATGAAGAAACTCGAAGCCGGCATTCTGCGCGGCGACGTAGTGAAGGGTGGCAAGCGCATTGACGGCCGTTCGACCACCGATGTCCGCCCGATCCTCGCGGAAACCAGCATGTTGCCGCGGACCCACGGATCGGCCCTGTTTACTCGCGGTGAAACTCAGGCTCTGGCCGTGACCACCCTTGGTACCGGCGATGACGAGCAATTCATCGACGCGCTGCACGGAAACTTCAAATCGAATTTCCTGTTGCACTACAACTTCCCGCCCTACTCCGTCGGTGAAGTTGGCCGTGTTGGCCCTCCGGGCCGTCGCGAAGTGGGCCACGGCAAGCTGGCCTGGCGCGCATTGCAGGCCGTTCTACCGGCCCCGACCGACTTCCCCTACACCGTGCGCGTGGTGTCGGAGATCACCGAGTCGAATGGTTCTTCCTCGATGGCATCCGTCTGCGGCGGCTCGCTGTCGATGATGGACGCAGGCGTTCCGCTGAAAGCTCCGGTTGCCGGCGTTGCCATGGGTCTCATCCTTGAAGACGATGGCTCCTACGCGGTCCTGACCGACATTCTCGGCGACGAGGATCACCTCGGCGACATGGACTTCAAGGTGGCAGGCACCGAAAACGGCATCACCTCGCTGCAGATGGACATCAAGGTTGCGGGCATCACGCCCGAGATCATGGAAACCGCTTTGGCCCAGGCCAAGGACGGTCGGATGCACATTCTGGGTGAAATGGCCAAAGCCCTGTCGGAAACCAACGAGTTCTCAGTTCACGCACCGCGTATCGAGACCATGCAGATCCCGACCGACAAAATCCGTGAAGTGATCGGATCCGGCGGCAAGGTTATCCGCGAGATCGTTGAAACCTCGGGCGCAAAGGTCGACATCAACGACGACGGTATCATCAAGATTGCCTCGTCGGTGGGAGAAGCCATCCAGAAAGCCTATGACATGATCCACTCGATCGTGGCCGAACCCGAAGAAGGCGAAATCTACACCGGTAAAGTGGTTAAGATCGTCGATTTCGGCGCCTTTGTGAATTTCTTCGGCAAGCGCGACGGTCTGGTTCACGTTTCCCAGATCGAAAACCGTCGCCTGAACCACCCTTCGGATGTTCTGAAGGAAGGTCAGGAAGTGAAAGTCAAGCTTCTCGGCTTTGACGATCGCGGCAAGGTACGCCTGTCGATGAAAGTCGTCGACCAGGAAACCGGCGAAGAAATCGTTCCTGAAAAAAAGAAAAAGGAAGAATCTGCCGACTAAACGGTAGACCTTCGGAGAAATTAAAGAGTCCCGGCCAATGCGTCGGGGCTTTTTTTGTGACCTTTCGTGCCGTTCGCCCGCGCGTTATTCAGTGTTCATGCGATCTTTCATCATTCACATGAACGGCGATTCGAAACGCGCACCGAATGCCGCGCACCTCAAGGCTGTTTTGCCTGACGCTGAGATCATGGACGCCGTAATCGGAAGAGACGTTCTTGCAAACGGTGGCGTGGACCTGCGTTCCGGCAATCTGCACCACCCAAGCTACCCGTTTTCGCTTGGACCCGGCGAGGTTGGGTGCTTTCTGAGCCACAGGCGCTGCTGGCAGCGGATCGTAGACGGCAATCTGGAGTTCGCACTGATCGTTGAGGACGATCTGGCAGTCTCAGAGCCGGGCTGGAGTGATGCGCTAGCCCTTGTCATGGCCCACGCCTCGGTTGAGAGCTTCATTCGCCTTCCGGCGAAAAAACGCGAGAAACCGGTTATGATGGTTGCACAACAAGGCGCATCGCGCCTCTTCCTGCCTCGTCATATCGGATTGCAAACCGTCGCTCAGGTGGTTGGACGAAACGCTGCCGCCCGATTATTGGCTGCCTCGGAAGTGATCGACAGACCAGTTGATACCTTTCTGCAAATGCACTGGGCCACCAACCAACAAGTTCACACAATTCTGCCGAACGGCGTGACCGAAATCACCGATGAACTCGGAGGATCGACCATACAAAAAAAGTCCCGTGCCAACGGGAAGCTGGCGCGGGAAATCAAGAGGGCAGCCTATCGGGCGCAAGTGTCTCTGCGCCCGCAAAAACCTTAACCGGGAAGCTTGGTGGTGCGCAGATAGGGGAAATGGGTTGTGAAATCACCGTATTTCGCCTTGGCATCTTCGTTGCTCACAGCGACTGGGATGACCACGTCGTCGCCCACGGTCCAGTTCGCCGGCGTGGCAATGTTTTCCCTAGCTGCGGTCTGAAGGCCGTCCAGCGCACGAAGAACCTCGGCAAAGTTCCGGCCGACATTCATTGGATAGGTCATCGACAGTTTCAGAGTCTTGTCCGGCGCAATAATAAATACTGAACGCACGGTCTGGCTGTCTGCCGGTGTCGGATTGTCCGGCAGGTAAAAACCGGCAGGAAGCATGTCAAAGGCCTTGGAAACATCCAGATCCCTGTCGGCGATGATCGGGAAACCGGCCGCCGTTTTGGCGTATGTTTCGATGTCGTTCTTCCAGCCCTTGTGGTCTTCGACACTGTCGACCGACACGCCGATCACCTTGGTGTTCCGCTTGTCCCACTCGTCAGCCAGTTGCGCAACGGCGCTGAACTCGGTGGTGCAAACCGGGGTAAAGTCCTTTGGGTGTGAAAACAAAATCGCCCAGCTGTCTCCGATCCAGTCATGGAATTGGATGCTGCCCTGATCGGTCTCTGCTGTGAAATTCGGAACGGTATCGTTGATGCGCAAGCCCATGACATAAACTCCTTTTTAAACTTCGATCCGACTCGCCCGGATCATATCGTAACTTTCCGCCGAAACGTTACAAAACCCGGTGATGGGCACCACCCCAAAGTGCAAACCCTATCGAAAAAAGAAAAGTTCCACTTCCTATTGTTTCGGCACTTGATAATTTGATCAAATTTCTCATTTTCTCTCTTGCCGGGCTTTAGGGCCGGTGACAGAGTGGCCGAGAAAACCGACCAACCGGTCGATAAAATCGGATCAGGAGCGCCGAAGATGATCGAGAAACGCGAATTTTACATAAATGGAAAGTGGGCAGCCCCGTCCGCGCCCAATGATTTCAACGTGATCGACCCGTCCACCGAAGAGCCCTGCGCGGTCATCTCGCTCGGGTCCGAGGCAGACACCAATAAGGCCGTTGCCGCCGCCAAGGCTGCGCTTGCGGGCTGGATGGCCACATCACCAGAAGAACGGATCGCGCTGGTCGAGAAACTGGTGGAAATCTACAAATCCCGAGGAGAGGACCTGGCGCAAGCGATGTCGGCCGAGATGGGTGCCCCGATCGACATGGCCCGTGCCCAGCAGGTGGGCGCTGGCATTGGCCACCTGAAGAACTTCATCCGGGCGGCCAAGGCATTCGAGTTCGAGAAACCGTTGGGGGATCACGCCCCCAATGACCGGATCATCCACGAGGCCGTGGGTGTCGCTGCATTGATTACGCCGTGGAACTGGCCAATGAACCAGATCACGCTCAAGGTGGGAGCCGCTGCAATTGCAGGCTGCACGATGGTTCTAAAACCATCCGAGCAAAGCCCCCTCAACGCAATGATCTTTGCCGAAATGATGGACGAAGCAGGCTTCCCGCCCGGGGTATTCAACCTTGTAAACGGCGACGGTGTCGGGGTTGGCTCGCAGCTTTCAGCCCATCCTGACGTGGACATGGTATCGTTCACCGGCTCTACCCGCGCAGGAACCGCGATCTCCAAGTCTGCCGCCGATACGCTCAAGAAAGTTCACCTTGAGCTTGGCGGCAAAGGCGCGAACGTCATTTTCGAAGACGCCGACGAGAAAGCGGTCAAGCGGGGCGTTTTGCACATGATGAACAACACAGGTCAAAGCTGTAACGCTCCTTCGCGCATGCTTGTGCAGCGCGGCATTTACGATCAGGCTGTGGAGACCGCGGCAGAGGTGGCCGGCAAGGTCACCGTCGGAAACGCTCACGAAGAAGGGCGTCATATCGGCCCTGTTGTGAACGAACTGCAGTGGACCAAGATTCAGGATCTGATCCAGAAAGGGATCGACGAAGGCGCCCGGCTTGTCGCCGGAGGCACCGGCCGCCCCGAAGGCCTGAACAAGGGTTACTATGTGAAGCCTACTATTTTTGCCGACGCCAACAACCAAATGACCATTGCCCGCGAAGAGATCTTTGGCCCGGTTCTGACCATGATCCCGTTTGACACCGAAGAAGAAGCAATCGAGGTGGCCAATGACACACCTTACGGGCTGACAAACTATGTGCAGACACAGGAACCCGCGCGCGCAAATCGCATGGCCCGCAGGCTGCGGTCGGGTATGGTTGAGATGAATGGTCAGCCGCGTGGCGCTGGTGCTCCGTTTGGCGGCATGAAGCAATCCGGAAACGGTCGCGAAGGCGGCAGTTGGGGAATCGAGGACTTTCTCGAAGTCAAAGCAGTGGGTGGCTGGGCCGCAGAGTAGCGGCCACACGGCTTCGCCAATCGATAATGGCCGCCCCGAAGGGCGGCCTTTTTTTGGTTGTTTCATTCCAGCAGCCGGCTAGCTGTCGGTAATGTTGGGCGCTAAGTCGCGGTGTCAGGCCAGATCACCAGTTGAGGTGCCCCGTCCGACGTGCATCGGGTCGATCTGCCATCCCATCCGATTTCTCCGCTGACTCGTTGGCGCATGGCCGAAAAACTCTCAAATCGGACCACGTCCACTGGTTCGTCGAATTGCACGGTCACTCGGCGATGGTCGCTATCGCCAATTACCGACAGGGCCCGGACAGTTCCCGCAAAGGACTGGCCGAGATAACGACCGGCCACCCGGTCGCCGACATTCAGGCGCATTCGGTTGCCCGCCTGCGACCGAAGCGTGTTCCAGTTCCGGGCACCGTGTTGGTGCGCCACCAATTCCAAGGCGGCACTATGGGAAAGCTCAGTTCCATCCCGCCGCAATTCCTGGCGCAGGCGATTGGCCTGCGCTTTCAACTCCTCCACAGGAGGAAAATTTCCTGATGTAGTCATCTGCGATCCCCTTGATCGGGCGCGCTCGATATGGACGGGGCTCGCATTGCCATCCTCGCGCCAGAAAGGTGCATCAGATGTTGGAACATCCGGCAAGGCCGGTCGGGTTTCACCTTAGCCAAACAATGACCGCGAGCGGCAGGAGACCCGAACCTGCTGCCACATAGCGACCCCGCCCGCTGCCTGTCAACTGATCTGGTCAGCCGGGGCAAGAGAGCATAGACAGGAGGCAACACCTTCAGGACGCGATCCATGATCATTACCCGTTTGCATGGCCGCCTCGGCAATCAGATGTTCCAATACGCTGCCGCCGCCGGTCTGGCCGAGCGGCTGGGAACGCAGGTCGCGCTGGACGAACGCGGAGCAATCACCCGCGGTGAGGGCGTTTTGACCCGCGTTTTCAGACTACCGTTGGGTCGCGCAGGAAACCTGCCGCCTCTCCGCAGCAAACATCCAGTTCGTTACGCCGCCTGGCGTCTGTTGGGCCAGAATCCTGTTTTTCGCCGAGAAAAAGGGCTTGGCTACAATCCCGCGTTCGAAACTTGGACAGACAACAGCTATCTGCACGGTTATTGGCAGACGGAAACCTACTTTTCCCAAATCGCAAGCCGCATTCGGCGGGATTTCACTTTCCCCGAGTTTTCTTCACCAGAGAATGCTGAGATGGCTGGCAGGATCAGTGATACTCTCTCGGTTTCTCTTCATGTGCGGCGTGGAGATTATCTGACGCTTGGCGCTCATGTTCTTTGTGATCAGGCATATTATGAGGCAGCGCTTGGGCAACTCCGCGACGGGCTTAACGGCACGCCGACAGTGTTTGTGTTCTCCGACGATCCCGACTGGGCAAAAGAAAACCTGTCCCTTCCTTGCGAGAAAGTCGTCGTGGATCTCAATTCGGCAGACACTGACTATGAGGATATGCGCCTGATGAGCCTGTGCCAACACAACATCATCGGCAATTCCTCTTTCAGCTGGTGGGCCGCATGGCTCAATGCCAATCCGGAAAAGCGGGTTGCAGGTCCATCCCGATGGTTCGGTGACCCCAAGCTGAAAAACCCGGACATTCTGCCCAAAGATTGGCTGCGCGTTTCCGACTGAGTCTCAGGCAACGTCCTGCCTCAGAACGGTGCAGGTGCTCTGAATTTGAGCGAGATGCCCCCTTCAGGGTGCTTCACGCGCAATTCCTCGGAATGCAACATCAGTCGGGGAAACTGCCGCGCCGCCCCTTCGGCATAAAACGGATCGCCCAGAATAGGGTGGCCAAGGGCCAACATATGAACGCGCAGCTGGTGTGACCGGCCCGTTTTCGGGCTCAGCTTGACTCGCGTGGACTCGGCTTCGTATCGCTGCACCCGCCAATCTGTAACGGCCGCCTTGCCATTCTCATGGCAGACCATCTGGCGCGGTCGGTTCGGCCAATCCACGATCAGAGGCAGATCGACGGTTCCCGACTTGGGCTCCAGCCGACCCCAAACACGTGCTATGTAAGTTTTTTGGGTCTGCCTCTTTTCGAACTGCAATCCAAGATGTCGCTGGGCATGGGGCGTCATCGCAAAAATCATAACCCCCGAGGTATCCCTGTCCAGCCGATGCACCAGAAGAGCGCCCGGAAACGCAGTCTGCACCCGGGTCAGCAGGCAATCCGCAAGATGTTCACCCTTTCCCGGCACCGACAACAGACCCGCAGGTTTGTTCACGACCAAAATCTGCGCATCCTCGTGCAGGACATCCAACGGAGTATCGGGCGGTGCATATTCAGATCCGGTCATGGGCGCTGCCTACCTGCTCGCTCCGTTCGGCACAAGATTGGCACCGAGGTTCCCGCCACGTCGCACTTGCCGCTGAACCGGGTTCTGGGCAAGCCTTTGCTGGCCGAAAAGAGGAGAACCCACATGATCCCCGTTTCACATCCAACCATTATGAAGATGCAGGAAATCGTAGCCAGCGGAGATCACAGCGGATTCGCGGAATTATTAGCCGAGAACGCACGTTTCCAGCCTCCTACATACTGGAAAACGTGGACTGGTCGGGAACCGGTTGCCGCGGTTCTGGGACATGTTGCACACGTCTTTTCGGATTTCCGGTATCGTCGGGTGCTCGGCGAAGGCAAAGACTGGATCTTGGAATTTCAGTGCAAGGTTGGTGACCTTGACGCTGTCGGTGTGGATCTGATCACCCTGAACGATGACGGGTTGATCGAGGAAATCGAGGTCGCAATGCGGCCCTACAAGACCGTCGGGGCCCTTCGGGATGCCATGAATGCCCGAGTTATGACTGATGCCCGTTTCCTGAAATATCGCGAGGCCCTGTCCTGATCGAAGCGGACCAGATCCTGCGGCTGCCTTTGCTGCCCTTACTCGTGGCGCAGGGCATGGCTGTGCGCGCCCGCGCCATCGAACTGCCTGAGCCCACAGGCCCACGCAGCGGTGTCGCGGGAGAGGGACGACCACTGCGCCTGCTGATCACCGGCGACAGCTCGGCGGCCGGCGTCGGCGCCGGAACTCAGACACAGGCGCTTGCCGGGCAGTTGGTGTCCCGGCTGGCCAAATCTGCCCGGGTCGAATGGCAGCTGGAAGCCACCACTGGTCATCGAACGGCCGATACGATCGCGCGCCTGTCCACGGTGAGGGGGCAATTTCAAGTCGTGGTCACGGCGCTTGGTGTAAATGACGTCACCCGGGCCATGTCGCAGGACCGGTTTCGCGATGCACAACGGATTTTGGTGAAAGACCTGACCAGCCGGATGGGGGCAGGGCTGATCCTAGCTTCGGGTGTTCCACCCATGGAACATTTTCCCGCTCTACCGCGCCCTCTGAACTGGGTTCTGGGGTGCCAGGCAGCTCGTCTGGATACCGCTCTGGGCCAGTTGGCGGCGGAGATTCCGGAGATGGAACATCTCCCCTTTCATTTGCCGCCCGATCCCGCCAACGCAGCACCAGACGGCTATCATCCAAGCCCGAAAGCTTATGCCCTTTGGGCTGAAAGACTTGCGGCGAAGATTCTCGCCGCGATGGCAGCCCGACGTATCTGATCTGCTGCAAACATCTAGCTCGGCATCGCCGCTTCTCATTTCATGGGAGAAAGACCCACTTCCTTCAGGATACTGTCGCCAAACTGACCTGCCACGAATTTGGCAAGTCTTTCGTTGCCTCCGGCGTCGAAATGACCCTGACATTCATCAGGCCGTGTCAAGGATCTGCAGATATCGTCGACATCTCTGAACGCTTCGCTTGCGTCAAATGTAGGAGTGGTTTCCGGCACGCCGTCCATTATCCAACCCAGCGTGTGTGTTCCAATTTCCCGCGTCTGATACACCATCTCCGGATCCGGGATCAGCATTACCGCGCAGTTCAGAACATGCTGCTCGCAGACGTTCAGAAAACGGGCAATCACATATTGATTGGTAGCAATCTTTTCCTCCGAAGGACCACCGGGCGTGTCGAAATAGCCGGGATAGTTCCAGAAGTTCGAGGATGGCGCACCGAAACTGCGGATTGCAGCATACTCACCACGCAGAATTCTCAGCAGTGTCAGTGAATAGGGAAAACCGACGAATGTCTGCCTTTTGAAGCCGGGAGACCCTGGCAGGTATTGGTCTGCCGACATCAAATTCGTCGGATCTGCCGCCATTGACTGGTATTCGGCATAGCTTCCGTCAAAGACCGGCTGCAGTTCATATCCGTTCTCGGTGGCGACAAACATAGGCTTGAACCCCAGCGGATCGCCTCCCACCAGATATCGCCATCCGTTCACGGTCCTGTTCAGGTCATCCGGAAATACGGCAAGTATCACGGACCGGCCAATATCGACTCCGTCGGACAATTTGCGCTCCAACCGAAGAACCGCCTGATCCGTCCCGAAACCACCAACACCGAAATTTGCCACGCGACACCCCAATTTGCCCGCAAGGACATTCCCCCAGGCCGACACGTCATCGACTTCGTCGGCAAAGGTAAAGGAGTCTCCAAACAGGCTGACGCAGACCGGTTCTGCGGCCAATCGGTCGTTTTCCGGAGACAGGCGTGCTCCGTCCTGATCGGTGAACGAGGCCAACCATCCCTTACTGGGCCAGCCCAATTCGGGGTTTCTCTGGTCTAGGTAAGTTGCGTAATCCACCTCGGAAACTGCCGGAGACGAATAGGTTCGGAGTCTCAGTTGCGGCACCATGCGGATGGCGGCAAATGAAAATAGCTCTGCGATCAGGAACAGAAACAGCAGAATGAAGATCCACCCAGCGGCCCGAACCGCGTTGGACGTGCTTTGCTCTGTGTCAGACACTACTGAACCCTGCCCCAACCATTCTATTGTTGGCCGAAGGTTATATCCGGGTCCGGGCCGGAGTAAATCAATTAGCGAGAGCCTGTAGGTTGGGCAGCCCGGTCAGAATGCCTGCCGAGCCCCAATCAGGCTTTCGCCCGTTCTGCCTTGGGATCGTAGAACGGTTTCAGCGAGGCTTCGGCCCGAACCCGGGCTCCCATCACGTCGATTTCGTAAGTGGACGCCAGAACGTCGGCAACGCTCTGTCCGCGGCACGGCACATAACCCATGCCAATCGCTGCGCCGAGATGATGCCCGTAAGCCCCAGAACTGAGATAACCCACGATCTCACCATCCCGCACGATCGGTTCATTGTGATAAAGCAGCGGTTCGGGATCCGTCAGCCGGAACTGGATCAAACGGTTTTCCAACCCGTTTTCCTTTTTGCGCAGCACGGCATCCCGGCCAATGAAATCGGGTTTGTCGGTTTTGACCGCGAAACCCAGACCGGCCTCAAGCACATGATCCTCAGCAGTGATATCGTGACCGAAGTGGCGGAAACCTTTTTCGATCCGGCATGTATCCATCATGTGCATGCCGCACAGTTTCAGCCCCAGATCCTGCCCAGCCGCGTGAAGTGTTTCAAAAGCATGGCCGGCCATGTCGGACGACACATAGATTTCCCAGCCGAGTTCGCCGACGTAGGTCACGCGGTGAACGCGGGCCAGCCCCATGCCCAGCTCGATCTCTTGTGCAGTGCCAAACGGATTGGTTCCATTTGAGAAATCGTTGGGCGACACGGCTTGCATCAGGTCCCGGGCCCTTGGCCCCATCACCGCCAGAACGCCCTCTCCGGCTGTAACATCGGTGATAACCACATTAAAATCGCCCTGATTGCGGCGCATCCATGTTTCGTCCGCCAGCCGTGTCGCTGCCGGTGTCACAACCAGATAGGCCGATTCACTAAGGCGCGTGACAGTTACATCCGCCTCGATCCCGCCCGCGCGGTTCAGGAACTGGGTATATACGATACGGCCCGTCGGCACATCATACTGGCCGCCGCCAATATGGTTCATATAGGCCGTGGCATCCGGCCCTTCGACCCGAATCTTGCCGAAAGAGGACATGTCATACATGCCGACATTGGTTCGGATCGCGTTGTGTTCTTCGGCGACATTGTCAAAGAAGTTTTGTCGCTTCCAGCTGTACTCGTATTCCGGATTCTGACCCGTTCGGGCGAACCAGTTCGCCCGCTCCCAACCAGCAAGTTCGCCAAAGACCGCGCCTTGCGCCCTCAGATGTTCGTGGAAAGGCGTGCGACGCACCCCCCGGGCCGTGGCTTTCTGCCGATACGGGAAATGATCCGCATAGAGCAACCCGAGGGTTTCTGTAGACCGCTCCAGCAGATAGGACTTATTGCCCTGAAACGGTTGCATACGTGAAATATCCACGTCGCCCAGATCAAACGGTTTATCCCCGCTGTCCATCCATTCCGCCAACGCCATGCCGGCCCCTCCGGCAGACTGGATACCAATAGAATTGAAGCCTGCGGCGACCCAGACGTTGTCCATCTCTGGAGCAAGGCCGAGATGATAGGCGTCATCTGGCGTAAAGGATTCAGGCCCGTTGAAAAAGGTATGGATCCCGGCCTCGGCCAGCATCGGCATCCGGTTGCAGGCAGCCTCCAGGATTGGCTCGAAATGATCGAAATCCTCGGGCAGTTGGTCGAACTCAAAACTGTCCGGAATTCCGTTCATTCCCCAAGGCTTGGATTTCGGCTCGAAAGCACCCAACAGGATTTTTCCAGCGTCTTCCTTGTAGTAGGCACATTCGTCAGGAATCCGCAGCACCGGCATCTGAGACAGCCCGGATATGCCCTCGGTGACAATGTAAAAATGCTCGCAGGCCTGCAATGGCACGTTGACACCCGCCATTCGGCCAACTTCGTGCCCCCACATTCCGGCGCAGTTCACGATCATGTCGCATTCGATATGGCCCTGTTCAGATCCGTCATCGGAAACCCAATCCACACCGGTGACATGTCGGCCTTTCCGGATGATATCAGTGACCTTGACGCGCTCGCGCACCACAGCACCTCGCTGGCGCGCGCCCTTGGCCAGTGCAAGGGCAATGTTTGCCGGGTCTCCCTGCCCGTCCAGTGGCAGCCAAACACCTGCGGTCACGTCGTCGACGTTGAGATGCTCATACTTCTCCTTGACCTCTTGGGGCGAGATCTCATCGACCTCGACGCCAAACGCCCGAGCCATTGCAGCCTGGCGAAAAATCTCTTCCTTGCGCTCGTCGGTAAGCGCCACGGTGATAGAGCCGCAACGCCTGAAACCGGTGGCAACTCCGGTTTCTGCTTCAAGATCGCCATAGAGCTCCTGACTGTATTTCGCCAGTTTGGTCATGTTGGCGGTCGCACGAAGTTGAGCGATCAACCCGGCGGCATGCCACGTGGTTCCGGACGTCAACTGCTTGCGCTCCAGCAGCACAACATTCTTCCAACCCTTCTTTGTCAGGTGGTAGGCGACCGAGCAGCCGACAACGCCGCCACCGATGATGACCACACGGGCTTTGGTTGGAAGATCAGCCATTTCTTCAACTCCACGTCTGAGTGATTTGCGGTACATTCTCATGGTTAGGCGCCAGAAAATGCACCAAAACCGACAGGAATCTCATCGGATTCTACATCACCAAGCACCGGCCCGCCCACGGCGTCGCAAGGCAAACGGCGTGATGCCGAAAAAGCTCTTGAAGACTGAAGAGAAACCATTTGGAAAGCCGCACGCCAACCCGACATCACGAACACTCATTGTTGTGTTCAAGAGCAGGGTATTCGCCCGTGCCAATCGCATCTCACGATAAAACCCACTTGGCGTCGCACCGAGAAATGTCCGAAATTTGCGCTCCAGTGACCGGTTGGAAACACCCAAAAGTGTGACCAGTTCCTGAATCGGAAGCGGTTCTTCGACATTTGCCTGCATAAGCTCAAGGCAGCGATCCGTGATATCGTCGCCGGTCGTCGTGGCCTGCAGGCCGGGTATCGGCTGAAGCGTCTCGAGATCTCGGATCTTTTCGTGCAGCAGGATGTTGGCCACGGTGAGTTTGGCAGCGCTTGAAATGTGCCGGCCGATCACCGACAGGGTCACGTCGACAGTCGCGCCCATTCCTGCGCAGGTCACTATCTGCCCTTTCGAGCTGGCAAGGGCATAACTCGCCTCGAACGGAGCAGATCGTTCGCTCAGAAACGACGTGTTCTCCCAGTGGGTGGCGAGCCCTGTTGCCGTTTCTCCATTATCCTGAATGAAACGGCTGGCAGCTTCGGCCAAAAGGAACACTTGTGCGTTGCGGAACGTGTAGTCGTGGATAGCCCGGCCCATCGACAACCCGGGGCAATCGGGATCCGTGTTGCCAATTACAAACAGATATTGAGCCGTTGGTCTCTTTGGCAGCGGCTCGCTCTGAACAAAGGCGCCGCTGCTGCTCTCGACCATACCACCATTGGCCGATCTATAGTTGTAACTGAATGGCGGTCTTGGACAAACCCGATTTGCCAATCGCAGCGGGTCCACCACTGCGGCCAATTCGGTGAGAACAAACCCGTCGGTGACGGCAATATCGAAATGCCAGGTTTCAGGTTCCTCCTGAACAATGCGCAGATCTGGCATCGGCCTGCATCCCTCAGATGATGTCGTGCCCGGCAGCCCGCAGGCGGCGCGCCAGTTCAGAAATATGCTCAGGTCCGACTTCGCAACATCCCCCCACGATCGTTGCCCCTTGTTCCACCCATCCCATCGCTTGATCGGCGTAAGCTTCGGGTCCAAGATCCCTGCGCTGTTCCAGCGCGTCCACAGTCGGCGCGTCTTTCAGAAAGCCTTCGGAAATGCGGGTAAAGCCGTTGGCATAGGCTCCGAATGGTCGACTAAACCCTTGTAGAATTTCCAGCGCTGCCGGGATCGCTTCGGGTCGGGAACAGTTGATCAGAACCGCTTCGGGATCGAACCGGTCCAGCAATGGAGCGATGTCCGCAAGGGCTTCTCCGGAGCGCAGCCGGGCGCCGTCGTCATCCATCACGGTCAATGCCAGCCATACCGGTTTTTTGCAGCCTTCGACCCCGCGCAGAGCGCCTTCGGCTTCCTGTATCGATGATACGGTTTCGATCAGGAACAGATCGACCCGCCCGCTCATCAGGTTGGCAAGTTCACCAAACTTGGAAGCGGCTTCCGCCGGGTCCGGATTCAGATCCGGCCGATAGGACGCCAGCAATGGACCGAGAGATCCCGCGACCCTTCCGTTGGGAAAGTCTGCACGGGCCCGTTCCGCCTGTTTCAACGCAGTATCGATCAAGGCCGGCATATCGCCCTCCAGCCCGACACGTTCCAGACGGGATCGGTGGACCGCGTAGGTGTTCGTCGTTGCAACCGTTGCGCCGCGGGCGAAGTAATCTGCGTGCACCTTGCCCACCAAATCCGGCTGGTCGATCATCACACGAGTTGACCACAGAGGGGTCGCGCGATCTCCGCTGCGCCGCACAAGCTCCTGCCCGATCGAGCCGTCCAGAAGAGTTATCTTCGTCATGTCTCATCCTCCGTAGGGATCAGCACCAGCTTCCCAGGAAAGCGCTTGGACTGAAAATCCTCCTGCGCCTCAGCAATCTTCGACAGAGGATAGGTTCGAGAGACAAGCGGCCGGATCTGACCGCTGTTCATCAGTTCAACAATCCGCGCAAAAACCTCGGGCGGCTGATAAGTGCTGCCCAGTACTGTCAGATCCTTGAGGTAGATATCTCTCAGGTCAGTCTGCACGATCGGGCCGGCGATGGCGCCTGACACAGCATATCGCCCTCCGGGCTTCAAAGCTCGGATCAGATCGGGAAATCCCGGGCCACCAACAACGTCGATCACTACATCAAATGCCTGTTCAGGCGGCGTCCCGTCACGCGTCAGAATTGTCCTTGCGCCCGCCGAACGCACGGCTTCGGCCTTGCTGAGGCTGGTCACGGCGGTCACCTCCGCATCGCGCAGGCAAGCAAGCTGCACGGCCGCCATGCCGACCCCACCTGATGCGCCTGTGATCAGCACGCTCTCTCCCGCCGCCAGTTCGGCGCGGGTCAACAACCCCTCTGCTGTTCCGTAAGCACACGGGATTGCGGCAATCTCAACATCCGTCAGCGGCGAGGCAGTGACATCATGCAAATCCGCGGCATCCAGAAGGCAATACTCGGCAAAGGCACCGTCAAATTCTGAGCCAATGACGATCAACCCCTTTGGATTCTCCGGTGTAGGTCTCGGAATACAAAGTGCCGCCGTCACGCGCGTGCCGGGTCTAACCGAGGTCACGCCCTCTCCGACCGCCGCGACCGTGCCGCAGAAATCTCCACCTTGAATGCGTGGAAACTGCAATGCGCCGCCCCAACCGCCGGATTCCACATTGCTACCCTGCTTGGCAGCATCTTCGGTCGCGCCGGTTACCGTCGGAGAATACCATCCCAGCCGGGTGTTGATGTCGGTGTTGTTGACCCCCGCCGCAGCGATCCGAACCACCACTTCTTCCGGTCCGGGCCGGGGAACCGGAATGTCAGTCCGGTACTCCAGCTTATCCGGTCCGCCGTGACCGGTCAGATAAACCCCCGACATGGCGTTCGGCAGGGTGGTCATGCCCGGAGCCTATCATTAGCCGGATCCCACAGGGGTAAGTCTTCCTGCACGACGGCTCGATGCTTCGTCCCGAATATCTCGACCTCAAGCTCGGTATCAGGCACTGCAAGATCCGCACGAACCATACCAAGCGCTATCGACGCTCCGACCCGGTGCCCCCATGCGCCCGAGGTGGTTTCACCGACAATCTCACCGTTCTTCCAGATACAGGACATGTACGGCGCATCCGCATCTCCGGCCTCGACGATAAGGGTCGCAAACCGCTTCTTCACGCCCTGTTGTTTTTCATTTTGGATTGCAGCTTTCCCCGGGAAATCCTGCACCTTGTCCAGCTTCACAAAGCGATCAAGGCCGCCTTCCAGCAGCGAGTAATCGGTCGAAAGATCGCCCTTCCACGCGCGATACCCCTTTTCGATCCGGAGACTGTTGAGGGCGTACATACCAAAGGGCTTGGCGCCGGCTTCGAGGATGGCATCGTAGATGACCGGCATATGCTCGTTGAGTGCGTGCACTTCCCACCCAAGTTCACCGGCAAAGGAAACCCGGATCAGATAGGCGGGTTTCCCGGCTACGGTCGTAGCCTGATGGGTCAACCAGCCCGAGGACAGGTCTGCATCGGTCAGGCCAGATAATATCTCTCGCGATTTGGGGCCGGTGACAATCAAGGTATCACGGGTGATTGTGACGTCTTCGATCGTGACCGAGGCAGGCAGCGCGGCCCTGAGAAGATCGCGGTCATGCCATTGCGCCGTCGCCGCCGTGATCATCATAAACGCGTCTTCGCCTGTCCGAACACAGGACATCTCGGTCAGAATCCGGCCGCGATCATCGGACACATACACCAGGTTCATACGGCCAACCTTGGGCAAACCGCCTGTGACCAGCCCTCGAAGCGCTTCGGCTGCTCCGCCGCCACTAACGAGGAAACGCGAAAAGCCGGGAAGATCCAACACGCCGCAATGGTCCCGCACTGCCTCGCATTCCTCTTTGATCCGTTGCTGCCACGGACCTGAACGACCCCATGTGTGCGTGCTCTTTTCCGACACATCATCCCCCGGCTTGGCGAACCAGTTGGCCCTTTCCCAGCCGTTGTAGGCCCCCATCACGCCGCCCAGTTCCCGCACTTTGGCGTGCACAGGTGACAGTTTCTTGTCACGAGCCGCTGGCCATTCGTGATGCGGGAAGTGCATGGCATATTCGTTGCCGTAAACTTCCATCCCTTTCTGGTCACAGTAATCCTGATCGGTGTAATCCGTGTAACGGCGAGGATCGACGGCCCACATGTCCCATTCAGTGTGACCATCGACGATCCATTCTGCCAGCACCTTGCCGGCTCCCCCGCCTTGGGCGATGCCAAAGGTGAACACACAGGCCTCGAATGCGTTTTTCACGCCCGGCATCGGACCAATCAGCGGTAAACCGTCCGGTGCATAAGGGATCGGACCGTTGATGACGCTGCTCACGCCCGACGTCTGCATCAATGGTACCCGCTCCATTGCGTCGGTAATGATGTCCTCAATCCGATCCAGATCGTCCTGCCACAGCTGAAAACTGAAGTCCTCGGGCATCTTGTCGTCCTCGGTCATCCAGTGACCGCGACAGTTCGGTTCATATGGCCCGAGGTTGTATCCGTTCTTTTCCTGACGCAGATAGTACGACACATCCACATCGCGGATCAGCGGCAGCTTCCCGCCGTTTTCCTTTGTCCACGCTTCGACCTCGGGGATTTGCTCGGTCAAAAGATACTGGTGGCTCATAACCATCATCGGAACCGTTCGACCGCCGTATGGCTTGAACATTTCGCCCACGCGTTGCGCATAGTAGCCCGCAGCGTTGACCACAAAATCGCAGTCGATGTCGCCCTTTTCGGTGCGGACCGTCCACGTTCCGTCATCATGCTGCATTACTCCGGTCGCCGGAGTGAACCGCAGGATTTTCGCGCCCATGTCGCGTGCTCCCTTGGCCAGCGCCTGCGTCAACTGAGCCGGATCGATATCTCCGTCGCTCGGATCATAGAGCACCCCTTCCAGATCATGCGTTTCAAGGAAAGGATACCGTTCCTTGGCTTGTTCCGGTGTCCACATCTCCATTTCGATGCCCTGATACCGACCCATTGAGCAGGCACGTTCAAACTCCTGAACGCGCTCCTTTGTATGCGCCAGCCGGATTGAACCGGTCTGGTGGTAGTTCATCGGATAGTCGACTTCGTCAGCAAGACGCGCATAGAGTTCGGTCGAGTACCGTTGCATGTTCATGATCGCCCACGATGTCGAAAAGGTGGGAACATTGCCTGCTGCATGCCAGGTCGAACCTGCGGTCAGTTCGTTCTTTTCCAGCAGAACGCAGTCGGTCCACCCCTTTTTTGCAAGGTGATAGAGGGATGACACCCCCACCACGCCACCGCCAATGATAACCACGCGGGCCTTGTTCGGAAAATCGTTCATGGTTTTCTTCCCCGTCATTTTGCCCGTTGGGGCAGTTCGTCTGTGATGTTGTAATAATCGCCCTTGTCGGCCACGAAGATGTGCCGGGTGAGGGTTAGCCCGGTAGGCGCGTCGAGCGCTCCCATAGAAACTGAAATCGTGTCTTCGTCGTTATGCTTCCAAAAAAGGAACGACCCGCAATCGCTGCAAAAGCCTCGCTTGGCTGTGTCTGACGCACGGAACCACTTGAGAGTTTCCGATGCCGTCAGTTTCAGATTGCCTTGTTCGGTGGAGGTCGAGGCCCAGACATGTCCCGATTGCTTGCGGCATTGGCTGCAATGGCAGACTGAAGGTGGCGAAAGCTCTCCGGCGATTTCAAACGCAACACCGCCACAAAGACAGGCTCCGGTTCGCATCAGATAAT
Organism: Primorskyibacter sp. S87; assembly: GCF_049801055.1. NCBI lineage: Bacteria > Pseudomonadati > Pseudomonadota > Alphaproteobacteria > Rhodobacterales > Roseobacteraceae > Primorskyibacter > Primorskyibacter sp. S87. The sequence continues at coordinate 150,318 of NZ_JBNAGF010000003.1, read as the reverse complement.
CTCCTCGTGGCAAGTGGCAAAAGGGGGCCACACAGTCCCGAGCGAGCGGGACAGTTGGCCAAGTCGAAGCCCAAAACGAACCACGCTCGCTACTCCCGACGCCTGGCCGGCTCTCCCAATCGGCCAGTGCGCCCGAAGCGGCGCACCGGTGGCTGTGAACACGCGACCCATCAATACACCGGCGGGGCAATAACCCAGACTGCCACCGCGGGCTCGTCGTATGGGTTTGCCCACTGATATGGCTGGTTCCGGATCCTGAAACTGTCGCCGGGTCCTACGGTGAAACGGCTGTCGCCTATGGTCAGGTCAAGACGGCCGGACACCATGTAGCCAACTTCCTGAGTGGGCCGGGCTGCCGGGGTTTGCATGCGTGACTTTGGCTGAAAGGTCGAATGCACCATCTCAAAGTCATCGGTGAGGTCTGGTGACAGGAGTTCTTCGATGAGACCTTCATCACCTGATCCCATTGGTCGGCGCGAACTGGCCCGAACGACATATCCCTGCTCGTCCGCTGGCACGGCAGAGTGGGCAAACAACATCGACATGGGAACGCCAAGGCAGCTCGCAATCTCGCGCAGGTCCGATATCGAAGGATCGGACAGATCGCGCTCTACCTGACTAAGCCAACCAACAGATCGATCCAACCGTGCGGCTATTTCGGTCAGGGTCAAACCGCGCGCTTTGCGAAGGGCACGGATGTCAGCTCCGAGAGTGGCGCTATGCGGTGCGTTGCTGTTCAAAGTAATCCCGTGACTGTCGTGAAAATTTTCTCCCATTTTTCACGATGACTCGGAATTGTGAAAATTCCAAGCATTTTTTCATTGCCAGCAATTTCCCGGTTCTGCTATTCGCTAATCAATGTGGTTCGTCGTGATCTATCTGTGGATAATCAACCTCTTGGCGCTGCTGGCCATAGGGTTGGACAAACGGAGGGCACGCGCTCGGAAACGGCGCATACCCGAACGAAATCTGCTTTGGCTCGCAGCACTCGGCGGGAGTCCGGGAGCGATTCTCGGACGGTGGATGTTTCGCCACAAGACCAGAAAGCGCAGTTATTCTGTTTGGATGTTCCTGATTGCGGCAACTCAGGCAGGAGCGTTCTACCTCGCAATCGTCAGGTTCCCGACTGGATTGAAATGACAACAAATGGCGACCGAGTGATTGGCCGTTTGACCAGTCCGTACGGTCAAGATCGAGTGGCAAATGCTATCTCGCGAAAACCTGAGACAGGATCTCGCTCAATGCCTCCGCGTCTGCCTGTGTGAAGGCGTCAGGCTGATCACTGTCGATGTCCAAAACCGCAATGATGTCTCCAGTCGAGTTCCGCACCGGCAAAACAATTTCAGACCGGGTCGACGACGCACAGGCGATATGTCCCGGAAAGGCGTCCACATCCGCAACAAGCTGGGTCTCTCCACTTTCTGCAGCGACCCCACAGACCCCTTTTCCGAAGGGGATAACCAGACATCCATGACCGCCTTGATACGGTCCGATCTTGAGTAGTTCAGGTTCCGTTACCCGGTAAAAACCGGTCCAATCAAATCGAGAGTCGGAGTGGTGCAACTCACAAACAACAGTTGCCATCAGCGCCACCTCGTCGGTTTCACCCTCAGTGAGGGCGCCAATGGTTTTTGCAAGTTCGCGATAGTTTACCATGCTGCTGTTTCCTAAAAATTCAACCCGGGCACTGTGCAGGTGCCCGGTTTAAGGATCGGATCAATCAACCAAATGGCTTCTTACACAAACTGTGTTGCCTAGGCGCGTTCGATCGCAATTGCCGTCCCTTCGCCACCGCCAATGCAGATTGCCGCAATGCCGCGTTTGAGACCGCGCTTTTCCAAAGCGTTGAGCAATGTGACCATGATCCGGGCACCAGAAGCACCGATCGGATGGCCCAAGGCACACGCACCACCATTGACGTTTACCTTTTCGCGCGGAACGCCCATTTCGTGCATGAAGGCCATCGGCACAACGGCGAAGGCTTCGTTGACTTCCCAAAGGTCGACGTCATTCACGGACCAGCCAAGCCGATCCAACAGCTTTCTGGCGGCGGGAACCGGCGCGGTTGTGAACCACCCCGGTGCTTGTGCGTGGCTGGCGTGACCCAGAATTCGAGCACGCACAGACAGTCCGCTCGCCTGGGCCGCCTCGGCCGACGCAAGGACAAGCGCAGCCGCACCGTCCGAAATCGAAGACGCATTTGCGGCGGTCACGGAACCATCTTTTCTGAACGCAGGTTTGAGCGTTGGAATTTTCTCGGGCCGGGCGGATTTGGGCTGCTCGTCCGCTTTGGTAACGACCTCACCCTTGCGGGTTTTTACGGTCACGGCGGCAATCTCACCGTCGAACGCACCGGTCTCTTGGGCGTTCAGCGCGTTGGAAAGCGATTTCAGGGCATACTCGTCCTGCGCCTCTCGAGTGAATTGGTAATGCTCGGCGCAGTCTTCGGCAAAAGTGCCCATCAGCCGCCCCTTGTCATAGGCATCCTCGAGACCGTCGAGGAACATATGGTCGATCACCTGGCCATGCCCGATCCGTGCGCCGCCACGCATCTTGGGCAGGATGTAAGGCGCATTGGTCATACTCTCCATGCCGCCAGCAATCATCGTATCGGCGTGGCCCAGAGCGATTTGATCGAATGCCATCATCGCCGCCTTCATGCCGGATCCGCACATCTTGTTGAGGGTCGTGGCCGGAACCTCTTCGCCCAGACCACCGGCAAATCCAGCTTGGCGAGCAGGTGCCTGCCCCTGCCCGGCAGGCAGAACACAGCCCATCAGAACCTCATCTACGGTGTCCGCCCCGGCGTTTTCCAACGCCGCACGGATGGCTGTACCACCAAGATCGGCAGCGCTTACGCCGTCGAACACCCCCTGGAAACCACCCATTGGCGTTCTGGCGGATCCCGCGATAACTACGTCTTTCATCAATTTCCCCTCCTTGGTCTTGGTGCCTGCATACTGAATGGTAAGGATTGCGGTCTAGCCTTCGGACAGACTTTTTTTTGCGCAAGGAGAGTTCGATGAGCCTGACCAGCACCGAAACAGCAGATTCACGCATCATCACTGTCAATGCCGACAGGATTGATGCGGCAATGGCAATTCAGTTCAAGGAAGACATGCGCAACCAGACCGACGGCAGCCCGGCCCGTGTCATACTTGATCTGTCGTCAGTTTCATTTATCGATTCGAGTGGCCTTGGCGCGATTGTGGCATCCATGAAGCAGCTCGGCGAAGGTCGCCGGCTTGATCTTGCGGGATTGACGCCAATGGTCGAAAAGGTCTTTCGGCTAACTCGTATGGATACGGTGTTCAGGCTATTTGCCACCCTCAACGAAGCCTTGGAAGACAACCCCAACTGAACCGGAGACCGCCCCGTGTGCAAGGTGCCGGGACAAAACAGCGACGCAGATCGGTTCAGTTTGAGATTTCAGGCGACCGAGTTGGAAGCGCGCCGCGTTCTCTCCGAGTTTGCAGAGTTCTTGGAAACCCTTTGCCTGCGGCCTGCAAAGGCGGTGGATATCGAAATTGCGGTAGCCGAGGCGATCAACAATGTCGTCGAGCACGCCTATGCCAAACAAGAGAACGGCGAGATCAGAATTTCCCTTCATATCGCTACAGACAGCTTGTCGATTGCCCTCATGGATCAAGGCGCCCCCCTACCGGACGAAAGACTACCTCAGGGAAAACCGGCCGATCTGTCAGGACCCTTGGGAACCCTGCCCGAAGGCGGGTTCGGCTGGTTCTTGATCCGTGAACTCGCTAGGAATGTTTCTTACAGCCGCAATCTCGGACATAACCGGTTGAAACTGACCTTTGACCTCTGAGATACGGCCGGACTTGATATTCTGAACCGATTTTATTTTTCCAAGCCCGCAGCGCGGCCAGTTCCTGGCTATTTTGCAGGTCAGAGGCATCTAGCAACCTGCCGTAAAACCGCCCCAATCGCTCCGCACTGATGTCCGAATCTCAGGGCATAAGGGAATGGTAGCTGCAAATAGCTTCCCTCGGCGCCGCGTTTCACAGCCCCCACCCAGTGCGTGGCGTCGAGGAACTTCTTTCCAAGAAAATTCAAAATGTAAGCGGGCAGGAGCATCTTAGCCTGCCCTTGCGGCACGCTCGCTAGCAAAGTATCCCTCCTCTTGAAAAGGAGGAACACAGAACATGCGAAACTTTCACTATCCGGGTCGGTCTGCGGTTCTGTCGACGAATGGTATGTGCGCGACATCGCACCCGCTTGCAGCACAGGTTGCAGTCGACACGCTGAAACGAGGCGGCAACGCTATGGATGCGGCAATCGCGGGAGCCGTCCTGCTGGGAATCTGTGAGCCGCAGATGACCGGTATCGGCGGCGATTGTTTCGTTCTGTATACCGCACCGGATGGCAAGTCGATCCGCGCTCTGAATGGTTCGGGCCGAGCGCCAGCTTCGGCGGACTCGGCTGCCCTTAGGGCGCTCGGGCATTCCGCCATACCGGAACACGAGGCTCATGCAGTGACGATCCCCGGCGCAATTGATGCCTTTTGTCACCTGTCTGACGCGGTTGGGGTTCTTGGAATTGACGCTCTTCTTGCCCCGTCGATCAAATACGCCGATGAAGGTATCCCGGTCGCGCCACGCGTGGCCTTTGATTGGGTCAAGGACGCGGAGTGTCTAACCGGCACGGCACGGGACCATTACCTTGTGAACGGGGCTGTTCCAAAGACCGGGCAGATCTTTAGGGCTCCAGGCCAAGCCGAAGTGTTGCGCCGGATCGCGTCCCAAGGACGTGACGCGTTCTACACCGGCGAAGTCGCCGAGGACATGTTGGCGGCCCTGAAGGGCGGCGGGCACAATCTTGAAGATTTCGCGGCTGCAAGCTGCGATGAAACAGACCCAATCTCGGGCACCTATAAAGGAGTTGAACTGGTCGAGCATCCGCCCAACGGTCAGGGTGCAACGGCCATTCTCCTGCTCAACATACTGTCTCATTTTGACATTGCGGGAATGGATCCGTTCGGCCCCGAGCGCGCCCACATCGAAGCAGAAGCGACCAAACTCGCCTATGATGCACGTAACCGATTCATCGCGGACAGCGACCATACGAGCCGTCTGGAGCATATGCTGGCGCCGGAAACTGCGGCCCGGTTGGCTGCTCGGATTGATCCGAAACGGGTGATGGGGCCGGTTGCACCCCTGACCGAGAGCGTTCACAAGGATACGGTCTATATCACGGTGGTTGACCGCGACCGCATGGCAGTATCGCTGATATACTCAATCTTCCACGGGTTCGGATCAGGGCTGGCGTCGCCGAAATTTGGCATTCTCCTTCAAAACCGGGGCGCCGGGTTCACCCTGGAACAAGGTCATCCCAATGAGTTTGGACCCGGCAAGCGGCCCATGCACACCATCATTCCGGGAATGCTGCGCGAAAACGGCCGCGTTGCAATGCCTTTCGGAGTGATGGGCGGCCAATACCAATCCAACGGCCATGCGCGGGTAGTCACCAACCTGAGAGATTTTGGGATGGGTCCGCAGGATGCGCTGGACGCCCCTCGGTCTTTCGCCGAAGGCCAAGTTCTCAATCTCGAACTTGGATACTCGGACGCCACAAGACAGGCGTTGATCGATCTTGGCCACAACGTCGAAACACCCGAAACGCCCATTGGCGGGGCGCAGGCCATTCGCATTGGCGAAGATGGCGTACTCGTAGGTGCAAGCGATCCGCGAAAGGATGGCTGCGCTCTGGGTTACTAGATTTGCCACGTTGGCAGGCAGGTGCTTTGGCGCTTGCCTGCTCCACGTTTCCGGACTGCTGTTCACAACCGGATAAAAACCGCCAAAATTTGCGTGCCGTCAGTTCAGGGTGAAGTGCAGAGGATAGCTGCCGTCACAGAACGGGCCGAACATGTCGGGAATATCGGGATGGTCAACCGGCTCTCCGGAGTAATCGGCCACGAGATTCTGTTCCGAAACATAAGCCACGTAATAGCTCTGATCGTTTTCGGCCAGAAGATGATAGAAGGGCTGCTCTTTCACCGGGCGGCTGTCTTCAGGAATCGCCTGATACCACTCTTCGGTGTTTGAGAACTCGGGGTCGACATCAAAGATCACACCACGAAAGGGATGCTTCTTGTGCCGGACAACCTGGCCCAGATGATATTTCGCACGAGTCTTCAACATTTCCCCTTCGCCCCTAAAACCTTAGTAACTTTTCGGGCTCGTTTTGTCCAATGATTGCAGCCACTTTCGGGGGAAACAGTCTGTGAACGCGCGTGTAACAGTCATCATTCCCCCACCCCCATATAGGGACTGAATCACCCTGAAATTGCTTGTTTTATTGATCCCTTGATTGTGATTTCCTCTGGTTAAGAAATGGGGTATGATTGCCCTCAAAAAGGGGCAAAATGACCCCAAGACAAAGGCAAGAGGCAGATGAGCAGATCTCTTTGCGCAATTTTTCTGGCACTTGTGCTGGCATCCTGCGGGGGTGGCCACAAGGCGCCGCCGCGAAATCTGGACAATGCTTGCAGCATTGCCAAGCAGCGGCCGGACTACATCAAGGCGTTCCGCAAGACGGAGCGCAAGTGGGGCGTCCCCGTGCATGTGCAGATGGCGACCATCTATCAGGAAAGCCGCTATCGCGCGGATGCGCGCACTCCCCACAAGTTTGTTCTCGGCGTAATCCCGATGGGGCGGCAGAGCAGCGCGTTCGGCTACAGCCAAGCGCTTGACGGCACATGGGACGAGTACCGGAAAGAAACCCGCCGCCGAAGCGCCAAGCGGGACCGCATTTCCGACGCCTCGGATTTCATGGGTTGGTACATGAACAAGACCCGTGAAAAGAACGGCATCGCCCTGAATGACGCCCGAAACCAGTACCTTGCCTATCACGAAGGGCATGCGGGCTATGCTCGCGGCTCCTATCGCAGCAAAAGCTGGTTGGTCAGGGTGGCAGACAGCGTCGCAGCGCGGGCTGCTACCTATGACAGGCAACTTTCTTCCTGTAGCAGGATCAGATGACCACCGCGTAGCGGTGACTACCTAGCGGTCGTTGCGCCCGTCATCCACCGGGTTCAGGAACAATGTGCCGTTCAGGTTGCCTCCTGTTTTCAAAGCACCCAGAATCACTGTGGTCTGCCCGCCGCTGCTGTCATGTACCACCCATTTTCGCAGCTCGACCGGGTCCGACGTGAAGCTGAGGTCAATGCGTCCAGCACCAGGGTTCTCGGGATCCTGAGCGGTCACCACTGTCGCAGTCCCGTCAAAGCCGTGGCCAACCACCATGTTTGCCCGACTCAGGTCCACCTTCCGGGCCAGAATGATCGACAACGGAGTGCGCCGCAGCGGATAGCTCTCCGGGGGCATGTTTGACTTCATGTCGCGAATGGTAACCGTGCCGCCCGAAACCACGACAAATGCCTTTTCCGGAGGATCATATTCGAACCGCATCCGACCGGGGCGCTGCAGGAACAACGTGCCAGTGGACAATGTTCCATCATCGTTGATCTGAGTGAATGTGCCCTGCGCTGTCTTGATGCCGTTCAGATAAGACGACACCTCGGACAAAGGCAGTTTTTCCGCGGCCCACAGGGACGGCGCGGCGACGATCAGGCCGAAGACGAGTAGAAGCTGTTTCATATCCCCCACATAAGACAAGAGGCCGGGATATGAACCCCAGCCATCGTTGTTATCGCATAACGGCAGGTTCCCGCCCTGCCCTTTACTGTTCCGGCACGAGGATCTCGCGCTTGCCTACATGGTTTGCCGGAGAGACCACTCCCTGGTCTTCCATTTGCTCAACGAGGCGGGCCGCCTTGTTGTAACCAATGGCCAGTTTTCGCTGGATGTAGGAAGTCGAACACTTGCGATCCTTGATCACGATCTGAACAGCGGTGTCATAGAGCGCGTCTTCGCCGTCGGTGTTGCCTCCGGTGTTGAGCCCCAGAACTGCGTCGATGTTGTCGGCCTTGTCGTCGCCAGGCCCCTCGACAACACCCCCAACATATTCGGGCGGACCAAAGGCCTTGAGGTGATTGACCACCTCCTCGACCTCTTCGTCCGACACGAATGGACCGTGACAACGGGTGATCTTGGCTCCACCTGCCATGTACAGCATGTCACCCATGCCTAGCAGCTGCTCGGCACCCATTTCACCAAGGATGGTTCGGCTATCGACCTTTGACGTTACCTGGAAAGAGATCCGCGTCGGGAAGTTCGCCTTGATGGTTCCCGTGATCACGTCGACCGAAGGACGTTGCGTGGCCATGATCAGGTGAATACCCGATGCGCGTGCCATCTGGGCCAGACGCTGGATGCAGGCTTCGATCTCCTTGCCGGCCACCATCATCAGGTCAGCCATCTCGTCGACGATAACGACGATATATGGCAACGCCTCGGGGGCGAATTCCTCGGTCTCGAACACCGGTTCGCCGGTTTCGTCGTCAAAACCTGTTTGCACCGTTCGGCTGAACATCTCACCCTTGGCAAGCGCCTCACGCACACGTCCATTGAAGCCTTCGATATTGCGGACACCCATTTTGGACATCTTGCGATAGCGGTCTTCCATTTCGCCAACGACCCACTTCAGCGCCACTACGGCCTTCTTTGGATCTGTGACTACCGGAGACAGAAGGTGCGGAATCCCGTCGTAGACGCTGAGTTCCAGCATCTTTGGGTCGATCATGATCAAGCGACATTCTTCCGGCGTCAGCTTGTAAAGCAACGACAGGATCATGGTATTGATCGCCACCGACTTGCCCGAACCCGTTGTCCCCGCGATCAACAGGTGAGGCATCTTTGCAAGATTGGCCACGACGCTGTCGCCACCAATATTCTTGCCCAGCGCCAAAGGCAGGCTCATGTTGCTGTCACCGAAATCACGGCTGGCGAGGATCTCGCGCAGCACCACCTTTTCGCGATTCTCGTTCGGCAGTTCGATCCCGATGACAGACCGGCCCGGCACAGTGGACACACGCGCCGAAAGGGCCGCCATGGATCGCGCGATGTCATCCGCCAGTCCGACAACACGCGAGGCTTTCAGACCGGGTGCTGGTTCAAGCTCATACATGGTCACCACCGGGCCGGGACGAACGCTGACGATCTCTCCCTTCACGCCATAGTCGTCCAGAACGTTCTCGAGCATACGCGCATTTTCTTCCAATGCTTCATCGCTAAGGTGATGGCGCTGAACCACGGTGGGGTTGGTCAAAAGGTTCAACGGCGGCAATTCGTAGGCTGCCGCGTTCTCCTCGAATGCCAAGGCCGGTTGCTGTTCCGCTTTTGCGCGCCGCGAGGGTTGAGGGGCTTTGCGCGCAGGTTGCGACACGACCGGTTTGCGCGGTTCTGCAGCCGGTATGTCAGCCACGGGCTGTCGCGCAGCACCAGCGGTTGATACCGGCGTCGGCGCCTGTTGCGGCACCTGAGCGTCTGTCACAGCCGGGGTTTCAATGGCGGCGGCTTCGATTTGCGGCTCCTCCTGAGCGAGCTGCATTGTCACCGGAGGTTCACTTCCATAGGCCGCATGCGGCATGGATCTGGGCGCCATCACCGGCGGTTCCGGCGGCAATGCCAACTCATCTGCTTCAACCGGGTCTGCTCCGGATACGTCTGAATTTGTGTCCAAGACCAACGGAACCGGCCCGTGCCCCCGTCCCTTGGTCAGCGGGCGCGAGGGATCGGGCTCGGGTGCGACCATTCCGTTTGCTTCCTTGCGGCTGCGCACGGCAGCAGCAATCTTTGACTGGATCCGATCCCTGCCGGGCATGTAATCGGGACCAGCGACCGGAACGGGTTCGACAAGCTCAGGTTCTGGCATCGGTTCAGGACGCCGAATGAGAGAAGGCATACGCTTGAGGAAACCAGCCCGTTCCTCGGCAGGTTGCTGTTCTGGTGCCTGCTCGTAGCCGATTGGGTCTTCGAACACCGCAACGGAATCCTGTTCGGCGGCGGCCATCTCAGCAATATGCTCCGCCTCGGCCTGTTGCCGGGCCAGCTCCCGACGCTCGGCAACCAATGCCGACTTCGCCCGGGCTGCGGCTGCCGCTGCGTTGGCGCCGCGCCCCAGCATGGTGGCGATCATTCCGTAGGTCATAATGACCGCAACCAGCACATAGCGTGCACCGCGCGCTACCTCGGGTCGGGTGAAGCCAAGAACGAAAATGCCCATGGCCAGCATACCCACCGCCATCAACAGCGAAATAAGCTTGATCGCAAAATGCGAACTGATTGGCAGCAATGTCAAAAACGCTCCAACGACTGTATCGCCGAACAGACCGCCCAACCCAAAGCTGTGAGTGGCCCGCCACAGTTCATCAGGCACCAAGGTCGCGGCATAGATCGAAACGACGGCGATCCAGATCGGTGCAAAAATCAGGCGACCCATGGCCCGGTCCTCGCCCCAGTGCAACGCAAAGCGCAATCCCCAGGCGATCAGGACCAATGCAATTGCCCAGCTGCCCCACCCGACGATCATAAACAGCGGTGCAGCCAAAGACGCCCCGATCCGCCCCATCCAGTTTTGCACCGGAGCGTCGGTTGACACCATCCAGTTCGGATCATCCGGCGAGTAAGATGCAATCATCGCAGCAGCTGCGCAGCCCAGAATGATCAGGGATATTCCGATCAATTCTTTGCCCCGCCTCTCGATGGCAGCCTGCATGTTGCTGTCAAACAGCGGATCCCGGCTACGCGTGTTGTATGATGCCATGCTACCTAAACCCTCATGAATAAATGCAGTCGCGCAGAGTAATCAGCCCGCGCTGCAGTTCTGTTTTTGGGGCCACCATCGCGACCCGAATGTAATTCTCGCCCGGGTTTTCACCGGCATTTCCTTGCGCCAGATAGGCACCGGGCAATACCCGAACACCAGTTTCGCGCCAAAGCTTCAATGCGGCCTGCTCGCCGTTATCCACTGGCAGCCAGAGAAAAAAACCGGCCTCGGGGGATTGATACCCCTGTATGCTGCCAAGCGCTTCGTCCGCGACCGCATACTTCTCCTGGTAGAGCTTGCGATTGTCGGCGACATGCGCCTCGTCGGCCCAGACCTTTGCGGCGGCCGCCTGCAAGGGCGCTGGCAATGGCGCACCCGAATAGGCCCGCAATTGCCTGACACGGCGGATCGATTCCGGCCCGCCGGCGATGAGTCCCGAGCGCAAACCGGCCAGATTTGACCGCTTGGAGAGCGAATTGAACAGGGTAATGCGTTCGGGATCGGCACCAAGTTCCTGAGCAACCGTAAGAATTCCAGTCGGAGCCGCCTCGCGATAAATCTCGGAGTAACATTCATCCGCAAAAATGCGGAAATCATACTGTTCCGCGAGCCGGATCAGGTCGGCCCAATAATCACGCGAGGCAACCGCGCCCTGAGGATTAGCAGGTGAGCAGATATAGGCGATGGCGGTTCTGTTCAGGGTGTCTTCGGGTAATGCCGTGTAATCCGGAAGGTGCGCTGTTGCCGCTGTGGCGGGAACAAAGACAGGTTCCGCACCAACTGAAATGGCCGCCACCATGTAGACTTGATAAAATGGGTTCGGACAAAGAACGACCGGTTGCGCGCCGTTCTTTTCTTCGGGGCACAGTGCCATCGCGGCATTGTAGAGCCCTTCGCGCGTCCCATTGAGCGCCATCACCCGGGTTCCCGGGTCCAATGAAACACCGTAGCGGCGCGAGATCCAGTCGGAAATGGCCCCTCGCAACGCGGGCGAGCCGTCGTTCGGCGGATACCCCCGAAAATCGGCAGAATTTTCCGCGATGACCTCTGAGACCCAAGCCGGAAAATCGTGCTTGGGTTCGCCGATGGTCATATGCACGACCTCGCCGCCCGGCTGGTGCACGTCCAGCAAGGCCCGCAGACGCGGGAACGCATATTCCGGTAGGTTCGAGAACCGCTCGGGAAACTTCATCTATTCTGCCTCAAGGTCGGGGTCGTTTCGCCCCGTTTCCCATAAGGTTACAGATCCCTCCGGGATCCGTCCAGACAAAGCGTCGCCGGATCAGGTGATTGTGGCATTCAGGCCAAAGCCGCTTCGGCGGCCGCGCCCAGCCGCAAAAGAGCTTCTTCTGCATTGGGCGGGGCCATCATCATCAGCCCGCAGGACGGCGTGCCCGTCGGCAAAGTGAGCGCGGCGAGCCCCATCAGGTTGCCGATCCGGGTGTTTCGCAAGGCGAGAAGATTCTCGGTCACATAGTAGTCGTGATCGTTGAGAAGACGCTCGAGATTCGGCGGCATGATCGGTGATGCCGGCAGGACGACAGCGTCAAATCCAGCGATCGCCTGATCCCACGCACCGCGACAGGCTTCGAGTCTGGCCCAGGCCGCGACGTAGTCGGGGCCGGAATACTCACCCCCGGCGCGGAAACGTTGCAGGATCTCCTCGAACATCAGGTGTGGATTGGCCTCGATTACATCCCGCCACAGACCATACGCCTCGGCAGTATAGAGCGGACCTGTCAAAGCCATTGCATCCTTGATCTCCGGCACGTCCAACGGAACAATTTCTGCCCCCGCGTCCCGCAACCTGCTCAATGCTTCCTCATGGGCCTTGGCAGGCTGCTCACGCAATTCATCCATCGCGATCGTCTGCAGGTCAGCAAATCGGCGGCCCTTCAAAGAAACCCCCCTCAGATCGGCCGCGGCACCACCTTCGACTAATGCGAGAAGCTGGGCGGCATCCTCGACCGACCGGCACAAAGGACCCACTGTATCGAATTTCAGACAGAGTGGCACAACACCCTCGAGACTGACCCGGCCTGACGTGGTTTTTAACCCAACCAGATCATTCCACGCCGATGGGATCCGGACCGACCCGCCCGTGTCGGAACCGATCCCCCCTGCCGCCAGCCCAAAGGCCACTGATGCGGCAGCGCCCGAAGAGGAACCGCCCGGCACCGCCTCGCTGTCATTGATGCACGGTGGCGTTGCGGTTACCGGATTCAGCCCCAGTCCCGAGAACGCCAGTTCGCTCATATGCGTCTTGCCAAGGCAAACTGCACCCAATTTCGTCGCGTTGTTAAGAACTGCCGCATCCCGGTCGGGCACCCGTCCGTCTAGCAGCGCTGAACCCGCCTGAGTTACGGTTCCGGCGGAATCAAACAGATCCTTCCAGCTGAGCGGGACACCATCTAGCAGCGACAGTCTTTGCCCGTTCTGCGCGCGGATCCGCGCAGCATTGGCTTCGGCCATAGCCCTGTCATGGGTGACACGGGAGTAAATGCGGTTTCGCATCGGGTGGGAGTCGATCGCGTCCAGAAAAGTTTGCGCCAACGCCACCGGGTCGATCGCACCAACTGCAATCCCGCGACCCAGTTCGCTTGCAGACATGTGCAGCCATTCGTGCATGAAACCCTCCCGTCGATTTGCTGTATTCTGAAACGGTAGCGACAGCCTTGCGCATGGACAATCCCGAAACCACGCGCATATTGCAGGGCATGACAAGGAACTCGGATATCCTGATCGTCGGGGGCGGCCTGAACGGTTCGGCGCTGGCGCTGGCGCTGGCTGGAACCGGCCACACGGTCACAATCATCGATGCGCTGGACGAAGACCTGCGCAAGGATGCCGGATTTGACGGGCGGGCCTATGCACTGGCGCTTTCCTCGCAGCGGCTGCTGGCCGCCATAGGGGTGTGGGACGGAATTGCCGAAAACGCTCAGCCCATGCTGGAAATCAAGGTAACCGACGGCCATCCCGGCGCGGGCCCGTCACCATTCTTCATGCATTTCGATCATGCTGAAATCGAGGAAGGCCCGATGGGCTACATGGTCGAAGACCGGCACCTTCGGGTTTCCTTGATGGAAGCTATGGAATCGGAGCCATCGATTACCCGTGTCAACAGTCAGACCGTGGTGGCACAGGAAACCACTCAGAACGGTGCGAAGGTTACCCTTGCCGATGGAACCGTGCTGTCTGGCAGTGTTCTGATCGGGTGCGACGGTCGTCGTAGCGGAACAGCGACCCGTGCCGGTATAAGGCGCACGGGATGGGACTACGGACAGACCGCGTTGGTTTGCGCAATCGAACATGATCGGCCACATAACGGGGTCGCCCACCAGTTCTTCATGCCCCCTGGGCCGCTGGCTATCCTGCCTTTGGCAGGAAATCGCAGCTCGATCGTGTGGAGTGAGCGGACCGCCACCGCCAAACGCATCAATGCCATGCCGGAAGCTGACTACTTGCAGGTTCTGCGGCCCCGTTTCGGAGATTTTCTGGGAGACATCCGCCTTGCCGGTGATCGTTTTACCTATCCCCTCAACCTTACCATCGCCAACAGCTTTGTCGCCGAGCGCATGGCTCTCGTCGGTGACGCAGCACACGGAATGCACCCAATTGCCGGACAGGGTTTGAACGCGGGTCTGCGGGACGTAGCAGCGTTGGCCGAAGTCCTGACGCTGGCAGGCCGTCGGGGGGAAGATATCGGATCGCAGATGGTGCTGGACCGCTACCAACAATGGCGGCGCTTCGATACGGCTACACTGGTCTTGGCGACTGACGCATTTAACAGACTGTTTTCAAACGACAACCCGCTGCTACGGCTGGGTCGCGACATCGGAATGGGAATAGTCGGATCTCTTCCTTCGCTGCGAAGGGGGTTCGTTCGCGAAGCCGCCGGGTTGACCGGAGACATGCCGGTATTGCTGAAGGGACAGCAGATCTAAAGCAGTGTCAAAACACCGGGTTCAGTCGATTTTCCGTGCCTCATCGATCAGCATCACGGGGATTCCGTTGCGGATAGGAAATGCCAGTCCGGCGCCTTTCGAAACCAGCTCCTGCCGCTCAGCGTTATACTCAAGCGTTGCATGAGTTTGGGGGCATACCAGTGCTTCCAGCATCCGGCGGTCAAATGACGCTTGGTTGGCCGATCCATCGTTCATTGCAGTGCTTCCTCTCCTGAGCCGCCACGCATTGCGAACTCGATCAACGTGACAAGGGTTTCCCGGCGTGTCCGGAGACAGGGCGCCTCAAGTAGTGCCTGTTTGTCCTCCGGGTCGAAGTCAAGCAACATCGACAGGGAATTGACCAAAAGCTCATCGTCGGCATCCGTCAGCGAATCCCAGTCAGTCGAAAGCTGCTGAGATGCAAAGAACCGGTGAAGCAGGTCGAGAAACAGCTTTCTGTCGAATGCCTGATCCGTTTCACATTTGCCCAGGTCCCGCTCGAATCCGCACCATGAGATCTCGCAACGGCGATAGGGTGCGAACCCTTCGACCTCGTGCTGAACCCTGAACCTGGAGATACCTGTCAGCGTGATCAGGTATCGCCCGTCTTCGGTTTCCGAAAACTGGGTCACACGACCGGCACACCCGATCGCGTGCAAAGCCTGATCGTTGCTGGGCACCGGCGCAGGTTGCACCATCCCGATAATTCGCTGCGGTGTCTTCAGCGCATCCTCAAGCATTTGCAGGTACCGCGGTTCAAAGATATGTAGCGGTAAACGCGCACGCGGCAAAAGCAATGCCCCCGGCAAGGGAAACACCGCCACGGTTTCGGGCAGATCGGCTGGTTGCATCATAAAGCTCAGTGTAGCCCTGAGCCGCTGTTAGGCAAATATCATCGAACTTAATTTGCGCCGCCCAGCCAGAACGATCGGATCATTCGGCTTCAGTGCTTCGAAAATCGTGAACAACTGTGCCTTGGCAGCGCCCTCATTCCATTCGCGATCACGTCGGAAGACTTCCAGCAATTCGGAGACGGCCTGTTCGGTCTGGTCGTTGGCCTGCAAGGCAAGCGCCAGATCAAACCGGGCCTGCTGGTTGGCCGGGTCAGCGTCCACTAGTGCCTGCAGTTCAGCCACCGGGCCGGCATCCGCAGCCTGCCGCGCCAGCTCGATCTGGGCATGTGCGGCCTCAAGCTCGGGCGAGGTAGAAATTTCTGCCGGGGCACCATTCAGAATCGCTTCGGCCTGATCGAGATCGCCCAGTGCGATATGTGCCTGAACCAAACCGGCATAGGCGCCGGCATGATTGGGATCTTCGCCGAGAATGGCAGCAAAGGTCTGTGCCGCATCAGTGGCTGCGCCCGCTTCCAGCATCTCATGCGCGGCGGCCACGGCCTCGTCCAACTGTCCGCCCGGCGATTCTCCACCAGCCGCAGCGATTACCCGGTCGACAAAAGCCTTGATCTCGGACCCGGGCAATGCCCCCTGAAACCCGTCAACAGGCTGCCCCTGATGGAAAGCGTAAACAGTCGGGATCGACTGGATTTGCAACTGGCCGGCGATCATCTGGGCTTCGTCCACGTTGATCTTGACCATTTTCACCGCACCTTTGGCAGCAGTAACGGCCTCTTCGAGCATCGGGCCCAACGTCTTGCAAGGCCCACACCAAGGCGCCCAGAAATCAACGATAACCGGTTGCGTCTGGCTGGCCTCGATGACGTCCGCCATGAAAGTGGCTTCGGTTCCGTCCTTGATGAGGTCTGCCGCTGGTGTGGCGCCGCTCAGAATGTCCATGGCTTGAAATCTCCGGTTTTGGCTTGCCCCTATATGAAACCTTGGCGACCGGAAACCAAGAGAGGTTTTGCGATATCCGCAGTCTCAGTTACTCGGGCGGTATCGAAGTGTTCCGGAGCTACAGGTCGAAAGTTGCAAAGACCGGCGCGTGATCGCTGGGCTTTTCCCACCCACGCGCGTCACGCAAAATGCGGCTGGAATGCCCAGCGTTAGAGATATCCGCCGTCGCCCAGATATGATCAAGGCGCCGTCCCTTGTCGGCCGAATCCCAATCACGGGCCCTATAGGACCACCAGCTAAACAGCTGGCCGTCCGGGATATCCTGGCGCGTAATGTCGATCCACCCTCCGGCATCCTGAGTTTCGGCCAGATGATCCACTTCGATTGGCGTGTGCGAAACGACTTTGAGCAGTTGCTTATGGGACCAGACATCATCTTCGCGCGGCGCGATATTCAGGTCGCCGACAAGAATGGACTTCTCGGGCCGTTCCTCGCGAAACCAGTCACGCATGTCAGTGAGGTAGTCGAGCTTCTGCCCGAATTTTTCATTAACTTCCCTGTCAGGAGCATCCCCTCCCGCAGGTACATAGAAATTGTGGATCGTCACTCCGTTCTCGAGACGCCCCGCCACATGGCGCGCGTGACCGAGCCCCGCGAAATCCTTGTCGCCAACATCTTCGATCGGAAGCTTCGATAGGATGGCAACGCCGTTGTAACCTTTCTGCCCCCGGGCGATCATGTGGGAATAGCCCAAATTTGCGAACCATTCGGTCGGGATCTTCTCGACCGGTGACTTACATTCCTGAAGGCACAGAACGTCTGGGGCCTCTTCCTGCATCAACTTGGCCACAATCGGCTCTCGTAGTCGGACGGAATTGATATTCCATGTGGCTAGGGAAAAAGACATTGGCAGCGCTCGCTCAGTTCAGGTTCGGCGCAGACTAGCGTGGCGCGTTGGTGGACACCATCGCAATCCTCGGCAATCGTGGATCGCAGAACAGATGATTTTTACAACCGACCGGACAAAAAAATGGCCGAGCATCAAGCTCGGCCAAGTCCAACAGGGAGGTGCATATCTTGACCCGGATATGCGCGGGTTGGCTTCAACACTAAAGGTGTAGTCAGGTTGCCTCTTTGATCTGGGTCAAACCCTTCACGCAACCAACCTGTAACCACCAGATTCAGTTACCAGCAATCGAGCGTTCGATGGGTCCGGCTCGATTTTCTGGCGCAGGCGATAGATATGAGTTTCGAGGGTGTGAGTGGTTACGCCTGCGTTGTAACCCCAGACTTCGTGAAGCAGCACGTCGCGCGCGACCACGCCGTCTGACGAGCGATATAGGAATTTAAGTATGTTGGTTTCCTTTTCCGTCAACCGGATCTTGCGATCATCCTCGGTGATCAGAAGCTTCATCGCCGGTTTGAACGTGTAGGGACCAAGTGCGAACACCGCATCCTCCGACTGCTCGTGCTGCCGCAGCTGAGCGCGAATACGGGCAAGCAAGACCGGGAACTTGAATGGTTTGGTGACATAGTCGTTGGCGCCGGCATCCAGACCGAGAATGGTGTCTGCGTCGCCATCATGGCCCGTGAGCATCAGGATCGGGCTCTTAACCCCTTGCTTGCGCATCAGGCGGCACAGTTCTCTGCCATCGGTATCGGGCAACCCGACATCCAGAATGATCAGGTCATAGAGCGCCTCCTTGACGCGCTCCATCGCGGTCTGTCCGTCATCGGCTTCGAATACATCAAAATCTTCGGTCATGACCAACTGTTCGCTCAGCGCCTCGCGCAGGTCGTCATCGTCGTCTACCAGCAAGATTTTTTTGAGCTGCGCCATTCGACTGTCCTCCTGTCTGTTTGACGACAAATGAGCCCGGATCGTTCAACAGGCAAGAATTGCTGCATTTCTCTCACGCTGTCGTGTCTGATGCAGGGGAAATGTTTCACATTCTGTCCTATCACGCTTAGATAGAGGGCCTGACTACCAAGGAGCGCGGCATGAGTCTGATGCCTGACATTTCGGAACTTCTGGCTCGCGCCCGGGCGGATCTGCGCATGGGCGTGCCGGTTGTGCTGTGCGACGGTGAAGGCAAGTCCGCGCTTGTAGTTTCGGCTGAAACCCTGACCAAAGAGCGATTGGCCGATATGCGGACACTCGGTCATCCCGAAGTAGCGATCACCGACCGCCGGGCAGAGACCCTAAAGGCGCGAGCCTACGATGGTGACCTCGCCCGTGTCGTGTTGCCCGAGGATGCTGATCTTGAGTGGATTCTGGCCGTTGCCGACCCGTCAGGCGATCTCAACTCACCGATGAAAGGGCCATTGCAAAGCCGGCGCAGCGACAGCGCGGCCTTGCACCGGCTCGCGATTGCTCTCGCAAAGTCTGCCCGGCTTTTGCCCGCCGCCGTCGTAGTGCCAATTTCTGACGGGGCCGGTCTTGCAGCTGCAAACGGGCTGACGCTGATACGTCACGCGTCTGCCGCACCGCATCTGACCGAACGCAGCCCGTTGCATGCTGTTGTTGCTGCCCGACTGCCCATGGAGGTGTCCGAGGCAGGACGGCTGCACGTTTTCCGCCCCGAGGATGGAGGCGAGGAGCATTATGCTGTCGAAATCGGGCGCCCGGATCGCTCCAAACCGGTTTTGGCACGGTTGCATTCGGCATGTTTCACCGGGGATCTGATGGGCAGCCTGAAATGTGACTGCGGCCCGCAATTGCGCGGTGCACTCGCCCAGATGGGTGATGAGGGTGCCGGCGTGTTGCTCTACCTCAATCAGGAAGGGCGCGGGATCGGACTGGCCAACAAGATGCGCGCTTACTTCCTGCAAGATCAAGGCTTTGACACGGTCGAGGCCAACCACCGCCTAGGCTTTGAAGATGATGAACGCGACTTTCGATTGGGCTCGGATATCCTCAAAGAGCTTGGGTTCAGCGCCGTCCGGCTTTTGACAAACAACCCCGCCAAGATCGCGATGATGGAAAAAACCGGAATCGCCGTGACCGAACGTGTGCCGCTGAAGGTCGGAGAAACCTCGCATAACCGCGGCTATCTCGCCACCAAGGCAGCCAAATCTGGGCACCTTCTGTGACACCACAGGATCTGGTTGTGACACCGCGCGGCACCCGGTTTCAGGGCCGCTATTTTCCCTGTTCCCTTGGAAAGGGAGGTGTCAGCACAACCAAGCGGGAAGGAGACGGCGCAACGCCCGCTGGCATCCACCGGATTGAGGCAATGCTTTTTCGGGTGGACAGGATACCACAACCTGCGCCGTGGGCTCAGGCGATCGGTCTGGGCGATCTCTGGTCAGACGACGAAAAAGACAGTGCCTACAACCAACTGGTCAAGGCGCCTTATCCTTGCAGCCATGAGAAACTGCGGCGGGCCGACCCGCTCTATGATCTGGTGTTGATTACCAATTGGAACTGGCCTGTCGCTGCGCCGGGAAAAGGCTCTGCGATTTTCGTACATCAATGGCGACGCCCGGGTTACCCGACCGAAGGCTGTGTTGCCTTCCGCCGTGAGCACCTGCATTGGATTGCCCAACGCATTGTGCCGGGCACAAGGCTGATTATTCCTGCGGTTTGACCCGTTCTCCGAAAATTGCCGAGCCGACACGAACGTGGTTGGCGCCTAAGGCAATCGCGGTTTCAAAATCGCTGCTCATCCCCATCGAGAGCCCTTCAAGCCCGTTTCGCTCGGCAATCTTGCGCAGCAATGCAAAATGCAAAGCAGGCTCTTCCTCCACTGGCGGAATACACATTAGCCCACGAATTGGGAGGTCCAACCCCCGGCATAGCTCTACGAACTCGTCTGCATCCGACGGCAAGATACCCGCCTTTTGTTCCTCCTCGCCTGTGTTGACCTGAATGAAGAGATCGGGGCAACTGCCGGTTTCCTGAGCCAGCCGCGCCAGCGAATTGGCAAGCTTCGGCCGATCGACGGAATGAATGGCATCGCACAAACCCATCGCCTGCCGCGCCTTGTTGGTTTGCAGCGGGCCGATCAGGTGTAATTCGATCCCTTGGAACCGGTCTTTGAAATCCGGCCACTTGCCTGCCGCTTCCTGAACGCGATTTTCACCAAAGATTCGGTGCCCCTGCTCCAGAACCGCTTCTACACGGTCGCTGGGCTGAACTTTGGAAACGGCGATCAGCTTCACTGAACCCGGATCTCGTCCGGCGTCAGCTTCGGCCTTGGCAATGCGGGTCTGGATGTCTTGCAGCGGCATGGCGTCCTCATCTCGGATTTGCAGCCAGACAAACACCATGCGGTCAGAAAAGAAAAGGGCAGGTCCGAAGACCTGCCCAAATACAGTACCGTTAGACGGTGTTCAGCTTAGAAGCTGAAGTATGCACCGGCCTGGAACTGGTTTTCCTTGCCTGCGTCACGAACGTAACCAGCAACGAAGGTAGCGCCGCCACCCAGGTCATACTGGTAGTTGATGCCGTAGGAGGTGCCATCGGTAACCGGTTGAGCAGCTGCAGTGATGCTGCTGTTGGTGCTGGCGTCGTTGACCCAGAGCATCAGGTTCGATGCTGCGCCGATGTCGACGTTGCCTTCCAGAGTCCAGCTCTTGGCAGCTTCGGTCTTGGCGTAGGCGATACGACCGCCCCACTGACCCCAGTCACCACCGAAGGTGAGCAGGTACAGGCCATCGTTGGCTTCAACGGTGCCGCCACCGGTGGTTGCCAGGGTCGGACCATTCGACGAGGACTGGTACGAACCGCCGACATACATGTCACCGAAGTTGTAGGTCAGCATGAGGCCAAAGCGCTCTTCACCGTTGGTGAAGGTCGGAGCGGTGGTCGGGCCACCAACAACGCCGTTTACACGCGACCACGAAACGTGACCAACGAAGCCACCAGCGGTGTACAGCGCTTCAACGCCGTTTGCAGCGGAACCTGCGCCACCGGAGCTATATGCATCCCAGCCTGCGCCTTTGATCGGAACCGACCAGTAGCCCATGCCGTCGATACCGGTGCCTGCCGAGATACCGGTGGTGTAGAGGCCGGGGGTGTTTTCAACGGCGCCGATGATGTTGCCGACGTTCACGCGGAGGCCTTCCCAGACCACACCGAAACGAGCAGCGTTACCGATGGTGGTGCCTGCACCGCCATTCGAAGTGCCGGAGCCATCACGGAATTCCGACTGGAAACGCAGACGTGCGTCGAATGCAACGCCGCCGTCGGTTTCGGCCGACATGTCGAACTGCAGACGCAGACGGCTGGTCAGGTTGGTCGAGCTAACGCCATTGAAGTTGGCATCGTTAACGTCGGTCGAGTTGTTGCTGTTGTAGTCCAGACCAAAGCGGCCATAACCGCTGATCCGCACATCGGCTGCGGCCATGCTCGCGGTGGCGATCAGCGCAGTCGTTGCGAAGAGAACTTTTTTCATCGTGTTTCCCTCGGTTTCAATTCATACGCCCAAACCAGAGAATCTGGCGTGGGTATGGCAAGGGGTTTCGCTCTTTCCGCCCCGATTTGGCAAGTCTTGCTGTCAGGCGCGGAGCAAAGTCGTTTCGGATGGTGCAGCTTTGCCACAGTGTAATGTCACAATGACCCGGTTACGCCCCCTTGAACGGGGTCCTGTGACGCTAAGTCAACGCGATTGCGCGGATTTGTCGGCCCTCGCACACGGTTGCGATTCATATATACTTGCCCCGCAGACGTGGCTTCGTTAGGAGTTTTCACGCAAAAATACACGAAAAATACACGGTGGGACGATCCGATGAAGCTCAGGGCAGCAGTGCAGGTATCAATGATTGCAGCGGTGGCTGCCGCCCTCACAGGCTGCAACAATGCCCGGACATCGAGCTTTCCGTCGGATAATGGCGGTGTTGTTGGCAATTCACCTGAAGAAATCAGAGGCGACTTTGACGGGCGTTCGTCGCTGTGGGATCTGTTCGGACCGAACAATGCCGAACAGGTTGCCAACGTAAACCGGTATCTGTGGGCCGCTTCGCTGGATGTCCTGAATTTTCTTCCGATTCAATCCGTGGATCCGTTTACCGGGGTCATAGTAACCGGTTACGGAACGCCACCTGGTGGTGGTCGCGCCTATCGGGCCACTGTTCACATCAAGGACCCCGCTCTGGATGCAAGGTCGCTTAGCGTGTCCCTCCTGACAAAGGGCGGCCCGGTCAGCCCCGCTACCACGCGCGCAGTCGAAGACGCGATTCTCAGCCGGGCGCGGCAATTGCGCATAGGGGACGAAGCACTCTGAGCATCGCCCTCTGGAATCCAATCCAAATCCGCACTATCACCGCGCCGGGCCCCTTGCCCGGCGTTTTCAATGACAAGGACCGCAGCAGATGTCGCGATATTCCGCCTCCGAGATCGAAGCAAAATGGCAAGCAGCCTGGGACAAGGCCGGAATCTTCACCGCGACCCGAAAGGCCGACAAACCGAAATACTATGTGCTTGAGATGTTTCCCTATCCATCGGGGAAACTGCATATGGGGCATGTCCGCAACTACACGATGGGCGATGTAATCGCGCGGTACAAACTGTCGACCGGTCATAATGTACTCCACCCAATGGGTTTCGACGCATTCGGCATGCCGGCGGAAAATGCGGCGATGGCCATTGGCGGTCACCCCAAGGACTGGACCTATTCCAACATCGACACGATGGTTGAGCAGATGAAGCCGCTGGGCCTCTCCCTCGACTGGTCGCGGATGTTTGCCACCTGTGACCCGGAGTATTATGGCCAGCAGCAGGCGCTGTTCCTCGACTTTCTCAAAGCCGGGCTGGTCTACCGAAAGAACGCAATAGTGAACTGGGATCCGGTCGACATGACCGTCCTGGCCAATGAACAGGTGGAAAACGGGCGCGGCTGGCGCTCGGGCGCGCTGGTCGAGCGGCGCGAACTGACCCAGTGGTTCTTCAAGATTTCCGATTATTCCGAGGAACTGCTCGACGCACTCGACACGCTTGAAAACTGGCCCGCCAAGGTGCGCCTGATGCAGGAAAACTGGATCGGCAAGTCGCGCGGTTTGGAGTTTTCCTTTGACCGCACCGACGGTGGCGATCCGATCACCGTCTACACCACCCGCCCCGACACGCTCATGGGCGCGTCGTTTGTCGGTATCTCGCCCGATCACCCGATTTCCAAGGCGCTCGAGGCGGACAACCCCGAACTCGGCGCCTTCCTCGCCGAATGCCGCAAGGGCGGTACCACGGAAGAGGCCATAGAGACCGCCGAGAAGCTCGGCTATGACACCGGTATCCGGGTTAAACACCCGCTTGACCCCAACTGGGAACTCCCGGTCTGGATCGCCAACTTCATCCTGATGGACTACGGCACCGGCGCGATCTTTGCCTGCCCCGCGCATGACCAGCGCGACCTCGATTTCTGCCGCAAGTATGACTTGCCGGTGATCGACACCTTCTTTGATCTCGACGATCCCAAGCCCGTCGAGACCGAAGCCTTTGTGCCGCCCAAGGAGCAAAAGGTGAAATGGATCAACCACTTCGCCGGCCTTGACAAGGCCACGGGGCAAGAGGCGATCGACGCAACCATCGACTTTGCCGAGAAACAGGGCTGGGGCACGGGCGTGACCAAGTTCCGCCTGCGCGATTGGGGTCTTTCGCGTCAACGCTACTGGGGCTGCCCGATCCCTGTCGTGCATTGCGACAGTTGTGGCGTTGTGCCCGAGAAGAAAGAAAACCTGCCGATCCAGCTTCCCTATGACGAGGCCGGCAAGCCGATCGACTTTGCCGTGCCCGGCAACCCGCTGGACCGCCACCCCACGTGGCGCGACTGCGCCTGCCCGTCCTGCGGTGCACCCGCGAAACGCGAAACCGACACGATGGACACGTTCGTGGACAGCTCCTGGTATTTCGCACGGTTCACCGCACCGCGCGCGGCAACGCCCACTGTGGCCGAAGATGCCGAGTACTGGATGAACGTCGATCAGTATATCGGCGGTATTGAGCACGCGATCCTGCACTTGCTCTATTCGCGTTTCTTCGCGCGGGCCATGCACATCACGGGCCATTTGCCCAAAAAGGCGATCGAGCCGTTCGGCGCTCTTTTCACCCAAGGCATGGTGACGCACGCAATCTACCAGACCACCGGCGACAACGGTCGGCCCGTTTATCACTACCCCGACGAGGTTGAACTGCGCGATGGCAAAGGCTTCCTAAAAGATGGCGCCGAGGTAGAGATCATTCCTTCGGCCAAGATGTCCAAGTCGAAGAATAACGTGGTTGATCCGCTTCACATCATCTCGTCTTTCGGCGCGGATACCGCGCGCTGGTTTGTCCTTAGTGACAGCCCACCGGAACGTGACGTCGAATGGACCGCCGCCGGCGCCGAGGCCGCATACAAGCACCTCAACCGGGTCTGGAACCTGTGTGACAAGATTTCCGCGATGGATCCAAACGCCAAGGGGCAGGGCGACGAAGAGCTGCTGCGGGAAATGCACAAAACGATCCACGACGTGACATTGGGCATCGAATCCTTCGGCTTCAACGCGGCGATTGCCAAGCTTTACGCCTTCACAAACACACTGGCGAAATCCAAGGCCGGGAGCGCCGCGCAGAAACAGGCGATTATGACACTGGCCCAGTTGATGTCTCCGATGACGCCGCATCTGTCCGAAGATATCTGGGCGCATCAGGATGGCGAGGGTTTGATCGCGACGGCAGATTGGCCAGTCACTGACGAGGCTATGCTGGTGGAGGACACCGTGACCCTGCCGATCCAGATCAACGGCAAAAGACGCGGAGAAATCAACGTTGCCAAGGATCTCGACAAGGGAGAGGTTGAAAAAATCGCTTTGGCAACCGAAGCTGTGCAGAAGGCGCTCAACGGTGGCGCCCCGAAAAAGGTTATCGTGGTTCCGGGCCGTATCGTGAATGTCGTGGTCTAAGCGCAAACTCCTTCTGGCACTTCCGCTGATCCTCGCGGCCTGCGGGTTCGAACCCGTCTATGCGCCGGGTGGGACCGGTGCCGCGCTTAATGGGCGTGTCGAAGTCTCCGCTCCGGACACTGTCGAAAGCTATCAGTTGGTGCGGACGCTCGAAAACCGTCTGGGGCGAAGCTCTTCTCCTGAGTACAAACTGGATGTCACGGTTCGGACAGCGGCTCAGGGGCAGGCGATCACCATCTCGAACGAGATCGAACGGTACTCGCTGGTAGGTGAGGCCGAGTACAGCCTAACCCGAATCTCGGACGGCGACATTGTTGCCTCTGGCGATGTGCGAAACTTCACTGGCTACTCGGCAACCGGCTCGACGGTCGACACGCTCGCTGCGGAACGCGATGCACAAGAACGGTTGATGACGATACTCGCAGATCAGATCACCACCCAGCTGTTTGCCACCGCGGACCTGTCCTCATGAAGCTAAGCCCGCGAGAAGCGGACGGCTATTTTGCCAAGCCTGATCCGGACAAAACGGGCCTGCTGATCTATGGCAGTGACGCGATTCGAGTGGCTCTGAAACGCCAACAGGTCTTGGCAGCCCTTCTCGGCTCCACGGCCGAAGAAGAAATGCGTCTCAGCCGAATTCCGGCTGCCGACCTGCGCAAGGACCCGGCATTGCTGCTCGATGCAATCAAGGCCGTAGGATTCTTCCCGGGACCGCGAGCGGCCTTTGTCGAAGATGCAAACGACTCTGCTGCGCCCGCAATCCTGACCGCCTTGGACGATTGGGCCACGGGAGACGCCCAGATCATCGTAACGGCCGGCCAGCTCAAGGCCAGCTCCAAGCTGCGCAAGGCATTCGAAAAACATCACGATGCCTTCGCTGCCGGGATTTATGACAACCCGCCAACACGCGCCGAGATCGAACGAATCCTTGGCGAAGCTCAGATTCGCGACGTGCCCGGTGACAGCATGTCGGCGCTTGTGGATCTGGCGGCTGATTTAGGCCCGGGAGACTTTGCGCAAACCATCGAGAAAATCGCCCTCTACAAGCGGAACGATGGTTCGCCGCTAAGCCTCGAGGACATTGCAGCCTGCGCTCCACGGTCAACCGAAGCTGCGCTGGACGATGTTCTCAACGTGGTAGCCGAAGGGCGTGCGCCTGAGATTGGCCCACTGATCAAGCGACTTCAGGCGCAAGGGACAAATGCCGTCAGCCTGTGTATCGGCGCGACCCGACACTTCCGTACTCTGTACACCTGTGCGGCCGATCCGGGTGGCCCGGCGCAAGGCATCGGAAAGCTGCGCCCACCGGTCTACGGACCTCGCCGTGACAGAATTCTGCGGCAGTCGCAAAGCTGGGGACCGCACAAGCTGGAAACAGCATTGACCGTGCTGACAGATACCGATCTGCAGTTGCGATCGGCCGGCCAGACAGCCCCGGCTCTGGCGCTGATGGAACGGGCCTTGATCAGGTTGGCAATGCTGTCACGATCACGTTGAACGCGACGGCAGTTCAGTCAACCTCTTGAACTCGCGTGCCAAGAGGTCAGAGTAGAGCCAACGCATCTATCAAGGATCTGCCGATGTACAAGGTTTACGGTCGCCTGCAAAACCGCGCCTCTCGCGTGATCTGGCTGCTCGAGGAATTGGGCCAAGACTATGAATTTATCGACGCAAGCCCGCATGATCCTCGTGTGCTGGCGCTGAACCCGACAGGAAAAGTACCTGTCCTCGAGGATGACGGAATGGTGTTGACCGATAGTTCGGCCATCATGACCTATCTGGCAGACAAGCATGGCGACCTGACCTATCCCGCCGGGACAAAGGAACGGGCGCAACAGGACTCACTTTTTTTCGCGCTTCTTGACGACTTCGACTCCGTTCTATGGACGGCGTCCCGCCACAAGTTCGTGCTGCCGGAAGACAAGCGTGTGCCGGAGGTTAAACCCAGCCTCGCCTGGGAATTCGACCGCAACTTCAAGCGCATGGCAAAGCGGTTCAATGGGCCGTTCCTGCAGGGCGATAAGATGACGATTGCTGATATCCTGTGCTGTCATTGCATGAGCTGGGCGCACAATGCCAAGTTTCCGATGAATGACGAAACGATGCTGGCCTATTCCAGCGGGCTGCGCAAACGCCCGGCCTACAAACGCATGGCTGCCTTGTCGGCGCCCACCTGAAAGGGCTGCGCTGCTATTGGCAACGGTAGCTTAGCCCGGGCGAACCTGATCTATCCATGCAGCGGCCGACCGCCCGGCCAGACGCCCGGTTGCGAGGCATCCCGTCAGCAGGTAGCCACCGGTCGGGGCCTCCCAGTCGAGCATCTCTCCGGCACAGAAAACGCCGGGGCTGGCCTTTAGCATCAGCCCCGTTTCCATTTCCGAGCGCGGCACCCCACCCGCGGTCGAGATCGCCTCGTCCATCGGGCGCAAGCCCGCATGCCGAATTGGCAAATACTTGACCGTTTCCACCCAGTTTTCACGCAGCAGAGAGGAGCTCTTTGTCATTTCGAAAAAAAGGGCCACCTTTTCCGAGGGCAGTCTCAGGTCTTTTTTGAGCCAGCGCGACAGGCGCAGCTTTGAACCTTTCTTGGCCAGCTTTTTCGTCATGGCATTAGCATTGATGTCAGGCACAAGATCCACTGCCAATTCCGACCCGTTGCGCAGAGCTGGGGTGAGCGGATACATCCCGCCCCCTTCGAGCCCACGCGACGATATGATCGCCTCTCCGCGAGACATCAGCTCGCCCGCAGTCCAACGCACCGATTTCAAGGGAGCGCCCCAAAAGGGTTTCATGTGATCAGACCATTGAACTGCCACGGCGGCATTGGCGGGCAGAAAGGGGGCTAAAGAAAGTCCCGTTTCGCCCAGAATTCCGGCCCATTTTCCGTCTGACCCGAGACGGGCCCAACTGGACCCACCAAGGGCCAGCACGGTTGCATAGGCCTGAACACCTTGGGGACCATCCGGTGTTTCGAACATGGCGACCCGATTGTCCCATCCGACCCAGCGCCAACGAGTCCGGATATCCACGTTCAACTGTTCCAGTCTCGCGAGCCAGGCCCGCAACAGAGGCGACGCTTTCATGACTTCGGGGAATACGCGGCCAGTAGACCCGGTGAACAGAGTCTGACCGAAATCACGCGCCCATTGCTGCACCTCGTCCGGGCCAAACTCGACCAGCATGGGGCGCAACCATTCGGCCCGGTCTCCGTAGGCACTAACAAAAGTCTCGAACGGCTCTGCCTTCGTCAGATTCAATCCTGACTTTCCTGCCATCAGGAACTTGCGCGCCACCGATGGCTTGGCCTCTGCCACCAGCGTCCGGTATCCGGCTCGGCCAAGTTGCTCGGCGGCGATCAATCCGGCCGGACCCGCCCCGATCACCAGAGCATCGCATGTGATCATCTGCCTTTCCCCTTGCCCTTGCCATCTGTCCGGACGACTGTTCCTCATGGCCGATCCGATTTGTCCGCTGTGCGACCGCCCGATCCCTGCGGACGCACGACGAAGCCTTCACCATCTGATCCCCAAGCTCAAAGGAGGCAAGGGCGGCCCCACGGTATTGCTGCACGACATCTGCCATCGCGAGATTCACGCCAGCCTCAGCGAAGCTGAACTGGCAAGGAACTACAATACCATTGAAGCCCTGCAAACCCATCCGAGACTCAGTAAATTCATCCTCTGGGTTCGAAAGCGCCCACCCGGGTTTTCTTCACGTGTCCCCGGAAAACGGCGCAAACGTTAATCTAGTCGGTTCACTGACACAGGTCGTGTATCCCACGCGCAATCTCGGGCTTGGCGTCCAAGGTGTCTGCCACAAGCTCTTGCGCCGCCGGCATCAGATCTTCTGGGTCCACGATCCGGTCAATCAGTCCGTAGTCGTAGGCGACCTGCGCGGATATCTTCTGTCCGCCCATCAGGATCAACTTGCTACGCGCAGGTCCGATCAGCGCAGCCATACGCTTTGGATCAGACGGCTGTGGAAGAAAGCCGAGCTTCATGACCGGATAAAAGAACTTGGCCGAGGGAACTGCGATGCGAATGTCGCAGGCCAGCGCCATCCCCATCGCCCCACCGGCAAGAGTACCGTTCAGCGCCGCGAGTTTGAGGCAAGGCAGGTTGGCCAGCGCCGACGATAACCGTTCCCACACGGGCGAAAGGGCCAGACCGGCACGCGCCTCTTCCAGATCGGCGCCGGCGCTGAATACACTGCCCGTGCCTGTCAGGATCAGAGCGCGCGCCGAACCGGCCGATTCAGCAATTTCGGCCAGTTCGCCGAGCATTTTCCCGGTCAGCGAATTTGCCTTTTCCGGCCGGTTAACCGTAACCGTCCAAAGCCCGCCTTCCGTTTTCAGTTCAATCATACAAGACCAACCCACCTGCGAATGGCATCTTCACGCAGGGAAATCTCTTCCCCGACATATACGTCCGCTTCCGCTGAACACATCCACAGCAACGTCCGCGCCGGCCAGTCCGCCGGTATGTGATCCTCCCATGCCAGTTCACTGACCGGGTTGACGCCAGACGCCTTGATCTCACGCTGCATTTGAGTTGCAACCGTCCCGGGGGAAAGGCCCATGGCACGGATACCATGCTCCCTTTCTTCCTTGTCGAGGCAACGTGTCAACATCGCGGCACCCGCCTTTGAGGAACAGTAGTGGCTCCACGCTTCGACCGGGCCATGCGCTGCGCCCGAGGAAATTGTCAGGACAGAACCTCCGCCTGCCTGTTTCATCACCGGCACGGCTGCGCGCATTCCGAAAAACACACCTTTCAGGTTGATGTCGATCACTTGCCCCCAATCATCGGGATCCGCCTGAGACAGGTGTGAAATTGGCTCGATGACGCCTGCGTTTCCGATCAGAACATCAATCCCACCAAACCGATCAACGCAGGTTTGAACGGCCGTTTCGACCTGGCGGAAATCGGAGACGTCGCAGGCAACCGCTACGGCCTGATCTCCAATTTCGCCCGCAAGTGCCGCGACCGCATCGATGCTGCGGGCCGCCAGCACTACATTTGCGCCCGCAGCGGCAAAAACTCGCCCTGCTTCCGCCCCTATTCCGCGGCTCGCGCCAGTGATCAGAACCGTTTTTTCATCCATACGAACTTCGGTAGTCATTGGTGTCTTTCCCCTTTTCCCGCAATCCGCTCATGGGTAGCCCGGCAGGGGGAAAGCGTCTAGCCCATGCCCCCTTGACGATGGCTGGACATGGGCAGACGATGTGCGCGAAATTTGATCGAGAAGGGTTCTCCTATGTCTGTTACTTTCGCGCGCACCTGCGGTGCAGTTCTGGCCTATGGGCTGGCAACGCAAACCGCTTGGGCTGACCTGTCGGCCAATGATGTCTGGTCCGACTGGCGCGCATACCTAGCCAGTGTCGGCTACGAAATCACTGGGGATGAAAGCACATCCGGCGACACACTCACGATTCGCAATTTTGTTGCCAACATGGACATCCCCGAGGAGGAAGGTTCGGTCAGGTTTGAGGCCGAGGAACTGACACTGGCCGGAAAAGCTGACGGCACCGTGTCGATCACGTTTCCCGATCGTATGCCGCTGTTGATTGATCTCGAAGTCGAAGAAGGCGAGCTGATTACTGTCGAAGTCGGCTATTCACACAGCGGCGCGGCCCTGACGGCATCCGGCTCTCCCGACGATATCACATATGACTATTCCGCAAGCGAAATCGCTGTCTCGCTGGATTCGGTAACAGCCGAAGGGACACCGGTTCCGTCAGACTTGGCGCATCTGAACGTACGGATCGCAAATGTCGCAACTACCACCCAGATGAAACTGGGCGAAATGCGCGACTACAATCAAACTATGTCCGCGGATGCCGTGACTTACGATGCAAAGTTTGGAAACCCCGAAACCGATGCGCGCATCGAAGCGAATGGCAAGATCGACGGGCTTGCCTTTTCCGGTACCGGTATGATCCCGATCAACCTTGACCCATCCAAAGTCGATGAGCTGTTCTCGTCCGGTTTCAGCTTTGACGGAGCCTTTACCTATGCGGGTGGTTCAAGCGCGCTTCAGGGTACAGGAAACGGCGAGGAGTTCGGGTACAACAGCACCTCGACCGGCGGTAAGCTGGGCGTGTCGATGGACAACGGCCATTTGGGTTACGACGTATCGCAAAGCGGTGTAGCTATCTCGGCAACCAGCAATGAACTGCCCTTCCCTGTCGACATGGCCGCAGCCGCAATGGGCTTCAAGCTGGATATGCCTACCGCGAAGTCCGAAGAACCACAGGACTTTTCGCTCGCAGTCAACGTATCCGATTTCACGATGTCGGACATGATCTGGGGCATTTTTGATCCGTCACAGGCACTACCACGAGACCCGGCCAGCGTCTTGCTTGATCTGAGCGGCAAGGCAACCGTTCTGTTCGACCTTATGAACCCGGCGGACGCGGCGATGATGGAAGACTCCGGCGCGAACCCGGGCGAATTGAACGCGTTGAGCATCAACAATCTGCTTGTATCGCTGGTGGGCGCGACACTGACCGGCACCGGCGACTTCACCTTCGACAACAGCGACCTGACCTCGTTCGACGGCGTCCCGGCTCCGACCGGCGTGGCGAACCTGAAACTGGCGGGTGCCAATTCCCTGATCGACAAGCTGATCGGCATGGGAATGATGTCGGATTCTGATGCGATGGGCGCGCGGATGATGATGGGAATGCTAGGCGTGCCGGGCGAGGAACCGGACACGCTGACCTCCAAGATCGAGATCACAGGCGACGGTCAGATTCTCGCCAACGGCCAGCGCATCAAGTGATCCGCGTCCAATAACACCTAAGGGCCGCCGATTTCGGCGGCCCTTTTTCTTACCGGACTTGCGCAAACAGGGACGCGAGGCTACCTCCTTTCGGACAGCCGATAACAGCGGAGCACCCATGACCCGATCCCCGGAAGAGATCAGCCACGCCCTTCTCGATGCCGCGCGGATGGCCGGTGCCGATGCCGCCGACGCCATCGTGATCGAAGGCAGCTCGATCTCTGTCGACGTGCGCGCGGGCGCGCTGGAACATGCTGAACGCGCCGAGGCAACCGATCTTGGCCTGCGGGTCTTCATGGGACGACAGAGCTCGATCGTGTCCTCGTCCGACAGCCGGGCAGAAACCCTGACAGCAATGGCCGAACGCGCTGTCGCAATGGCACGCGAAGCGCCTGAAGACCCCTATGCCGGGCTGGCGGATACTACGCAGTTGAGTGCCGGGTGGAACATCGAGACGCTGGATCTCGTGGATGCGTCTGAAGAGCCCTCTCCCGGGGCGCTCCAGTCGGATGCACTGGCGGCCGAAGCCGCCGCACTGGCAGTCAAGGGTGTCACGCAGGTCTCCGACGCTTCTGCCAGCTATGGCCGGCACGAAGTCCATCTGGCCGCAACCAACGGATTTTCGGGAGGATACGGTCGCACTCAGCGATCCACATCCTGCGTGGCCATTGCCGGCACTGGAACCGGTATGGAGCGAGATTATGACGGCGACAGCCGAGCGTGGCAAAGCGATCTGCGCAGCCCCGAAGAAATTGGTCGCACCGCCGGTGAACGCACCGTCGCCCTGCTGAATGCCCGCAAACCGGAAACCGGGAGCTATCCTGTTCTGTTCGATGAACGTGTGTCATCTTCTCTTGTCGGGCATCTTCTGGCTGCGTCCAACGGTGCAGCGGTGGCACGCGGCTCCTCTTGGCTGAAGGACTCTCTGGGCGAGCAGGTTTTGCCTCAGGGCATGTCCCTGATCGAAGATCCACACCGCCCGCGTATTTCAGGATCGCGCCCCTTTGACGCCGAAGGATTGCCCACGCGTCACCGTGCGATTGCCGAGGATGGCAGGCTGATGGGATGGACAATGGATCTGTCCAGTGCGCGCAAACTGGGATTGGAATCCACTGGAAATGCCGCACGAGGCGTGTCTTCGCCGCCGTCACCGAGCAACTGGAACCTCGAACTCTCTCAGGGAGAGAAAACCCGTGCCGACCTGCTTCGGGACATGGGCACCGGTCTTTTGGTGACGTCAATGATCGGGGCGACCATCAACCCCAATACCGGGGACTATTCTCGCGGGGCATCCGGGTTCTGGGTGGAAAACGGCGAAATCGCCTACCCGGTCAATGAATGCACTGTGGCCGGCAACCTTCGGGAGATGCTGGCTCGGATTATCCCGGCAAATGACGCTCGTCGCTATTTGTCCCGCGTTGTCCCCTCGCTGCTGATCGAAGGCATGACCCTTGCCGGCGCATGATCTGGAACTGCTGATAGACGCAGCCCGCGCCGCCGGAAAAATCGCCACTCGTTTTGTCGGGGGCGAGGCGCAGCGGTGGGATAAACCCGACGGAGCAGGCCCTGTCACAGAGGCCGATCTCGCGGTCAACGAGATGCTCGAGGCCGAGCTTCCCTCCGCCCGACCCGATTACGGCTGGCTTTCGGAGGAAACCGAAGACACCGCAGAACGGCTGGAACGCGAACGGGTTTTCATTATTGATCCCATTGATGGAACGCGAAGCTTTGCGGACGGATCGCGAACTTGGGCACACTCTTTGGCCATTGCGGAACATGGAGTGGTCACTGCCGCCGTGGTCTACCTGCCGCAACGCGACATGCTCTTTGCCGCCGCCAGAGGTAAAGGCGCAAGGTTGAATGATGAGTCGATCCATGTCTCGCAAACCGGAGAACTCGGCGCGTCACAAATCCTTGCGGCACGACCCAACCTGGAGCCCAGACACTGGTTGAACCGCGAAGCCCCGCAGTTTGAACGCACCTATCGACCGTCACTTGCCTATCGCATGGCACTGGTGGCGCAAGGGCGGTTCGACGGGATGCTGACCCTCCGTCCGAGTTGGGAATGGGATATCGCAGCCGGAGACCTGATCCTGCGAGAGGCAGGCGGGTGGTCCACTGACCGACACGGTCAGCCCTTACGGTTCAACAACCCTCATCCCAAGGTCGAAGGGGTCATCGCGGCCGGCCCACAGATCCACCGACAGATAAAGAACGCACTGGACCCCGACAGCAGCGGAATCGCTCCGCACTAGCAGGACAGTCGGCGGCAATTCTTGACCTCAGAAAGGAATGGCTTAGGGTGCCGGCGAACGCGCAGCCCTGATGCATCCCGGAAGGAATGACCATGACCCAACGCCTTCATCTGGTCTTTGGCGGAGAGCTTCTCGATCCAACGCGCAGTGTGTTCAAGGATGTCGATGATATCCATATCGTTGGCATGTTCCCGGATTACCAGTCAGCCTATGACGCCTGGAAGGCCGAAGCTCAGCGCACGGTAGACAACGCGCATATGCGCTACTTCATCGCCCATATTCACCGTTTGCGCGACGAAAAGGCTGAAACTTCGGCCACCGAAGAGCTGGGTTGAAGTCATGGGCCGCTCGCTCAGTCTTGCGGCCTACCGCGCCCTGTCATGGCGCAAACCGCAACACAGTGCAGGCCCGCGCCCACCGCGCCCCTCGGGAGAACTGGTTTGGGTTCATTCCGATACTCGCGCCCGGTTTGACGCTCTTCAGGAGCTTTGCGACCGATTGCAGCAAATGCGGCCCGGGATACATGTGCTGCATACTTGCCCGGCAGAAACGGCAACGTCCGAGGCGCTCCCGATTGGCCCTGATCATCCCGGAAGCGCCCGGGCCTTTCTGAATCATTGGCGTCCCGATCTCTGCATTTGGTCCGGAGGCGATTTGCGACCGAACCTGATATCGCAGGCCTCTGAACGCAACGTGCCCATGCTTCTGCTGGATTTTTCCGCAGACGATCCCGGCCTGAACAGGAAACGCTGGCTTCCGGATCTGGTCCGCAGCACATTGCAGTGTTTCGACACGGTTCTCGTCGAAAGTGAAAACTCTGCTCACTATCTTCGCCGCGCCGGTATTTCGGAAAACAGGATCTCCCTGTCGGCTCCCCTTCGAAGCGGAGCCAATCCGTCACCTTGCTCCGAGGATGCCCTACACGAGCTCAACGAAGCGCTGGCAAGCAGGCCAGTCTGGCTGGCGGCCTACGCCTCTCCGAAGGAATTCGAGACAATCCTGCAGGCCCACCGGAGCGCCCTCAGACTGGCCCATCGGCTTTTGCTGGTTCTGATGCTGGACGACCCCCGGGACTTGCCTGAAATGAACGCCCAGCTCGACAAGTCTCGATTGCGCCATGCGGATTGGGACGAGGGAGACGAGATTCAGGACAGCACTCAGGTTCTCGTGTCCGGCGATCCGGCAGCGCTGGGTTTGTGGTACCGCGTCGCACCGTTGAGTTTTATGGCGAGCTCGCTTGTTAAGGGAACAGGTGGTCGCAATCCGATGGAAGCGATCGCGCTTGGCTCTGCATTGCTATATGGTCCACACATTGGTGATCACATGGATACTTATGCCCGCCTGTCGCAGGTCGGCGCGGCCCGCGTCGTCAGGGATGCGGACGAACTCGGCGCGAGCGTGGTGCGCCTGATCGCCCCAGACAATGCCGCAGAGATGGCGCTTGCTGGTTGGAAACTCATCACTGAGGGCGCGCATCTGACGGACCGGTTGCTGGACCTTGTTCAGGACAAGTTGGATCTGGCGGAGGTCAATCATGCGGGCACCTGAATTCTGGTTCTCGGATCCCGCCCGACCGAATTGGCAAGCGCGTGTTCTCAAACCATTAGGCGTCTTCTATGCAAAGGCGACAGCGCGCAGAGTAGCGCAAGAGGACGGCTTCCGCGCGTCTGTTCCCGTTATCTGCGTTGGCAACATCAATGTCGGCGGCACCGGCAAGACACCCACTGCAATCTGGCTGGTCGAAGCCCTCCGCGATGCAGGGCACGAACCGCATGTGGTGTCCCGTGGCTATGGTGGTTCCGTGGAAGGCCCGGTTCGGGTCGACCCAGCGCGCCATAAGGCAACGCAGGTCGGAGATGAACCGTTGCTGTTGGCAGCGTTTGCCGAAGTCTGGGTGGCCAAGAATCGTGCGGACGGAGTTCAGGCCGCCGCCGATTTTGGTGCCACGGTGATCGTGCTTGATGACGGGTTTCAGAATCCCGGAGTAGCCAAGGATTTCTCGTTGGTCGTGGTGGATGCCAAGCAAGGATTTGGCAACGGGCTCTGCCTGCCGGCCGGTCCGCTGCGCGAACCTGTCACTGCCGGTATGTTGCGTGCAGATGCCGTTTTATCCATTGGTACAGTTTCAGCGCAATTGGGCTTTTCGGCACGTTGGGCCAAAGACATCCCGGTGCCACATCTTCGCGGCGCGCTGGAACCGTTACAAACCGGCATGGACTGGTCAGGCACGCGCGCTCTGGCCTTTGCCGGCATCGGAAATCCGGCAAAGTTCTTTGACACACTTCGCGAACAGGGCGCTGACGTCATCCGGGCAGAGGCGCTGGACGACCATCAGCCGCTGACTCCTGCGCTCATGAATCGGCTGGATGGCGAAGCCAAAATGCTGGGTGCCCAGCTTGTAACAACCGAGAAAGACGCCGTGCGGCTGCCCGCAGGTTTCCGCAGTAAGGTCATTACCCTGCCGGTGCGGTTGCAGATTGAAAACGCTGAGACGCTGCACAGCATGTTACTGGAAGTCGCTCCTGCACCGTGACACCAACGGCCTCACCGCGACACCACCTTGCCCAAATAAAGACAAGGCCGGCCACAAGGGCCGGCCCAAACGGTTCTGTTCGCTTTGCCGTGACGCGCCAGATCAGCTTCCCAGCTCGGCTTCGATCAGCGCTTTGAACTTGTCATAGGCCTGGTTCTCGACCTTCTCACCGTTTACGATGAAACTGGGCGTTCCCTGAATGCCGTGTTCTTCGGCGTTCTCCTGATACCAGGTCACCAGAGCCTGCGCATTGTCGGCATCCATCAGGCAGGCTTCGAGTTGTTCATCGTCAAGTCCGGCAAGGCGACCGATCTTGCGAAGCTCATTGGCGATCTCGCCGGGTCCACCGGCCCCCGACCAGTTGGCTTGATCGTTGTAGATCAGTTCTGTCATTCCAAAGAACTTCTCGGGGCCCGCACACCGGGCGATCATCGAAGCCCAAAGTCCGAAACGATCGAAATAAACTTCGCGATACACGAACTTCACCTTGCCGGTATCAATGAAGTCCTTCTTGAGTTGTTTGAACGGCCCCTGATGAAAACTAGCGCAATGCGGGCAGGTGAATGAAGCGTATTCAATAATCTCGACAGGGGCGTTTTCATCACCAAGCACCATTTCGACTATTGCGGTCGAATCCGCCTCTTTGACCTCTTCGGCCGCGGCGTAAGGTATCGGGCTGCCGGGCAGGCCGACAGTCAGAAATCCGCCTAGCGCAATCGCGAGTACGGCATAAAGAAGGTTACGCATTCGGGTCATGTATTACTCTCTTTCAGGTTTTGTTCTTGGATAGGACATTGCGCCCCAAACGTTCCAACGCGACACGCAGATCGTCGTTTTCCACGGTGCTGGCGGTTCTGGCGGCTTCCGCTTCGGTTTCGGGAGAAAAGGTCTGTTTCGGTTCCTCTGACTTCTGGGCGAAAACGGCCTGCCCTTCGGAAAAACCAGTTGGTGCAGTTTGAGTGATCCGGATGCGGCTGATCGCATTGTAGCCATATACAGCATTGACCCGTTCGCGCAGACGCTCTTTCTGCATCTCGAGTATCGGTGCATTCGCTCCGGTGGTCAGCACCGTCAGCGTCGCGCCGAACCCACCTTTGCCGTATCCCACATTGACCGGACGCGCGATGGCGGCGATGTCCTGTCCGGCGATCTCGGTCCAATGTGTCAACAACCGCGAAACTGCGAAGCCCCGGCTTTCGCCCGCCTTACGGATCTGCTCGGTCAGCAGCGAAGAAGTTCGCTTGAACCCGCGGGTTGTGGAACGTCTGCGTGGTCTGGTTTGTGACATGAATGGTTTCCGAACCTCCGCGCGCTATTGTAGACGGAAGAAAGCGACGCGCCAGCGAAACCGAAAGGCAGGGGGGCTTAAAGTTTGCGTGATCAGGACGTGAGGCGGATCCCTGCCGAGCTGCTGGAATGGTACGACCACCACGCACGGGTGATGCCGTGGCGTGTCGGCCCCGCCCAGCGAAAATCAGGCATCACGCCCGATCCCTATCGAGTCTGGCTTTCCGAAGTGATGCTGCAGCAAACAACCGTGGCTGCTGTAAAAAACTACTTTCATCAATTCACATCCCGATGGCCAACTGTCAGGGATCTGGCCCGATCGAGTGATGCCGATGTGATGGCCGCATGGGCCGGGCTTGGATATTATGCGCGGGCTCGAAACCTATTAAAATGTGCACGCGTTGTTGCCTTTGATCTGGATGGCCGTTTTCCTGACACCTATTCCGGGTTGATCGATCTGCCGGGAATCGGCCCTTATACCGCCGCCGCGATCTCGGCCATCGCGTTCGACCGGCAGGAAACGGTTCTGGACGGCAATGTAGAACGGGTAATGGCGCGACTTTTTGATCTGCACGATCCGCTACCGAGATCAAAGCCGCTGCTGCGCGCTCATGCCGAGGCTCTGACCCCTGCCACTCGACCGGGGGACTATGCACAGGCCGTGATGGATCTGGGCGCGACGGTCTGCACGCCGAAATCCCCAGCCTGCGGGATCTGCCCCTTGCGCCCGGACTGCGTCGCGCGTCTTGCTGGAACAGCTGCGGATCTGCCCAAGAAATCCCCGAAGAAACCCAAGCCCACAAGATACGGTATCGCTTATCTGGCCCGCACAACCGAGGGCGGCTGGATCCTCGAACGGCGTCCTGACAAGGGCCTGTTGGGCGGGATGCTCGGCTGGCCCGGACCCGACTGGGGGGAGACGTTGTCAGACACTCCGCCCTTTGACGCAGATTGGCGAGACTTCCCCGGCGAGGTTCGCCATACTTTCACGCATTTCGACCTGATCCTAAAACTACGGCTGGCAAGAATTGACGCGGAACAGGTTCCCGTCAGCTACCAGATCATTCCCCGCCACGATTTCCGCCCCTCGGACCTGCCGACTGTGATGCGCAAGGCGCATGATCTGGTGCGCGACCGATAACCCACTTGGGTTTACCTGTGCGGTGGGTCTACTGTTGCGCCAGAGCAGAACATGGAGGCCGGGATGCATAGCCCCGAACCCCTCACTGGTACGACATTGACTGCGAGTACCCTTGCGCGCTGGCAAAGCGCCGCACCATTCTGGTGTTCGTTCCTACTGATCCCGCTGATCTGGTATGCAGCGCTACAAGGCGGCTGGACATTGGTTCTGGTGCCGCTCTCAACTTGGTGGGCCTTTGCCATTCTGGACCGAATGCTGGGGCTGAATGTGAACAACGCCGACCCGCAGATCGATGACGAGGATCTGGGGTGGTACATCGCACTGACGCAGCTTTGGGCGCCTTTGCAATTCCTGACCCTGTTCGGGTTGATCTGGTTCGTTTCGGACAGCGATCATCTGTCCACAATCGAAAAACTGGCTCTGTTCTTCGGTGTCGGAATCGCAACCGGAACCGTGGGCATCAACTACAGCCACGAGTTGATGCATCAAAAGGGAAAACGGGAACGCTGGCTTGGAGATATACTTCTTGCCATGGTGCTCTATTCTCATTTCCGATCGGAGCATCTTTTGGTGCATCACCGATATGTCGGAACGCCGCGTGATCCGGTAACGGCGCGCTATAACGAAGGCTTCCATCGGTTTTATCCACGCGTGCTGCGAGAGAGCCTGACCTCTTCCTTCGCGGCCGAAAAGAACCTACTGGCCCGAAAAGAACTTCCCTGGACCGATTTCTCCAATCCGTTTTTTCGGTACTGGTTCTTGCAGGGCGTAATGCTTCTGCTGGCGCTTGTGCTGGGCGGGTGGGTTGGCCTGGGCCTCTTTCTGATGCAGGCAAGCGTTGCGATCTGGCAACTGGAGTTGGTCAACTATGTCGAACACTACGGCCTGACCCGAAAGCATTTGGGCAAAGGGAAATATGAGCATGTCAAACCGCACCACTCGTGGAATGCGGCGCATAAGGCGTCCAATTGGTTGCTGATCAACCTCCAGCGCCACTCGGACCACCATTACAAGCCAAACCGTCGCTTTCCCCTTTTGCAGAACCATGCAGAAGACGAAGCCCCGCAGTTGCCATACGGATATCCCGTCATGACAGTTGCGGCGATGATACCGCCGCTCTGGCGTCGAGTGATGAACCCGCGGGTTCGACACTGGCGGCGGCTGTATTACCCTGAGATTGCCGATTGGAAACCTTACAACCGTGCGAACAACCCGATGCCTCGTTGAAAGCTGAGAAACAGGCCGGGCCTACTGCAACATCCAGACTGTCATTGGTTCGCTAATTCCTCGGATTTCCTGACCGTGCAGACATTTCAGGGGCTCAAGCGCGGTGTCGGCTTCGGGCTCCTCTTGCAAAACCCTATCTCTGAGTCTGTCGCTGATGATCAGCCGCGCACCAAGAGGCCGGGTTAGAGCCTCAAGTCGCGCCGCTACGTTGACCGATGTTCCAATAACCGCGAACTCAAGCCGGTTTGCGCCGATATCCCCCAGAACGGCTTGACCAAAGTGGACCCCGATCCCGATACTGATTTCAGGGTTGCCCTCTTGGCTGCGCTCTGCATTCCATTGGTCCATACTGTCGAGCATCGCCCTTGCGCAGGTCAAAGCATCTGATGCGTCGCGATCGCCAGAAACTGGGGTGCCAAAGGTCGCCATCAACCCATCACCCAGGTATTTGTCCAGAGTCCCACCGTGCCGGAACACCTCGGCTTCCATACGGGCGTGAAAACTGCGCAGCAGATCCACCACTTCCTCGGGGCTGTGCCTGTCTGCAAATTGCGTGAAACCAACGATATCGATGAACAGAACGGCCACATCCTGCTTTCGGATTTGCTTGAGCGGCTCGTCATTCTGGCTCAGCTGATCAACCACGTTCGGTGAGAAATAGCGGGAAAGATTGGCGCGCTCCCGCTCGAGACCCGCGTTGGACAGCAGCAGGGCATTGAAGCGGCGCGCGGAATACCCAAGCGTAACTGCGACCATCATGAAAACGACCATTTCCTGTACCCGCAGATCCGCCTGCACATCATTGGGATCCATGAGATCCAGCACACGCGGGAAACCTGAGAATGCCTGAGAAGCTGCCTCGCTTAACCCCGGAACAGGCACTGCAAAATACCAGACAGACACGGCACCGACCAACCACATCCCCGCGGTCCAACTACCGATAGCGATCACGGTACGCCAGGAATAGGCCATGGTTCCGGCCGCAAGAATAATGAAGAAGTAGAGAAAGTTCTCAAAGCGATACTGCATTGCGAGCGGCATTTCCGACGTGCTGAATGGGTTAGGTGCAACCATTCCGATCGTCATAATGCCGAGATCCAGAAAGATCAGAACCAGCTCGATCCTGGACTGACCGACTCGCCCGACCCGGCGGATGAACCACCCATTTAGGCACAAAAGGGCAAGAATCCCGTGGTAATACAGGACTTCGGCGCTTTGGTTCAGGAAGACCAGCAGAACCGCTGTAAGGCCAAGGGCGATCCAGCGCGCCTTGACCGCCAATTCCAGGCCTTCGCGCTTGTGCCTTTCCAGCGCCGCTACTGTGTACTGGTTCGCATTTTCGTGCAGATCATCCGGTTGGGTCAGCCAGAAGTTCCGGCGTAGCGGTGCAGTTTCGCTGACATCAGACATAAGCGGGTCCCTTCGGCGGGATTTCGGTTCCGTCGGAGTCTGCCAGACTGCCCAGTGAGGCAACAGCGAAAAGAGAGCTCTCCCTGCCACCAGAAAAAGCGGTTCGAAGAGCAGTCAAAAAAAGCCCCGCCAGAAAGGCGGGGCAGGTATAGTGCCATGTGTCAGGCCACAGGCACCGGCGGTAACTGATAATTTCGTATTTGGATTATCCCTGCATCTCGGCGCGAATCTGTTGTCGCAGCACATCGATGGGAACGGTCTTGCCGTCGCGTTTGAAACACCAGTAGGTCCAGCCATTGCAGCTTGGGGCATTCTCCAGATGAGCGCCAACCTGATGAATTGAACCTTTGATATTGTCGCCAACCAACGTGCCGTCTGCACGAACTTTGGCCTTGTGACGGCGGTTCATGGAATAGAGCTCCTCGCCCGGGCGCAGCATGCCTCGCTCGACAAGCTGACCGAAGGGAACCCGCGGCTCTGCGCGTTTCGAGGCGCTGACCTGCAGGGCTTCGCGATCGAATTTCCGAACCTTGGCGATGCGCTCGGCTGCCACCTTGCGATAGGCTTCCTCCCGCTCGATGCCGATAAACTCGCGGCCCAGCATCTTGGCGACAGCGCCGGTGGTTCCGGTGCCAAAGAATGGGTCCAGAACAACATCCCCGGGATTGGTTGACCCGACAAGAATGCGATGCAGAAGGGACTCGGGCTTTTGTGTCGGGTGGGCTTTGTCTCCGTTGGCATCCTTGAGCCGCTCGTGGCCGGTGCATATTGGCAGAACCCAATCCGAACGCATCTGAACGCCTTCGTTCAGGGCTTTCAGGGCCTCGTAGTTGAAGGTATATTTTGCCCCTTCACGCTTGGAGGCCCAGATCATCGTTTCATGGGCGTTTGTAAACCGCTTGCCACGGAAGTTCGGCATCGGGTTCGACTTTCGCCAAACCACATCATTCAGAATCCAGTATCCGGCGTCCTGCAGAGCGCTGCCTACTCGGAAAATGTTGTGATACGAGCCGATGACCCAGATCGCCCCGTTTGGCTTCAGCAAGCGATGCGCCGCCTTCAACCACTCACGGGTGAACTGATCGTAAACGGCAAAGCTGGAAAACTGATCCCAGTGATCGTCCACCGCGTCAACTTGGCTGTTGTCCGGCCGGTGCAGCTGTCCTTTGAGCTGCAGGTTATAGGGCGGATCAGCGAATATCAGATCAACCGACGCCTCGGGCAGACTGTTCATCGCCTCGATGCAGTCGCCAGATAGAATCGTGTTCAATGGGAGCGCGGTTGCGCTCTTGGTCTTGGTTGTCGTCATTTCACTGCCTCAGGTTCCACGGCGCTTTTGCGCTCATTTGGTTGAGACAAGGATGAGTCAAACCTGATTCATGGTCAAATTCTTTTTTGAATCAGCGTG
This sequence comes from Primorskyibacter sp. S87, assembly GCF_049801055.1. Lineage (NCBI taxonomy): Bacteria > Pseudomonadati > Pseudomonadota > Alphaproteobacteria > Rhodobacterales > Roseobacteraceae > Primorskyibacter > Primorskyibacter sp. S87. Next base: position 106,968 of record NZ_JBNAGF010000003.1, on the reverse strand, counting down.
TTACGAATTATTCTTGATACAAGATATTGTGTACCGGCTTGAACGAACGTCTATGGTGTGGGGTAACACCAAGATTTCGAAGCGCCTGTCTGTGTTCTTTTGACGGATAACCCTTGTTGGTTTCCCAGCCATATCCCGGATGCTGTTGCGCCAAATCCACCATCACCCGATCGCGCCATATTTTGGCCACAATCGAGGCCGCCGCAATGGACACTGATTTGGTATCACCCTTGATCACAGGTTGTGCCGGAAGATTGAGACCATGAGGAATCATGTTGCCGTCGATCAGCACCATGTCGGGCTGTGGATCCAATGCCGCGACGGCCCGCACCATCGCGCGATGCGACGCCCGCAGTATGTTGTATTCGTCGATTTCCTCGACTGACGCATCGGCCACGGCCACTTGCGCGGTCTCGCGCAATTTCTGCTCTAAGTGAACGCGCCGTTTTTCGGTCAGCTTCTTCGAGTCGTTCAGCCCATTCGGGATCACATGAGGGTCCAAAATCACGGCCGCTGCAGTCACCGGTCCTGCCAATGGACCGCGGCCCACCTCATCAACACCCGCGATGCGCAGAAATCCCCGCTGATGCAGGTCTGTCTCAAGTCTGAAATCGGGCATCTCCATGATCAACTGGATTTGCCCGAAATGCGCGGCGGTGCAAGCCAAAACCGACCCGCACCGCCGCTGCCCGCCCGGTCTTAGTGCCGGGTCAGGCGGTAGCCGCGGTTTTTCAGGCACTGGACAGAATACCCTTTGCGGGTTCTTTCCCTGTCCCAGTGACGCACGCGGCATGACTTGGGAAGCGTCCCGGCATAGCCATAGCTTCTTTGCAGACAGCGCCGGGACAAAACCGCCTGCCCGCCCGGACCCGTGCGCAGGCAATGGCGCGGCAGGGCATACCGGGCGACCCGGTCGGGGAGCGGCCGAGGCTGCACCCTGTTGCCTCGGGTCCCTTGACCCCGTGGGGGTGTGGCGGGCTGAACACTGTGGCTGGTGACTTGATCCTTGCGGTGATTGTGGCGATCAATGGCAACCCCGATCAGCGCAAGCGCGGTCAGGCCTGCGATGATCTTGGCGACGTCTTGGTCTGCCTGCGCGGGCGCGGCCACAATCGACATCCCGGTTACTGCCATTGCCAGAGAGACGATGAGGGCGATGAATTTGCGGTGCATCCGGCTAATCCTTTCCTGAGCGGTTTGTGTCTGTTCCTGGCGGACCGGTTGGCCCGCTGGGTTGTCACAAAGCTGGGTCGCCAACAGGCAGACAAGCAATATCGCGCCACTGTTATCGGATAGCAGGATGCGCAAGGCCCTGCTGTTATTGAATAACAGCAGACTAGCGCGCAGGATGCTGACATGAGACAGACTACTCTGAAACTTGCCCTGCCCGTTCTGTTGTCGGTCGCGTGGACGCCCGCGGCTGCGCAGTGCTTTGCCGATTACAAAGCCAAGCAGGACAACCCTCTGAAACTGCACTATGGGGTCATGCAGCTAAGCCAAGGTTGCTCCAAGCCGGAAGCACTGGAAGAGATCAAAACCAGGTTGCTCAGTGCAGGCTGGACCCTGCTCAATGTCATCAGCGTCTTTGGCCCCGAAGGGCTGGAGGAGAGGAAAAGCGATGCCGGCCCCTACTATCTCCGTTTCTGAGACGCGCCGATCAGGCACCCGCCTCGTCGGCTTTGGTCTTGCGGCCATTGTGGTGATCCTGGCCACAACCGGCACCATTCTGCTGCTGACATTGCCGGACGCGAATGCGTTCAACGCCCGGGTAGAGCGGGTTTTTGTCGAAAATGATCTGACCGCACAGGCAGAAATCAAACTGCTGGAAATCCTAGCCCAATCGGGAACCGCCTTTTCTGATACATTGGCCAGTTACCGCGTCGTGATCTTTGTGCTTCTGGTCTTTGCCACGGCTCTTTTGGTGGCTGCGCTGGTCTTCCTTGTCATGCTGGCAGGCCTGAACCGCCGGATGGCTCAGATAGAACGATCGGGAATTCAGGTGACGTCTCTGCTGGTCAGCCGGGAAGACAACACCGTTTATCTGAACAACATGGACTTCAAGCTAACCGCAGCGGCGATGGAAACTCTTTCGGTTCTCGCCGAGGCGCGGCTGGATGACGACGTTCTTTCGGGGGCCGAGATCGAGGCCGTCATATCCGGGCGCAACGCAGCCGATTGCGACGAAGCCGCCGGTGCCACGCGCATTAAACGGTTGCGCGATGCGCTCGGCAACCAGATTGTCAGTGCGCTTCTGGTGCAGACCATTTCAAAACGCGGTTATCGGCTTGCCATCGAAAAGGACGTCATCGAAATGATTTGACCGACTTAGGCGAGTTCCCAATCGGTAAATTTCCTGCGCGGACCCTAGGAATCGCTCCTGATCGAACCCATCCTAATAGCCAGGACCAATGGGAGGGAAATTGATGAACGTCCAGATCGCCTCTCAAAGCAAAGGCTACGGGATCGACATCCAACCGCTGGAGGGTCGGGTCACCGTATACCATGACGGCGTGCAACTTGCGTCCAGCACCCGCGCCAAGGTGATGTATGAAACGCGTTTGCCGCCGACGATTTACTTCCCACCAGAGGACGTCATGGTGCCTCTCAGCGATCCAACCGCGTTGCAGACATTCTGCCCTTTCAAGGGAACAGCTTCTTATCGCGATATCGTTGTCGGAGACAGGCGGCTGTCAAATTCGGTCTGGGCCTATGAAAATGCTCTGCCAGAGAGCACCGGGATCGAAGGCCATATTGGTTTCATGCCAAAAGCCTGCACCAAGATCGATCTTGGCCCTAACAAGCTGCGGGATGGAGAAGACGGCAACATCAGCGGCCCATTGATCGACTGGCTGCTGCGCGGTGCGGCCGGGTTCGAAACACCCGAGGAGTTCACAAAGGCGCTGGCCGACAAGATGTTGGAGAACGGCATCGCCATTTCCCGCCTCAGCATTCTTGTCTGGTCTCTTCACCCGCTCATCGCGGGCAAGCATTACATCTGGGAAAAAGATCAGGAAGAAATCTCGACATTTGCGCCATCCTATGAAATCCACGACCACCCCGCATTCAGGAACAGTCCGCTCAGGCACGTGTCCAACGGGCTGGGTGGTGTTCGGCAACGGCTTGACGACGATCATCCAGACAACAGCTTTCCAATCATGGAAGATCTGCGGGCCAAAGGCGCCACCGACTATGTCGCAATGCCACTGCCATACTCCGACGGCCGCAACAACGTCCTGACACTGACCAGTGATCATCCAAACGGTTTCACCACAGAAAACCTCGGGTTGGTCTTTGAGTGCGCCACGGTCATTGGCCGCTTTTACGAGGTGTTCACCCAAAAGGAGAACGCGCGGGCTCTGCTGGATACGTATGTCGGGCACCGCACCGGAGCGCGTGTTCTGGGGGGCGAAATCAGACGCGGCGACGGAGACGAAATCGACGCCGCCATCATGTTCTGCGATCTTCGCGGATCCACCGCACTGGAAGAGCGGCTGGGTCGGCGCGACTATATTGCGCTACTCAATACATTCTTTGAAACTGCCTCCACCATTGTCGAAGCACATGGCGGCGAGGTTCTGAAGTTCATCGGTGACGCGGTTCTGGCCGTCTTTCCTGCAGGCAAAGATGCCTCCGCCGCGCAGAAACAAGCGCTTGATTCAGCCAAGGAAATCGTGGCACGACTCAGTCTTGTTGATCATGGTCAACCGGACATCTTCTGCGAGTGTGCGATTGGGATCGACTTTGGGCGGGTAACCTACGGCAATGTCGGTTCCCGGGCCCGTCTGGATTTCACCGTCATCGGACAGGCCGCGAACATTGCCGCAAGGCTCGGAGATTTCGGAAAGACAGCAGGTCATCCGATCGTTGTCTCCGATACAGTCGCCAAGTCGTGCGGCGAATGCCTTCCGCTTGGCGCTATTGCGCTGCACAATGTATCTGCACCGGTGGCAAGCCATGCTGTCCGCCCGCAATCGATTGAGCAAGTCCGAGAAAAGCTGATACGCCAAGACGCCGAAGCAGACAAAAACATCGCCTAGGCGCCAGCACCAAGCCAAACTCGGAAAAGATCAGCCCAAGTTGGAAGGCAAAACGCCGATTTCGGTGCCCTGCGGAAGCTTCGTCACAATACGGGCCCCGTTTACATCTTTGATGCCATAACCGAATCCCGCGAGACGGAATTTCCACTCGCGCGCGCTCAGCGCTTTGGACCGTTCCTGTTGCAGCAGGTCCAAAAGACCCTCGTCAATGACTGCGCCGCCAATATCTGCCTGTGACATTTCCATACCCTCAAATCACTTGTTGATGATTTGGAAACTGACTGTTGATCAGGGCCGAATTTAACCGGAATTTGGGAAATTTCGGGGCAGCAGCCCCGTATTGTTTCCGGGACTGCCACATTCTTTAGTTCCGCGACGATTACTTGCCGTTTTCGCGCAGCTCTTTGAAAACAAAGATCGGAAGCAGAATTCCTGCGGCCAAGGCCCCCAACCAGACTAGCAGAGTGGCGGCCAGCAGGTTGGATATTCCGCCGATCGTCAGCCCATCGGTCACAAGATCTGTCACCAGAAGCCCAACGAATGTCACCACCAGCGATATTCCACCCTTCAGGGCGGGCACGTTCTTTTCGCTGACCTTTGCAATCAGCGGTTCAGCGATGACCTGAACCAAAGTGAACACTGCGACCACGATAATCATGGACAGTGGATTTATTGAAAATCCATCCAGCAACAAAGCCGCTAGTAGCAATCCGATCGCATTCCCAATGAGAAGAGCTACGACCGACATGATGCGTCGGGACATGATAATACCTCACCTTCAAATTCTGATTTTGAAGGCAAGCCTAAACCGGCATTCCGCCAAATTCATCAAGAAAATCAGAGCCCGGCTTCGGACTCGATCTGTTTGCGGGATTTGCGGGCACGCTCGGTGGCCGACTTCAACTGACCGCAAGCGGCCATGATGTCTTCACCTCGTGGGGTCCGGATCGGAGAGGCATAACCGGCCTGATAGATGATATTCGCAAAGGCCCGGATCCGGTTGTTCGAACTGCGCTTGTACGGAGCACCGGGCCATTCGTTGAACGGAATCAGATTGATTTTGGCGGGAATGTTGTGCTGCTTGATGAGCTTGATCAGCCGGTGCGCGTCCTCGTCGCTGTCGTTCACCCCTTGCAGCATCACATACTCAAAGGTGATCCGTTCCGAATTTGATGCTTTGGGATATGAGGCCAGCGCCTGCAACAGCTCGTCAATATTCCAGCGCTTGTTGATCGGAACCAGAACATCCCGCGTCTCGTCCGTTGTTGCATGGAAGGAAATTGCCAGCAGGCAGCCGATCTCTTCCGCAGTGCGGGCAATTTCGGGCACCACGCCGGACGTAGACAAGGTGATCCGCCGGCGCGACAACGAGATCCCTTCGGGGTCCATCGCGATCTTCATTGCATCGCGGACGTTGTCAAAATTGTAGAGCGGTTCGCCCATCCCCATCAGAACGATATTGCTGAGACGGCGGGTTTCATTCTTGGGCTCTCCCGGTACGGGCCATTCCTCAAGATCGTCTCGGGCCATCATGATTTGGCCGACGATTTCCGCAGTGGTCAGGTTTCGCACCAGCTTTTGCGTGCCGGTATGGCAGAAGGAACAGGTGAGCGTGCAGCCGACCTGGCTGGAGATGCACAAAGTGCCGCGATCTTCTTCCGGGATATAGACGACCTCGACCTCGTGACCGCCGGCAATCCGCACAAGGTATTTGCGTGTGCCATCTTCAGACACTGTTCGGGTTACCACCTCGGGTATCTCGATCACAAAGTGTTCTGCCAACTGAGCGCGATACGCCTTGGCAAGATTCGTCATCTGGGCAAAATCCCGGACACCCCATTGATAGATCCACTGCCAGATCTGGTTTACCCGCATTTTGGCCTGTTTCTCGGGGGTGCCGTGCTCTATCAGAACTGAGCGAAGCTGATCGCGCGTCAGGCCGACAAGGTTTGTCTTTCCCTCCGGCAGTTTGCGGGGGATCGTGACAACATCCTGTGTGATCGGCGTTTTGGCGGACATGGCGAGACTCATTTCTGGCGAGGGATGCGCCTCTATATAGGATTGAAGCCAAAGATCAAAAGATTTCGACTGCATTCCTAGCTGTCAGAAAAAATCCGTAAGAAATTAGCGGCCCATCCCCAGCAGGGCGTCGACCCGAATGCGCCCCAGTTCAACTCGACACGACCGAATTCCGATCCCTGTTCCCGAGCCACCGCCGAAGCTTGCGCCGACGGCCTCACACTGTGCATCCCTATATGCCGACCAAGCAGTTTGCGCCTGCTCAAGCGCTGGTCGGGCGGTTTCACGCCCGGTTGTCTGATCCAGTTCTTCGGCTGAGGAGAGCGCAATCTCGTAAGCGATGCCCAGCGCCGTTTCGACCTGCGCTTCCATTCCTGCCACACAATCCCCGATTTCGACCTGTGAACCGGCACCACTGCATTCCAATGAAGGATCTGCATCAAGTTGCGCCGGTAAGAAAAGAAATCCGGCGCAGAATAATGAAAGCGATTGGCGCGACAGTCTCATGATTTCCTCCGATCACACGACACGTTCAGGTCAACGCCGTTACGGTCACTTGCTGCACCGCTTTTCGGCGTCGTCAAATGCGGCTGTGAACCCCAGCAGCGAAAAAGTATCCTTGGTACGCGTGCCGCGCGCTGAACGCGCCGACAAAACTGCCTGAGATCCGCGCTTCATTGCCGTGATGATCTTTGCGTCATCCGACGCAGTCGCCGGCCATGCCCACTCTCCTTCCGTGAACAGCTCGAACTGAGTGCCACCCACGTCAAGATTTACAGTTGAACCCGGAGCAAAGGGATAGCCGCCGGTAAAGGTGACCTGGCCTTTCGCTTCATTGCCTGGGCGGAAGAACACGAACAGCAAAATATCGCTGCGCCGCACAGCGACAACCCGCCCGTCGCGTGTATTCACGGTTTCCTTAGGTGCGGAAACGCTCCAACATTCGTTGGGGTCCTGCTCTACAAAAACGCTCCAGTCGGTTTTGGCTGCAACACGATTGGTGCTTTCCGCCTGCTGCGCCATTGCCTGGCCGGATGTCCCGGCCAGCATGCCTGCCACACAGAAACCCGCGAACATGCGGGCGATCTTCGATCCCATTTGTCCAGCCTCCTAGACTGTCCTTAACCTCAACTACAAAGGCGCGCCCGCAGGTCTTGCCAACCCATCTGTCTTGCGCGGCCTTCCGCTTGCCGACATACACACACTATCGCAATTTGCACCACGGGCGAAAGAGCGATTGGCAGGAAATCGCCAAGGATTTTTCGTGGTAGCCCGCTTTGCCGGCAGATAAGAACCTCGTATTCACCCGTGAACCAACAAACCGGAGACACGTAATGTCCGTTTCAACCTCTCAGCCCGTGCCGATGGTCGAAGTCTGGCGTGGCGATTTCCTTGAGAGCATGCATCTTGGCCATGCAGTGATTTGCAACGATTCCGGCCAGATACTGCGCAGCTGGGGCGATCCGAATGCCGTAATTTATCCCCGTTCGTCGGCAAAGATGATCCAAGCGCTGCCCTTGCTGACCTCAGGTGCGGCAGCCAAATTCGGTTTGAATTCGGAACATCTGGCTCTGGCCTGCGCCTCACATTCTGGTGCGGCTATTCATACCCACAGAGTAAAGGCCTGGCTTGATCATCTTGGGCTTGGAGAGAGCGACTTCCGCTGCGGACCTCAGGATCCATCGGACGTCACAGAACATGAGCGGCTGATCCGCGCGCACGAGAAACCATGCCAGATCCACAACAATTGTTCGGGCAAACACTCCGGCTTTCTGACCTTGGCACAGCATATGGGTGCGGGACCGGAATACATTGATATCGGCCATCCGGTACAACAGGCGTGCCTGTCGGCATTCGAAGAGGTAACGGGCGAAGAAAGCCCAGGTTACGGGATCGACGGTTGTTCGGCTCCCAACTTCGCCACATCACTTGCGGGTTTCGCCAAGGCGATGGCGTGGTTCGCCTCCGCATCAGACCGATCAGACCGGCAGAGCGACGCCGCTGTAAACCTTGTTTCCTCAATGGCCAAGCACCCCGACCTCGTCGCGGGAGAGGGCCGGGCCTGCACCGAGCTTATGCGGGCGATGAATGGCCGTGCAGTCATCAAGACCGGCGCCGAGGCCGTTTTCGCCGCCATTATCCCGGAAAAGCGGATTGGGATTGCCTTGAAAATCGCCGACGGTGCGACTCGTGCCAGTGAATGCGCAATTGCCACAATTCTGGTAAGTCTTGGCGTCCTGGACGCGCAACATCCGGCGACGCGCAAATTTATGAACGCGCCAATTTACAGCCGACTTGGGCTCGAATGCGGGATTATCAGACCGGCCGCCGATTTTCTGTGACGACCGGTCATCAACCTGACTTTCTGACCTACATCTCCATGACTTCGGCCACTTCAACCGATCCATGTCCGGAAATCACCATTGGGCATCCCTTAGCCATCTGGGTTGCTGCATCATGGTCGTTGGCCTTTACGACTGTGTAACCGGAAAGTGGATTGGCTCCTCCGTCGTCGGCGACACCTCCGCTGCTGACGGTCTTTGACGGGCCGACCGGCGCACCGGGGACAACCACGGCTTCACCCATGTCAGCAAACCATGCCTGCCAGGCAGCCATGACTTTTGCGCCTTCCTCCGGGCTCTCAGGGGTCTTGCCGCCGTGATAAGCAAAGATAAATTCGGGCATCGTCTTTCCTCCTGTTGCTTAACGCCGGTGATCGGCGCTTTCGGGGTCTTCACGTCAAAACTGTTGCCAGTTTGTTAAACGATGAGGTCCAGCCAGCCTCGTGATTGGCACTGACGTCGTCATCGGCAAGGTCGCGGTGATCCAGAACCAGCCGGGCGCCAGTTTCCGTGGCTTCGACGGCCAGAGTTACGTGACTTTCCGCCCCTCGGGTGCCGTTTTCGTCATGCCATGCCCAGGTGAACCCCACTGATACATCTGGCCTCACATGGGTCACGTGACCAGACACCATGAATTGCTGCCCGTCCTTATTTTCCATCACGGAATACCAAGGTCCAATGCGAGAGAAATCGAGGTTATGTTCGGGCACGTGCACGCCCTCTGGCCCCCACCATCGCAACAGTCGCGCGCCCTCACTGATCCAGGCAAATAGTACTTTGGGCGCGACGGGGTATTCCCGCACGATCTTCAGGTCGGCCATGTCACCTCCTTATCGAGAATTGCGCCCAATCGATCCAGGCTGGTTTCCCAAAACTCGCGCTTGGAGATTGTCCAGTCTGCAATCGCCTTCAAACCTTCGCCGCGCACGGAGTAAAGGCGTTGAGTTCCAAGTGAACGCTGGGAGACCAGACCGGCCTCGCGTAAAATCTTGAGATGCCGCGAAATGGCCGCTCCGGACATTCCGCGCCCTTCGATCAGAACTCCCGCCGGCAGCTCGCCTTCGCGCATGAGCTGCTCGACAATCCCGAAACGGGTGGGATCGGATAGGGCTGAAAAGGATTTTTGTAGCTCGGTCATCCCTCAATTTAACACACGAGTTAAATTATGGGAAGACGGACTTAAAATCAGATCTCAGGCAGCGAAATCCGACCGGGCATACCCTTGGAGGTAAAGGAGTGCGGTCAGATCCCCGTGGTTGATACGCACATCGCATTCGGCCGCAACCGAGGGTTTGGCATGCAAGGCAACACCAGTTCCCGCTCGCCCCAGCATACCAAGATCATTCGCGCCGTCGCCAACGGCGATGGCGTCGCTTTCAGAGATTCCCAACCGGGATGTGATCTGTTCCAGAGCTTCCACTTTGGCCTGCCGCCCCAAGATAGGCCGCTGCACGTCACCGGTCAGCCTGCCGTTTTCGACGAGCAGGGTGTTGGCGCGGTTTTCGTCGAAACCCAGTTCGGCAGCAACATGCGCGGTAAAGGCGGTGAACCCTCCGGACACCAAAGCCGCATAACCGCCATTGGCCCTCATGGTTGATACCAGTTCTTTACCGCCGGGCATCAGAGTGATCCGTTCGGACAGAACCTGGGAAATCACATCTTCGTCGAGATCCCTCAGCAACCCGACCCGCTCGGTCAGCGCTCCTTCGAAATCAAGTTCACCATTCATGGCCCTTGCGGTAATTTCCTTAACCCGGTCACCAACCCCGGCCATATCGGCCAGTTCGTCTATACATTCCTGCTGAATCATGGTGCTGTCCATGTCGGCCAGCAGCATCTTCTTTCTGCGTGCTCCGGACGGCTGCACCACCAGATCCACACCCATGTTCTGGACATCTGCCCACACGTTCCACTGGTTGCCCGGCACCTCTGGCAGGGAAAACTCGGCAGCCTCATCCGGGCAGAGCCACACGACATCGTCCCCGCCCCACGCGTTGCGCAGCGATTCGACAAGCGCCGGAGCCAACGAACCTGCGACAGGGTTGGTCAACAAAGTGGCAACAAACATGAAGTGTCTCCTTGGATTCCACCCTGCCCTTAGCGCAGGTGCAGAAAATTCACCAGTTCCAGAATACAGGTGGCTGATTGGCCGAGGCTACTAGGCCGGAACAGATATCCGGGCATTTGGCTCACATGGAAAAACACCTAAGCTACTATTTATGTTATAAAATTCCGCGATCCAATTTCACTTTTTGCCAAAAAAATGGCCGCTCCGTGCGCGAACGCATGTTTCCGATCGTAGTCATCTTGCGCCGCTTGCGAGTGCAAAAGCGACAGAAACCACATCTTTGTGGCTTGCGTGCCGCGCTGCAGCAGCCTAGCTCTGACAGCGGGACACCCCTCCCCAACGAGGGGCGTATATCTGGAAGGGTAACACCGATGACACTATCTAAACCGGCAACGCGGCCGGATAATCCGCGTTTTTCCTCTGGCCCCTGCGCCAAACCCCCCGCATTCGATCTGGCCAAACTTGCAGGTGCCGCGCTTGGGCGATCGCACCGTGCCGCAATCGGCAAAGACAAGCTGAAGGCCGCGATTGAAGGTACCCGCGAAATTCTTGGCGTTCCTGCCGACTACAAGATCGGCATCGTTCCTGCGTCAGATACCGGCGCGGTTGAAATGACTCTCTGGTCGATGCTGGGCGCCCGGGGCGTCGAGATGCTGGCTTGGGAAAGTTTCGGATCCGGATGGATCACGGACGTGACCAAACAATTGAAGCTGGACGCGGTGGTCAAGACTGCCGACTACGGTGAAATCGTGGATCTGGGCAGCGTCAACTTTGACAATGACGTGGTTTTCACCTGGAACGGCACGACCTCGGGCGTTCGGGTTCCAAACGGCGATTGGATTGCAGATAACCGCGACGGGCTGACAATATGCGATGCCACTTCGGCGGCCTTCGCAATGGATCTGCCTTGGGACAAGCTCGATGTCACCACCTTCTCTTGGCAGAAGGTTCTGGGCGGAGAAGCCGCCCACGGCATGCTGATCCTGAGCCCCCGTGCTGTAGAGCGGCTCGAGAGCTATACACCTGCATGGCCGCTCCCAAAGATCTTCCGCCTGACAAAGGGCGGCAAACTGATCGAAGGCATCTTTACCGGAGCAACAATAAACACACCCTCGATGCTTGCGGTCGAGGATTACTTGCTGGCGCTGGACTGGGCACGGTCTGTGGGCGGCCTTCAGGGGTTGATCCAACGCGCCGACGCCAACACCAAGGCCGTGGCGGATTTCGTAGAAATGCGGGATTGGATCGACTTTCTTGCGCAGGATCCGGCCACGTTGTCCAACACTTCGGTTTGCCTAAAATTTACGGATGATCGCATTCAGGACGGTGCTGGTTTTGCCAAATCCGTTGCGAAACGTATGGAAACCGAGGGCGTTGCGTTCGACATCGGCGCCTATCGCGATGCTCCCGCTGGCCTGAGGATCTGGTGCGGTGGCACGGTCGCAACCTCGGACATTGGGGCAATGCTGCAATGGCTCGACTGGGCTTTCGAAGCGGAAATCGCCGCCCAATCCGAGACCGTTTGAGTTTGCCCCGGGCGGTCACCGGTTCACGGTGACCCGCTGCCCGGACCGGAACCCGGGGCAAACCTTCTCATTACAATTCGCTCCGATAACTGACCGGGGCTTTTCATCAAATAAACGTCAAAGGACCAGACAAATGGCTCCCAAAGTTCTCATCTCTGACAAGCTCTCCGAAGCTGCCGTACAGATCTTTCGCGATCGCGGCATCGACGTGGATTTTCAGCCCGATCTGGGCAAGGACAAAGAAAAACTGGCCGAAGTTATCGGTCAATACGACGGGCTTGCGATCCGCTCGGCCTCCAAAGTGACCGAGAAGATTCTCGAACGCGCCGACAATCTCAAGGTCATCGGCCGGGCCGGTATAGGCACTGACAACATCGACAAGGAAGCGGCATCGAAAAAGGGCGTGATCGTTATGAACACGCCGTTCGGAAACATGATCACGACAGCCGAACATGCCATTGCGATGATGTTCGCCGTCGCCCGTCAGATCCCCGAAGCCAGCACTTCGACCCATGCCGGCAAGTGGGAAAAGTCCAAGTTCATGGGCACCGAACTCACGAACAAGACCCTCGGTGTGATCGGGGCGGGAAACATCGGTGGCATTGTGTGTGACCGCGCCCGCGGCCTGAACATGAAAGTGGTCGCTTATGATCCCTATCTGGGGCAGGAAAAAGCTGACAAGATTGGCGTCGAAAAGGTAGAGTTGGACGAGCTGCTGACCCGCGCCGACTTCATCACGCTGCATGTGCCTCTGACCGATCAGACGCGAAACATCCTCAGCCGTGAAAACCTTGCAAAGACCAAAAAAGGCGTTCGCATCATCAACTGCGCCCGTGGCGGTCTGGTGGACGAAGAAGCCCTGGCGGAGCTGCTGCAATCGGGCCATGTCGCCGGCGCCGCGTTCGATGTTTTCTCGGTCGAACCCGCAAAAGACAACATTCTGTTCAATCTGCCCAACGTGGTTTGCACCCCGCATCTTGGAGCGGCGACCACGGAGGCCCAGGAAAACGTCGCCCTTCAGGTTGCCGAGCAGATGTCGAACTATCTCTTGACCGGCGCGGTCGAGAACGCCCTGAACATGCCCTCGGTCACCGCCGAAGAGGCCAAGGTCATGGGCCCGTGGATTCAGCTTGCGGGGCATCTGGGGTCTTTCGTTGGACAGATGACCGACGAACCCGTGAAAGCCATCAACATTCTCTATGACGGCGTCGCAGCCGAGATGAACCTTGCCGCGCTCAACTGCGCCGTCGTCGCCGGGATCATGAAGCGCTTCAATCCCGAGGTTAACCTTGTCTCCGCCCCGGTTGTGGCCAAGGAACGCGGCATCCAGATCTCGACAACAAATCAGGACAAGTCAGGTGCGTTCGAAGGCTATATCAAAGTCACTGTTGTCACCGACACGCGCGAACGTTCGATCGGTGGAACGGTATTCTCGGACGGCAAGCCGCGCTTCATCCAGATCAAGGGTATCAATATCGACGCCGAAATCGGTCGTCATATGCTTTACACCACCAACGAAGACGTTCCGGGGATCATCGGCGCGTTGGGCAACACGATGGGACAGAACGGCGTAAACATTGCCAACTTTACCCTTGGCCGGTCCGAGGCTGGCGGCGAGGCCATCGCTTTGCTTTACGTGGACGAACCCGTTCCGGCCGAAGCGCGCGCAAAGCTCGCTGAAACCGGGCTGTTCACTCAGATCAAACCGCTCGAATTCGACGTGGCTTAAGCCCGAACAAGTCAGCTGCTCGAAAGTAGGACTGCAGCTCTGCGGTCGGCGGTTCGCCGACCGCTTTCTGTTAGGGCGGAATCTTCTTCCGCGGACCGCTCCTTTCCAGCCGTGTCCCGCTCGACTAGAAAGGATCAAGAGCTTTCGGAGATCACAGTGAAGCACACTGTATATGCAATCGCGGACATTCATGGGCAACTGGCCATGCTGGATGCGGCACTTGATCTGGTTGAGAAGGACGGCGGCGCTGATGCACGGATCATTTTTCTGGGTGATTATGTTGACCGGGGGCCGGACAGTTGTGGAGTAATCCAGCGTCTGATCGAAGGTCAGGAACATGGCCGGGACTGGATATTCCTGAAGGGCAACCACGACGACTTGTTCTGGAACTTCGCGACGCAGGGCGCCCATGACGACCCAAGGATTCGCTCTGGTCTAAACTGGTTGCATCCGCGTCTGGGCGGGTTGGAAACCTTAAAATCCTACGGGATCGATACCGAAGGCGAAATCTCAACTTCCGACATGGCCAAGCAAACGGAACACCGGGTTCCGGCCCCACACTTGAAGTTTCTCGAAAAGCTCAATCTGTTTCACCGGGAACCGGGGCTGCTATTCGTGCATGCCGGCATCCTTCCGGGCCGGTCGCTGGACCAACAAACCGAAGATGATCTCATCTGGATCCGCGATCCATTCCTTCGTCACGCAGGCACACATCCCTGGCTCGTTGTTCACGGCCACACCGCGCTGGAACATCCAAGGCACTTCGGCAACCGTATTGATCTGGATGGAGGTGCCGGATATGGCCGCCCGTTGCACCCCGCTGTGTTCGAGGATGGAAAATGTTGGTTGCTCGGCGATCAGGGCCGGTTCTCCCTGCCTTCCGAATTGTGAAGGATCAGCTCCAGAGGTCTGTCGACAGGTATTTCAACCCACTGTCGCAGATTACGACGCCAATTGTTCCGCCAGCTTCGGGCCCGGCCAACAGCTCCAAGGCCGCAGCGACATTCGCGCCGGCGGAATACCCTCCGAATATTCCTTCACGGCGCGCCAAGTCCCGCGCGGTCGTCTTTGCCCGATCACCCGTAACCGTCAAAAAACCATCGACGGGAACACCGGACAAGAAATCCAGCCCGGGCATCGCATATCCGCCTCCCTGAATTGGATGACCGGGTTGCGAGATTTCTTCGCCGGCCAGTGCAGCCGCACCGTCGGGCTCCAGCAAATAGCCACGCAGATCCGGGTTCAAGTCCTTCAGCGCCCTGACCGTGCCTGCATAGGTTCCGCCAGATCCGGCGAAATCGACAAAGGCTGTCAGGCTGAAGTTCGAATCCGCCCAAAGCTCCGGGCCGGTCGTGACGAAATGGGCCTTTGCGTTCCCTTCGTGATGAAACTGGTCTGCGCGAAAAGCTCCACGTGCTTGCGTTATGTCCTGTGCCGCCTGCTCCACCAACGCGAGATCATCGCCTGACACCTGTCCGGGCACTGAACCGGGCGCCTGATCCACCAAAATCACTTCCGCCCCCAACGCCGACATCATCCGGGCGCGTTCCTGCGAGTTGCCACGGCTCATCACCGCGACAAAGGGATAGCCGCGCACGCCACATACGATGGCCAACCCGGTTCCCATATTGCCGGAGGTCAGTTCAACCACCACCTGTCCCGGTTTGAGCGACCCGTCAGCTTCGGCGTCCGAGATAATTCCCAGTGCCGCCCTGTCCTTCTTGGAAAAACCGGGATTCAGATAGTCCAGCTTGGCCAGAATGCGCCCCTTCACACCGTGATGGGCTACGAGCCTGTCCAACCAGACCGAAGGCGTTCCGCCAATTGCTTCTACTATTGAATTTAGCGCCACGGCCTGCCCCCTCGTATCCCTCGCAACAAAACCGGAAAAGCCGCCCGCGATGAGGTCGGGAATGCGTTCCTAGCTGGCCCAATCCAGCACAACCTTGCCGCTGAGGCCAGAGCGCATAGCCGCGAACCCTTTTTGGAAATCGTTAACCGGGAAACGGTGCGTGATCACCCGGCTTACATCCAGTCCGTTTTGCAACATGGCAATCATCTTGTACCAGGTTTCGAACATTTCGCGGCCGTAAACCCCCTTGAGTGTGATCGCTTTGAACACGATCCGACTCCAGTCCACCGGCGATTTGCCCGGAGGAATTCCCAGCAAGGCAATCTTTCCGCCCATGACCATGGCCTCGACCATCTGATCCAATGCGGCTTGTGAACCGGACATTTCCAACCCGACGTCGAACCCCTGCGTCATTCCGAGCTCCGATATCACATCGCCCAACTCTTCGCGGCTCACGTCGACTGTGCGTGCGGTTGGAACGACATGCTCTGCCAGTTTCAGCCTGTCGGGGTTGATGTCGGTGATTACGACATGACGCGCGCCAGCGTGCCGTGCGACCGCCGCCGCCATAATGCCGATTGGACCGGCACCAGTGATCAGCACATCTTCGCCAAGCAGATCAAAACTGAGCGCCGTATGCACAGCATTACCCAACGGATCAAGTATGGCACCTATCTCGTCCGGGATGTCGTCTGGCAACGGCACGACATTGAAAGCAGGCAGTCGAAGATACTCGGCGAACGCCCCCTGTTCATTCACTCCGATGCCGCGAGTGCCCGGATCGAGATGGAATTTCCCGGCTCGGGCCTGGCGGCTGTCTGTCCCGATCAGATGGCCTTCGCCCGAACACCGCTGGCCGATCTCCAAGCCTGTCACATCACGTCCGAGTTCCACAATCTCGCCGGCAAATTCATGGCCGGTGATCAACGGAACAGGAACGGTATGCGCGGCCCATTCATCCCAGTTCCAGATATGAATATCAGTTCCACATATGCCAGTCTTTTTCACCCGGATCAGAACCTCATCCGGACCGATCTCCGGAACAGGTGCCTGCACCAGCCACAGCCCCTCTTCGGGTTTAGATTTCTCCAGCGCCTTCATCGTGTTCGCCCGCAACCCGGTCGCCATCAAATCACCCCCAGTTCTCTGCCAACCATTCCAAACGCTGCAAGCGCTCGGTCTAGTTCATCACGTGTAAGCGCCGCGCTCATTTGGGTCCTGATGCGCGCCTGTCCGCGCGGCACAACCGGAAAGAAGAAGCCCGATACATAGACCCCTTCTTCAAAGAGCCGAGACGCCAAGTCCTGCGCCAGGCTTGCTTCGCCCAGCATGACAGGAATGATCGGATGTTCGCCCGCAAGCAGATTGAACCCCAACCGCTCAAGCCCGGAACGCCAATAATCCGCGTTCTTGAACAACTGTGCCCGCAATTCGTCCCCGTTTTCGACCAACCGGATGGCCTCCAGCCCCGCTGCGACGATGGCGGGTGGAAGTGAATTGGAAAACAGGTAGGGTCGCGCTCTCTGCCGTAGCAAGTCAATGACGGGCTGCGGTCCGGCGATGTAACCACCGATCGCCCCGCCCAGCGCCTTGCCCAGCGTTCCGGTCAGTATGTCCACGTCTACGCCAAAGTGATCCGGGGTACCTGCGCCGCGTGACCCCATAAAGCCGGTGGCATGGCAGTCATCCACCATCACGACCGCGTCATATTTGTTGGCAAGTTCGCGTATCTTCGGCAGATCGGCGAGGTAGCCGTCCATTGAGAACACCCCATCCGTCGCAATCATTATGTTTCGGGCACCGTCTTCGCGGGCCTGTTTGAGCCACGCTTCAAGATCATTCATGTCGTTGTTTAGATAGCGATAGCGCTTTGCCTTACACAACCGGACCCCATCAATGATCGAGGCATGGTTCAAACTATCCGAGATTATCGCATCCTCCGGACCAAGAAGAGGTTCGAACAGGCCGCCATTGGCGTCGAAACAGGCCGCGAACAGAATTGAGTCTTCCATCCCAAGGAACTGTGCGATCCGCTGCTCTAGCTCTCGGTGAATGTCCTGAGTGCCGCAGATAAATCGAACCGACGCCATGCCAAAACCGCGCGGCTCCATTGCCCCTTTTGCGGCCGTGATAAGATCAGGATGATCGGCAAGACCGAGATAGTTGTTGGCACACAGATTGATGACTTGCCTGTCACCAACAGTGATTTCACCGCCTTGCGGCGAGGTGATCAGGCGCTCCCGCTTGTACAGGCCCTCTGCGTCGATCTGCGAAAGCACTTGCGAGACGTGGGACAGGAATCCGGTGGACATGGCGATCTCCCCTATTTGAGTCGCCCTTCTATCATAACGGAGGATTTTCCGAAATAGGGGAATTTCCGTTTAACGGAAAAATTTCCGCAATTACGGATTATGCCGGGTTTTTCACGATCAGAAAGACACGGGCCGCCTCATTCGGCGCCGATATCGAATGCGGAATGTCGGCAGCGTAACGGGCGGTGTCTCCTGCCTCCAGCGTATCCGAAGCGGATCCGGATTCGACCATTACTGTACCTTCGAGAACGGTAAGCTGCTCCTGAGCACCTCGGCTGTGTGGCTGGCTGTTCAGGCTACCGCCCCTGTCAAAACGGATATCGTAAACCTCATGACCTCCGGCCTCTTCGGGCGGCGACAGGATACGGATTCTGCACCCCTGCCCCATGTTTTCGATGCTGGGCACTTCGCCCTCGCGAAGAACTTCGATCCGGTCTGTTCCCTTTCCGTCGTCCAGCAACCCTGCAAAATCAACCTGCAGAGCCCGAGTCAGATTCCAGAGCGTTGCAATCGTTGGGCTGCTTTCGCCGCGTTCGATCTGGCTGACCATCGAACGGGAAACACCAGATAGGTTGGCCACAGCCTCAAGTGACAGGCCCTGCGCACGGCGCGCTTCCTTCAGACGTGCCGGCAGCCGGTTCAGGATATCGTCGGAGTTCTCCGTCATGACGGATTCATCGCTCCTCCCCTAGAGCCTGTCAATCGCAGCCCGAAGATATTTGCGCGGGCGTGACGACACGTCCCGGAGGACACGAGATGCCGCAGATGCATAATGCGCCCAACCGAGAGGAGAACTGAAATGACCGACATCGTAATTCTGGATGGTGCCCGTACCGCTGTTGGCACGTTTGGCGGGGCGCTTGCCTCGACTGCCCCCATTGACCTTGCCACTGTTGCAACAGAGGCCGCGTTGGAACGCTCCGGGGTCGAAGGTGGGCAAATCGGTCATGTGGTTTTTGGTCACGTCATCAACACCGAGCCGCGCGACATGTACCTCAGCCGGGTGGCCGCGATGCAGGCCGGCATACCCAATGGCACCCCGGCAATGAATGTGAACCGACTATGCGGCTCTGGTGCTCAGGCGATCGTTTCAGCGGTGCAATCACTGATGCTGGGCGATGCTGAGTTTGCGTTGGCCGGTGGCGCCGAAAGCATGTCGCGCAGCCCCTTTATCATGCAGCAGGCTCGCTGGGGCGCCAAAATGGGTGACGTGAAATCGCTCGACATGATGTTGGGCGCTCTAAACTGTCCGTTCGGAACCGGGCATATGGGTGTGACTGCGGAAAACGTTGCGGACGAACATCAGATTTCTCGTGATGATATGGATACCTTTGCCGTGACCAGCCAAACCCGCGCCGCCGCGGCCATTGAGGCCGGATACTTCGAAAGCCAGATCACTCCGATACAGGTCAAGGTAAAGCGCGACATGGTCGATTTCATGGTGGATGAGCACCCCAAAGCCACCACAACAGAGGCTCTGGCCGGGCTGCGGCCGGTGTTCAAGAAGGACGGTCGCGTCACTGCTGGCAACGCATCCGGGATCAACGACGGCGCAGCTGCAATTGTGATGTCCACTGCCGATGCCGCAGAAAAGGCCGGCCTGAAACCGAAAGCCCGCGTTCTGGGTTATGCACATGCCGGCGTGCGCCCAGAGGTTATGGGTATCGGTCCGGTTCCGGCCGTGCAGAACCTGATGAAAAAGACCGGCTTGTCAGTCTCGGATTTCGATGTGATCGAGTCGAACGAAGCGTTCGCATCTCAGGCTCTGGCAGTGAACAAGGAACTGGGATTGGATGCTGCAAAGGTGAACCCCAACGGAGGCGCTATCGCCCTCGGCCATCCGGTCGGTGCAACCGGCGCCATCATCACTGTCAAAGCGCTTTACGAACTGGAGCGAACAGGTGGATCCAAAGCACTGATCACGATGTGCATCGGTGGCGGTCAGGGTATCGCCATCGCAATAGAACGGCTCTGACGTTCATGAGAGTCGGCGCAGAACTGCATCTGCGCCGTGCTTTCAGAACAGCTGATCCAACATGAACACAAGCCCGGCCCCGCCCAGCGCACCTATCAGAACCGGGCGCAGGTTGGCGGTCCAGCTTTTCGGTGCCGGATCCTTTGTTTGTGATTGAGCAATCAATGCCTTTTCCACAAGATCAGGCAGACGAGGACCAAATCGGGCCATGACCAAGGCGGTCTTTCCCAGATCGGACAGTATCGCGCGAGGGCCGATGGACTGCTTGATGTAACCTTCGACGACTGGCCGAGCGGTTTCCCAGATATTGATATGCGGGTTGAGTGATCGTGCCACACCCTCGACAACAACCATCGTCCGTTGCAGCAGGATTAGCTCGGTCCGGGTTTCCATACCGAACCGCTCGGTGACTTCGAACAGATAGTTCAGCAAGCGCCCCATTGAGATATGGGTGGCATCCATACCGAAGATCGGTTCACCCACCGCACGCAAGGCGCGGGCGAACTCGTCAACATCCCGATCCGCTGGAACATATCCGGCTTCGAAATGGACTTCGGCCACACGCTTGTAGTCACGCCGGATAAACCCAAAAAGGATCTCGGCATAAACCCGACGCGTGTACTCGTCGATATGCCCCATGATCCCAAAATCATAGGCAACAATGTCACCATTGGGCGCCACCTTGAGGTTTCCCTGATGCATGTCGGCGTGGAAGTATCCGTCGCGCAGAGCATGCTGCAGGAAAAGCCGCAGAACCCGTTCGCTGAGGATTTGCCTGTCGTGCCCTGCCGCATCCAGCGCGGCATTGTCGCCGAGTGGCACACCGTCTGCCCATCCAAGTGTCATCACTCGACGGGCGGAAAGTGGCCAGACCACCGGAGGCAAGCTGAAGCCCTCATCTTCCTTGGTGTTGTCTGCGAATTCTGAGGCAGCTGAGCTTTCAAGCCGCAAATCCAGTTCACCGCGCACCACGCCGTCGAAATGGGTGATGACTTCCATCGGGCGAAGCCGCCGGGCACCCGGCGCCATTCGTTCGATGATACCAGCGGCAAAATAGAACGCGTCCACATCCTTTTGAAAGGCACGTTCGATCCCCGGACGCAAAACCTTGACGGCGACTTCCTGCCCGCTGCCCGTCAGTTGAGCCCTGTGCACCTGTGCAATGGAAGCAGCAGCTATCGGCTCGCTGAACTCCGAGAACATTTCCGGCACCGGCTGACCAAGTTCCTTCTCGACTTCGGCCATGGCCAGATCTCGCGAGAACGGAGGCAGCTTGTCCTGCAGAACACGCAACTGAACCGCCAAGTCGTCCCCCACGACGTCTGGCCGTGTCGAAAGCACCTGCCCGAACTTGATATACGCAGGCCCCAGCGCGGTCAGCGCGCGCGTCGCGGGCGGCATGTCAGGGTCACCCTTGTAGCCAAGCCATTGAAACGGCTTGCCCAGCGCATGCGCCAGAAAGCGCAATGCTGGAGGGGCCTCGAACGCGTCCAGAACAACATTCATGGCACCGGTCCGCTCTAAGGTCGCTCCGGTACGGATAAGACGGATAATGTTGTGCGGGCCTCTCATTCAGATTTTCCAGCCCGAATGCAGCGCAGCGATCCCCATAGAGAGGTTGCGGTATTTCGCATTACCGAACCCGGCCGTGCGAACCATGTTCAAGAAGGTTTCCTGATCGGGAAATTTGCGGATCGACTCAACCAGATACTGATAGCTGTCATAGTCCCCAGCGACGAGTTTCCCCATTCGCGGAATGACGTTGAAGCTATAGAGGTCATAGAGTTTCTGGAGGCCGTCATTGGGCAGTTGGCTGAACTCCAGCACCATCAGCCGCCCGCCGGGTTTCAGAACGCGGAACGCCTCGTTCAACGCTTCTTGCGGCCGGGTGACGTTCCTGATGCCAAAAGAGATCGTATAAACGTCGAAACTGTTGTCGTCGAAAGGCAGCGCCATTGCGTCGCCGACAACCCAGTCAAGGCTGTCGGCCATCTGCGCGGCTTCGGCGCGCTTGCGGCCTTCGACCAGCATCGGTTCGGTCAGGTCCAGAACAGTTGCATGGCCATGACCGGCCCGGTTCAGGAAACGAAACGAGATATCGCCGGTGCCCCCCGCAACGTCGAGCAGCCGCTGGCCCGGTCGCGGCGCCAGCCAGTCCATCATCGCATCCTTCCAGACACGGTGAATGCCGACGCTCATCACGTCGTTCATGATATCGTATTTTGAGGCGACCGAGTTGAACACGCCTTGAACGCGCCCGGCCTTTTCGTCCTCTCGGACGGTCTCGAACCCAAAGTGGGTGGTTGCGTCGGTTTTGTCGGACATGTGGCTTGCCGTTTCCTGAATTCGCCCTTGTTATAGGGCGCTGAACCCTGGGCACAATGCGGCCCATTGGATAGGAGCCCCTTAATGCCGGAATTGCCCGAGGTCGAGACCGTAAGACGAGGACTGGCACCCGCCATGGAGGGCGAGCGGATTGCCAAGGCCGACGTAAACCGCCCCGATCTGCGCTGGCCTTTTCCGGACAGAATGGCTGAGCGGTTGACCGGGGCGCGCGTTTTGCGGCTGCGGCGGCGTTCCAAATACATCCTTGCCGAACTCGACACTGGCGAAACCTTGTTGATTCATCTGGGCATGTCGGGCCGGATGACCGTGTCCGGCGATCCATTGGGGCAATTCGTGCATGACCACCCGCCGAAGCAAAAACATGACCATGTTGTGTTTCATATGGAGAATGGAGCCCGCGTCACCTTCAACGATCCGCGCCGGTTCGGCGCGATGGATCTTTTGGAAACCGAACGGGCCAATGATCACAAGTTGATTTCGGTACTGGGACCGGAACCACTGGGGAACGATTTTCACGAACCCCATCTCACAGCTGCACTCAAAAACCGGAACACTCCGATCAAGGCGGCGCTGCTGGATCAGGGAATCGTCGCCGGGTTGGGAAACATTTATGTGTGTGAAACTCTGTTTCGCGCCGGAATTTCGCCACGTCGCAAATCCGGAAAAATCTCGTCAGTTCGGGTCGCGGCCCTGGTTCCAATTATCCGGCAGGTCCTGAACGAAGCCATCGAGGCTGGCGGTTCGTCGCTACGAGATTTCCGTCAAGCCGATGGAGAGCTTGGATATTTTCAACACAACTTCGATGTCTATGGCCGCGAGGGCGACCCGTGCCGGAACCCAGACTGCCACGGGACCGTCACCCGAATCGTTCAGTCGGGGCGATCCTCTTTCTACTGTCCGCAATGCCAAAGATAGCTTGAAACGCTGTTTCTGCATGGTAAGGAATCGTCCCTGAACGGAACAACCGAAAGCAAGTCCCTCATGGCCTTTGAGACGATCACCGTCGATGTGGAAGACCACGTAGCCCTAATCAAGCTAAACCGGCCCAGTGCGATGAACGCATTGAACACGCAACTTCTGGGTGAACTCTGCCAGGCGCTCGAGGAGGCCGATTCCAATGACAAGGTGCGTTGCATCGTCCTGACCGGGTCGGAGAAGGCTTTTGCCGCCGGAGCGGACATCAAGGAAATGTCGTCGATGAGCTATGTCGACGTTTTCACAACAAACCTGTTTGCCGACGCCAACGACCGTATTACCGCGATCCGCAAGCCAATCGTTGCTGCCGTTGCCGGATACGCCTTGGGTGGTGGCTGCGAACTGGCAATGATGTGCGACTTTATCATTGCCGCCGACTCGGCGAAATTCGGACAACCCGAAATCAACCTTGGCGTGATTGCCGGTATGGGAGGCAGTCAGCGCCTTACACGTTTTGTCGGCAAGTCCAAATCGATGGACATGAACCTGACCGGACGTTTCATGGACGCCGAAGAAGCCGAGCGATCCGGGCTAGTCAGTCGAGTGGTTCCTGCCAAGAAACTGATGGAAGAGGCGATGGGCGCCGCCCAGAAGATCGCCGAGAAATCCTTGCTGACGTCTATGGCCGCCAAAGAAGCCGTGAATCGCAGCTATGAGTTGCCGCTAAGCGAAGGCATGTTGTTCGAACGGCGGGTTTTTCACTCGATGTTCGCGACAGAGGACCAGAAGGAGGGCATGGCCGCCTTCCTCGAAAAGCGTCAGGCGCAATTCCGCGACAAGTGACATACAAACGAATCTGCCGGACCCCGGATCACGTCCGGGGCCGGTTTGGCCGCTTTGATTTTCGACTTGGCAAAGGCCCGGTTTTGGAATAATGAGCGCCGCTATACATGCGCGTGCGGCCCGCTCAGGCTAGAATCAGACCGGTGGTCAGGATCCGGGTCAGGTGTGCCAATGCGCTATAGAGACACAACCGAACCTAGTAGAGGTCAGACCAACCATGGCAAATTCGCCCCAGGCAAAGAAGCGCGCCCGTCAGAACGAAAAGCGTTTCGCCGTCAACAAAGCCCGTCGTTCACGCATCCGTACCTTCCTTCGCAAAGTTGAAGAAGCCATCGAATCTGGCGACAAGGAAGCCGCAACCGCAGCCCTGCGTGCCGCTCAGCCCGAACTGATGCGCGGTGTGACCAAGGGCGTGTTCCACAAGAACACCGCCGCTCGTAAGATGTCGCGCCTGTCCACGCGGGTCAAAGCTCTGGGCTGATCGTAACCGCGATTCCCCAACAGGCCGTTTAGGCAAAGGCGTTGCGTCAAGCAGCGCCTATTTTTTTGCGGCTGTTGCCAGAAAATCTCATTGCTGCAGGAGCGAGAGATTCTTTGCGACGAAACCCCGAGTCAACACCAGAGTTTCGTTGCCGCCTTGCCGGAGAAATTGCTACCACTTGATCAGCGATTCACTCGCTTGGGGGGACAGGCTGCCACCGGGCCGGACTGACGGGCATCAGTTAGGCTCCTAGGCAAATGTCAGTGTGTCGGGAACTGTTGGGCCCGATTACATTGTTTTGTCGTCTGCTCCGATACATTCGGATCCGACGCCCTGTCGATACATGTGTGCGTAACGGTGACGTTGGACGGTTTCCATCTTTCTTGATGGCTCTGTTCTGTGTTTTCCGTTGCTTGGCTTGAAACAAAGCTGATGCGCCTGTCGCAGGGGGCGCAGTGCTGTCACGTGTGTCACCCCATTGGGGGATCCAACCGGGCAACCGGTCAATGATGGGCAACGCCGAAAGGCGAAAACTTTGGGATACGTGAGGCGATAGATGACTCAAGAGAAGTGGGGACAGCTTAGGCAGAGGCTACTCAAGACGGTGGGGCAGAATAACTATAAGACCTGGATTGAACCCTTGGAATTCGAACAACTGCAGGATGGGGTTGCAGTGTTCACGGTTCCGACCAATTTCATGGGGAACTATGTTAGCCAGAATTTCGCTGATCTTATCATCTACGAACTGAATACGTATGGTGCATCAGTGCAGCGTCTTGCTTTCAATGTGGCCGCCAATTCGACGGCCCGGCCAGTTCAGAACACAGCACCCAAAGGCGTTGAAACCGACGCGTCCGAAACGGCCCTGACCTCCGCACCCGCCCGGAGCGCCGGCTCCGACTCGCTGGAGGCATTGCAGGCCGCTCCGCTTGATCCGCGCTTTACTTTTGAAACCTTTGTGGTGGGCAAGCCCAACGAACTTGCGCATGCTGCGGCGCGCCGCGTATCCGAAGGCGGGCCTGTGACCTTCAACCCGCTCGTGCTCTACGGCGGGGTTGGCCTTGGTAAGACGCACCTGATGCATGCCATCGCCTGGGAGTTGCGCCGTCAAAAACCCGAACTCAATGTCCTCTATCTCTCTGCAGAACAGTTCATGTACCGATTTGTGCAGGCACTGCGCGAACGCCGAATGATGGATTTCAAACACCTCTTCCGGTCAGTAGATGTTCTCATGGTGGATGACGTGCAGTTCATTGCCGGGAAAGACTCCACGCAAGAAGAGTTTTTTCACACCTTCAATGCGCTGGTTGATCAGAACAAGCAGATCATCATTTCGGCTGACCGGGCTCCGGGCGAGATCAAGGATCTGGAAGATCGCGTGAAGTCGCGGCTACAGTGCGGTCTGGTCGTCGATCTGCATCCAACGGATTACGAGCTGCGACTTGGCATCCTGCAGACCAAGGTTCAGCAGTACCGCAGCACCTATCCCGATCTGGTGATTGCCGAAGGTGTTCTGGAATTCCTTGCACACCGGATTTCGACCAATGTGCGGGTGCTTGAGGGCGCTCTGACCCGCCTGTTCGCCTTTGCGTCGCTTGTGGGTCGCGAAATAGATATGGAATTGACGCAGGATTGTCTGGCGGATGTACTGCGCGCCTCGGAACGTAAGATCTCGGTCGAGGAAATCCAGCGCAAGGTCAGCGACTATTACAACATCCGCCTCAGCGACATTATCGGCCCGAAACGGCTGCGCTCCTACGCTCGTCCGCGCCAGGTTGCGATGTATCTGTGCAAGCAGTTGACCAGCCGCTCCCTGCCGGAAATCGGGCGTCGCTTTGGCGGACGCGACCACACGACCGTAATGCATGGCGTCAAACGGATCGAAGAGCTCAAGGTGACGGACGGGCAGATCGCCGAAGACGTCGAGATGCTGCGCCGCGCACTGGAAGCCTGAACTGGCAGTCTGATCGATTTTGCGGCCCCGGATTTCAGATCCGGGGCCTTTTCCGTTCCCGCAGGTCGCCGATTGTGTGTATCGGCACACGATAGACGCCGAATGGGCAAGTCAAGGGGCTGCGCCCCTTGACGCTTGCGGAATTCCAACAGACAAATCCATAAAAAACTTGTGCCGACGGGCGAACCCTTTACGGTGCCTGTCCCGGCCATGTCGAAGGATAAAGGGATATGAAGATCAGCATCGAACGCGGCGCTCTGCTCAAGGCCGTGTCTCAAGCCCAGTCGGTAGTCGAACGCCGTAACACCATTCCGATCTTGGCCAATGTGTTGATCGAGGCCGAAGGCGATACGGTGCAGTTTCGCGCCACGGATCTGGATATCGAAGTCGTGGACAAGACTGCCGCAATGGTGGAACGTGCTGGCGCAACAACAGTTGCGGCGACCACATTGCATGAAATCGTGCGCAAACTTCCGGACGGCGCACTGGTGACCCTGACCGCCGACAGCGCTGCAGGCCGGCTGACGGTTGAGGCCGGACGCTCGAACTTCTCTCTGGCGACACTGCCGAAAGAGGACTTCCCGGTCATGGCATCCTCGGAGTACCAGTCAAACTTCAAGGCGCCGGCAGCCATGCTGCGGCGGCTGTTCGACAAGTCGAAATTCGCGATATCGACAGAAGAAACCCGGTATTATCTGAACGGCGTCTACATGCATGTTGCCGAAGCTGAGGGCGGCAAAGCTCTGCGCTGTGTAGCGACTGATGGGCACCGCCTCGCCCGGATCGACGCTGATCTGCCGGATGGGGCCGCTGACCTGCCTGGCGTGATCGTTCCACGCAAGACTGTCGGTGAGCTTCGCAAGTTGCTCGATGATGATGAGATGGATATCGCGGTTTCGGTCAGCGAAACCAAGGTCCGCTTTGCGACTCCGGACATCACTCTGACATCGAAGGTAATCGATGGCACCTTCCCCGACTACACGCGGGTTATCCCGCAAGGCAACACGCGTCGAATGGAAGTGGATGCGCAGGAGTTTGCGCAAGCGGTGGATCGTGTTGCGACCGTGTCCTCGGAACGGTCACGTGCTGTAAAGTTGCAGCTCGAAGAGGATCGCCTGGTGTTGTCGGTCAATGCACCGGACAGCGGTGCGGCCGAAGAAGAGCTGGTCGTGGCATACGGTGATGAACGGCTGGAGATCGGTTTCAACGCAAAATATCTGCTGGAAATCGCGTCACAGGTTGATCGCGAAAACGCGGTGTTCATGTTCAACTCGTCAGGCGACCCGACCCTGATGCGTGAGGGCAACGACCAAAGTGCAGTCTACGTGGTCATGCCGATGCGCGTGTGATCGCAAGGCTGCGTGATGCCTCCTTTGGGAGAGTTTCTGTCAAGGTGAAAGGGGCGGGTTCGTGCTGGCACTGACCGCGCTCACGATATCGCATTTCCGGTCGCATAAATTGGCGCGTCTCACATTGGACGGGCGTCCAGTGGCTCTTTTTGGTCCGAACGGCGCCGGAAAGACGAATGTGCTTGAGGCCGTTTCGCTTTTCTCGCCCGGTCGCGGTATGCGAAGAGCAAGCGCGGCCGAGATGACCCGACGCCCGGAAGCGCTCGGCTGGAAGCTGAACGGCCTCCTGGCATCCGGCGCACGCAACTTCGAAATCGAGATTGCATCGGACAGCGGGGCCGCACGTCAGGTTCGGATCGATGAAAAACCCGCAAGCCAACTGGCGTTGGGACAGCTTGCACGGGTTGTTTGGCTGGTTCCGTCCATGGATCGGCTGTGGATCGAAGGCGCTGAAGGCCGCCGGCGTTTTCTCGATCGGATGGCCCTTAGTTTCGACCCCACTCATGCCGAAGCGTCCCTGACCTATGAAAAAGCGATGCGGGAAAGAAACCGACTATTGAAGGAACAGGTCCGGGATGCGCACTGGTATGTGGCTCTGGAAGCGCAAATGGCGACATCGGGTCACCGCATCCATCAGGGCCGCATTTCTGCGTTGAACCTTCTGAAATCGGCGCAGGACCGGGCCGAGACAGGCTTCCCGACCGCAGATCTGGAGCTGAACCAGTCGGAAGAAGAAATGCCAGCCAACGAAACGGACCTTGTCCATGCACTGACCGAGAGCCGGGCGCGCGACATGGCGGCAGGCCGTTCGCTTGTTGGCCCACACCGATCAGATCTGATCGGGGTTTACGCGGCCAAGGATGTGCCTGCACGAGACTGTTCCACTGGGGAACAGAAGGCCCTGCTGGTGTCATTGATCCTTGCAAATGCACGAGCCCTTTCTGAGCAAGTCGGAGCGCCGCCAATCGTCTTGCTTGATGAGGTGGCCGCGCATCTGGACGCGGGCCGCCGGGCGGCGTTGTATGACGAGATTTCGGCACTAGGGGCTCAGGCCTGGATGACTGGCACCGGTCCCGAGTTATTCGCAGAGCTGGGCGACCGTGCCCAGCGTTTTGAAGTGACTGAGCGCGACGGGACCTCGCATATGAAACCAGGATGACCCTGTCCGCTTCAGATCTGCTGCTTTATGCGGCCGCGGTCTTTGTGCTGTTTCTGACCCCGGGGCCGGTTTGGATGGCGCTGACCGCACGCACATTGTCCGGCGGGTTTCAGGCAGCCTGGCCGCTCGCGCTTGGCGTGGTCGTGGGAGACATGCTTTGGCCGGTGCTGGCCATTGCAGGGGTGGGATGGCTCACCTCGGCTTCTGCGCAGATCTCTGTTGGACTCAAAGCGGTGGCGGTCATCATGTTTGTCTGGATGGGTATCCGGACGATCCAAACAGCCGATCGGTCAATAGCCGCAGACAGTAGATTGACCAAAGGCGGCGGATGGGCGGGATTTGCGGCCGGGGTAGTTGTGATCCTCGGGAATCCAAAAGCGATCTTGTTTTATATGGGGTTGTTGCCGGGGTTTTTCGACCTGACACAAGTGACAATCCCCGATGTCATCGCCATCGTCTTTGTGTCCCAGATCGTTCCCCTGTTGGGCAATCTCGGACTGGCCGCGATGATAGATCGGGTGCGCGGTTTCTTGTCATCCCCATCAGCGCTAAGGCGCACAAATCTGGTGGCCGGATCACTGCTGATTTGCGTTGGTTTGATCATCCCATTTACCTAAAATGTCCGGCTTTCCAACAATAGTTTCAGCACCTACCGATTGGCCAAAAAAAGTGGCCGCGGGAATGCAGGTTTTCAGGTTCAAATGCGTGACAATCCTGACCAAATTTCGTATAAAATTGGAAAAATTCCAAGGAACACGCGAATGTCCGAAAACGAGCAGCCCCAGACCGAATATGGCGCCGATTCCATCAAGGTTCTCAAAGGGTTGGAAGCAGTCCGCAAACGGCCCGGTATGTACATCGGAGATACCGATGACGGCTCGGGCCTGCATCACATGGTTTACGAGGTCGTGGACAACGGCATCGACGAAGCGCTTGCAGGACACGCGGACGCGGTGACCGTGAAAATCCACCCGGATTCCAGTGTGTCAGTCAGCGACAACGGGCGCGGTATCCCCGTCGATATCCACCCCGAGGAAGGCGTTTCGGCAGCCGAGGTCATCATGACCCAGCTGCATGCTGGCGGTAAGTTCGACAGCAACTCCTACAAGGTATCCGGCGGGTTGCATGGCGTGGGCGTATCGGTGGTAAACGCGCTCAGCGACTGGTTGGAACTGCGGATCTGGCGCAATGGCAAGGAGCATGTCGCCCGTTTCGAACGCGGCGAGACCGCCGAGCACCTGACGGTGGTGGGCGATTGCGGCGAGCAGACCGGCACGGAGGTGCGGTTTCTTGCTTCGACAGACACGTTTTCCAACCTCGAATTTTCGTTCGAGACGTTGGAAAAGCGACTGCGCGAACTGGCCTTTTTGAACTCAGGCGTCAAAATCATTCTGATCGATGAGCGCCCAGCCGAGCGACTGGAAACCGAGCTGTTCTACGAAGGTGGCGTGAAGGAGTTCGTCAAGTATCTGGACCGACACAAAGCCCCGGTCATGGACTCCCCGATCTACATCACTGGCGAAAAGGACGATATCGGGATCGAAATCGCCATGTGGTGGAACGACAGCTATCATGAGACGGTTCTGCCGTTTACCAACAACATCCCGCAGCGCGATGGCGGCACACATGTTGCGGGTTTCCGGGGTGCGCTGACACGGACGATCAACAACTATGCCCAAAGTTCGGGCATCGCCAAGAAGGAAAAGGTCAGCTTTACCGGCGACGATGCCCGCGAGGGTCTGACATGCGTTCTGTCGGTCAAGGTACCGGATCCCAAGTTCTCATCGCAGACCAAAGACAAGTTAGTGTCTTCCGAGGTGCGTCCGGTGGTCGAGAGCCTTGTGAACGAAAAACTGAGCGAATGGTTCGAGGAAAACCCGAACGAAGCCAAACAAATCGTCGGCAAGATCATAGAAGCCGCGCTTGCCCGCGAAGCGGCCCGCAAGGCGCGGGAACTGACCCGGCGCAAAACGGCAATGGACGTGAACTATCTTGCCGGAAAGCTCAAGGATTGCTCGGAAAAAGACCCGGCCAAAACTGAACTGTTTCTTGTCGAGGGAGATTCCGCCGGTGGCTCCGCACAGACGGGGCGAGACCGGATGACCCAGGCGATCCTACCGCTCAAGGGTAAGATCCTGAACGTCGAAAGAGCACGATTTGACAGGATGCTGTCGAGCCAGGAAATCGGAAACCTGGTGATGGCGCTCGGCACCGGGATCGGCCGGGACGAGTTCAATATCGAAAAGCTGCGCTACCACAAGATCGTCATTATGACCGATGCCGACGTGGATGGCGCACATATCCGCACGCTGCTGCTGACATTCTTTTACCGACAGATGCCAGAACTGATCGAAGGCGGTTATCTCTACATTGCACAGCCACCGCTCTACAAAGTAAGCCGCGGCAAGTCCGAGGTCTATCTCAAAGACCAGATGGCGATGGATGACTATCTGATTAATCAAGGCGTCGAAGGCGCGGTGCTAAAGCTTGGGTCAGGCGAAGAAATCATCGGTGCCGACCTGACCCGCATCGTCGACGAAGCGCGCCAGCTCAAGCGCGTAATCGACGCCTTTCCGACCCACTACCCGCGCCATATCCTTGAACAGGCTGCCGTGGCCGGAGCTTTCGTGCCGGGCGCAGTTGATGCCGACCTGCAAGGGGTTGCGGACAAAGTTGCAGCGAGACTTGATCTGATTGCTCTGGAGTACGAGCGCGGCTGGCAAGGCCGGATCACGCAAGATCACGGTATCCGCCTTGCTCGCATATTGCGCGGCGTTGAAGAAGTCCGGACGCTTGATGGCCCGATGCTGCGGTCTGGAGAAGCCAGAAAGACAGGCAGCTTCACCCAGAGCTTGCAGGAAACCTACAACACTCCGGCAACCTTGGTGCGCAAGGACCGAATGCAGGTGATTCACGGGCCGCTTTCACTACTGCGAGCCATTCTTGAAGAAGGTGAAAAAGGTCTCTCCCTCCAGCGCTACAAGGGCTTGGGTGAAATGAACCCCGATCAGCTCTGGGAAACCACATTGGATCCGGATGCACGTACCCTGTTGCAAGTTCACGTTGATGACATGGTAGAGGCGGACGATCTTTTCACCAAACTCATGGGCGACGTCGTAGAACCGCGCCGGGAGTTCATCCAAAAGAACGCACTAAGTGTAGAGAACCTAGACTTCTAGTGGTTTGTAGGTGTGCGCATAACGCTGCATTTTGCCCATAATTTTGCAGAATTTGCCCATAACGTCGCATAAATTTCACCTACAAGCTGAAATGATGTCCAGACTTACTAAAGCTTTGAATATCTAATCCTTGCAGAAGGAGCGGAATTGGGTAAGCTCAGCGCAAAGAGGGTGGAGAGTGGTCGTTCGCTGCGTTCGACATAAGGGTCAGCTATGCGGACAAACCGGCCGCCCGGCTCGTTGGCGTCAACTGGCGCTTTCGGCGCTCAATTGCTATTTCGATGAACATACATGAACGGCAGCTTCCTGCTTCAGAACCTTCTGAACAGCCTCCCTGGGACAACCAAATCGACTCTGCGGTTCACGTGAAGACCGATTTAATGCTGCTCCAACCGTGCCAAAGCACAAATGCAGAAAGAGCCGCTGTTATCATTGCGGGGATACCGTCTTTCCAGGAGTCAAAGATCAGGTGACAGAAGATGGCACCCACGGATGTTGCCAAAAGTGCAGCCGCCCCGAGTGAACCTAGCCCCGATCCCTGGAACCAGATTGAGACAGCCCCGAACAATTCGACGATACCGACCAAAAACATGGCCTGCCGATTGAGGCCATAGCTTTCGAACATCGCGAGCTGTGCTTCGAAGATCTTCCTTTGCCAACCCGCAAGTTTGATTGAGCTCGCCAGGAGGAAGAACGCCGACAGGAGCGCAATGATTATCGTTAAGGTCAATGTTCTGGTTCCCTGTAAGGGCGCTTGAAAGCCTGTGGGGACTGACCAGTCCACCTCCGGAAAGCCCGTGAGAATGCGGTCGGGTCGGAAAACCCCAGTTGCTGAGCGGCATCCCTGACAGAGCAGGATTTCACACCCAACAGTTCAATCGCTTTCTCACGTTTCATACGTGCAATGACCTTGGATGTTGTCTCACCACGTTCTGACAGACGCGCATTCAGGGTGTTTGGATGCAAACCAACCGAGCGCGCGGCCTCTTCCGCTGTGAACGCCGGATCGGACAACCGGGACCGGACGATGTCTTCGAACCCGGTCAAAAAATCGAGCGGGGCAGCAAGTTCCATGACTGATGGGTGATACTCGGGGTTGTTCTCCAACATGTCCTCTGAGAGGCGATGGTTCAGCCAGATGGATGGGAAGCGTATCGAAAACCCTCGTTCGCCGGACGGAATGCCCGTGACCCCATAAAACTGTTTGGGCAAAACGTTAGGGTCGGCCAGTTGCAATACGATCTCGCGCGGATCCCAACGGAAATCGATCACTCGGTGCAGCAGTGAAATCCAGATCCCGATCATGAATCCATCGGCTTGTGCAGGTGAGATGGACGACCGAAAATGCCGCCGGGCCGCAAAGTAAGCATATTCGTCTTCTACGACCAAGGACTGAGTGACTGCATTTGACTCCTTCGAAACAATCTGGGTGAAACGTGTGAACAAGTCACCCAGCGTATAGGCCTTTGCAAGCTCCTGCCCTTTTGGAAGGAAGCGCTTGAGATCAACAGACTGGCCAACCCGAGTGCAAAAATCTGCTCCTTCGGCTTCAGATGCGGCATTGAAGGCTGCATATACGGTTTCATGTGACAAAAATTGCTCAGGTGCGATCATTGTTGCCGCGTCAAAGCTCAGATGTGCGAAGACATCATCAGCATCCCGCCCCCGCGCGCGCAAACCCGCGACGACCGGTGCGAGCACTGTTGCCCGCACCAATGGTAGGTCAGAGTCTTTAGGTGTTTTGCGATTCCCGAACATATTCGCTCCCTCTACCCGGACTCGTGCCACTTCTGTATCTGGCTTTCTAGAAAAAATGCGGAAAACCTGACCATTTCCTAATTGGAAAATTCCCGACCTAAGGTCATGGTCAGACATGCCGCGCGAGAAGCTGCCATAGTCTGGATCGGAAAGGGTCGTTTCAAGATCGACCATGAGCTCATGGAGTTGATATGATCAGGCAGTTTACGCGTACTTTAGCGACATTCACATTCTCAGCCATGGTGCTGGTAGCTGGGACTGCTCTTGCGCAGCAGGAACCACCTTCCGTCACTTTGTTCAAGAACGTCATGGTTTTTGATGGGAACACCGATG
Source organism: Primorskyibacter sp. S87 (assembly GCF_049801055.1). Classification (NCBI taxonomy): domain Bacteria; kingdom Pseudomonadati; phylum Pseudomonadota; class Alphaproteobacteria; order Rhodobacterales; family Roseobacteraceae; genus Primorskyibacter; species Primorskyibacter sp. S87. The sequence goes on along the minus strand of NZ_JBNAGF010000003.1, from coordinate 72,791 downwards.
GTCTTCTGGACCTGGATGTTCTTGTTGTCGGAAACAAGATCCACAAGGTCGCCGAAGACATTCCAGAGACCGGTACATGGGAAGTGCAAGCTGGTCCGAGTGGGCCATTGTATTCAGAAATTCATAGTGGCAGCAGTGGCTACAACTTCATCATCGAGGGCGAAGAAGGGACGCAGACCGTCAAAGTGTCGCCCAATGTCATCGACGGCCGGGGACGCACCTTGATGCCGGGCATGATTGATAGCCATACGCATTTTAACCTTTCTATGGACGGCGGGCGTCCGGGCATGGAAATGGCCCGGTGGGACTATATGGCGGGACATGCCTCGTCTGCTGCATTGGAGTGGTTCTACGATGGGTTCACGACAGTGCGTGACATGGGGGGCATGGCCGATGGATTGCGACGTGTCATCGACAATGGCCTAATGGAAGGACCTCGCATCTACAGCGCTGCCGGGATGATCAGCCAAAGCGCTGGTCACGGTGATCTCTTGTTTGAAAGCCAGACAAGTCCCCAGCAGAGTAGCACCTGGCGCAATGGCATATATCACATTGCAAACAGCCCTGATGAAGTTCGAGCAGCCGTTCGCAGGAACTTTAATGCGGGCGCAACCCATATGAAAATCATGATGGCTGGTGGTGTTGCCAGCAATAAAGGTCCCTTTGAGGCCTCTCAATACACCGACGCTGAAATTATCGCCGCAGTAGAAGAAGCGGCGACACGTGGAACCTATGTTGCAGCGCACCTTTATCTTGATGAAGCCATTCGCCGTGCGCTCGATCTGGGTGTCATGTCGATTGAACATGGACAGTTCCTACAGGAAGACACGGCCATGTTGATGAAGGAAAAAGGTGCCTTCATTTCCCCTTACATTGCAGCCGTCATGAGCGAAGACATCCTGACGCATCCGGTCTATGGCAATCCTTCAACATTTGAATACGCCAGAACACTTATGATGAAAGAGGGAACAAAAAATTTCGCGGAAGTCATCAAAAAGGTGAAGCCGAACATTGTGTTCTCAATCGACATTGTAAGTACCAATGGAATGGCCGCACGCCATCATCGGGATCACGAAAAATGGATCTTCGCGGATACTTTCGGAAACTACGAAACTCTGAAAGCGATGACATCCACCGGCGGTAAACTTGCTGCCCTGACTGGCGGTAGCAATCCCTACCCCGCACCTCTTGGAGTTATCGAGGAAGGCGCCTACGCCGACATTCTGCTCGTCGATGGAAACCCACTTGAGGACATCACTGTGCTTGGCGGTAATTCGAAGTGGTTCAACGCAGAGCCTCGCAAGCGGGGCATCGAAACCATCAACCTCATCATGAAAGACGGCGTGATCTATAAGAACACGCTGAACTGAGCAGTGGGCGGGATGGGAAACCTCGTCCATCCTGCCCATTCGCTCTCCTTGAGGAAAAGGAGTGGACCATGAAGTCTATCGCATTTGCGGCCGGACTGTTTTTTTCAGCGACTGCAGGGATTGCTCAGGATACGCCCTTTCCAATCCTGTTTACGAACGTCAACGTCTTCGACGGCGTCACGGACGGGTTGATCGAAAACGCCAACGTCTTGGTGGTCGACAACCTGATTGCCGAGGTCTCATCGGAACCATTGGCTGCTGCGAATGCCCGGATCATTGACGGCGGCGGGCGCACACTGATGCCAGGTATGTTGGATATGCACGTTCACATCTCGACCTTCGGGCCCGTGCAAACGCAATCGCGCGACGGGCTGCATCCCTACGCTCATGGTGCGTTGGCCGCAGATCGTGCCGAAGGGATGTTGATGAACGGTTTCACCACGGTACGGGATCTGGGTGGTCCGTCAAACTTCATGCGTCTAATCATCGACGAGGGCGTCATGGTGGGGCCTCGCATCTATCCCACGGAAAACTGGATCACCACAACGTCCGGTCATGGCGATTTCCGTGAATTGAATGACTCCCACCCGAATATCGCCGGCGGGCGGCAACATTTCTACGAAGATTATGTTACGATTATCGCTGACGGGCGGGCGGAAACCCTGCGCGCGGCGCGTGAAGCATTCCGTCGCGGAGCGGTACAGCTCAAACTGTTCACCGGAGGCGGTGTAACAAGCTTGTTTGACCCACTGCATTCGGGCCCTCTTGATGAAGAGGTCCAAGCCGTCGTTGAGGTGGCGGAACGCTGGGATACCTATGTCGCGTCTCATGCACACACCGCTGCTGCGCTTCAGCAGGCCATCGACAATGGCGTGATGTCGATTGAGCACGCACCCTATCTGACCGATGAGCAGGCCAAAACGATGATTGAAAACGGCATGTTTCTGTCCACTGCGTTTTCGCCAGTGTTTTCAATCTCGGTGGAACAAGCTGAAAAGGCTTATCCACCAGCAAGCTTTGCAAAGTGGAGCGTTATTCGAGACGCATCGTCAAACTTGCTGCAAGTGATGAAAAACAACCCTGACCTGAAAGTGGTTCTTGCATCAGATCATATTCCCCAGTGGAACACTGGTCGCGAATATGATGATCGCGCGCTGGATGAGTTCGCGTTTTTCTCAGAAGCTATTGGCAACTTCCGGACACTAAAGGCGTTTACCTCGACAGCCGGAGAATTGAATGCTCTGACCGGCCAGATGAATCCATACCCAGAAGGCCCGTTGGGTGTTGTTCAAGAAGGCGCCTATGCAGACCTATTGCTGGTCGATGGCAATCCTCTGGAAAACATCGAGATCATGAAAGATCCGGACACAAATCTGAAAATCATCATGAAAGACGGCGTGATCTACAAGAACACGCTTCAGTAATCCCTCGGGAGGCGGGGCTTCGGCTCTGCCTTCCATTGTTAATTGGAAGAGACCGGAAAATGCCTGAAACAAACACGATCCATGGCAAGAGTGTGGTACTGGGCGCGTTTCTGTTGGCGGCGAGCACATTGCCTTTGATCGCCGATGACGCCGCTCGTGAACTCGGCGCAGAAAGTGCCACTGGCATCGGCCTTGTCGTTGCCGCCAAAAGCTGGGACGTCTCTGCTGCGGCTGAAAACCAGATCGACACCATCCATTTCATCGAAGGTCAATTCGTCAAAGAAGGTGATCTGCTGGTAACTTTCGACCAGGTCTTCAAGCAATGGGATGCCAAAATCGGTGAGTTGGCTCACCGGCAGGCTGTGGCTGAACTGGAGCTGGCCCAAGCTGACCTGTCTAGAAAGAAGCGGTTGGGCACCAATTCTGTTTCTGAAGTTGAGATTGCGCAAGCTGAAGCGCGCGTCAAAATCGCCGAAGCGACCGTTGAGACAAAGAGGCTCAATGCGGAAAAGGCCAAGGCAATCTCAGATCTCCAGCTCATCCACGCGCCCTTCGACGGCCAGATGAGTGCGCCCCGTTTCCGAGACAACGCAAATGTCGTAGCCGACTCGCCAGAAATCGGAACCTTGTATCAACTTGATCCAATCCACATTCGCGTGGAAGGGACATATGAGAAGCATCAGCAACGCATTCTCGAAGGCGAAACTCACGACAGTGTAATGGGCAGCCTGACACTGGTGCTGGAGCTGCCGGGAGGAAGTGAATTCCCACATCACGGACGCCTGATATCAACGCCGTTCGAATTCGATCCGGAGACAGGGATTGGCTATAGCATCGCAGAATTCCCCAATCCTGAATTCCTGTTACGACCGGGCATGAAGGTTCAAATCACCTCCTTTGAAAACTCGAATTGATCCAACGAAAGGGATACAAAATGAAAAATTGGTTATCTCCGTTTCTGGCTTCGGCTGCATTGGCGGGACTTGCTACGGTCGCCGCTTCTGAAACAGCAGACCACGGGTCGCACTGGACTTTGATGTCTGATGCTTACGCACGCGTTGGCGACATTTTGAATTCTGAGGAAGGCACCACTGCTGTTGAGCGCTTGAACGAAGAATTGTCCGCGTTGAAAGAGGCTTGCGATAAATTGGAAGTGAAAAGTCAGAACGCGCCATGTCACGAAGATGTTCGGCGTCTTCTTTCCATTGCGACCTTCAACGCTGACCCCAATGATCCAAATCGAAACAAGACATTTCCAACGCATATTCCCGATTTTGTTAGCCCGGAGATGCGTGAGGTGATGGTGAACTGGACACCCAATTGGCTCACCAGCAGTTGGGAAGGCTACCCAGACCCAACGGACTACGGAGCATGGCAGTCGTTGCACGATGAATTGATCGATCCGATGGAGGCCGCCGGCAAACAACTTTTAAAGACTTACAAATTGTCGACCGAGGAACGTGAGATAGGTGGTGTTAGAACGGTCATTATCAGTCCGAGCGAAAACCGCCATCCGGGAAAGATACTCATTCATGCACATGGTGGTGCCTTTTACGGAAACACTCCGGAAACAACGTTTGACCGGACAGCACCACTTGCCAATCATATGGGCATCGACATTGCCTCCGTCGACTACAAGTTGATGCCCGCCCCCGACTGGGACATTCTGGACCAGCGGGATCAGGTGATCGCCGTTTTTGATGCTCTGACCGGAGAGGGCGGTAGCTATAAACCAGAGGACGTCGGAATTTATGGTTGTTCTGCAGGCGGCGGATTGGTGGCGATGGCGACAAATGCCATGTCGCATCGCGGAGGAGCGCTGCCTGGTGCGGCCGTAATGCAAAGCCCGCAGACTGATTTCTCGTTCAACAGCGATTCGACATGGACGCTGCGGTACGACGATCCACGCACGAACGTAGATCACTTGATCGACTCGGTCTGGCCGATGCTCGGAATTACTGAAGAGAAAGCACAAGACCCGCGCTACTCTACTGTCTACGACAATTTCGAGGGGCGAGATTTCCCTCCGACGATGGTCCAGACTGGCTCGAAAGAAATTCAGATGAGCGACGGCATACGCATGTACGGAGTCCTGCGTAGTGCGGGCCACGAGGCGATTCTGGATGTTCACGACGCCATGCAACACTGTTTCCATGGTCATTCGGAGACACCTGAGTCAGCTGAAGCGGTTCGTCGCGTCGCTGAGTTCCTAGAAGAGCATCTTGGTTCGGAATGAGAAAAATGTATCGCTGAAAGGAGAAGGCGAGTGGCTCGGAGAGACGCTTTGAAGTCGCTCGCCCCATGTTGAAAAACGTTAGAAATTAGTGTTGCAAATTCTGAGCGGATCAAAACGATTTTCCGCATTCCGGACCGATGATCCGAGCGCCGTGAACGGCCGTTGTCTGCCCTTCGCGACTGATGCTGCGTAAAATACGAATGCGTACAGTGCACTCTGAACTGTCGTTAGCTGCGGACTGTCTGAATGTCTACAATGGGCCGATTGCTCCAAAAGGCTGAGCGCGAGGCGACAGATCAATCGGAGTTAAGGCCAGTTATCATAAAAAATTGTATTTTTGGTACGGCAAAGTTTGTCGATTTGAGGGAGGGCTTACCATAGGATGTCCAAAGATCACGTGTTAGTCGGTCACCGTAAAATCTCCGTACTCGAGCTTTTCCTTTTCAGGGATCGTTGCGAAAAATATTCCGCCTATCTCTAACTTGTCGCGCATCTCGATCATTTGAGGGATGATATGGCCCAAGCTTTCTGGCACCGCGTAAATGAGGTGGGGGACATACCTTAATATGAGCGCAGCCCGTGCCAGTTGATCCACAATATAGCTTGGATCTATTCTTGCTCTTGGGCCGCGGATCTCGACAGCGCAATAGGGTTCCGCGTTAACTTTCACCAAAATATCGGTGCCTAGAGGTTCCAACAATCGCCCGTCAACAACTTCGATGTCATCATGACCAAAGAATTGCTTTGAGTTCTCTTGCAAGAACTCTTTGACAACTTTTTCAAACTTGTGCGTTCTTCTCTGGGCACCGCCCCTGATGCGACTCTGGGACTGACGACTTTGCGGCTGCTTGTTCTGAGCGTCATCCAAAATCCGCTTCATTTCAGCCTGAGACACTTCGCCTCGAAACACTCCTTGAGCAATTTCTTTGGCCCTCACAGGGTCGATTGCTTCGAGCCGGGAAAGCAAAACGACTTGCATCATCCCCAGCCATGTCGGTTTTCGTTTGTAAACATTTGGATAATTTTTTTTGAGCCAAGCCGCGGCCGACATTTGATTGCGCAAGCTTGCGGCTTTTGTCCCTCTAACTTCCGCGACAGCCTGAATTGCATCCTGTGCATAGGCAAATCCATAGGTTTCAAACTCACGCGAAAGAATGTTCAGCCAACCGCCGAGCGTGATCCAGTTGTCGGCCTTGGCCAGATCTTCGAACTTATGTTTCTTCAATTCCATCAATCACGCACCCATTCGCAATTCATCCATTGCCATTGCGAATGGATTGTTCTATAGCCACACCATGAAGATAGATCCAAATGCTCAACCAACGGCGCGTCGTATCCACAAACGAGGCATGCAAAAGCGCGTCGGCAAAATCTCTGGTATCAAATTTCCCGGTGTCATTCAGGTCGAAAGCCGAATGGAGGGTGCCTTGATACGCTGCATGCAGATTGATCCACGTGTAACCAGTCTTCGCCCGCAACCTTGCACCATAGACATACAGACGGGAAGAATTTTCGCTAGCCAAGCCGCTCTAAAGGAGCACTACAAGGATAGCCGGTACAGTCCCAAAGGGTACACGCCAGACCTAGGGTCAGGATGCATTGATTTTCGTCGCGCAGCGTGATTCACGGCTCGGAAAATGGAGCGGTGACATGAGCGACCTTTTCTGGCTGACCGACGCGCAGATGGCACGTCTGGAACCATTCTTTCCGAAGTCACATGGCAAGCCTCGAGTCGATGATCAACGTGTTTTGAGCGGGATTATCTTCATCAATCGCAATGGCTTACGATGGCGGGATGCTCCAGCAGCTTACGGGCCACATAAGACGCTCTACAGCCGGTGGAAGCGCTGGAGCGAGAAAGGCATCTTCGCTCGGATGATGGTGGGCCTGGCCGCTGAGCACGGCGAACAGAAGACCGTGATGATCGACGCGACATACCTCAAGGCACATCGAACAGCGACCAGTATGGCCGCCAAAAAGGGGGGCGCGGCCGTCTGATCGGCCGAACCAAAGGCGGCATGAACACCAAGTTGCATGCCATCTGCGACAGCCAGGGACGGCCGATTGACCTGTTCGTCACCGCTGGACAGGTCAGCGACTATATCGGCGCACGGGCGCTGCTCAGCGGCTTGCCAAGGGTCGACTGGTTGCTCGGGGATCGCGGCTATGACGCAGACTGGTTCAGAGAAGCCTTGCAAGACAAGGGGATACGCGCCTGTATCCCCGGTAGAAAGCAACGCAAGATACCCGTCAAATACGACAAACGCCGTTACAAGCGGCGCAACCGCATCGAAATCATGTTCGGCAGGCTCAAGGATTGGCGGCGCGTCGCGACCCGCTATGACCGGTGCCCCAAGGTGTTCATCTCGGCCATCGCACTCGCTGCGCTCGTCATCTATTGGTTATGAATCCTGACCCTAACTATCTTCTCTGGTCGCGACGACCGCTTTGCATATCTGCCCGACAATCTACCAGGAGCAGGCCTTGAAAGGCGATTGTTGAAGCAAGCCGAACCATGGTGGTTCGAAAACCACGAGCGAATGAGCTATTTCAAGAATGGTTCTACACTCGAATACCCGGACTTCGATCCGAACCGCTGGATTTCAGGACACTCTGGAAAGGCTGAATGAAACTATCCGATTGATCAAGCAGATCCTGCTTCTTCCCCTCTGCTGATGCGCCTTCTGGACAAGTGGCTCGACAGTTTTGATGATTGGTGTACTCAGATCGCCAGGGTGATACTTGCCACGGGTTATGACGCGCTGTTTAACGAAGTATCTGTTCCTTTATCTGACTGTGGCGGCCTCGACGGAGAAGAATTGAACAAAGGCGTCCATCGCGTTGTATGCTGGATGGTCGAGACACTTGCGGGCTTGGAAAGCCTCCAGCTTGAAAACACCACCGAACCCTTACACACGAACCAGGAGATTGTTGTGAAGGTTAAGTTAAAGAAGGCCCCGACAGTCGAAGACCCGCAATTCAACACAATTTCATCATAGGATTCCACAAACATGAGCATGACTGGCCGATCACTCCAGCTTTATTTTATCGATGGTAAACCGGATGGAATGCTGACGGCAGAGGTCTTTAACTGGACCGGCCACGTTCTGATGACGCCTCGCACTCAAATCACAAAGGCGCTGTCTCGCCCTCAAGCTGAAACCCCTGAAAACGCGGCGTGTCGGGCGGCCAAACCCGCCACAAAGCACACGACAAGGATCAGCAGAACGGCCAGAGTGACAGCGAGAGAAATCCCCCAGTAGTCATCTTTCGGAAACAGGGAGGCAATTGGATCTACAATCAGCAACGCCAGCAGAAGAACCTCGTGCAATACCAACAGAAGAATTCCAAACGGGACAAGGAACAGAATTCCGCCTATGACCGTTGTCTTGAGCATGCTTACCCTTTCGGAAACAGCAACTGCACGGTAAAGCCGACCTGCCATTTCGGTGCGCTGGCCGGGCGTTCCACGTTGTAATATGCCTCTGCTCGGAGGTTTACCGGTTGGTTTCCCCATCTTGTGATCTTGCCGACGCCACCGCCGACCGGCAGCAACAAGCCGTCCCCGGAGGACGCTTTCCAGTCGTAGGTGATGACCATATCGCTAATTAGATACCAGCCATTGTCGAGATTGTAGTTGATGAAGGGTTCGAACAATGTCTGGTTCACATCCTTTCGGGAACTGTCTCCTGCAAAGGACCAAAGATGCCTGACTAACGCGCCCCAGGTTCCCCAGCCGGGCTGGTTCAGAGCAACCGCTGATACGCCTGCACTCCACTTTCCGCTACCCAGTCGATCATCGGTTGCGCTGTCGGCGGTGATCGACGGTCCAATCCCCCAGATCCAACCATTGACTGGCTTCACCGGGCTAAAGAACAGCGTGTAGTTGATATCGCCTAAACCCGTGACCCGCCCCGGTGTAGATGGATTCCCGATGCCTGGATTGCCCGGCAGGCCGGCAATACCGCCCGGTGCATCGTAAAGGGGAATGATGAATCGCGAGACTAGGTTCCAATTGCCGACGGTAACAGGGATCACCGGCTGGATGGCCATGGAATTGGCCTTTCCGTTTGGAGCACCATTGTCGAAGGTAAACTTGAAGGGAACACTCACCAGAGAACTGATCGGGTTTTGAACGGCGGCTCCAAGATTGGATTCAGCCGAGGCTGTGCTGCTCAAACCAAAGCACAGGGCAAGAAGGGCAGCTGAAAGGCGGATCATTTTTTAGGTCCTTTGAGTTATAAGGCAAAAGAAGTTGTACTCAAGCGCGGCTCCATCGCTTACTTTGGTAATTCGTCGAAGTTGACTTCTTCGATCTGCGGTAGTTTCCAACTCTGGTCAAAGTACCCCTGCTTCGGCCCATAGAAGCGAAAATAGGGAAGGGGCATCAACTTTCGGGCGTGTACCAGATGGGCGAGGTGTACGCGCGTTCCTGATGCACCATGGGAACCTCGTCCGGCATCTCGACACCAAAGAACACGGAGTCCTTTGCCGCCCAGGTTGGGGTCGGGATTTCCAGCACCCGCACGTAATAGAACGAAGGCTTGGCCGGATCGAAATCAGGGTCAGTCCATTCGCCAAACATCAATGCATCGCCAATCGTGTTAGTGTAGCTGGGGATCGACAGGTCGACCGTATTTCCCACAGGATCAACTGAACCGTCCGGTTTGATCTCTCGCCCGTCGGAGACAGTGACGTTATAGACCTGCTCCCCCGTGGACCCATCCGGGTTGAGCCAGCCCTTGACGATCTGCAACCGGTCGAGATTGGCCCCATCCGGATCGCGCAGGGCCCGGATGACACAGGTCGGTGCCTTGCCCTCCTCAGCACCGTTTAACTCTCCACCCATCGGCACCCCGGTGACATATCCGTGGCGTGCGAAATCCGAACGATGCACGTCGCCGGACTCAAAGCCAAATCCGCAGAAATTGCGGACGGTCATGCGTGTGCCGGTGGTGGCATAGGTTTCCCGGCGTTCCATAGCCTCAAACAGCGATTCCCGGGTATTCTCTTCGGCCCAGACGCCGGCCAGACCTGCCGCCAATGTTTCGTAGTTGTAAGTGGTCAGGCTGTCATCGGTCTGGCTCTGAATCAGGACATGATCCCAACGACCCGCATAGGGCTCGGCAATCGACGCTTTGCCAAAGAAGTTCATTTCGCCTGCTGTCGCCAATGAGGTGTGGCTGTCGGTCGATCCAATGAAACCCTGCTTGTAGGGGTTTGCTCCGACTTCGGCTTCGATCTGCATTCCACGCTTGAGCGCAGACCGCGCGTAGCTGCCCGGCAGATCTTCCGGAGTTGGCGAAGCTACCCCTGTCAGGTTGGCTTTGTCCCACGTACCATAGTCCGCAAATTCATCTTCCGGAGACAACATAGGATGAGTTTCGCTGTCACCTTTCATCTGGGTCATCTCGTGAAGTCGCTCGAAGCGCATTCGCATTTTGGCGTACTCGGCACTGATGGGTTCACCGCTTCGGGTTTCAGTATCGAACATCGCGCCATTTGAGACATTGCCATTATGCGGGATGGCCATGACCCGCCCCCCAGTCTTGTCCTCATAATCAGCAAGGAATCTCCAGAGATCCTCCGGATCGGCACTGTCGAAGGACGAAAAAGGAACAACCCGGCTGGCCTTGTCCGCATCATCCTTGAAAATGACGACCCGGTGCAGATTGTCGCCTTTTGGCGTAGAGGACCATTCGTAGCCGATAAAGGCCGTAAAGGACCCGGGATTGTTGTACTGATCCGCTGTCTCGGTCATGTAGTCCCAGGTCGACCGGGCAATCTTGCTGAACTCGATCCGGCCGGTATTGTTGCTCAGGTCCTCCGCGAAATTAAGAAAGACCTTGTACTGACCGTCCTCGCCTTCGTTGTACCAGTCATACCATTGCTTGCCGATAGGGTCTTTCAGCAGATCGGGGTTACCCCCGCGGATTTCGGGAATCAGGCCCATGTATTCCGAGTGATCGGAAACGACGAGGAAATCGAGAGGCCGAACTAGCTTTGCCTGCATCCCGTTGTTGGCGGTCACCTGCTCGCCCCGAGCCATGCGATAGGCTTCTTCCGGGCCTAGGTCGAAGTTCTTTAGCATTCCTGCATCGGGGGAATAGGTCGTGTGCAGGTGCGTGTCCCCCCAGAACACCCGCTGAGGAAAGCTTTCGTTCACATGGGGCGAGTATTCCGGCTGCACCTCGCCCACTTGTTGGGGTGTGACCTCCAGTGCAAATGCGGCTGAGCTGACCACAAGTGAGGCCAATGCGGCGGCTGGTAATCTGGTTGAGAGCAAAAGATCTTTTTTCATCGTGAATCCTCGTTGGCATATGCGTTGGGATCAGCAGCTTGGCCCGGTTCGGGCAACACTGCGGTCAGTGAGTGGAAAAGTTCGTCAGCCTCGAAGGGTTTTCGAAGGCAGCGTGCAGACCCGGCATGATCCGCAGCAACCAGTGTCTCGACGTCGTCAGTAGCCGACATGAAGATCACTGGGGCGGGTTCACCCCGGTCACAAAGGACACCTGGAATCTCTAACCCACTCTCGCCGTCGAGAATAATGTCTGCCAGGACACAACTCTCTTCCGGAAAGGGCAGGTAGGCATAGAGGTCGCTTAACCGAACCACGCCGGTTGCCTCGAACCCACACACACGGATCAGACGACAAATGGCAGCCAAAAAGCTGGAATCGTCATCCACAACAAATACATGGCCACGGAACCGAGACACAGATTGGTCCTCCTGAAGGCCATTCTGCCAGCGTCTCGGTCAGCCCGATATTGTACCAAAGGGAATCTTTGTCCGTTTTTTGTAAGCCGGTCTGTTTCCGAGGATCAGTTTAGCCCGAGCCTAGCCGCCAGCCGTTAGATGTCTGCGATGCTGTCTGCTTCGAGACGTTCCATGATCGCGTGCCGGTGGGCTTTGACCGTTCTTTCGCCGATGCCGAGCTCTTGGGCGATCTCCTTATTCGTGACCCCCGTCACCAGAATTCGGAATACATCCTTCTGCCTCTCGGTGAGGGAGGCGAGCAATTCGTCCGCAGCAGACTGGTCACTTGGATTGGCGCGCAGATCGGCGCCTTTTTTCAGCGCGGTTTCAATCGCCAGTTCAAGCTCGGCATACTCAACCGGTTTTTCAAGGAAGGTTACTGCACCGTTTTGCATGGCCCGAACAGTTGCCGGAATCTCTAAGATCAGGACCCATTAATTTCCTCTAGTGGCGTGAATCACGGTTCGAAAACCGAGCAGTGAACCTGTCTGATCTTTTCCGGCTGGCGGATGCGCAGAAGGCGCGTCTTGAGCCTTTCTTCCCGAAATCCAATGCCTTCCCGCCCTCTTTGATGAAAGCTGCTTCCGCGATCCAATTCGCCTGTGGGCTCTGAGCTGCCGTTATCTTAAGCAAGGCTTATGGGCTGCTAAGGGCCGTTTGCCACCCTTGATCCAATCGTCTCCATCAGCAGCAAAGTCCGCAGTCCAGTCGTTCGACACTAGGCATGACCGTGCAATCGCAGCGAACGGCAGCAATGCGAGCTGCGAATGCAGCATTCGACTTACACGTTCAACGTCCGGTAAGGGCCGAGTGCGGTCAACCCGATATCTAAGGTTCGGCACTACATTGATCTTTTCTCGTGTATTCCCGCCGTCGCCACAGGCTGCAAACTGAGATCGCCTAAGGATTGAGAGTGTCTCTTCGGGAAAATTGAGTTCTTCGTTACTCTTGAATTACTAGGTCTTCAAAGCGCGGGGCACCCGTTTCTGGAAGCGTTGCAAAGCGGTGGCCATCTAACCCGATCTCATCTCGTAGCTTGGCTGGTTGATTTAATTCATATCCAGAACCCTGTGGAACAATCAACAGAACTTCAGACATTGTCGCTTTCCTCAAGTCTGGGAATGTCGGAGCTATCGTGTTTGCGCAAAGACAAGTAGAACACCTGCGCAACCTCTGAAGGATCTCTATAGCTGCGGGCAACATGGAAGAGGGTGGTGGCGCAAAAGAAAGCATTGGCTGTCATCCATGCCAATCGTGCTCACGCAGACCGGCTCACCGGTTTCATACCTTGTCGCCTCATCCTGAGCGGGCATAACGGCCGCAGGCTGAAGCTAACTGACAAGCGGTATTGAGTTTCATGCTTCAACGACAAACCACGGTGCTTTCACAATTCTCCCTTTGACCGGTGTGACACGACAATAGGTTGGTTCAAGCGCCAGTGGTCGAATCGTGATAAAGTGCGCCCTTCAAAAGGGAGTGCATTTTATGACTGACTATTTCGATCTGGGTGGCTACAGCCGCCTTGCTAGCGCTGTGCCTGCCGCCCAAACCTGGTTTGACCGTGGCCTTGTCTGGGTATTTGCTTATAACCATGAAGAAGCCATTGTTTGCTTTGAAAAGGCGGTTGAGGCCGATCCCGAATGCGCACTGGCCCATTGGGGCATCGCATACGCCATTGGTCCAAATTACAACAAACCATGGGAAGTGTTCACGCCAGAGGAAAAGGCACCTGCATTGGACAAGGCCCATGCAGCACTCAAAGCCGGACTGTCGCTGGAAAACGTCAAGCCCGCAGAACGTGCATTGATCGAGGCGCTGGCATCTCGTTACCCAACCGACCCAGAGATTGAGGATTATCAGCCCTTTAACGATGGGTTCGCCGAAGCGATGAAACCGGTTTATGAGGCGAATAGGGATGATCTGGATATCGCCTGTTTTTATGCAGAGGCAATGATGAACCGGACGCCCTGGCAACTCTGGGATTTTCACAACAGTGTGCCCAACCCAGAGGCTTCGACCGTTGAGGCGATGGCGGTTCTGGAGCACGCCTTTGATCATACTCCGGGCGCTTGGGACCATCCGGGGCTGCTGCATATGTACATTCACCTGATGGAAATGTCTCCTCATCCCGAACGGGCGCTGCGCCATGGCGACCGGCTCAAGGACCTGGTCCCCGATGCAGGGCATCTTGTTCACATGGCCACGCATATCGATGTTCTGTGCGGCGAGTATCAGAATGTGCTTTATCGCAATCTTGCGGCGGCCAAGGTCGATGACGTGTTCAAAGCCTATGCCGGGGCGGCGAATTTCTATGCCCTGTACCGCATCCACAACCTGCACTTCGCCTTTTACGGCGCGATGTTCCTTGGGCAGAAGGCGGCGGCGGTGGACGCCGTCGTCCGCTTACGCGACGAGGTCCCAGACGAGGTGGTTCGGTCTTATCCGGATATCTTTGAAACCTTTGTGGCCGCAGCCCCTCATGTCTATATCCGGTTTGGCATGTGGACAGAAATCCTTGACTTGGCACAACCTGAGGACAAGGAGCTTTATGTCACGACCAACGCCCTGATTTACTATGCCAAGGCCGTCGCACTGGCCAATCTGGGCCGACATGAAGAAGCCCAGGCGATTATGGGCGACTTCATCGCAGCCTACGCCGAAGTTCCGGACAGCAGAATGCTGTTCAACAACAAGGCGCGCGACGTGCTGGCCGTTGCTGAAGAGATGATGAAGGGCGAAATTGCCTTTAAGTCTGGTAACCGCGACGTCGGCCTAGATCATCTGCGCCGAGCGGTAGAGCTGGATGACGGGCTGGAATATGAAGAACCATGGTCCTGGCCACAACCCACGCGTCACGCCTTGGGGGCGCTGCTGATGGAGGCTGGTGAATATGATGAGGCTGAGGCCGTTTACCGGGCCGATCTCGGGCTTGATGGGAAACTGCCTAGGCCAAGCCAACATCCCCGGAACGTCTGGGCGCTGCACGGGTTGCACGAATGCCTTGTGCGGCGGGATGAAGCTGTGGAACTGCCGCATGTAAAGCTGCTGCTGGATCAGGCCGTTGCGCGTGCGGATATTCCGATCCAGGCCAGCTGCCTGTGCCGGTCGACGGCCGCCTGAAACTCAAAGTCGGGAGGAAGGCAGACAAAACCGGATGATCGCTATTGTAGCTTTCCTCAAGACTGGGAATGTTGGAGCTGGCGAGCTCGCGCAAAGGCAAATGGAACACCTGCGCAACCTCTGAAGGATCAGGACGCAATTCAACTTCACCGAAGGTCCACGCCACAATAGGTGAAATCCGGAACCCGGATCTGGTTGGAAACTGGTCGAGCTTACCAAGGACGTCATCTGAACCTAAGTCGAGTCCCAGTTCTTCGTAC
The DNA here is from genome assembly GCF_049801055.1 of Primorskyibacter sp. S87. Lineage (NCBI taxonomy): Bacteria > Pseudomonadati > Pseudomonadota > Alphaproteobacteria > Rhodobacterales > Roseobacteraceae > Primorskyibacter > Primorskyibacter sp. S87. Next base: position 57,625 of record NZ_JBNAGF010000003.1, on the reverse strand, counting down.
AGTTCCCTGAGAGCGGCATCGACCTCAAGCTCACCCTCGTCCAAGCGACAGACCGGCAAGGTATAGTGACCACCGTGGCGGTTTAGCTTTAGGGGCATCAATGTCATCAACACGCAGGCCTCACCCGGTTCCTTGTGCTCGGACACTACGATTGCAACAGCAGGATCCCGCAATCCAAGCTGTTCGACTGCTAGTTATGAGTTCATTCCAACTGAAGTAAGTCAGGCACGCAAGGCTTCCGTTCAGCGGGCATTTCATCAGCACCATCTGCTCGTTTACTGCGAGATCCGCCGACATCCAACTTGAACTTGGGTTCACTTAGCCTGCCGGTCACATCGAAGGGCCAAGCACTGCGGGCCAATGGCTTGCCCACACGGCGGGGCTCGGCTCGCAAGGCGATGGAGTCGTTGATCCAGTCTACATGACCCTGTGCCACCAACTGGACGCTCTCGGTTTCGGCGACCATGGAATCAAAGCTTATCTTACCGGCATTGATTTGCACTGGGGCGACCACACAGACGATGTCAGTGTATCCTTGCTGAAACTCCTCGGAGAACAGCCATGGGAATATTCCCAACCCAGCCAATTCAAGAAGGCTGGTTGCAACATCCCCCTTGCTCATCGAAATAGAGGCCGAGCCGTACATCGAATTGATGAAAGTTCGGGCGGAACTATGGTTTCCGGTAATGTCGAAATTGCCGCTCAGCGTGCCATGGGCATCGATCCCCAACCCGACCGCATCGAGGATCTTTCCGAAATCCCAGCCGCTGGTAGCTCCGGACACTGACAAAAGCTCTGGGGTTTCAACAAGGTCCATTTCTGCGGCCACTTTGAAGTATCCGCCGCCGTAGGTGACTTCGGCGGGCCCAAGCCGTGCTTGGCCGTCTTTGGACACCAATTCGCTCGCCAGACTTGAAACGCCCTGTTGACCGGTAATCTCTCTGATCTCGAGCTTCACCGTCAGGTCAGTGTTCAAAACCAACTCTTCCAAATCAACAAGATCGGTAGGCTTGCCTTCTTCCTTGGGTAAGACAAGTGGCTGAAAATCCGTTTCATCCGCCTCTTCATCGGCTACCGCGTCTTCTTTTTCTATGCCCGCTTCGTTGCCAATCTTACCTAACTCGACCACGCCGGAGATTGCTTTTCTAAGGTCTTCGACATCCAAACGCTCACTGAAAATTCGTCCATCTACGGTGGGGCGTCCTTCGGACACGGACGTTTCCAGGGAAGCATTCAGTTTTGACGAACCCGCCGCCAGACCAAGCCGAGTGGTGAAGTCCTTGCCCTTGCCTTGTGCGGCTGCGCTGATTTCCAGCGGACCTGTGTCCACCTCTTCCAGTTTCAGTGCCCCAAGGAAATGCGCACCATCGGCGATGTCCAGATCAAAATCGAATTCGATCCCGTCCAGTCCTGTGACATCCCCAAGAGCCAGATGCGCGTCGAGAGCCCAGACGTCGGTGTTCACCGTGCGAGCATCAAGCGTTTTCAAGCTCAGATGTCCCTGCGTATCATCAACCGAAAAGTCGGCTTCAACCCCGCCAAATGCCTTGGCCACATCGTCCCCAAGTTCTTTGAGCAACAGAGAGGCCGGTGCCGCCAGTTTGCCGGTCAGGTCTAACTGCTTGAGTTGTAAGAGGTTCCGAATGTTTCCTTGCGCCACAATATAGGGTGCATCGATTGGTCCGGCTTGGAGCTTAAATTCCTCCATCGCCAAATGGCCTCCAGGAGTGCGCCGAAGCCGTCCTATGGATACGGGGCCGACTTGATCCAATCCCTGGTCAAAGGCATTGGTGGTTATCAGAAACTCATCAAGTTCGACCGCCTTTCCATCACCAAGTATATGTGCGGACAGACCCGTCAATTTAAGGTCTTTCAGATTGGCGGCATCGGCGGGAGGGCCGCCCTCTGGATGGAACCGTGCATTGAGCCTGATATCGAACCCCTTTGCTTTCAGCAGGTTTTCAACATCACCTTGGGCCTTGATCTGCTGCCCTTCGTCCAAGTCCACCACGGTCGCAAAGTCAGCTACTTTCAGTGTGCCGTTTTGGCTGGTTAGTCCGGCCGATAGCTTCCCGGATCCTTCCAGCACCCGATCCAGCCCGATCACATCGAGGAAATCTCCGAACTCACCGGTGTCCAATGTCAGCACTCCGGTAAACCCACCGCCCTGGTTGGCGGGAAGTGGATCTCCATCAAACGTCAATTTCATCTCGCCAAAGTTGGCACGCGTGGTGAACGGCGCATCTGTCGGGTAGCTCCCATCAAGCTCAAAGGTCTGTTCATTCAATGTGCCACGCCCACTCACACCCAACCGGTTGCCATCGTCCAGTTGGTCGAATTTGAGGTGCTCCAAATCGAAGGCAAAGACAAAGCCGGAAACCTGGTTGTCGATTTTCAGCCCGATGGAGGTAAATGACGCCGTACGGTGCCGAAGAAACCCCCAAATGCCACCGTTACTCCTCTCTGGCGCTTCGGCTACTTCCTCCGGGGCTTTCTCCGGTTCCTCTGTCGTTTCTGGGCGATTTGTCGGTGTCCAGCTTGTCGTGCCGTTTTCCAACGTCACCATATTCACTTGCAAGCCGTCGACGGTGATGTTGTCCAGATCGATCTGACCATTCAGCAGTGCCAGAACATCCAGATCCAACTCTAGTAGTGCGAGTTCGGCCAGGTTGGTGCCATCGACGTTTTCGCTGGGGATTAGAACCCCTCCAGCGCGAATTCGACTGATCGGACCTAGCACCACACTGACATCGTCCTCGACCATGACCGCTTGGCCCAACTGTTCAGTCAAAACATCCGCTACAATCTGTTGTCGGGTGCCCGAAAAGAACGGTGCTGCCAACAAGAGCCATCCGATTGTGACCAACGCGATTCCCAGAGCAAGTGCCCATTTCAAAATTCTGGCCACAAAATAAATCATATTTGAATGCTCTCCATCGGTTTTGCCTTAGCAAAATGTTTGACTGTCATTGGCGAAGTGTAGCTTTTCGCAGTTCGGTAGGTGTTTTTCCTGTCCATCTCTTGCAGGCTGCGCTGAAGCTACTTGGATCTGCGAAACCCAGCAGGTAAGCAATTTCGCCGAAAGACATGTTCACGTCCTTGAGATACTCACGAGCCAGCCCCTCTCGTGTTTCGTCAAGTAGTGTTCTGAAGTCTGTACCCTCGGTTGCCAGCCGTCTGGAAAGGGTCCTGTTGCTGATCCCCAAAGCCGAGGCGACCGCATCGCTTGTCGGTCTGCCCTGCGCAGCTTGTTTTGCCAATACCTCGCGGATTTCCGTTAGGGTTGCAGAGGTTCCCTCCGCCAGCATTTCAACGACTCGCTCCGCACTATTATTCAGGACACTCAACAATCGTTGGTCCGATGACTTGAGGCCAAGCGAAAGATCGCTTGGCCTGAATTCGATCTCATTTCGATCAGTAGACCACTCTACCGGGCAGCCTAGGTACGCACAGACTTCGTCACGGTCGTTGGCACGCTCGTGGGTGAAGCTTGCTCGAACAGGCTTAATCTGCACTCCCGTCGCAGCGCGCAGCTGGTTCAGGCAGTTTGCGGTGTTGTATTCCCAATACTGTTTTGCGTTCCTGGGTTCTGTTTGCCACCGAAATAATCCATTGTTTCGAAGGTAACTGATGTCAAAGCGCATCGCGGACCCAAGAATGCGCTGGTATCTGATCGTGTTTTCAAACAACGACAGGACTGTCGGGGACGACACACCAACATACCCCAACAACCCCATGTCCCGTGGATCCCGAGTTTGACCAAACCGAAATCCAAGCAGGTCATCATTCACCAGAGAAGCCGCTTCTTCAAAGAGAGTGACAAACTTCTCCATTGGCATGGTCTCACCAGCGGATTGGGCTTCGCGCAGACTGAGACCGGCGCGTTTCGCCAGTTCACGCGCGTCCAACCCTTGATCTGACACCAATTGGAGAAGTTGGCGTGCCCGGACAGTGTGGATGGACCCCATACGTCTTTTCATACTTGATAAACCTTTGAAGAAATTTAATTCCATGATGGCCTATGCCCACAGCAATTGTAATTTGATGGCGAGAAATAGCCAGAATTTGGCGATATTCGGCTAGTGATTCAAGCGCACACTTTTGTGAAACTTGAGTTCAAAATACGCATTACAGCCTCAATCGCTTGGTTGCTTTGCGGAGCACACGTGGCTGCAAAAAAGGACGGTTCTGGCAAAGGTGAACCAAAAAAATGGCACAGTAGACCAGTGTATGCTGAACGTAATTATTTGAAAAATGGAAACAAACGGTTCACCGCGGGAGCCTAAGCCACGTTTCTCGGAGACCGTGAGCAAAACAAGGGGAGAGAACACTATGGGAAGAATGGACGGGAAGGTTTCCGTTATCACTGGCGCAGCGTCCGGAATGGGCAAAGAAATGGCACTGTTGTTTCTAGATGAAGGCGGGAAAGTGGTGGCCGCTGACATCAACCAGGATCGCTTGGACGAGCTTAAGTCCGAGGTGGGTGCCAAAGGGCAAGAAGTTACTACCACAATCTGCAATGTAGCTGATCAATCCGCTGTAGAGGCAATGGTCCAACTTGCCGTGGACACCTATGGAAAGCTGGATGTCATGGTCAACAACGCAGGAATTATGGATCAGTTCCAGCCCGTGCATGAGGTCGAGAACAAGGGCTGGGATCTCATCTACAAAGTAGATGTCGATGGCCCGTTTTTTGGGATGAGGGCAGCCGCGAAGATCTTCGTCGAGCAAGGTCACGGCGTTATCGTGAACAACGGATCAATTGCTGGCATCAAAGGCGGCGTAGCGGGATACTCCTATACCTCGGCCAAGCATGCGATGGTCGGGATGACCAAGAGTGCCGCGCATATGTATGCCAAGATGGGCATTCGCTGTAACATGATTTGCCCTGGTTCCACTGCTACCAACATCTCAGAGACAATTGGCGACTTCGACGATGTTTCTGATCTTATCAAAGACCGGATCATGGGGTCTGCGGTGATCAATCCACGTCGTGCCCACCCCAGAGAAGTGGCTAATTTGGCGCTTTTCCTGGCCAGTGATGAGAGTTCCTGTGTGAACGGCGCAATCATTCCGGCGGACAGTGGCTGGTCTGCCAGCTAAGCGAGAGTTAGCAGCAGCGAGCACTTGAATAGGACCCCTAACCTTAGCGCCTGCTTGCTGTGATCCTCAGAATGCTGGAGCACGAACTGATGAGACTGTATGGCAATGCCCCATAACAGCGTCCAAACCGTCGGCTTAGACATCCGTGAATGGGTGTCAAATGCCCTGATCGGATTGATGTTCTGTGTGGTGGGCTTTGCCCTTTTATCTTCGAGTGCGTTTGCGCAGCAATCCGCTTCAGATAGATCGCAAACGTCAGGATCACTCTTTGGCGGGCCCAGCTCACCTGAGGTATTCTTGGATGACATACGTGAAAGAAGCAGGGATTCGGGGCCGAACTACATCTTCCCTGGTATCGACAGGGCAATGGAGCCCTGGTTTGCGTTCAAAGACAGAATTGAAAATCAGGCCAACTTCAGGTTCGGTGGACATTACCAGGTCAACTACCAAAAAGCTGACCGCGTTCTGAACCAACCGGACTATGGGTTCGGAGGGCTGTTTCGCTTTACCGGTATCTGGAAACCCGGAGGGCTGGACAACCCCGAGGCCGGGCGGCTGGAGTTTACTTTCGACTACCGACACGCGATTGGGGATGGGACACCTCCAAGTGACCTTGGTCGTCAATTTGGTTACGTTGGAACAACAAACGCAATTCTCGGAGATACCAAGTTCGATCTGTACTCCTTGTACTATGTACGACCATTTGGTCGCGGAGATTCCGGCCTTGTCGTAGGTCGTATAGATCCCAATAACTATTTCAATACACACGGATTTTCGAGTCCCTGGACGGGCTTCATGAACAACGAAGTCGTCAATTCGGTCAGCTTGGCACAGCCTCAGTCAAGCTGGGGGATATTGAGCGGTCTTTACTTCAATGAAAACGTCTATGCGCTTGCGGGTGTTTTTGATGCAAACGGGTCAACATCCGACAACCTGGAATTTTTTAGCGGAGGTGCCGAATTCTGGTCTGGTTTTGAAGTAGGCTATGTGCCGTCTCGTAAAGAACGTTTGGAGAAGAAGATCAGCCTGTCCCTCTGGCATGTTGACGCTCGAGACGGTGCAGGCACTGAAGAAAGCTATGGTAGCACTTTTACGGCAAGCTGGACATTTGGCGACTGGAATCCGTTCACTCGTGTTGGTTGGTCCAATGGAAATGCCCCTCCATACAACAAACATCTCTTGATGGGGTTTCGCAAAAAAATGCGAAACGGCGCCGACGTTATGGGGTTTGCCCATTCACGTGGTGAATCCTCGGCGGGCCTCGGTTGGCAGAGCGCGACTGAGCTTTTCTACAACTACTACTTCGCCAAGAACCTGGCCATGACCTTTGATATCCAGCGGATCGGCAACCCTCTTCTGAATCCTGTTGATGATGAGGTTTGGCTGTTGGGTATCCGAACCAGGCTGACTTTCTAGCCAATCTAAGAAGGCGAAATCTTTGAACAACTACTGAAACGAAACATGAATATGGGATAAACCAAATGAACAGAATGCAAGGGAAGGTCGCCATTATCACAGGTGGGGCCAGCGGAGTCGGCCTCGCCGCTTCAGAACTCTTTCTCAAAGAGGGTGCAAAAGTTGTAATCTTCGATCTGAACGAAGAATCGTGCCAAGCCGCAGTGGAACATCTTGCGTCGGATGATGTGACCTATGTCGCAGGTGACGTGACTAACCGGGACGACAGTTTCAGAATGGCCGCAGTTGCAGAAGAGAAGTTCGGCGGCATTGACGCGCTCGTCGCCAATGCAGGTGTCGAAGGCAAGCCGCTTGAGATCATGGACGTGACAGAAGCAGACTTCGACTTTCCTTTTGCGGTCAATGTCAAAGGCCCTCTGTTCAACATGCAAGCCTGCGTGCCATCGATGGTCAAGCGTGGCGGCGGAAGTGTGGTGATCACCTCTTCTGTCGGAGCGACAAACGGTGGAACAACCACTGCCTATAATGTGTCAAAACACGGTGTCACGGGGCTTGTCCGTTGTGGTGCAAAGCAATTGGCAAAGCACAACATTCGGGTGAATTCGGTGAATCCTGGCCCAATTGCGACACCGATGTTCCTAAGGGTTGAGGAGAGTTTGGGCGAAGACTGGGCCACGGCATACAAGCAGAAGATCCCGCTCAACCGCTGGGCTGACCCGATGGAGATCGCCGAAGCGCTACTCTACATGAGCAGCGACGCTTCGTCCTGGATCAACGGAACGGTTCACATGGCGGACGGCGGTCAAACAGCTCTTTGAACTATTGAATTTACTATTGCTCTGCGCGCGTCTTAGTGCGGGCAGGCGCAAATGTAGAACCCGCGAAGCTTAGAGAAGCGGTAGGCGCCAAGGGATAGAGACTGTGAGTACCAACAAAAATTATGGCTGGTTTGTTGTAGGCACTACGCTTGTAAACCAAAGCCTATCGATGGGAATTCTTCTGGCGGGTTTCGCCCTTTTTGTTGTTCCTTGGGTCGAGGAATTTCAGGTCGCTCGTAGTCAGGTTTTGCTTGGGTCGACATTCATCCTTGTCGTCAACAGTTTGCTCAGCCCGTTTGCAGGCAGACTTATGGATCGCCTCAGCCTGAGAACTCTCATTTTGCTGGGCGTCGTCTGTTTGGCGGCAGGGCTGGTTCTCATTTCAATCGCAAGTTCTTTCTGGATGATCCTTGTGGCCTACGCGACGCTTTTGCCCGTTTCTCTGGTCATGTGTGGCTCGCTGAGCTCTCAGACCCTTGTCAGCAAGTGGTTCACCGAGGGTCGGGGATTTGCACTAGGGATATCTTCCCTGGGCAGTTCGATTGGGGGGTTCATACTTCCTGCCGTAATCTCGGCATTGATCGTGGCCTTCTCGTGGAGGCAGGCCCTGATAATTTTGGCAGTGGTTTGCCTTGTGACGCTGATACCTCTGAATGGGATCATCCTTAGAAAAGAACCGCCCAAACCTGTGGCAGAAGCTGAAGGCGAGCGCGAGGGCGAACAGCCGCAAGAAAGCGCGGAACCACTTTGGACAACGGGTCAAGTGGTCAGGATGCCAATGTTTTGGATACCGGTGCTTGGTATCATTCCTCTGATGGCAGGGTTCACCGGTGTTCAGTTCAATCTTGGGGCTTATGTTTCCGACTTACAGTATGATCAATCTCTTGCGGCGCAGTTGATAACTGTTGCTGCAATCGGACAGGTTGTTGGAAAACTTGCAGCAGGCAGTTTGAGCGAAAAAGTCGATCACCGAATAATCTACTGGGTGATGGCAATTATGATGGGTGCAGCGATGTACCTTTTTTCCGGTGGCCCCAGTCAAAGCACCCTGTACCTGGCCGCAGCATTGATGGGCGGTGCATCCGGTGCAACTTTGCCAATGTTGCCAATCATGTATTCGTCACGATTTGGCACAAGATCCATCGGCATCGTTCTGGGTTTCGTGACTTTGGTGCTTGTTGTTGGCAGCTTCGGGTCGCTCTTTGCCGGTCTCATCTATGACGCTACTCAGTCATACGACATGGCATTTCTGATTTTTGGCGCGCTGCTCGTCCCGGTTTCAATTCTGATGGCCTTCCTGCCAAGCCCGGACAAGGCGCGAAAGAAATGGCCGGAATGAAAGCTTCACCCGAGTACATCAATCGCAGGGCTTCCATTCCAACCAAGAGGATTTTCGCCGGAGGGCAACCAAGACACTTTAGTTCAAGCCAGGGAGAGGCAATCGAATGAAAATGATGAAAGCGGCAGTTGTCACGGGGTTTTCCAAACCATTGGAAATCCGTGAAGTCCAAAAACCGACGGCGTCCGAAGGGAAAGTCGTCATAAAAATAGAAGCAAGTGGTGTATGCCACACCGATCTGCACGCGGCGCGCGGCGATTGGCCTGTGAAACCTGAGCCTCCATTTATTCCTGGGCACGAAGGCGTTGGTGTGGTCGCTGAAGTTGGCCGAGGTGTTACGTCCGTAAAAGAAGGAGACCGTGTCGGTGTTCCTTGGCTGCACCATGCATGTGGATGCTGCAATGCTTGTATTACAGGGTGGGAAACACTCTGCCGGGCTGATCCGCAATACACTGGATATACTGTGAATGGAGGGTTTGCGGAATTCGTCGAAGCGGATCCGGTTTATCTGGGTCACTTACCCAAAGAGCTCGATTTCGCGCCCGCGGCTCCGATACTTTGCGCTGGTGTCACCGTCTACAAGGGCATCAAGGAATGCGATCTGCGGCCAGGGCAAACGATTGTTATCTCGGGGATCGGCGGGCTCGGACATCTCGCTGTGCAATATGCGCGAGCAATGGGCTTGCATGTCATTGCTGTAGATATTGCCGAGGACAAGTTGGCGCTTGCCCGTGAACTGGGTGCCGAGGTCGCAATCAATGCAATGTCTCAAAACCCGATAGAGGAAGTAACGAGATTGGGTGGCGCAGAAGGTGTGCTGGTAACGGCAGTGTCGAACTCGGCGTTTTCGCAAGGTGTCGGTATGCTCGCACCCGGCGGAACAATGAGCCTTGTGGGTCTGCCACCCGGAGAGTTCCCACTCGATATCTTTGATGTTGTGCTAAACAGAAAGACCATTCGTGGGTCTATTGTCGGCACTCGGGCCGATCTGGCAGAAAGCTTGTCGTTTGCGGCAGAAGGCAAAGTTGCCAGCCACTTCAGCATGGATACACTCGACAACGTCAACTCGATCTTTGAACAGATGGAAGAAGGTCAGATCGAAGGTCGAGTGGTGATGACCATTTAACGTTGTTCATTTGCCTGAGTTTGGTCGAACCGAATAGGCTCTTTGACAGTTTCAAAGCGCCCTGTTGGTTCGACATTCTGGCCAGATCGGCACCGACGAACTACTCCATCTGAACAATCAAGAGCTTCACGGCTTTCTCGCCTTTCACCGTATATGCATGGCCAGAACCTGAGGTGTTTTTCAGACGCAGAACATCCCCCGCTTCCAACTCAAGCCTTTGTTCGCTCCCAATTTCAACGTCAAGCCGCCCGGACAAACAGACGCAAAGCTGCTTCCGGGTCGCGGGGGCAAAACCCGTCGACGTACCCGGCGGCAACTCTGCAAAGAAAAACCGCTCGCAGTTTTCAGGATCAGATACCAAGGTCGAAACCTCTGACATCATGGTCCCACTACCACGCAGCGCCAAGTTGTCGTGTTCGAAAGCCGTTTTGCCATTTTGGTTTTCACGCAATGTGTAAATCTGCATAGCTAACTCTTTCCGCGCAGTTCAAAGAAGTGGGTTGATGTCAGAGATCGGTCTCGATTTGAGCTCGCCATTCCCGTGTTACGTGGTTTGATTGTCCATGGATGCGCTCTCGGACGTCCCTGCATCGACCCAGCCCATGAACAGTTTGTATCCGGCGGCAAGAAACGAAGCGCCGACAAACATGCCCAGAAAGCCGCCCGACATCATCCCACCAAGTGCACCAATCAGAATGACGGGCATTGGAACATCCAGGCCACGTCCCAAAACAACCGGTTTCAATATGTTGTCTACCATGCTCCCCACGATCATCAGGACCGTGAAAATCACGTTGAATATTGTGGAATTGTCGGCCCCGGTTGACCAAAGCAGGGCAACCCCAACCAAGGCAACCAACGTGATCGGGATTTGCATGATCCCAAACAACAGGGCGATGACAGCAAGGATCCCTGCGCCAGGAATACCGGACAGGAAGAAAATAACACCCAGTAGGAATGCGGTAATAAATGCGATCCCGATGATGCCTATCGCCACGGAACGAACTGTTTTGGTGGTGAGATCTTGAAGAGCAGGGCCCCTGTCCGGACCCGCAAACCGCGAGAAGATCTTGCTCATTGCGCGGGACCCTTCTTCGGCCCAGGCCAACATGATGCCCGCTACAATCAAAGCACCAAGAAGTTTGAAGACACCGCCGGCAGTTCCCGCGGCAACGCCCGCGATCCATCCCGCAAAGGATTTCAGATGAGGCGCAATATCACTGAGGAACGCTGGCAGGTCTTTTGAAGCTGCGGCCCAGGCTTCGTGCAGGTCCTCACCGATCAAAGGTAGTTCCGCGACATCCTGTTTTGGTGCTGGAATTTTGATGGTTCCTTCTGACAACCCTTCGGCCAAAGTTAGAAGCTGAGTGGCAAATGTGCTGCCCATCAGGACAGTGGGAACCCCGATCAACAGAAGGCCAACCACAACCAAGAGGGTGGCCGCCCGTCCCGACGATCCCCCCATTTTCTCTTTGAGCGGCAAGTAAACGGGGTTTAAAGCGATTGCCAGAACCAGGGCCCATAACATGATCGGCAGGAATGGAGCGAAGGCCCAGGTGCAGGCCAAAACCGTAAAGGCGATGATCGAGAACTGTATCAGCGACGACGTTAGAGCGTCAGATACAGCTTTGCTGAGTTGGTCTGTTTCCGGCTTCAATTTTGGATCCTCCACATATGAAATCTTCATCAGTTTCGAGTGCGGAATCGGCACAAAGAAAACTCGACTAACGCAGCGCATTCGTAGTAAAATCATGTTACTCGAATGTATGAATTGCGTCGAGCTTTCGTTGTCGGTTTTCGGATTTAAATCAAGGAGATGTGGTTGGGAAAATGGCAGAGAAGATATGTCACGGCCTCACCGTGAAACAAGAGTTTCGAAAGGCTGAGGGTCTCCATGAACTTGGTGTTTGTTCAAGGCATTGTTTTCTTGAAAATCAGACCTAAGCATTGTCAGCAAGAGAAGGAATTTGCCCCTTGGTTTCCATGAAAACCATGTTCCGAGCAGCCGTCGCAGTCGCAGCCTTGATTTTCGTTTGGTATCTCATGGCGGACAGACACACCCCGTTCACGTCCAATGCACGTGTGAAGGCCATCGTTACTCCGGTGGTTCCCAAGGTTTCGGGCACAGTGATCGAAGTGCCGATTGCCAATGCGTCGTTCGTTTCAGGAGGAGAGCTGTTAGCTCGGATCGACCCGCGCCCCTTTGAAATCAATCTGGCTCGGGCTCAGGCTGAACTTGAAAGCGCAACTCAGGCAGTAGGGGCAAGCTCGGCCGAGGTGGAACGTGCGCAAGCGCAATTGGTTCGCACGCAAACGGATCTGGAAAACACTCAGCTTCAGTCATCGCGTGTATTTGAGCTGGAAAATAAGGGGCTTATTGCAACGGCAAGGGCGGATGATGCACGCACGGCACTTGCAGATGCTGAAGCGGCTGTTGATGTCGCCAGAGCAGATTTAGAGCGGGCCCGGCAAAACTTGGGTTCTGATGGAGAAGAAAATCCACGTATCAAAGCCGCATTGGCAAATCTAGCCGCAGCCCAGCTTGATCTGGCATACACCGAACTTCGTTCTCCAGCCGAGGGCGGCGTGGCTGACCTGACGATTTCCGAGGGTGCATCTGCACAAGCTGGCCAACCCTTGATGACATTTGTGGACGCCCGCAACGTTTGGGTCGAGGCATATCTGAAAGAGAACAATCTGGGGAATATATCAATTGGGGATCCGGTAAAGCTTGTACTCGATACTCATCCTGGGCGTGTGCTTGTTGGGCGAGTTGAGAGTATTACCGGGGCAGCGTCTTTGGGAAATCCAACACGCGATGGATTGCCTCGCCCACCGTCGACCTCGGGCTGGCTAAGAGCTGCGCAACGCTATCCTGTACGCATCGTCTTGCCAGGCTACGAGACCGGCGATCAGGATGACGATGTGATGTTTCTTTTGAATGGCCAGGCCGATGTTGTTGTGTTCACCGGAGAAAATACTGTCCTAAATGCAGTAGGAAGCGCCTATATTCGTGTCGTTTCGTGGCTCAACTATGCGTACTGAAACAAGCTCGGTTGCTGCGCTCTCCCCTCCAGAGAACCTGCGCCATGGATTGCGGCTTGCACTTGCACCGTGGATCGTATTTTCGCTGGGGCTTCTGGGATATCTGCAACTGGCTTTCATAGGTTCCGTATTTGCGGCCTTGTTCGCGCTTGGCCTGAAACCTGTTCCAGTCTCCTATGGGATTTCGCTGTTAACAAAGTCGGCGGCAATCCTGTTACTCTCCTGGGGGTTGTCGATCTGGCTGCTTCCATACCCCGTCGTCTTCTTGATCGTAGTCTGTGTCGGGGTACTATTGGCCTACCGATTGCAAATCAAAACCGGTGATATGTTGCTTTCGGTCTTTGCAGTAATCGCTGCTCTTCTCGTGCCCTATCTCGTTCGAACAGGCCCGGAACTTGCTGGCCAAATTGCGTTCTGGCTAATCGCAAACGTTTCTGTGGCAATGATCGTTTCCTGGCTGGTGTTTCTGCTCCTGCCTGACGCGACCCTAGTGGAAGCCACATCTGACAAAGAGGTCGCTGACGACACTTCGTATGATGTTGAGCGGCGCATGTTTCGTCTGGTTGTGATCGTCATCCCGTTTGTGTTCTGCGCCTTCGTATTCGACTTTATCACACCATTTGTGTTGGTCTTTGTTGCTATTCAATCGTCTCAGTTTGTAGCAGATACCAGTGTACAGGGGCGCGCTACTCAGGATATGCTGATCGCAAACGCCATTGGCGGTATCGGCGCCATCATGATTTATGAGTTGATGGTTGCCGTCCCGTTCCTGCCATTTATTTTGGTGGTTTCGCTGGCCGCCATGATTTGGTTCTCCCACAGGTTCATAAACGGCGACGTGCGCATGGTTTCAGCAATCACTGCCTTTCTTATTCTGTTGGGTGGAACACTGATGCCATTTTCTGATGATGCTCAAACGAAAATGGTTTTCCGCTTGTGGCAGCTCGGCATTGCCTTCGCCTACCTCAGTTTTGCCTTTGCAATCGTGGATCGCTTTGTTCCAGAAAAGTGATACCTTCTTCAGTCAAAAAATCAGAAGACCATTCGCCTTGCGACTACTTCCAGGCAAAGGTGGGTTGATCAAAATGCGAAACTCGGGTTGTCTTACCTCGCAGTGTAATCTCCCGAAACTGATAGAGAATGGCAGCCGTGAACGCATACATGTAATGCCCCAAAGTCGGGAAGAATGCCGACAACACCGGATGGTCGCTGTTGTCGCTGTCCTCAAGCCCGGGAATGTCAGGGCTGTTGAGTTCGCGCAAAGGCAGTTGGAAGACCTGAAGTGGTCCCACCTTTTCGGACAGTTTTGCAGCTTTGCTAAGGTGTATCGGGTTTAGGTTTCATGCTGCCTTTTGCTCTTTCAAGCCAGGCCAATATGCATCGTCGGGCGTCTGCCGTTCAAGCGCGGAATGGGGCCGTTCGGTGTTGTAGAATACCATCCAGTTATTGATGACAGACCGGACTTGGAAGCCGTCGCTGATTTCTTCGATCACTACAATCACCGGCGCTATCACGAGAGCCTGCAAAACCTCACACCGGCCGATGTCTACTTCGGGCGTGGACAGACCATTCTAAAACAACGAGAAAGGATCAAACGAAAGACCATCGAAACCCGGCGCTTGCTTCACCGCAAATCCGCCGCATAATCACAACAACCAGTTGAGCCAGACCCTCTCTTAGTTCAGGCGGCCATCTGTCCCACAATCCCTGACGACGGACGGTGTTGCGAAAACACGCAAGTGTCGGTTTATTGACGCGTAGCCGGTCCAACGGCCAAGGCCAGACCGAGTTACGGGTTTGGTTCGTTATGCAAGAATTGACAACCGTACCTCTTTCAACAAGCAAATGCACAGATGCTTGTCGCTGGCACGTAGATCTCGTGCAGTTGTCTATTCGGCAGGGAAAAAATTACTCGACGTCGGGGCCGAATAGACATTATCTCAGCAGCGAGGAAACAACCATCGGTCAGCCTCAGAGATGTCTGCTGGACAACCAACAATGTCTTTTGAGTTCCAGAAGTTTTCAGGCATACCCTTTGCATCGAAATTGCATTGGAAGGTAAGCTCACCGCCTTCATACCCTAAAACTTCGCCATTGACCGGGATCGAACCGTCAACCCTCGCGGTTTGCAGCTCCACTCGAACATCTTCAATTGGCATTCCCAAACGGCCGGAGGCAATCCGCTCGCAATTGTTCATAAGAGTAATTGGATCCGTGAGATCTTCGTTTGCCGATAATGCGGTCGACAATCCAACTAGGATGACAACACAACTGAGTAAGTATCGCATATCTCGCCTTTTTTTGCGTTTAGCGCCAGCATATCTGCTTCGGCGTCAGAGGCAAAGCAGTCTTTGGAATATCTACAGCGGTCGGCGGCAAAGTTCGCATAGCTGACCCTTATGTCGAACGCACAGAACGACCACTCTCCGCCCATCTTGTCGAATGCTGAGCCCCAAGTCCTTCCATTCAGGGCCCTGAAAACAGGACGCACAAATCGAGGGCCTACCTCACCGAAATCTTGCAACTTGCGACAGCAAATGCACGTAATACTAGAGAGAAGTTCCTCAAAGTTGATTCCGATAGTGCCACTCGTCTAATGAGACGGCAACTTCAGGTGACAATGCAATCTTAAGGGCAAATCGTGCAAAGTTATGCGCAAACGCTGTGCTACGTTATGGGCGAAACTCCGCGAATTTCTTTAATAAAGTCAATGTCGTGAATGCAGCGTTATGCGTACACCTACATGGTTGTTGTAGGTGTGCTCATAGCTTTGCATTTTGCCCATAACATTGCACGATATGCCCAAACATTGCATTGTTTTCAACTATAGGAAGAAATTGAAGGTGACGTGCAAGGACTCAAGGGAGTTCGCGGACTTTCTGGATGAGCCAAAAACGCTCCATGTTCGTTGAGCTACGGGCGGTTCCTAGCAGACGCTTACATTCCTCACGTTGGGCGGAATCCGGTCGTTCTCCACAGGTGCGAACCGATCAAGCCGCAACGTCGAAAGCCGAAATCCACATTCGCTTGAAACCGAGATCTTCTCTGCACTGCCGCAAGTCGGCTCTGAGCCCACAGCCGCCACGGCTAGGCGGTCTTAATGCTGCGTGCGCAGTCGGTCGCAAGCAGTCCTAAGCGGACATGGAACACAGCGGCATCAAGCGAAAAGCTGCCATTCGCTGAGCTGTATCCAGCGCCTCAAAAGCTAAGTTGGCAGAGTTCTCAAGATTTCAAAACTGATAGGACCGACCGGGTTATTGAAGCTCGATTTCACCCAATCCACGACCATAGAACTTGAAGGCACGGTGGAGTTTGCTGACTGGGATGTTCTCAAACTCCAGGTCGGAAAGTGGAACGCGGCCTATGACACCGGATTCGGCATTTGGTGATCCTGGGAGAAATACAAGCGCTTCCTCGGAATCCGCAAACTCTTCGACCAAAAGTGCATAGCGTTTTAAGCCCCCAGACATAACTGAAACAACCTTGCTGCTCGACGACTTTTGTCCTTCAGCAATTGCGCCAGAAATCCGGGCTCGAAGCATTTCGTAACCCGGTATGATCTGCTCAAGAAACTGATCGGTTTTGGAAGAAACCCCTGAAAACGCGGCATGTCGGGCGGCCAAACCTGCCACAAAGCACACGACAAGGATCAGCAGCACGGCCAGAATGACAGCGAGAGAGATCCCCCAGTAGTCATCTTTCGGAAACAGGGAGGCAATTGGATCTACAATCAGCAACGCCAGCAGAAGAACTTCGTGCAATACCAACAGAAGAATTCCAAACGGGACCAGGAACAGAATTCCGCCTATGACCGTTGTCTTGAGCATGCTTACCCTTTCGGAAACAGCAACTGCACGGTAAAGCCGACCTGCCATTTCGGTGCGCTGGCCGGGCGTTCCACGTTGTAATATGCCTCTGCTCGGAGGTTTACCGGTTGGTTTCCCCATCTTGTGATCTTGCCGACGCCACCGCCGACCGGCAGCAACAAGCCGTCCCCGGAGGACGCTTTCCAGTCGTAGGTGATGACCATATCGCTAATTAGATACCAGCCATTGTCGAGATTGTAGTTGATGAAGGGTTCGAACAATGTCTGGTTCACATCCTTTCGGGAACTGTCTCCTGCAAAGGACCAAAGATGCCTGACTAACGCGCCCCAGGTTCCCCAGCCGGGCTGGTTCAGAGCAACTGCTGATACGCCTGCGCTCCATTTTCCGCTACCCAGTCGATCATCGGTTGCGCTGTCGGCGGTGATCGACGGTCCAATCCCCCAGATCCAGCCATTGACTGGCTTCACCGGGCTAAAGAACAGCGTGTAGTTGATATCACCTAAACCCGTGACCCGCCCCGGTGTAGATGGATTCCCGATGCCTGGATTGCCCGGCAGGCCGGCAATACCGCCCGGTGCGTCGTAAAGGGGAATGATGAATCGCGAGACTAGGTTCCAATTGCCGACGGTAACAGGGATCACCGGCTGGATGGCCATGGAATTGGCCTTTCCGTTTGGAGCACCATTGTCGAAAGTAAACTTGAAGGGAACACTCACCAGAGAACTGATCGGGTTCTGAACGGCGGCTCCAAGATTAGATTCAGCCGAGGCTGTGCTGCTCAAACCAAAGCACAGGGCAAGAAGGGCAGCTGAAAGGCGGATCATTTTTTTAGGTCCTTTGAGTTAGAAGGCAAAAGAAGTCGTACTCAAGCGCGGCTCCATCGCTTACTTTGGTAATTCGTCGAAGTTGACTTCTTCGATCTGCGGTAGTTTCCAACTCTGGTCAAAGTACCCCTGCTTCGGCCCATAGAAGCGGAAATAGGGAAACCACGCGCGACCTGGGATTGACTTGATCCAGTTGTTTTCCCAGTCGGAAGGTGGGGCTTCCGGCCCGACAAGGATCGGTGTCGTTCCGTCGGGAAGTGCTCGAATACCTTCGTGCTTGGAGCCGCGCTCAGCGCGTTCCTGGTCGGTGCGAACCATGCCACGGGTATCAACATCATAAACCGTGATCGCCCAGAAAATCTCGACCGGTGGATCAGCGGGAACATTGATGACATACGACCTGTCGCCCGCCAAAGCGCGCTCTTCACTGTCTAGGAACATGCCGCCATATCCCATGCCGTACCCAACCTTGGGATAAACGATCTTCGGTGACGTGGTCGTGGCCTCATAAGTATATCGAGCCCGCGGATCGAAACGCCCAATTTCTCCGATTGTCTGCGTATGATCCATGGCGTCTCCCGGTTCGGTTCCCTCAACCCGACCTAAGATCAGTCGCCACCCATCGTCACGCAAAACACCCGGCAAACGTTCGCGGAATACAAAATTCTTGGCCATAGCCTCGCCAAGTACGGCACCCTCTTCGAGCAATGCCCGCTGACGCTCGGTCGGCTTAAATGGCTTACCCTTTTCAATGCCGAGCTCCTTGAGGAAATACATGAAGAACTGGTCACGTTCCTCGACCGGCTCTTCCTGAAGGATCATGTGTAACATTTCCCAGTATCGCATACCGCGAGGCTGGAAATTCCGCCCGACCTTGTTCTCGCCGTCCCGAAGCTGAGAGCGCAGTTCCTCGCCATTAAAGCCGGTCAGAATGCCGCTGGCCAGTGCTTCGCGCTCTTCCGGGGGACTGTTAACACGCATCAGCCACCAAAGGTTGTTGGTATTGGATTTGACGTATTGCGCGCCCTCGATGACCGGAATTTCAGCCACCGGGGTTTCCGGACCATGGATCACCCAAGTTCCACCTCGCCCTGCGTTTGGCCCGAAGACACCGAGATCTGCCAAACCGCGCTGCCAGAAGTCGGTCATCAGACCGATGATTGGTCCCTCAGGCACTTCGATGATTGCGGCCTTTTCCTTGACGTTGAGCCAGCCGAAAAGATACGGGGTCGACTCATTTGCGGTCAGGATCAGTGAACGCTCGTTAAACTCGCGTGCGAAAATCAACTCGTTTGGCTTTATGTCGTATTCATCGAGATAGGTTTGGCGCCACTGCGTGTGTCCCATGATCGGCAACGACCACAGATAAGCCTGTACGGCCCTGTTGAAGTCGAGATAGTCGTACAGCTTCTCTGACGTTTCCTCGGTCGGGATGCCGTGGTCGAAGGACAGCGGTCCAATCCGGGTCTCAACTTCGTTTGGATACATCGGCTCTTCCTGAGCAAAAGCTGACGCGGCCAGGAGCGACAAGGCGGTCGGAAAAAGTAGGCTCTTTAGCATTAGTTGTTCTTTCTCATGCGGCTAAAGACTAAGGGGGATCAACTTTCGGGCGTGTACCAGATGGGCGAGGTGTACGCGCGTTCCTGATGCACCATGGGAACCTCGTCCGGCATCTCAACCCCAAAAAACACGGAGTCCTTTGCCGCCCAGGTTGGGGTCGGGATTTCCAGCACCCGCACGTAATAGAACGACGGTTTGGACGGGTCGAAGTCCGGATCGGTCCACTCACCGAACATCAATGCATCGCCAATCGTGTTGGTGTAGCTGGGGATCGACAGGTCGACCGTATTTCCCACAGGATCAACAGAACCGTCCGGTTTGATCTCTCGCCCGTCAGAGACGGTAACGTTATAGACCTGCTCCCCCGTAGACCCATCCGGATTGAGCCAGCCCTTGACGATCTGCAACCGGTCGAGATTGGCCCCATCCGGATCACGCAGGGCCCGGATGACACAGGTCGGCGCCATGCCTTCCTCAGCACCGTTTAACTCTCCTCCCATCGGCACCCCGGTGACATATCCGTGACGTGCGAAATCCGAACGATGCACGTCGCCGGACTCAAAGCCAAATCCGCAGAAATTGCGGACGGTCATGCGTGTGCCGGTGGTGGCATAGGTTTCCCGGCGTTCCATAGCCTCAAACAGCGATTCCCGGGTATTCTCTTCGGCCCAGACGCCGGCCAGACCTGCCGCCAAAGTTTCGTAGTTGTAAGTGGTCAGGCTGTCATCGGTCTGGCTCTGAATCAGGACATGATCCCAACGACCCGCATAGGGCTCGGCTATAGACGCTTTGCCAAAGAAGTTCATTTCGCCAGCTGTCGCCAATGAGGTGTGGCTGTCGGTCGATCCAATGAAACCCTGCTTGTAGGGGTTTGCTCCGACTTCGGCTTCGATCTGCATTCCGCGCTTGAGGGCGGATCGTGCGTAGCTGCCCGGCAGATCTTCCGGAGTTGGCGAAGCTTCACCTGTCAGGTTGGCTTTGTCCCACGTACCATAATCCGCAAATTCATCTTCTGGAGACAACATAGGATGAGTTTCGCTGTCCCCTTTCATCTGGGTCATCTCGTGAAGTCGCTCGAAGCGCATCCGCATTTTGGCGTATTCGGCGCTGATCGGTTCGCCACTGCGGGTCTCGGTATCGAACATCGCGCCATTTGAGACATTGCCATTATGCGGGATGGCCATGACACGCCCCCCAGTCTTGTCCTCATAATCGGCAAGGAATTTCCAGAGATCCTCCGGATCGGCACTGTCGAAGGACGAGAACGGAACAACCCGGCTGGCCTTGTCCGCATCATCCTTGAAAATGACGACCCGGTGCAGATTGTCGCCTTTTGGCGTAGAGGACCATTCATAGCCGATAAAGGCCGTAAAGGACCCGGGATTGTTGTACTGATCCGCTGTCTCGGTCATGTAGTCCCAGGTCGACCGGGCAATCTTGCTGAACTCAATCCGGCCGGTATTGTTGCTCAGGTCCTCTGCGAAATTAAGGAAGACCTTGTACTGACCGTCCTCGCCTTCGTTGTACCAGTCATACCATTGCTTGCCGACAGGGTCTTTCAGCAGATCGGGGTTGCCCCCGCGGATTTCGGGGATCAGGCCCATGTATTCCGAGTGATCGGAAACGACGAGGAAATCGAGAGGCCGAACCAGCTTTGCCTGCATCCCGTTGTTGGCGGTCACCTGCTCGCCCCGAGCCATGCGATAGGCTTCTTCCGGGCCTAGGTCGAAGTTCTTTAGCATTCCTGCATCGGGGGAATAGGTCGTGTGCAAGTGCGTGTCCCCCCAGAACACCCGCTGAGGAAAGCTTTCGTTCACATGGGGCGAGTATTCCGGCTGCACCTCGCCCACTTGTTGGGGTGTGACCTCCAGTGCAAATGCGGCTGAGCTGACCACAAGTGAGGCCAATGCGGCGGCCGGTAATCTGGTTGAGAGCAAAAGATCTTTTTTCATCGGGAATCCTCGTTGGCATATGCGTTGGGATCAGTGGCTTGACCCGGTTCGGGCAACACTGCGGTCAGGGAGTGGAAAAGTTCGTCAGCTTCGAAGGGTTTTCGAAGGCAGCGTGCAGACCCGGCATGATCCGCAGCAACCAGTGTCTCGACGTCGTCAGTTGCCGACATGAAGATCACTGGAGCGGGTTCACCCCGGTCAAAAAGGACACTTGGAATCTCTAACCCACTCTCGCCGTCGAGAATAATGTCTGCCAGGACACAACTCTCTTCCGGAAAGGGCAGGTAGGCATAGAGGTCGCTTAACCGAACCACGCCGGTTGCCTCGAACCCACCCACACGGATCAGACGACAAATGGCAGCCAGAAAGCTGGAATCGTCATCCACAACAAATACATGGCCACGGAACCGAGACACAGATTGGTCCTCCTGAAGGCCATTCTGCCAGCGTATCGGTCAGCCCGATATTGTACCAAAGGGAATCTTGGTCCGTTTTTTTGTAAGCCGGTCTGTTTCCGGGGATCAGTTCAGTCCGAGTCTGGCCGCCAGCCGGTAGATGTCTGCGATGCTGTCTGCTTCGAGACGTTCCATGATCGCGTGCCGGTGGGCTTTGACCGTTCTTTCGCCGATGCCGAGCTCTTGGGCGATCTCCTTATTCGTGACCCCCGTCACCAGAATTCGGAACACATCCTTCTGCCTCTCGGTGAGGGAGGCGAGCAATTCGTCCGCAGCAGACTGGTCATCTGGGTTGGCGCGCAGATCGGCGCCTTTTTTCAGCGCGGTTTCAATCGCCAGTTCAAGCTCGGCATACTCAACCGGTTTTTCAAGGAAGGTTACGGCACCGTTTTGCATGGCCTGAACAGTTGCCGGAATAGTCGCAAATCCGCTTACAAATACTATCGGAACAGGCAGCCCGGAAAGCATGTCCTGCACGTCCAAACCTGAAGCATCCGGCATCTGCAAATCCAGAAGCAGGCAATCTCCGTTCCCTTCGCGGACATGGCAAACGCCTTGCCTAGGATCATCGAAAACGACGGGCCTGTGCCCCATCAGACTGATCTGGCGCGACATGGCCTTGAGTACCGACCGGTCATCGTCAACCACTACAATTTCTGCACGGCGTTCAGGCACGTAACTTGCTTGCCTCGTTCAAGTATATCGGAAGTTCTAGTGAAAACTGTGCACCACCCAAATCGCTATTACCAGCAGCGATGTCGCCACCATGACGTTCGACAATCCGCTTGGAAACGGCCAGTCCAATTCCCGTGCCCGTTGGCTTTGTCGTGACGAAGGGATCAAAAATCGACGCGCGCATCTCGGCGGTCAGCCCCGGACCGGTATCGTCAACCTGGATTTTCACATTCTTCTCGCCTGTTCGGTCCCAGGTAACAGAGATCACTCCGGTCGGCCCTGCATTTCCAATCGCTTGAATGGCGTTGAGCAACAGGTTCATCAAGACCTGCTGGATCTCCAGTCGAGCACCTTCCACTGGAAACTCCCTGTCCTTATCTGGCAGTTCGATGCTAACCCTGTTCCTCTGAGCCTCGCCGGACACCATATCCAGAACTTCGGCAGCGGCTTCTCCGAGATCAAAAGGTTCTGCAATAGGCGCCTGATTGAACATGAAGCCCCTCACACGGTGCATGAGATCCTTGGCTCTTTGGGAGTCTGCAAAGATGTCTTTCAGGATCTCGTCTGTTTCATCGAGCTGCTTGCCTGATCTGCCACGCAGGATTTGCAGGGTCTGGGTATTGCTCAAGATGGCCGCTATCGGCTGACTGAGCTCGTGCGCGAGCGAGGAAGACAACTCGCCAAGTGCCACCGCACGAGTGAGCCGCTCGATCTCTTGCCGGGTGGATTGGCTTTCGTCTTCGGCTTTCAGCAGATCCGTAATGTCCTGCCCGAAGGAGATGAAGCCATCAGGATGACCCGCTTCCGAGGTCAGCGCCACGCTATACCAGACAATTTCTCGTGTATCCCCTTGCACAGTTCTTAGTGCCCGTCTTTTTCGGGCACGGGTTGTCCAGTTGTGTGTCGTATACGCGAGTTCCGCGACCTCGGACTTGTGCTCATCGGGAACCAAAACTGTTACCAAAACGCCATCGAGCTCACCGCTTGCTCTACCGCTGATCCTCTCCAGGAAAGGGTTCACGTAGGCGATGCGCCCCTCGGCATCGACCCGGATCACCGCGAGGTCGACATTCTCTGTCAGCGCATTCCATCGCTGTCGCTCCTTTAGCAGCACGGCGTTCAAACGCACGGATCGGGCCGCATCATCGGCAAGGTCGAGCGCAAGGGAAAAACAGATCGCCACGAACACCAGAGAAATGATGAACGGCGTTTGAACGATGCCCGCGTCCACCAATGGGGTGTGCACGCCAGCCACAACAATGAACAGCAGGATCGAACCCCCGGAGCGAAGGGCCTGCCGCCTCCGGCCCGCCTTGTAAGCCGCCACAGTCGCGTCTGTGACAAATACCGCAATCGCGAGGCTGGCCAGATCGGCAAGGATCTTAAGCGGATGAAACTGCCCTGATGCAACGCTATAAGTTTCGCCCCAGGGCGTCGTGAGGTACTCGACGTGATCGACCGAGGAGAATGTCAGGTTACCGGGGCTGGCAAGGCTGGAAATCGCGCAAACGATCCATGTGGCGGTAATACTCCAGGCCAGCCATTTTCGGCCAGATTGAAGCCGGAGATATACAAACCAAACCATTGCAATCAGCATGGTTGCAATCGCGACATTCTGGATTTCGAGGCGAAACTGGATCGCTTGGGCCGTGGGTTGACCAAGAAACCCAGCTTCGCAAATTGCCAGAGCTCCGGCGGAAAACGCCATAATGGCAGCTAGAAGAAACTCGGGTCCAGACTTCAGACGCACCCAGATTACGAGCTGAATACCCCCCAAGAGCAGACCCATAGCTGCCGCCATTGAGTAAAAATAGCTGATTTCTTGCCCCTTTGCTGTTTGGGTGGAGCTTATTCAAGCGGGCCAGTCTCGAAAAGAGGGCTGTTGAACCTGTGCTCGAAGGATCTCGGTTGGCTCAAGACAAATGCCTCCGAACAAAAAACATTGGCCTCGGGAATTGAAGTGGCCATCCGAGTTTGAATGGCAGAATGAGGGTGAAACAGGAAGCTTTGCAAAGTCAGCTTCCTGCGCAGTACCGAAATTCGGATCTGTCCAGGTTGCAGATGCAGCGAATGGCAATTTCGTCCCGCATTGCGTGAATTTACCGGTCGTCGAATTTCGCGGTCGCAGCGAATTTCTGCTTTAACGGGCTGCATCGCAGCGCGACGAGATGCACGGTGCATGACCGGTATGGGCCGTTAGCTCCAGTTCGCCAGTTCTGGAACCGTGAGCCGCCAAGCTTCCGACGATTGAACCACACACCTGCATCTGAAAAAGCAAGCTTAATGATCGCCTTTGACCCTGAATAGGTCTGAGGTCAATAAAGCACCACTGACGGCGAACCGGCCATAATCATCGCTTGGCACCAACGGATCATGTTGGCCCCGGAAACTGTCATCCCGATGGACCAAAGGCCGGTCATGCACTAACAATCGAACGGGACCACTCAAGTGGGGCCGATCAACCACGCCAGAACGTATGAACAGCAATCTGGTGACCAAGCTGCCTCGCAACAAATACATTGATAAATGCACAATTTGCATTCACCTTTTCGACGGGCTGAAACCACCAGATGGCCTGCGCAGCGTGATCCGAGATCTGGTCAGAGGTCAAAAAATGAACAAGACAGTGAAGGGAACTCCGAACGGTTCCGCCGTTGACAGCATGCCAATGCGCATCAGAGCAGGCGCGCTGGCGGGGCCGCTTCAAAGATTTTCGGTGGAGCGGTGCCTTCGGATCTCCCCATGTCTGGACATGGCTTCTGAGATAAGCATGAGCGAAGAGTATGTTGATTTTGGGCTTTATCTTGAAACGTTCGAGAAGATGGAGAAAGCTGCCTATGATGAGGCGTTCTTAATTCGGACGGGTCTCGGGCAAAGTGTAGGTGAGTTAGGGCTCTTCGGTAAGGCGGTTCTAACCAGCGAAACACTTTGGGATAGTCTTCAAATCGTTAGAAAAGGCTTAAGTTATCTGACGAATGCGGGCGATTTTTCGGTATCAATGCGGTTTGGTCGATGCAGAATAGCCTACGACCTTCTTACACCGCCATCTTTAGGCAGCAATTTGGAAATACAGTACTCCGTTGGCCTGTTAGCCAACGTTGTCAATCAGGCCAAATGGATGCCCACAGCTAACATGCGCATTGGGTATCCTGGCGCCAAGAGTAATCATAAGCATTTTTTTCCATATGCAAACATTGTGCATCACAGCCCAAATGGCGTAATCGAATTTGACGATATCTTGCTGCGGAGCCCTCTGAGGACCTCGGATGCGGGTTTGTATGCAACTCTCAAGCCACTGGTGGAAAGCAAGGGCGCTGGTCTGGAAGAGACCACTGAATACAAGCCTCTTGTACAGCGGCTGTTGACGAACTCCATTGAACACACACATGCACCGTTAAAGTTGGGACAGGCCGCGGCCCTGCTGGGATTATCCTCGAGAACACTACAAGAGAAGCTGAATCTGGAAGGCGCCAGGTTTTCCAAACTTCGATCCCGGGCGCGGCACAAGATTGCCAGAGAAGCACTCTTCGAAGGCTATACTATCGAGGATGTTGCGGCAAAGGTCGGGTATTCGCATCGTCAGACCTTTTCCGAAGCGTTCACGGCTACGGAAGGGGTGACTCCTTCAGTTTTTGTTTCCAGTGGAAGGCTGAACTGAGGCCTGATTTCCCTAACCACAAGAAGTCTCGTCAGGTTTATCCAGCGGAGCGCTTGGTAGAAACCTGAGCCACCGGTCAAAGACCTGCGCCTTGCCTGAGCGCGATCACTATCGAGAGGATTTGGTCGGTCGCACTTCGGAATCTCCAAAACTTCCTGTGCTCTGCGCCTTTTCCGACAGAATCATCTTTGTCCTGACGTATCGTCGCAGAACAGTGGTCCTTTGCCGGGGAAATGCCGCGTGTGCTCACCCGAGAAATCCTGTGACGCTTCGGTGCTTCGATAGAGGCTGCGGAAATGAGTTTCGATTGGTCTTTCCATTCTCACAGATCATATTGTGAATCCGAGGAAGGCAAACAGAAAGGTGGAATTTGTCAGATGAGTCATTGGGTTAGAGGCGCTAAAATTCTGAAGACATTTGGGATTGTTTTGAGTTTGTCACTGTTTGGCGTTGGTGGCTCGAAGGCTCAGGAGCAAGACCAAGCCCCAAGCCCAGCCCAGGCGCCAGGCAATGCTGAGGCACAGGCAAACAACCCTCTCGCGGACATCACAGCCTTCAACATTCAGAACTACTACATCGATAGCTTCACAGGGCCAGGTAACCAATCGGGTAACCAGTTTGTCCTGCGCTACGCAAAACCTGTACAATGGGGCAACTCGAAATGGCTGATCCGCGCCTCGCTTCCCTACAATAGTTTGCCGGTGGGTGCTGGTGGTTCAACCGTAAATGGCCTGGGAGACTTCGATGTGTTTGCAGCCTACCAGATCGACACCGGTGATCCGGCCGTCAGTTTTGCTGTGGGCCCTCAGTTGGTCATCCCGACCGCAACAGATGATCGTGTTGGCTCGGACCAGTGGCAACTCGGCATTGCCAATGTCTATTTCAATGCGCGGTCGCCCAAGTTCCAGTACGGATATCTTCTGACATACCGTGCCGGCGTGGGCGACACCAAGGGCAGGCCTCGGGCCAGCCTTGGTGCATTCCAACCTTTCGCATTCTACCAGTTGGGCAAGGGCTGGTATACGGGTGGAGCCCCAATCTGGACCTACGACTTCCAGAACGACACCTACTCGGTGCCCTTGGGCATACGTCTCGGCAAAGTCTTCAAGCGTGACAAAACTGTGTACAACCTGTTTGTCGAGCCACAGTGGTCGGTTCACGACAAGGGGCCCGGCAAACCCAAGATGCAGGTCTACTTTGCCCTGAACATGCAATTCCTCTGAACCAAGTCCTTCGAACTGTACAAGGAGAAGAAGCGTGGAAAAATTCGTAGCTGTTGTATTCGACACCGAAGAGGCTGCCTTCAGGGGAACCGATGCGATACGTGATCTGTGAGGCGCCCCGGTAATCCCCCCATTTTTGATGGGGTCCAAAAGTAGAATCTATGCTGCTTTCAGTTTCTGGATTGGTGTCATACCTCCGATGCCCATGTTTGGCCTTTCATTGTTGTATGTCCAGAGCCAGCGGGTTGCATGATCCTGAACCTCTTCGATGGTTTCAAAGTGATACCGTCCCAGCCATTCAGTCCTGACGGTGCGGTTGTAGCGCTCGACTTAGGCATTCTGCTGGGGCTTGCCGGGCTGAATGTACATCAACGCGATCCCGGCCTTCTCAGCCCATGTCTGCAACCTACCACTGATATATTCGGGGCCGTTGTCAACGCGAATGGCCAGTGGCTTTCCACGCCAGCCGATGACCTGGTTCAACGTCCTGACAACCCGTTCTGAAGGCAGAGAGAAGTCCACCTCGATGGCCAACCCCTCACGGCTGAAGTCATCCAGCACGTTCAGCGTGCGGAACGACCGGCCATCCACCAGTTGGTCTGCCATGAAGTCCATGGACCAGACCTCGTTGGGTGCTTCTGGCACAGCCAGTGGTTCAGGCTTGTCTCGATGCAGGCGTTTGCGTGGCTTGATCCGCATATTGAGCTCCAACTCACGGTAAATGCGGTAAACCCGCTTGTGGTTCCAGCCAAAGCCTTTGACGTTGCGCAGATGCAGAAAGCACAGGCCAAAGCCCCACGCCTTCTTGGCATTTGTCAATGCCACCAACCAATCGGCGATCAGCTCATTCTCGTCACTCAGCTTTGGTTGATACCGATAGCAGGTCTCGCTGATGCTGAACGTTCGGCACGCAAACCGGATACTGGCCGACCTGTACATTACGGCCCATTGGGCCATCTCCTTGCGCTGAGACGGCCTTACCACTTTTTTCCCAGGGCCTCCTTCAGCAAATCATTCTGCATGCTTTTCTCGGCATACATCTTCTTCAGACGCTTGTTCTCTTCGTCGAGCGCCTTCATCCGCGAGATCAACGACGCATCCATCCCGCCATACTTCGCACGCCATTTGTAAAAGCTGGCCGAACTCATTCCATGCTCACGGCACAGATCAGCAACAGGCACACCGTTCTCCGCCTGCTTCAAAATACTCAGGATCTGAGCGTGGCTGTACTTTGATTTCTTCATCAGAATCTCCTCGTTCAATGTTGAGAAAATTCTACTTCTAAACACCCCCAATTTCCGGGGGGATTACCCCCCTAGTTTCCTAGACACCTGCCTTTTTCAGTTTGCGCTGTCTTTCTTCGAAGTCAATCGGCGACAGCAAGCCGTTGTTGGTGTGCTTGCGCTTCGGGTTGTAGAATAGCTCAATGTACTCAAAGATATCTTGCCGCGCTTCCTCGCGTGTCCGGTATCTCCGGCGGGCTAAGCTTTGCCGATGCTGCCGGGTTTGCCACCCGGCGGTGTCACGTTTCCCCTCATTTCTGTTCCAGTGTTCCGAAGGAGAATGCACTGATGAAATCAAGTTTCATGGCCGGTGTCGCTGTCGCCACGATGACGTTTGGACACGGCGTGTTGGCGTCAGGGGAAATTCGAATTCCTGTGGTTCAATCCCAAGAGGAATTCGCTGCTGAAATGCCGGTGACGGGAACAGTAGAAACGTTCTTCGGCGACTTTGAACTGGAGCACAGCTTTCCCACAGAGGAGACCGCAGCCCGTATCTATGAACTGATTGACCACCAGCGTGCGGCGCAGTTGTACCTTTGGGCTCTGCCCATCGTTGCCCAGGAAAGAATGGCTCAGAACTATTTCCGGAACTTCGATTTCGACTATGGCGATTTCGTGCGAATAGAATCGTTCAACGAGCGCCGTGGATACCTGACCGCGAATGAGACCACCAACTATGCCCTGGGCCTGCTCAACACCAAAGGTGCCGCAACAGTGCTCGAGGTTCCGCCGGGCATTGTAATCGGTATGGTCATCGACATGTGGCAGGAATCCCCTACAGACATCGGTATCTTTGGTCCGTTTTCGGGCAAGGGCGGTAAGCACGTGATCGTGGGTCCAAACACCCCACAACATATGCGCCCGGACCAGAAGAAACTAGGTGACGACTTCCAGGTCCACGAGATCGGAACAGACCGAGCGGTTGTACTCGCTAGGGTTGCCGGTGCAGATGTCGAACTGGTTCAGGAAACCTGGAACCAGATTCAGATGTACCAGTACGGGTCCGAGCCCGACACTACGGTTCACCCGGGCGGGGACAAGTTCCTTCCCACGATTCAGCCTCGGGGCATGGCCTTCTGGAAGGTACTTCATGCAGCAATCAACAACGAGGCCCTGGCCGAACGTGACCGCTTGTTCATGTACTGGCTGCGGTCGCTCGGCATAGAGCGTGGCAAGCCGTTCGAGCCGAACGAGCGGCAGACTGCTGCATTGCTGGACGGTGCGAAAGTCGGCGAAATGATGGCCAAATCCTTTGTCTTCAGCGAACGTCTGGACGGTGTTCTGCGTGAATTTGACTGGCGTTATGTCCTGGGCGGCGAATGGGGCGACGGCATCAAGTATGATCAGAGCACACAGAATTTCGACATCTTCGACCCCCGTGCACGCTACACCTACGAGGCGCAGTTGACGTCTCCATCAATGACCGTTCCGCGACCGGGCAAGGCGCAGGGATATGTCGCCAAGTTCGAGGGTTCCGACGGCGAGCGGCTCAAGGGCGAAGAGCGCTATGTCATGAAATTCGACCGAGAGCCCGAGACCGATTTGTTCTGGTCGCTGACTATATACGACCCAGACACCCGGGTCCTTCTGGACAATCGTGGGCTGGAGTCCGGCGATGATGTGACCGTCGATAGCTGGACCACAAGCCCAAGAAGAACGACGATGGGTCCTTTGTCGTGATGCTCGGGCCAGATGCCGCGCCGGAGGGATGGGAAAGCAACTATGTCCGCACCCTGCCGGACCGTGGCTGGTTCCCCTACATCAGGGCTTATGGGGCGCATGCCGAGTTCTTTGACGGCACATTCCAACTGCCCAGCATCCACCGGGTCGAGAGTTTCGACAAGTGGACAAAGTAGACTGAACAAAAGGGGGCGGCCTGGTCACGGGCCGCCCTTTCGACTGACCGCACCTGCGATGGATCCAGGTTCCAAAAAATTGAGAACCCGAAGAACAAGTGCACCAATTTGGTATACGCTAGGCTGACCAATGTGCCCTTGTATTCCCTACAGCCGAAGCTCGGCTGTAGGGAAGCGCTCGGGTGACTGGTCTACACAGCCCCGATCTATGTGGAAGCCAAATTTGGTTGTCCTGATCATGGCATTGAAGAAAAATTTCGGGGCCGCGCATTTTCCGACATTTGAGCCGTCTGGGCCGGTATTCTCAGCGGGTTCACCGAGAAGCGGCTGATTCCGAAATGAACGTTCCCTCGGTCATTTTGATAGCCGCATTTCAAAACATTTTAGTTGGTTACGGGAGAGCAAACTATGAGAGTGGCGTTATCTATTGCGCTGGCTGGAGTTGTAGGGCTGGCGGGCTTGTCGCCGTCAGTGGGACAAGCCGCAGACGGAGACAGTTGGGATAGATCGGTCCTTCCAATTCCAATGACTGAGTTTCAGGGCCACATGGGGCTTCGGACCGGCGAATCTACCCTGGATTTTCCGAGACAGGTTACTGCACCGGAAGGCGCTCCAAATATCCTTCTGATCATGCCGGATGATGTAGGCTTCGGGGCACCGACAGCCTTTGGTGGTCCGGTTCCGACAGAGGCGTACGACAGGTTGGCGGCTGAAGGGCTTCTCTTTACCCAGATGCACACCACGGCTCTTTGCTCTCCGACACGCTCTGCTCTGATTACCGGCCGCAACCACCATTCCAACGCCACTGGCGTCATCATGGAGATCGGAACCGGATTTCCAGGGTACAACTCCTTGATGCCCAAGGAAAACGGAAGCATTGCCGAGATTCTCAAGGGCAACGGTTACAACACGGCCTGGTACGGGAAGAACCACAATGTCCCAGATTGGCAATCGAGCCAGGCCGGCCCGTTTGATCTGTGGCCAACAGGGCTTGGTTTCGAACAGTTCTTCGGGTTCATCGGCGGCGATACAAGCCAGTTCACCCCGGCTATCTTTGACGGCACAAAGCCGGTTGAGCCACCGAACACCGAGGATTATCACCTCGACGAAGACATGGCGGATCGAGCCATAAACTATATCCGCGAACAAAACGCTCTGGCACCTGACAAGCCATTCTTTGTCTACTATGCGCCTGGCACGTCTCACGCGCCTCACCATGCGCCCAAAGAATGGATCGACAGGTTCAAGGGTCAGTTCGACATGGGTTGGGATGAGATGCGCAAGCAGATCCACGCCAACATGATCAAAAAAGGGATCATCCCACCAGGCACCAAGTTGACACCTCGCCCTGAGCAACTGCGGGCCTGGGATTCGTTGAATGACCAACAAAAGGAGCTCTATGCCCGGATGATGGAGGTTTATGCCGCTGCGCTTGCGCACATGGACCACCAGATCAACCGGATTCTGGATGCCATCGAGGAAACCGGCGAGATGGACAACACGCTGGTGATCTATCTCATGGGTGACAACGGTGCGAGCGCCGAAGGTAGTCCAGATGGGTTGTTGAACGAAATGACGTTCTTCAACAACATTATGGTGCCCTTTGAAGACACCTATGCACGCATGGATGAACTCGGGGGCCCGAATACCTTTGGCCACTTCCCCGCGGCCTGGGCGCACGCAATGAATACACCGTTCCAGTGGACCAAGCAGATTGCCAGCCACTTTGGCGGAACCCGGAACGGGATGATCATTTCCTGGCCTGCCAAGATTGAAGGCAAAGGAGAGGTGCGCAGCCAGTTCCACCATGTGATCGACATCATGCCAACGATCCTGGAGGCGGTCGGCGTTCCAGCACCACATTCGATCAATGGAGTGGCACAGTCTCAGATTGAAGGCACCAGCATGATGTATGCATTCAATGATGCCGAAGCGCCATCGACGCGAAGAACCCAATACTTCGAAATGATGGGCAATCGTGCCATCTACAGTGACGGATGGGTTGCCACTACGACACCACCAGAAGCACCTTGGATCAGTGTGACAAAGAAAAGTGACGTCATCAACGATTGGCCGTGGGAACTCTACAACGTGGCAGAAGACTTCTCGCAATCGGAGAATCTGGCTGACAAACATCCTGAGAAACTCAAGGAGCTTCAGTACCTGTTCTATGGCGAAGCACGGAAGTATGACGTGTTCCCCATCGACAACGACAAGGTTCCGCGTTTGGACGTTGCATTACGCCCCAGCCTGACTTTGGGACGGGATACGTTCACCTATTACGACAACATGAGGCGTATCCCGGAAGGCACTGCACCTGACTTCAAGAACAAGTCACATACGATCACGGCACATATTGAGATCGGCGAAGGCGACACGGACGGAATGCTGGTCACTCAGGGCGGCCGCTTCGGCGGCTGGGCGCTCTATGTGCTCGATGGCAAACCCATCTACACCTACAATGTTGCCAACCTGGAGCGATACAACATTCAGGGCGATGTACTGACACCCGGCAAGCACGTGATCCACTACGAGTTCGAGTATGACGGCGGCGGAGCTGGCAAGGGTGGCACAGGCAAATTGTTTGTCGACGATACAATGGTTGCCGAAGGCCGGATCGACCGGACCATGGGTTACCGGATCTCGTTGGACGAGACCTTCGACGTCGGGTCGGATGCAGGTGAGCCGGTGAGCGAAAGCTACCATGTTCCCTTCGACTTCCCCGGTGGGATCGAGAAAGTCGTCGTGAATCTTACACTGGAGTAGTTGCGCAAGCGCAAAACACGGCCAGCCGCGAGAAATTGCGGCTGGAAATTTTCTTAGTCTGAGGGCATTTCGCCAAAGGCAGTGGTTCCTCGACCTAGTCCTCGCAGCGAGAGTGTCGGATCTTCTGTGTATGGCTGATCTGGTCCATGTTTCTTCAATAGGAAGCAAGGATCACAATTTCCAAAGAAATGCTGGATGAAATTCTGAAAGGCTGCGAGCGACCTGAGGATCTGCTTGGCGACGCCGGGCAAAGTCGCATCACTGACGCCAACGCTACGACAGGCCAAACGCACATCGTTGCCATCCGCCAGCTTCAACTCGATCTCACACAGCAGCTTCAGAATGTCTTCGTCCGAGTATCGCTTCCGACCCATTTCATAGTTCCCTTTCTCAGCCAAAATAGTGGCCCAGTTTTAAGGGGGCAAAGACACCTCGAGTAATTTATTCTCCTACCTTCAAGGCCCCGGATGCAGCTCAACGAATGACCGAATTAGGTTCGGTGCCGATGGCCTGTTTGCCCGCTAAAAGCGGGCAACTCAATCGCGCAACTTCATTTGATTTATAACACGCTACCTCATGTCCTCTCGTGACTTTGGCTGCGCGAGTTTGGCTGGTCCGAACCGCGGCGCAGTGTTGGTGCCGCTTTTCCGATTCCAAGTGCCATCAGAACCGTTGCAAAGACAAAATACCCTGCAATTGCGATGAACTGGCTTTCCAGCCCAAAACCTAGATCGATCATCAGCCCTGTCAGTCCCGGGCCAATGGCCGATCCCAAGACCATCACCGCCGCCGCCATCGCCTTGATCGAGCCGATATGGGCGGTGCCATAGAAATCCGCCCAGAAGGCGTTGGGCAGAATTGCATTCGCTCCTGTTGTCAGCGCGAGGAATAAGAAGCCAAAAAACATTGCAACCGGCCCTGATGCCATAGCAAGAATAAGAAAACTTGCGACCATCGGCAATTGGTAGAAAGGCGTCAGCCGGGCAGCGCCAAACCGATCAAGCGCCCAGCCCGAAAGCACCATCGCCATGATCGACACCAGCGTGTAGAGCGGGAAGAACGATACCAGCTCAATATGGCTCCAGCCCTTAACCTCTGCTAGGTGGACCTGATGAAAGAACAGAGCGGTGTTGAAAGCCGCCGGTCCCAAAGTTGCTGGCACCATGATCCAGAATAACGGGGCTCGCAGCGCTTGGCCGCGGGTCCAGTGCAATCCGTGCATACCCACATTGCCCGGACTTTTCGCCAGCTTTTTTGGTGTGCGCTCCTTGCCAAGCAACCAACCCAGCAGCGGAACACCTGCAAGACAAAGTACTGCACCCACAAGCCAAAGGTATCGCCAATCTATTAAGGTCATCAATGCTACGAACAGGATAGGGAGAAAAGCCTCGCCAAAGGCAAACCCGAGCGATGCCGTCGACAATGCCCGTCCGCGCGTTGCCACGAACCAGCGCGCCATAGCGACCACGGCAATGTGACTGCTCATACCCTGACCGAAGAACCGCAAAGAGAAAACCACCAAGGGTAACAACCAAACCAGCCGGTTCAGCGACATAGCCATACAGGCTGCTGCCAGCCCGATCAAAACCACCGGCCCGAGAACGCGAACCCGGAAAATATCGGTCAACCCGCCAGCCCAGACCATCACCAAGGCCGACAAGGTTGTACCCATCATATAGATACCGCCCCACTGGCCGTGGCTCAGGCCAAAGGCCTCCTGAATTTCACCTGCGAAAATCGAGATAAAGAACGTCTGCCCAAAACTGGACATGAACGTCATCAGTGCCCCGGCGGCGAGAAAAGGGGCATTCTGGACGAAGAAACCAGCAGCTTTCATACACCTCGCTTGCCTGCTCCGCGGCTCAACTGCAAGCTCCAATGCACTGCGTAAGAAAGTAAGAAGGTTAGGCCCGCATTGGGCTCAATCCGGTCATCTGCACTCTCAGTCGGGCTTTGAGCCGCTGAATCGACCCAAGGTCCGCTGTGCGGAGATTGTGTTGAAGGTCTCGACGCGCCGACTCGCGAGACTTGCGGCCGAAACCACCGGCGCCTCTTTCGACCGAAGGTTTGTCGTTTCCAGAATTTCGCCTGGCCTTCACTCATTGATGGTTCAGATGAGCGAGAATCCTTCCGCTCTACAGGCTCCGGTTCTGGTCCCGAGTGGCAATGCTACTCATTTCATTGCCAAAGACGTTTCGGCACGGACTCATTTCAGGCCTTGGACATGGACCGGACTACCGATCTCTTCCTTCGAACTCCGCGCGCAACTGTTCCAGTTCTTCGTCAAATTCCTGTTGCTCCTTAGATCGTTTGCGCCGCACGGGCTTTTCGGAATCGACCTTTTGGTTTTTTGGTTCCGCAGATTGCCCGTCCTGCAATTGGCCGTCGCTTGACAGCAAGACTGCTAGCCAACGAGTCGCGGGAATTTCCGAACAAACAACCATCGTCACAACCATCAGTGGAATAGCAAGAAAAGCACCGATGCCGCCCCATAAGGTTGCCCAGAACGTTAGCGAAACCATGACCATAAAGGTGCTGAGGTTCAGGGATTTTCCCTGCATAGACGGCTGGATGACATTAGCGATGAACTGATCGGCGGCCCCGTAACCAAAGAGCACGATCAGGAATGGTGTCAGGCTGTCGAACTGGATCAATGCGACGAGAGACGGAAGAGCGATCCCGATAAAGGCCCCGATATTCGGAATGAAACCGGCAACAAAAACTGTGAGAGCCAGCAGAGGGGCAAAATCGAGCCCAACCCAAGAGAAGATCACAAACGCAACCACGCCACTCATCGCGCTGGTGACAGCGTTGACCCACATGTACTGCTTCACGCCAATCGAGATTCTCGTCAGGATATTCTGGGTGCGTTGAGCTTCCTCTTCTGACGCGACAAGCCGAGGCAGTTTCTCCATCCATGCGAGTCTTTCGGAAACCAGAAACGCCAGATAGAGAGCAACAAGACCCAAGGTCGAAAGCACGCCGCCGAACTGGCCGACCGCTGCCCCCAACCAAGACCCGATTTCGACATTTTCAGCCGCTTTGTGCCCAGCATCGACAAGTCTCGGGCCCAAGAGGCCTTCTATCTTGCCGATCAGATTTGTCAGTCGTTCGCGGTATCTGGGCAGGGCGCTCTGCAGGTCATCTGCGGAAGAAGAGACAATCAGCCCAAGTAAAAGGAGTGCGCCAATGATCACCGCAACACTGAGAATTTGGGCCAGCCAATTGGGCGGTGACCAACCAAACAACCGTGATCGGCGGATCTTGTCTACAAGCGCAGAGGAAAGAATGAATAGCAATCCCGTTATGGCCAAAGGGATCAAAAAATCTCGGGCAACCCACAGGATGCCAACAATCAACGTCATAGTTCCCAGAGCAAAGAACCATGTCGAAAATTGCGTTCTCTTTGAGGGTCGAGGGTTCATTCGGCTCAGCTTTTTGACTTTTCGAAAGCAGTAGAAACGTCATCAGCCTTTTGTTCAAGTATTCGCTGAGCAGGCGCGGTGATCGGACTGGGTATCATGTTTCATTCGGCGCCTTTGTAGTCAGACAAGCCTAGAACACACAAATTCATTGATTTCTTGTTGGATCGCGGCAGTAAATCTTGAGAGCGGCGACAAACCTCGGAGGTCAGCCATGGAGAAGGTCAAGTTCACTCAGATGAAGGACGGCGATAAGGAAGACTATCGCCTGCTCGATCGTCTAGAGCGCGAATACACGAAGGAAACCGCAAATCGGCTTCTGGGTGCGCTGGTGGAGTTGGACGAAAGCCTTTCGGGATATCAGATCACTCGCCTTGGCCATTCTGTCCAATCCGCCACACGTGCGTGGCGCGACGGGGCTGACACAGATTGGATCGTGGCAGCGCTTCTGCACGACATCGGAGACATCTTTGCGCCCCATAACCACGACGAATACGCCGCGACGATCCTGAAACCTTTTGTCCGGGAACAAGTCACATGGTGCGTGCAAGCGCATGGGGACTTTCAGCTGCGTTACTTTGGAGAGCATGTCGGCGCAGATCCCAATAAAAGAGAGAGCCACAAGGGCAGCCCATATTTTGACGATTGTTCTGAGTTCTGTGAGCGCTGGGATCAGGCAAGCTTTGATCCGTCTTACCCGAGCAAATCGCTGGATTTTTTTTCCGGACTGGTAAGGGAAGTTTTCTCTCGGACGCCCTACGACCCGGCCGTGATCCGAGCCGGAGCCCGCGAACCATTGACCAACGAAGCAAGGGCGGCGGAACGTAAGGAGCGCGGCGGGTCAGATTGAACCAGTCCGGGCGCAATTCGAAACCCTTGGTCCGAGGCATTTGGCACTTTCGTCGATACCCGAACAATCCACCCAAAGGCGGATCGATTGTGTCAGAGAATCCCTCGGAAGACATATCCACGATTGGGCCGGGTTACCAAATTCGGCGATGATTCCTTTCCTACGCCCTGCCGAAGACGATCCAGAAGATTGCAGACCGACTTGGACGCATGAACCCGATATCAGTAGTCGGTTTTTGGGTCGCTAGGCCAACTCTTCGCCGTGCCGGTTTTTGGGTCGACTTTGCGCGAGGAAGGGCTCCGCAAGAACTTGGGCCGCAGGTTCTGGAAATAGGCTTCGAGGGTTCGGAAGCTGAACTCTGCGATTGCCACCGACACCGCGTAGTAGACAAAAAACACGATCCAGAGATTTTCTGCGCCCAGTTTCGCAAACACGCGGTTGACGATATCCAACCCGATCAGATGGTAAAGGTAGATGCCATAGCTGATAGCCCCGATCCGCGCCAACACGGAGTTCTGCAGAAAGCCCAAAAGGGTATTGTCTTCGCGCAGAACCAATGCGGCCAGCGTGGACGTCATCGTCAGATGAATGGCGAGGTTTGGAAGCCCTCTGATATCCTCAGGCACGATCTGAAAGAGGATCAAGAGCACCGCGAACCCGGCCAAGGCTGTCCATCTTCGCCCGAGCAGTCGGAACAGAACGGCAAATCCACGCTCCCGATTCATCAACAACGCCAATAAAGATCCAAGAATAATAGGGGCATAAGTCGCATTGGGCAGCGCAAAACGTAGAGGTCCGAGCACTGGTGGATCCCGCCCGAACAGACCAAGTCCTCCTGCTACATTCACGATTACCAGCGCGATTCCGACGGGCAGCAACACCCGAACCGGCAGCAGCAACAGCAAAAGCGGCCAGAGCAGATAGTACTGCTCTTCCACCGACAAGGACCAAGTTATTGAGAGCAGCGGAATATGATCGACCAGGAAGTTCGACAGAAAGAGAAAGTAATACGGAACCAGTTTTGCCAGTTCGCTCTGCCCGTCTAAAACTATGTAATACAATGACACGCAGCTCACGACGAAGAAGTAGACCGGGACAATCCTGAGAGCCCTGCGGATGTAAAAATTTTTCAGCGAGAATCGCCCGTATTGATCCACCTCGCGCAATAGAAGCGTCGTGATCAGAAAACCGCTCAGCACGAAAAAGAAGTCGACCCCCAGAAAACCGAGATCCAGAAACCGGACCGCGCCTTTTTCTATTGGCTGTGCGTGGTGCCACATCACCATGGTAATGCAAATGAACCGAAGACCGTCGAGATTGGCAAATCTCCGGGTCTCCCGGTAAGCCCTAAAGCGGGTCTCGGATTCGGTTTGCATTCCGGGTTCTCCAGCATTCTGCCGCGGCGCGGTCTCCAACGGTAAGTCAGCCAGCAGACAACTGGCAAGCCGCCAAACAGTGCATTTGGTGCCTTTTGTCCGGCACCTGGTCGATCTCCGTAGCGATCGGACAGCGCTGACACCGCAACATTCGAAATTTGGACATAGAGACACGACACCACTGGCCCTACAGGCTAGGGGCTATCTTGGCCCAACTGTAGGCTGGCAGGCGCGATCATCTGATCGCGGCGCTGCCCTTTGGTTCAAAGGATCTGCCATGAAGCCTCTGGAGATGCTGCTTCGGAATGCTGCCCGGTCACAGAAGAAGATCGTGCTGTCCGAAGGCGAAGATCCCCGCGCCATTGCCGCAGCCATTGTGGCGCGGGATCGCGGAATAGCTCAGATCGCCCTGATCGGATCCGAAGACCGGATCAAGCGGCAGTTCGGCC
The DNA here is from genome assembly GCF_049801055.1 of Primorskyibacter sp. S87. NCBI lineage: Bacteria > Pseudomonadati > Pseudomonadota > Alphaproteobacteria > Rhodobacterales > Roseobacteraceae > Primorskyibacter > Primorskyibacter sp. S87. The sequence goes on along the minus strand of NZ_JBNAGF010000003.1, from coordinate 18,602 downwards.
AGCTCGACCTTGCCCCGGACGAGGGTATCGAGATCCACGACCCGCAATCCTCCTCAATCCGCAGCGAATTGGCAGAGCTCTATTGTCAGTTGCGCAAGCACAAAGGTGTCACCACCAAAGAAGCGCAGGCGGCCATTTCGCAACCACATGTCTTTGCCGCCCTGCTGGTAAAAGCGGGCTATGCCGATGGAACGGTCGGGGGCGCGGTTGCTACAACGGCAAATATTGTGCGAACGGCGCTTCAGGTAATCGGTCCGCAACCCGGGTCGCCTCTGGTTTCCAGTTTCTTTCTGATGTTGTTCTGCCAGTCCCATCACGAAAAGAAGGGTGCATATATCTTTGCCGACAGCGGGTTAGTCGTTGATCCGACAGCCGACGAAATGGCACAGATCGCGCTTGCTTCTGCTCAATCCTTTGCGACCCTTACTGGGGAGATCCCAAGGGTGGCGATGCTTTCATTTTCGACACGAGGCAGTGCCAGCCACGACGCCGTGAGCAAAGTGGTAACTGCGACCGAGAAGGCCAAGACGGCAAACCCGGATTTGCTGATTGATGGAGAATTGCAATTCGACGCGGCTTTCGTTCCGGATGTGGCCGCCTCCAAGGCCAGTGACTCACCGCTAGGCGGTGACGCGAACATCTTTGTATTTCCCAATCTAGAAAGCGGCAATATCGCCTACAAGATCGCACAACGGGTCGGCGGTGCCGTAGCGATCGGCCCGATCCTACAGGGCCTTGCCCAACCCGCGAATGACCTTTCGAGAGGATGCAGCTCAGAGGATATTCTCCACATGATTGCTGTCACCGCAGCTCAAGCGGAACAATCCGCAAGGAGCTAGGATCAGCTAGTCGTTTCGGGCCCGCCTAGAATTCTCCGTGACACTGGTGGGCAAAAAACCGACACTATGCAGGTGGCGACAATGCCCCAGTGACAGTTTTTTTTGAGCAGCACAGGACTGGGAGATGAGGGACGAGACAGATAGAAAGATCATTTCCCTCCTTCAAGCCAATGCCCGGGAATCCGCGACCAGAATTGCCGCCACCTTGGGCTTGGCCCGCACGACGGTTCAGGAGCGCATATCCCGAATGGAGCGCGACGGCATAATCGACGGATACACCGTAATTCTGAATGCCCGGCCCGATGCTCCGCGCGTGCAGGTCCTGATCTTGTTGGAAGTGCAGCAAAAGGAAACGAAAAAGGTGATTTCCCGGCTGGAATCCTACCCCGAGATCCGAAAATGCCTGTCGATCAACGGAGAGTATGATTTGTGCATCAGCGCCGAGGCCCCGCAAATAGAAGACCTCGATCTTCTTGTCGACGAGATTGGCCAAATCCCCGGTGTGATACGCACAAACACATCAGTGGTTTTCGGCAGCCGGATTGATCGAAAGAGAGACACTCCTCTTTAAATCCGGCAGTTTGCCGAAATCTATATTCGTTTTGCCGAAAACATTTAGCTATTCGGCAAAAATCATCCTTCGATTCGACAGCTTCGCCACTCATCCTTGCGATAGAAAAGGAGAGAGGCATGACGAGCTGGAACATCTGTGTCATCGGCGCCGGGAAAATCGGGCAGATGATCGCGACACTGTTGAAGATTTCACCGAACTACAGCGTGACCGTGGCCGATCACGATTTGGCCGCACTCGGCGTGATTAACCGAATGGGAATTGCCACCAAGCAAATTGACGCGCGAGACGACGCCGGGTTAGCCAAAGCACTTGAGGAGTTTGACGCCGTTTTGTCTGCGGCACCATTCTTCCTGACCCCGGCAATTGCGACAGCAGCCAAAAAGGCAGGCGCCCATTACTTTGATCTGACCGAAGACGTAGCGGCCACAAACGCGGTCCGGGAACTGGCCCGAAACAGCAATACTGCCTTCATGCCGCAATGCGGGCTTGCCCCGGGTTTCGTCGGCATTTCCGGCGCAGCTCTGGCCGCCGAGTTCGATACGCTGGACAGTTTGCACATGCGAGTGGGAGCGCTGCCGCTCTACCCGACAAACGCTATGAAATACAATCTGACCTGGTCGACCGACGGTTTGATCAACGAGTATTGCAATCCCTGCGACGCCATCGTGAACGGCGAACGTGTAAAGACCGCGCCGTTGGAAGACTATGAAATCCTTGGACATGACGGTGTGGAATACGAGTGTTTCAACACGTCAGGCGGCCTTGGCACCTTGCCGGAAACGCTTGAGGGCAAGGCGCGCGCGGTATCTTATCGCACGATCAGGTATCCCGGCCATCGTGACATTCTGAAGATGCTGCTCAACGACCTTGGGCTTGAGCGTCGACGCGACCTTCTGAAGGATGTGTTCGAAACAGCCCTGCCGCGCACGGATCAGGATGTCGTGCTGGTTTACTGCACCGCCAAGGGCATGATCGGCGGTGAACTGCGAGAAAAGAGCCATATCAACAAGTCGCTCTCGCGAGTGATTGATGGACAGGTCTGGAGCGCTATCCAGGTCACGACTGCCGCGGGCATCCTTGGTGTGGTTGATCTGATGCGCTCAGCCGCGCTGCCGAGTCAGGGCTTTGTCCGCCAGGAGCAGGTCAAGCTAGCAGATTTCCTCGAAACAGAATTCGGCCGCCTATACCGGGCGGGCGATGTTACCCAACAGAATAAGGCAGCCTGAGACATGAAAGATGTTGTCATGACCCCCGATACCACCCTTGCCAAACTGGGATTCTCTGCCGCAGAACTGACCGGCGGCACATTGACGGTTCACTCACCCATCGACGGATCCCTGCTCGGCAACGTGCACGAAACCCCTGTTTCAAAGATGGGCGATGTCTTTGACCGCGCAACAAAGGCTTTCAGGGAATGGCGAACGGTTCCGGCCCCAAGGCGCGGAGAACTGATCCGCCTTCTGGGCGAGGAACTGCGAGCAGCCAAGGATGAACTTGGCGCGCTGGTCAGCTGGGAAGCAGGCAAGATCACGTCCGAGGGCCTTGGCGAAGTGCAGGAGATGATCGATATCTGCGATTTCGCCGTCGGCCTTTCCCGTCAGCTCTATGGCCTCACCATCGCCAGCGAACGCCCTGGGCATCGAATGATGGAGACATGGCACCCGGCTGGCCCGATTGGCGTCATCACCGCCTTCAATTTTCCCGTTGCCGTATGGTCTTGGAACGCTGCGCTGGCACTCGTGTGCGGTGACCCGGTAATCTGGAAACCATCCGAAAAGTCACCACTCACAGCTCTCGCCTGTCACAAGATCTTCTTTAGGGCGGCGGAACGTTTCGGTGATGCTCCGGACGGCCTGCTGCAAACCGTGATCGGTCAAGCCGATCTGGGCGAAGCACTGGTGCAGAGCGAGACGGTCCCGATCATTTCGGCGACCGGGTCGACCCGGATGGGGCGCGCTGTTGCACCTGTCGTGGCAGAACGGTTCGGCAAGTGCATTCTGGAACTTGGCGGGAACAACGCAATGATCGTGGGCCCCTCCGCGGATCTGGAAATGGCAGTGCGAGCGATCGTGTTTTCTGCCGTCGGAACCGCAGGTCAACGTTGCACCAGTCTGCGCCGTCTGATCGTGCATAACTCAATCCGCGATGATCTCGTTGCGCGGCTTCGCTCCGCCTATGCGGGACTGCCAATTGGCAATCCCCTTCAAGAGGGTACACTTGTCGGACCACTGGTGGATGAGGCAGCCGGAGCGGCAATGACCGCTGCACTGGAAGCTGCCAAAGCTGAGGGCGGTCTCGTGTTCGGGGGCAAGCGCGTAACCGAAGGCGTCCCATCAGGCGTCTACATGGAACCGGCCATCGTGGAGATGCCCAATCAGACGGCCACCGTTAAGACCGAGACCTTTGCACCCATTCTTTATGTGATGGGATATGATGACTTTGCGGATGCACTGGCGATCCAGAATGGTGTTCCGCAAGGCCTCAGTTCCTGCGTTTTCACGCTCAACATGCGCGAGGCTGAGCAGTTTCTGTCGGCGGCCGGGTCAGATTGTGGCATCGCCAACGTCAACATTGGCCCATCAGGCGCCGAAATCGGCGGTGCGTTTGGCGGAGAAAAGGAAACCGGCGGTGGGCGTGAAAGCGGCTCGGATGCATGGAAAAGCTACATGCGCCGGCAAACCAACACGATCAACTACTCTGACGAGTTGCCGCTTGCGCAAGGCGTGAAATTCGATATCTGAACGTTCTGACGCCTGATTATGAGCCGGACGGGCATCGCAGCTTGGTCCGGCTCAGCCTTTTTTGCAGAGCAGGCCGGATTGCGAAAGCAACCTCGTCACCGCCGAAAGCGCTTGGATACAGATCAGCGTCTTACCACCAATTGACTCAGAATATTTGCTGCCCCCCCTTGCAGGGTCGGAAAGTCTTGGCTAAATGCGTCCGGCAAGGGTGATTAGCTCAGTTGGTAGAGCGCTTCGTTTACACCGAAGATGTCGGGAGTTCGAGTCTCTCATCACCCACCATTCTCCACACATAGTCAGATTGGAAGCGTTCGGCGCCTTCTCGGTTCTGATTGAAACGGATAGGTGCACAACGTCTTCCGGGTACGTCGGTCGCGCATTCCGAAATCAAAACCTGATTTCACGAAGGTCTTCGAGATAGGGCAAACGACGACGCGCCGCGACCAGTCGCGCCTTGTCCAGCTCGGCGTGGATGATTTCCGGGTCACGACCGGCCCGTGCCAGTTCGATACCATCAGGTGCCGATATGACACTGGCCCCCAGAAACTCCGTATCGCCTTGCTCACCCACAGAGTTTGCATAGGCCAGATATACGCCGTTCTCATAAGCGCGGGACGGAATCAAACTGTGCGCCACCCATGACCATTGGGAACCGAGAGCCGTTGGCACAAGTACCAGTTCCGCACCAAGCTCGGTCACATGGCGGACGGTCTCGGGAAACTCAGCATCGTAACAAATCAGGGTCGCAATTCTCAGTCCGCCATAGTCAAACAGATTACATCCAGTTCCTGGTGTAAAATACGACCGCTCGAACCCCGGAGGAATTGCCAGCTTTCGCTGATGGCCCAGCAACTGTCCGGTCGGAGATGCACAAACTGCCGAGTTGAAAATCCCCTCTTTCGCTCGTTCGGCAAACCCGTAGTGGATCGCGACGCCAAATTCGCGCGCCAAGTTCGAGATTGCCGCAAAACTGGGACCATCCAGATGTTCCGCGCAGCGCTCAACTTCATCACCGATGTTGTAGCCGCAAGCAAACAGCTCGGGCAGAAGAACCAGGTCCGCCTTGTTTGCAGCGATACCCGGCAATTTTGCGCGAAGCCAGCCCAACCGGTCCGAGGATGTTTTCAGACCGGCCGGCGATTGAGCGACTGACAGCCGGAACCTGTTCACCGCTTATGCCTCCGTAACCATCAATTCACGCGGGTAGTCGGTCAGATACTCACAGCCTGTTTCGGTCACAACAATACTGTCTCCGATACGCCCTGCGGTCACCCCGTCGACAGAAATCCCACCATCCACTGCAAATGTCATGCCGGGCTTCAGGACGGTGGTGTCCCCTGCTTTTAACTCAGGCGCTTCAAGATAGGCCATTCCGATGGAACGGCCTGTCCGATACCCGGTTTGGTAACCTCTTTCTGCATAAACCTCGTTGGCGGCGGCCGCGATGTCCTGTGCTTCTATCCCCGGGCGGATCGCGGCAATGGCAGCCTGTTGCGCGTCAATGGCGGCCTGTTGGACCCGTGCGGCTTCGTCCGTCACGGCACCAACGTGAAACATTCGGTCGAAGCCCAGCTTGTATTGTTGGAACTGGGCCATGTTGCAGAAACAGAAATAGACCGGGTCGAAACGCTCATAAGGTTTGACGGATGCGCGACGGTGCACCATCGAGACATCCTTGCCGCTTTGCAGGATCTGCAAATTGTGGATCAACGGCGAAACGAACCGCTCCCAGCCTTTGTCCGTCAGAAAATCGGCGGCAGCTCGGGTTCCCGCATCGATTACGGCCAGCGCACTCTCGTATTCACGTACCCCCTCCCGGAGGGAGCCGTGGGCTGCGGCCATCATCGCGCCCGCGATTTTCCCCGCCTGTTTCATAATGGTGACTTCCAGCGGAGATTTGATCATGCGCTGTGCGCCCAGAACCGGGCAAACGTCTTTGAGCAAAGAGGCGGGGTAGCGGTCATCCAGAAAGTTGCGGACGATCGGCGGCAACTCTGAACACTCCACCCATATCTCGGCCGGGTTCTCGGGCAAAGTGCCGGCAAGAGCCCGCCCCCAACTCTTCTGACCCGCATCCTCCCATGTCCGAACGTCTTCGATCCAAGTCATCTCGGCGACCATCTCACTTTCCATCAAAGGCGTGATGACGATGGGGGCTGCGTCTGCCGGAACGACAAGCATGGTGGGCCGGCCAAATTCTATCCCGAGATAACCCCAGAACCCTGCGAGATAGGCAATTGAGCTTTCTGATGTGAAAACGGCATGAGCAATTCCTTGATCCCTCAGCCGCGCCTGAAGTTCAGACGTTCTGGAAATTGCCTCGTCCAGTATTGTTCCAGCCATTCTGTCACCCCATACCAAGCCTGTCTCAGCTTAGTATGCGACCGGCACCTAAGATACTGAGTTTGCGACAAACGATTCCTATACGCGGCAAGCCGGTGACAAATCGGACCGGGAAATACACCTCGAACAGAGCGACAGGTCCTGAGCGGAAAAAGACCATCCCGTTCACCCAAATCTCCAATCGGATAGGTCTGGTCCGTAGCAGCGCCCTTGCCCCGCTATGGGTGATGGCTCCTGCTCAGAAGTTTCGGGCGCCTGCTTCCGACGCCACCCGGGGGACCAGAGCCTTCACGAGGTTGGTCATTTCCAGCGTCCCGACCGGCGCACCATCGCGCAAGACGACATAGGAATGAGACGTATCCCCACCAGACTTGGCAATCATACTCTCAAGGGTATCGTTAATGCCAACTTCGCCGTGCGCATCCGGCGGAACGACTCCGCCCTCAAGCGGAGTCATGATCGAACGCACCCGCAGGACGCGGGCTCGGTTGATATCGCTTACGAAGTCTTCGATGTAGGGGTCGTTCGGGTTCAAAAGGATATGTTGCGGCTCACCCTGCTGAACAACCTCACCATCTTTCAGAATGACGAGATGGTCAGCCAGCTTCAGGGCCTCGTCCAGATCATGGGTGATGAAGACGATCGTCTTGTGCAGCTCGGTCTGCAATTCCAACAGAAGGTCCTGCATGTCAGTTCGGATTAACGGATCAAGCGCTGAAAACGCTTCGTCCATCAGCATGATGGGCGAGTTTGACGTCAGCGCCCGTGCAATTCCAACGCGTTGCTGCATTCCGCCGGACAATTGATGCGGGTAGTGGCCATCGAACCCCTTGAGCCCTACGCGCTCAAGCCACTTGTGCGCTTCGGCCAGGTATTCACTGTGCCTGACGCCACGGACCTTGAGCGTGGTTCCCGCATTTTCGGCGACTGTGCGGTGCGGCAGCAGTGCGAATTTCTGAAAAACCATCGACATGACTTCGCGACGCAAGTTGCGAAGCTGTTCCTCGTCATAGGCAAGCACGTCGTTTCCATCGACTTCGATCCGGCCAGAAGTTGGCTCGATCAGGCGGTTCAAATGACGAATCAGAGTCGACTTCCCAGACCCGGACAGCCCCATGATGACGGTGATTTCGCCTTCGCGCATATCGACGTTTATGTCTTTCAGGCCCAGCACGTGCCCGTGCTGGTTCAGCAGGTCCGCCTTTCCGGCACCTGCCAGTACATGTTCCAGTGCGGCGCTGGGATTGGCGCCGAACAACTTATAGAGATTGCGGATCGAGATCTTGATCTTGCCGGTCACGTCCCTGCTCCTTCTAGTGCTTCTGAGCCGCGTTCACGCGGTCCAGTGCTGCCTTTGTCACCCGGTCCAGAATGATCGCGAGAAGCACGATGCCCAGCCCGGAAATCAGGCCTACGCCGAGTTCAAGATTGCGAATTCCGCGCAGAACCAGCACACCCAAACCCGGCGCAGAGACGAGCGACGCAATCACGACCATCGCGAGGCTCATCATGATTGTCTGGTTCACACCGGCCATGATGTTGGGCAGAGCCAGTGGGATCTGCACACCAAACAGTTTTTGCCGATCCGTCATACCAAAGGAATCCGCGGCTTCGATTACATCCTGATCCACCAGCCGTATCCCGAGATCGGTCAGTCGGATCACCGGAACAATCGCATAGAGGATGATGGCAATTCCGTAGAGCTTTGGTTCTGTCACCGAGAACAGGAAGATCAGCGGAATAAGATAGACAAAAGGTGGCAGTGTCTGAAGCATGTCCAGAACAGGTATCACCGCCTTCTGGAGCCGGTCACTGCGTGACATGGCAATGCCTATGGGGACACCCAGCAGGACACATAGGAAGGCGCAAACGAATATGATCGCCAGCGTCTGCATGGCATAGTCATAATGGTCGATGAATGCCAGGAAACCCAGGCAGGCAAGGACGAGAAACACAAGCCGGACCGATTTCGAGGCAAGATACACAACCGCCAGCAATACCGGGAACATGATCCACCAAGGAGTTCCTTCGGCAACCGCCAGCGCAAAATCGAGTATCCAGGACAAGGGCTGGGTGATCGGATCAAGCACAACGCGCAAAGCATCCTTGATCGCAAGGAACCCGTTTTCGACACCCTTGCTCAGATCGCGGGACTGGGGGATGCGACCGCAAGCCTCGTTCAGAGCATCCAGCGACGGGAACGGTAGTGTCCAAAGCGACACTTCCTCACCTGCCCCGCCCTTTGCCAGCAGGTCCGCCATTGACAGCGGAGCGTCACTTTCAGCACCCGCATCGCACCAGTCGCGCAACCCGAGGCCATCAAAAACAAAGTCGTAGGTGGCCATCGTCGATCCCCTTTTCTGACAGTTCGGGGCGGAATCTCTCCCGCCCCGGACCGGAATTCTGTCGCATGTTCAGGCGGTGGCTCACTGTTCGGAGCCACCTGGCTTAACATACGGGTTTACTTGATGAACGCCTTGAGGTTCTCGCGCGCTCCATCGTTCACCCACTGGGACCAGACACCAGATTGAGTAGTGAGGAAATACACAGCTGCTTCTTCGGCCGAGGCACTGTTTTCTTCCTGCCATGCCAACAGTGAGCTCAGCAGCCCGATTTCAAAGCTGACCTTGCCCATGAGCTCCGCAACCTCGGGTTCACGATCGGTCAGAGCGGCCGTAGCAACCGTCAGAACGGGTGCCGGCGGGAAATCGGATACACCCGGATTGGCATTGTCCTTGTTCGAGTTCATTGCGTGGACATCAGTGTCGATGCTTCCGATCTCGACCTTGGTCATTTCATACTTGCCCAGAACCGCAGTAGGACCCCAGTAGTACCCGAACCAGGGTTCCTTGTTCTCGTAGGCTGCAGCAATCGAGGTTGCCAGCGTTTCGCCCGATCCGTGATCGAAGATCTCGATGCCGTCGCGCATGCCCAGCGCGGTGATCAGATTGTCGTTTACAATCCGGCAACCCCACCCGTCGGGGCAATTGTTGAAGCGGCCGCCAACCAGATCGGGATTGGCAAGGATACCTTCGATCGTGGTCAGTTCGGGATGTGCGTCGGCGAGGTATTTCGGAACCCACCATCCTTCGACGCCACCGGGATTGAACACGTCGGCAAGGCGTGACACCTTGCCTTCGGCTTCCAGCTTGGCATAAACATCACCGGTCGAGTTCAGCCAGAGCTCGGTGACGATATCCGGCTCACCGTTTTCAGCCAGCGACGCAACCGATGTAGTGGTCGCAGATGGAACCTTTTCCACCGTGCAGCCATAGCCCTGTTCCATCAGGAACTTCGAGACTTCGGTGATGATCTGGGACGACGCCCAGTTCATTTCGGTGATCGATACTTCGCCACAGTCTGCTTGCGCTGCTGCGGGAATTCCAAGTCCGATTCCTGATGCCAAAGCGAAAACTCCGGCGGTTACGAGTGATTTCATGGTCTTCCTCCCCATTGTCACGTTCAGTCGCACCGTCAACCACGAGCGTCGGTAAAGCGGCGCGGCAAACTCTCGTTCGCCTCAGCGTAAGCAGCGGCTGCACTTCACTCAAACAGAAACTTCTGAAACTAATTTCAGATTTTCTTTACCTTCCGGATGCGTCGGGCTTAGCTTGATGAACCCGCGGCCAATGCGCCGACTTTTGCCCACAGATCTGCGTCCACCGTTATCTGCTGCCTCGCTTTGCTGCGGGACCCCGGAATTCGAACCGGGGCATCATCGGAAATCTCGGATGCCACACGGCCAATCCTGTCGGCCAATGCATTCGCATGGCCTGCCGGATCAATCAGAATGTAGAACTGGCCAAGATCGTGAGGCAGTCCGTCGCGCAGTTTCAGCCCCATTACGTCAACGGAGTTGACGGAACCGGTCAGGCCAGCCGCAAGAAACTCGACCAAAAGACCCAAGGCCCAACCTTTGTAGTCCGCCGCACTGACCAACGACCCCTGAAGCGCAGCATCCGGGTCGGTGGTTGGACGGCCTTCGCTGTCAACGGCCCAACCCAGTGGAATGCTTTCTCCCGCAGCCTTTGCCATTGTGATCTTGCCCAAAGCCACTGCCGCCGTCGAAAAATCAGCGTGCATTGCCGGCCCGTCCTCACCTGGCAAAGTGAACGCAATCGGGTTGGTCCCAACGACACGTTTCCGGCCACCGGGTCCGGCCACGATAGCCGACGCATTCGTGAACCCGATACCGATCAACCCTTTGGCGGCGATCTGTTCGGTAAAAAAGCCGAGCGACGTGCAGGTGTGTGAATGACAGACGGACAACGAGGCGATACCGCATGCCCGCGCAGCTTCGACGGCCTTGGGCAGCGCCCGTGCAAAAGCAGGTTGTGCAAACCCAAGACCTGCATCGACGGCCACGGCGCCCGCACGCGATGCATTGACCACAGGCTCGACCGTGCCATTCACCCGCCCGGAGGCAAGCTGCACACAGTAGCTTTCCAGATAGTATAGCCCACATATGATGTTGCCGGTCTCTTCTGCACGGGCCACGGCCCTTGCCACCTCGGCCGCCTGCCAAGGCCCGGCGCCGTGCGCCATCAGGGCATCGGCGCTCTTGCGTTCGATGTCTTCAACAGCAACTTGCATCGAGGGTCACTCCTTTGGATCGTCCATAGGCCCAACGCAAGTTTTCGCGGGCCAACTAGTCATTGTCGCCACCAGCCGAACCGGCATCTGCGCGTGACGCTGCCGAGGCTGGCACATAGGTTCGCGACGCATAGGTGTTCAGCTGTTCGAGCGTGTCTTTCGAGGCGCTGACAGGCGCGTGCTCACCTGCGCTTCCATCAATAACCCCGGCAACCGGCGAAATGCCAATATCTGCGATTTTGGTCAAAAAAAGCCTGTCCAGCGCGCCGTTAATCTGTCCGGTTTCGGAGACCGTGACCTTACCTTGCTGCCACTCCAGCCCAACGGTGCCGCCAGCAACGCGGGCAATCTGGTGAGCAAACGGCAGGACCAGAACAGGCAGAAAAACCGGACCGGCTTTGGTGCATTTTTTCTGAGAACCGGCAAAGTCCGAGAGAGCTGCGCCCGTAGCTATCGGGCAAAGCGGCGAAGCGTCCAACGATTGGATCTCTCCGTCTTTTAGTTCCATGCTGCGGCTAATCCCGGTTTCAAAATCCAGACGAGCCAGCAGCGAACCGCACCCGTCAATGCCCCGCATGCATAGCCAGCGCGCGGCAAACCCTGATTCTTCGGCCAACCCCCAGCTGAACCCGGCGCCCCGAGCTGCCTTCTGGCATATCGCGTCGATCTCGTTACCAGAAAGCTTCGCATTTGGTACCGAAACCGGAGTGAAACCGGCACGAGTCGGGTCGTTCTTTTCACGCATCATAACGAATGATCTCGGCTTATCTCGGATGGGTAGGGCAAATCCTGAAACAGGCTTATCCTGACCCATTTATCTGACCGGGGATCAAACCTGCTGGCACCAAAAAAGGCGAGCTTGCAGCGCATGAGATCGATCGGCAGCATCTCGTGGCCGAGAAGGTTGTCGCGAACTTCCGAATACGGGTGGCGCAAACTGACCTGAGCCCGGCGAGCCATCAGGCGGTGGTCGGGGTTCGACAGCAGAAACTCTGCCAGCGTTAGTTGCTCATCCACCTCATTCAAAGCGTCGTGCAGATCCTTTGCCAACCATGCAATTCCCAGAGGTTGCTCTAGTTCAGCGCCGGCGTCGTCCTGCCGGTTTCCCAGACGCGGTTCGAGTTTCTCCTCGGAAACATACCAGAATCTTGCAACGTTTCGCGGTTGCTCGAAATCCATGCCCAGCGCCCAGGCAAAGTTCCTTTCCAGCAAAGCCTTCATCTCACCCACAGTCATCGTTCCGTCGATCGGGAAATTCGCTGCTTCGTCTGCATACATGCAATCGGCAAGCCCATCGACGAGATCCCCGTGCGGTTCCAAAAGCAATGACAACAGTACTTCCTGACCTTCCAGAGAAAGGGTTTGCTCTCCCCATGTCCAAAGCGCGTCCCAAGGGTGCGTGCTGGGGCCGGACCAATTCTCTAACTGTGCTGAAATCTTGTCGAGATCGGCGTTGAGATCGGCGAGTTTAACGGTCTGTATAGGATGTTCCGAATGCCAATGTGCCGCGTTTTCATGTGCGGCTTCGAGAGCAGCCCGCAGTTTTGATATGGCCTCTGGGGTTGCCCGTTTCAGTGACCGGACGCGGGCAAGTGCCTCTTCGCGAGCAAACATCCAATTGTTCAGCAAAACCGGGTGACGCACGATAAACGGAGCCATGCCCAACCCCGTCGAATTTCCGACGCCCAATCCGCGCTTGATCTCTGGATCCAGCCGCACGGCATCCGACCCTCCACGGGCAGCCGCAAGATGTTCCACAATATCTACCGTGAAATCCCGGACCAACCAGACCAGAAGCATTTCTGCCTGAAATGGCGCAGACAGCTCGGGCCGATTGGCAATTTGGTCGCGATCGGCGGCACCGAACTTGCCAGATCCATAAACGGCAGTTGTGCGCATCAGATATCCGACGGCCTCGACCTCTTTCCGGTCAGGCTGCTTTCCCGAGGATAGGCGATCCACAACATGTGCAAACAACCGAACTGACCGGTTGGCGCGGCTCAGGCAAAGTTCGCGGGGGCTGATCCTGCCTGCTTCCTGTAGGGGAACATTGGCTTCCAAACGGTCAAGATCTGCCTCGGTAGGCTCACCATCGAACAGCGCAAAAGTTGCATCCCAAGCGGTGGCGATAACCCTGTCGGTTCGCATGGCAGCGGGTAAGTCATGCGAAAAGGCAACCAGTGAGTAAGTTCCATCCGGCCCTTTGGCGCGGTAAACTGCACGGCCTACTCCATTTTCATTCACGTCCCAGACCGGGCGATCGAACTGCCACTGTTCCCGCTGAATGCGCCGCATCAGGGAGCGCAAAAACGAAAGGCGAGTGGGATGTGCAGATCCCATCCGGGACAGGCGCATCACGACATCCGGAGAGCGCCTGAAACGGGCGACATCATCGGGCTCCGGCAGTGCTGACATGACGATCCCCTTGTTGGCTATTGGGCCACGCGTGTATCCACCTTAGTGCCGGCGGCCTGCGCTCCGAAGCTTTCCTCAAAAAATCGGAGCCAATTTCCGCCCATAACCCGGCCAACCTCGTCGTCACTCAGGCCCACGGCACGAAGTCCACTGGAAATATTACCGAAATCGCGATTGTCCGAAAACCACGACGGCATCGGAGGAAAGCCCGGCGCGGCGGCGCTGCCTTCGCCGTAGTCCATGCGTTTTGTCCAGCGTCCCATACGCATCCAGTCTACGACACTATCCGGCTGCTCCTGACAGAGATCGGTGCCGATCCCGATATGGTCCGGCCCCATAACGTCAATCATGCGAGCAATCATCGAACAGAAATCCTCGAGCGCGCAGTCGCCACCTCCCTTGAGGTGATGAGGGTAAATCGAAAAGCCGAGCATTCCACCGGTTTCCGCCAATGCTCTGAGCACAGTGTCAGACTTGTTTCTCAGGGCCGGGTGCCAGCTGGCCGGATTGGCATGGGTGATAGCAATCGGTCGCGCCGAGTGTTCAATAGCTTCCAGCGTCGATCGCTCGCCAGAATGGCTCATATCCACAACCAGCCCGACGCGGTTCATCTCTGCCACCACTTCGCGGCCCATCCGGGTCAAACCGCTGTCTTCGGCTTCGTAGCAACCTGTCGCCAGCAAAGACTGGTTGTTGTAAGTCAACTGCATGAACCGGAGTCCGAGTTTGTGCAAAACTTCGACCAGGCCGATGTCGTCCTCCATGCAGGACGGGTTTTGCGACCCGAAGAAAATGGCCGTGCGCCCTGTCTCTTGCGCCAGTTTGACATCAGCTGCCGTCGAGCCCTGAAAAATCAGGTCAGGGTAGGCTTCGAACCAACGGTTCCACTGTTCAATATTCAGGACAGTTTCGCGAAACGTCTCGTGGTAGGTGATCGTGGCATGCACGGCGTCAACGCCGCCTTCCTTCAACTGCCGAAAGATCTGTTCGGACCAGTTTGCGTATTGCAGGCCATCGATCAGGACGCTCATTCCGGTGCTCCCGCTGCGACATATGCGGTTTTGACCGTGGTATAGAACTCGGCGGCGTAGCTGCCTTGCTCCCGGGGCCCATAAGAAGATGCGCCACGACCGCCAAACGGCACGTGATAGTCCGTTCCTGCGGTTGGCAAGTTCACCATTACGCATCCCGCCCGCATGTTAGCGCGGAAGTGCGATGCCCGTGCCAGTGAACGCGTCATGATTCCAGCAGTTAGGCCAAACTCGCTGTCATTGGCGACCGAAAGAGCCTCTTCATATCCACCGGCCTTGATAACGCAAGTGACGGGTGCAAACATTTCTTCGCGGTTGATGCGCATGTCATTGCTGGTTCCGGCAAACACAGCCGGCGCCATGTAAAATCCGTCGGTTGGCCTTTCCAGCCGTTGACCACCACAGAGCAACTCTGCACCTTCCTCCTGACCGATCCGGATATATTCAAGGTTTTTGTCCAATTGGCTCTGGCTGACCACGGGCCCGATCTGCGTGCCATCCTCCAGCGCATGTCCCACGCGAAGACCTTGCGCAGAAGCCACCAAACGTTCGACAAAAACGTCATGGATCCGCTCATGGACGATGACCCGTGAAGCCGCCGTGCATTTTTGGCCAGTTCCACCAAAGGCGGCGTTGGTAACATGCGCGACGGCGAGATCAAGATCCGCATCATCCATAACAAGAAACGGGTTCTTTGATCCCATTTCCATCTGCAGTTTCGGCATCGTCGAAATTGCCGAAGCCGCGACACCGCGCCCGACCGGAACCGACCCGGTGAAACTGATCGCGTCTACAGCGGTGCTTTCAACCAAACGTTGGCCGACTTCAGCTCCAGGGCCGGTTACCAAGTTGAACAGTCCTACGGGGATATCCTGCCGGGAGATGATCTCGGTCAGGGCAACGGCAGAGGCCGGGGTGGCGTTTGCCGGCTTCCAGACAACCGCATTCCCAAAGGCCAGCGCCGGGGCAATCTTCCACGCCGGGGTGGCCACCGGGAAGTTCCAAGGGCTAATGATTGCGACCGTTCCAACCGGTTCACGCCGCACGTCAATTTCGATACCCGGCCGCACGCTTTCTGCGAGGTCGCCATGCAAACGCAGGACCTCAGCAGCAAAATAGGTAAAGAACTGACCGGCGCGGTAAACTTCACCGGTTCCTTCGGCCAGCGGCTTGCCTTCTTCCCGGGACAGCAGACGTCCGATCTCGGCGGAGCGTGCCATCAACTCGGTGCCGATTGCCATCAGCACGTCGTGCCGCTTCTGCACCCCGGCCGCCCACCATTCAGCTTGCGCCTTGCGGGCCACGATCAGTGCCTCGTCAAGATCCGCCGCACTGGCTTGCCCGAATTGCCCGATAACGTCGGTCAAATCGGAAGGGTTGCGGTTTTCGATGGTCGATGCGCCCTGGCGCCAGCGACCCCCTACATAAATACCGTTCATATCGGTCATCGGTGCCTCGCTTCTGTTAAATTTACTACTAGACGAGGGAATTTGCTTTAGGCAATCTTGAAGCACTTAATATAACTTCAGGAAAGTTGAAATATTGATAAAGCTTGAGATGCTCCGTGTCTTTCGAACGGTTGCCGAAAAAGGAAGCTTGGCCGGTGCAGCCGAAGTACTGGGCCGCACGCCCTCAGCCATATCCATGATGCTGGCCCAACTCGAAGACGACATCGGTGCCCAGTTGTTCGAAACTGACCGCAAGAGCAAACTCAGCCCGTTAGGACAACTCGTACTCGATGAAAGCAGCCGCGCCACTGACGCATTCTCTCGCAGTCTCGACGCAATCCGCCGCCATGCTGCATCTCTGGCGGGCACGGTTCGCGTTGCAGCAGTTCCTTCGGCCGTTGCGACCGTTCTGCCGGGCGTCATTGCAGAGTTTCGCGCCGAGCGGCCTGATGTGCGCCTCGAAATCAGTGATGTCGACAGCGACCGGGTGCGTCGGCGTGTCATGCTGGACGAAGCGGATATCGGAATAATTTCGGCATTGTCTGACGACAATTCGGGGGGGATCACCATTTTTAGGGATGATCTGGGCATCGCGTGTAAACCAGACGGACGGATCCGTAGTCACGTGAACGCGGGCAGTGCCCTGTCGTGGGATCTACTTGCGCTTGAGGCGTTGATCGCCAATCCGCTTTGCAAGCTGGTCTCTCACCCGGTTGTCGATCGGGCAATCGAAAGCTGCAATCTCGAGGCCCGGAACACGTCCGCATTGCTATCGTTTGTCCGGGCAGGTCTGGGCGCAACGATCCTGCCGCGCAGCGCCGTTGACGAGGGACAGGATGATCTGGTTTTCCTTGTTCCATCCGACCCCCGAACCCGCCGCGACCTTAGAAAGATCTCTCGTACGAACGAAGGATTCAGCCCGGCAGTGAATGCATTTTGGTTGGCCCTACGGGCGCTTTGACGGTGCCGAGCAACCCAATGCAGGCTCAAAACGTCGGCTCGTCAGGGGAGTGCCAGCCGGTCTCTAGTCGTTCTTTTCGTAAATGATAAAGGGCGTACGCGTGGCCACCTGATCGTATAGCATTCGGCCTTTGTAGTTGAATTCCTGCGTTGCCCAATAGATCCCGGGAACTCCATCCTGCTTTGCGGTTTCGTGGACCTTTTCGATGAGCGCCCGCCCGATCCCTTTCCCACGCACTTCGGGATCTATAAAAAGGTCCATCAAGTAGCACGTATCCTCCACCGACCACATGGTCCGATGATAGAGAAAATGCGCCAAGCCCACCGGCTTGCCTGCCATTTCAGCAATGAAACAGCGATATTCTCCGATTTCATGGGACAACAATCGCTGAAAGGAAACCTGATACACTTCTTCGCTTACAGCGGTTTCATAGAAATCCAGATAGGACGTCCACAACCGCCGCCATTCATCGTGGTCGCTCCGCTTCAATGGTCGAATTATCAAGTTTCTGTCCATTTGGCGCCTTCCCTGCCCGGATTTCACAAGCCAATCGAATTTTCCTGATTTGTCAAACTGCAAACCAGCCACACCGTAGTTGATCGCAACAGGGCTTTGTTGCACAAATCGGTTGAGGGATTCACTGTGTGAATCCAGCGTGATAGCTGTGCGTCATGAGCAGTTGGGCCCCCACGAAATACAAGACCAGGAATTGGTCATCTTACAATGAGGCGTTGAGACGGCGCGGGTCGCTGTCGATTTGGTTTGACCCTGATATGGTCTGGGTTCCGCCACCGAGCGGCAAGCGCGGTCGGCGACACAGCTTTAGTGATGCTGCGATCCAAACCTGCCTGACGATCAAGGTGCTGTTTGGCCTTCCGCTCCGACAGACGACAGGCTTTGTGGAAAGCTTGTTGCAGTTGGTCGGGCTGGACTGGGCAGTTCCCGATTTCAGCACGCTGTGCCGCCGCCAGAGGACGCTGAACGTGGACCTGTCGTATCGTGGCAGTACCGGCCCGCTGAACCTTCTGGTTGATAGCACAGGCATCAAAGCTGAAGGTGAAGGCGAATGGAACGCACGCAAGCATGGCGGTCCCAAACGACGCATTTGGCGCAAGATACACATAGGGATCGACGAGGAAACGTTGGAGGTTCGAGCGGTCGAGGTTACCAGCAGCAACATCGGTGACGCGCCCATGTTGCCTGAGTTGCTGAACCAGATCCCCAACGACCAGGACATCGGATCAGTAACCGGCGACGGGGCCTATGATACGCGCAAATGCCATGACGCGATTGCCGCCCGGAATGCCCACGCTGTCATTCCGCCGCGTAAGAACGCCAAGCCGTGGAAACCCAGCAGCGCCGGAGCCATCGCCCGGAACGAAGCGGTTAACGCCTCACGATACTTGGGCCGCGCCATTTGGCGACAATGGAGCGGATACCACCGAAGAAGCCGTGTCGAGACCAAGATGCACTGTGTGAAGCTGATGGGGCAAAGTCTCATGGCGAGAGACTTTGATCGGCAGGTCGCAGAGATCCAAATCCGTGTCGCAGTCCTCAACCGCTATACCGCTCTTGGCATTCCCGTCACAGAAGCCGTAGGCTAAATCCGTCCGGGGAAAGGGGAAGTCCCATCCTCACAGGATTTGTGCAACAAAGC